>NZ_CP030352.1:1177500-1777500 GCF_000876675.2 Novosphingobium sp. P6W
TGCGGACCTGCGCGTGTTCCCGCTGCGTATCGAAAACGGAATGATCGAGGTTGCGGTGCCGGATGCAGCGCCGGGGCCAGACGAGCGGCCGGTGGGGGTCTGAACTGATTTTCGCCTGCCACAAGGCATAGGTTTCAGCGGGCCTGTCAGCCTCTAGCATCTCCGTCAAACATTGGGAGAATGCCAAGATGCCTTATACCGGCCCGTTCGAGGACCGCCTCGCCATTCGCGAATTGCTTGAGACTTATGCCGATGCGGTGACGCGCCGCGATGCGGGCGATTGGGGCGCGACCTGGGCGCAGGACGCCGAGTGGTCGCTGCCCGATTATCCCGAGATCGGCACTACCAAAGGCCGGGAAGCGATCGTCGGCATGTGGGTGGAGGCGATGAAGGCCTATCCCGGCATCATGTTCGAGGCATGGCCCGGCTCGATCGAGGTGGACGGGGAAAGTGCGGTGATGCGCAGCTATACTTCAGAAGTCTACGATCAGGGCGGCGTGACCATGCGGGACCGGGGTGTCTATGAGGATACCTGCGTCAAGCTGGACGGAAAATGGCACTTCAAGAGCCGTTCGTTTCGCAATATCCACCGTCAGCACGGGCCCAAGGGGGTCTGAAACCAAAGGCGTCGTCCCGGACCCGGTCCGGGACGACGGTTCAATTCACCAGAGTTTCACGCGCTTTTCCGGCGGCAGGTAGAGTGCGTCGCCCGGCTTTACGTCGAAGGCCTTGTACCATGCGTCCACGTTGCGCACGGTCAATGTGCGGTACTGGCCCGGTGCATGGGCATTGCCGATCACTTGACGGCGCAGCGCGCCTTCGCGGTCCTTGCTGGCCCAGCTCTGCGCATAGGCGATGAAAAAGCGTTGGTCGCCTGTGTAGCCACCTACCACGGGCAATTCCTTGCCGCCCAGCGCCTCGCGGTAGGCATCATAGGCGGCAACCAGGCCGGCTACGTCGGCGCCGTTTTCCCCCAGTTCCAGTTTGCCGTTAAGGTGCAGGTCGGGGAAAGGCGCATAGGCGTCGAACTGGGCGACGAGGGCCTGGCTCTGCGTTTCGAAATGGGCAAGATCCTCGGCGGTCCACCAGTTGCGCAGCGTGCCCGTGGCGTCGACCGCCGCCCCGCTGGAATCGAAGCTATGGCTGATTTCGTGGCCGATGACTGCACCGATTGCGCCGTAGTTGGCGGCGAGGTCTGCGGCAGGGTCGAAGAACGGCTTCTGCAGGATCGCGGCGGGGAAGTTGAGTGCGTTCTGCACCGGCAGGTTCACGGCGTTGACGAGTTGCGGGTTCATCCACCATTCGCCGCGGTCCTGCGGTTTGCCGAGTTTCGCCAGCTGCTGCAGCGTCTTGCCCCGGATCGCCGCCATGCGGTTGGCGTACGCCTGGCCGGGCTTGATCGTGACCATCGAATAGTCGAGCCAGGTGTCGGGGTAGCCCACACTGACGACCATGCCGTCCAGCTTGGCGCGCGCTTCCTTGCGCGTGGCCGGCGACATCCAGTCCAGCGCGTCGACGCGGCGGGCGAAGGCGTGTTTGATATGGGTCGCCATTTCTTCGACCTGATGCTTGGCCGAGGGCGGGAAATAGGCCTCGACGTAGAGCTTGCCCAGCGCATTGCCCAGGTCTGCGTTGACCGAGGAAAGGGCGCGTTTTTCGCGCGTGCGCTGCTGCGGCGTGCCTGACAGCGCGGTGTCGAAGAAGGCGAAATGCAGCGCGTCGATCTTCGTGGACAGCACGTCGGTGTTGGCGTTGATGCGGTGGAAGGCGAGCCAGTCCTTCCAGGCGTCCAGCGGCTCGGATGCGACCAGCGCGGCGATGCCGGTCACGGCTGCAGGGCTGTAGACATCGAACGACTGCTGGCGCGGCATCCGGGCGGCGTCGAGGTAGGCTTCCCAGTCCATGCCAGGCGCGTTCTTCGCGAAGTCGGCCCGCGTCCATAGCGTGCCTCCGGCAGTGAAGTCGGCGACATCGGCCTTGCTGGCATGGGCCTTGGCGATCTTCGTTTCCAGATCGAGGATGCGGCCTGCGCGAACCTCTGGCTGGTCGATGCCAGAGAGGCGCAGCAGGTTGGCGACATAAGCCTTGTACTGGCCGCGCAGAGTGACCATCCGCGCTTCGTTCGAGACGTAGTATTCCCGGTCGGGCAGGCCGAGGCCGCCTTGGAAGAGATAGGGCACTACCTCATCGCTCTTGAGGGCTTTGGTGATGAACAGGCCGAACAGGTTTTCCGTCGCCATGTCGTTGTTATTGTTGAACAGATCGAGGTCGCTCTCGGTCTGGTCGCCCAGTACGCGGACCAGCTGCGCCTTGTCGGCGATGGCGGCATAGCGGGAAAAATCGGCTTTCAGCGGGGCGAGACCGTTCTTGTCGATCGCGGCAGTGTCCATGTAGGCGCGCCAGTAGTCGGCCACGCGGGCCTTGTCCGTACCAGCGGCCGGTTTCGCCGCAAGGATGCCGGAAATCAGCTGCATCTGCTGGCGCTCGGTCTCATCGGCGGCGACGGTGTGCGAGCCGATGCGGCTGCGGTCCTCGGGGATATTCGCCCGCGCAAGCCAGGTGCCGTTGGAGAACAAGTAGAATTCGTCACCCGGCTTTACAGACTTGTCCATCGCGGTTTCGTCGATGCCGGTAGTCGCGGTCTGCGTGACTGCCTTTGGCGCGGGATTGGCGGCGGCGATGGAGAGAGGCGCGGCGGCTGTCAGCAGCAGCGCAGTCAGCAGGCGGGTGGTGTGCATCGGGCAAAATCCTCTGGCGGCAGGGGCACAACGCATGGAGGCCCGCGCCGGGTTCATGGGCTTTGGCCTAGCCGCTCTTGCCGTCCGGGCCAACCGACGTGCGTGAGAAAATTACGCAGCTGCGCAATAAATATCCCGCCGTGGCAGCGGCTCCGGGGAGAGGGGATATGCAAAAAAGGAGGCGGAGCCCATGGGACCCCGCCTCCTTCGCGTAGTTTATCAGAAGCGCTTCGGCTTAGAAGCGCTTGGTCACTTCCACCATAACGGTGCGGGGCAGGGTGCCGAAGCCGAGCTGGTCGGCCTTGATGCCTCCGGCCGTGCCGGTGCCGCCGCCGGTCGAAGGACCGTCAACCACGCCGGTGACGTAGAACTGGTTGGTCAGGTTCTTGCCGATGAGGGCAAGCTGCCAGTTGTCGTCCTCGGCGCCGAAGCGCAGGCCTGCGTCGATCGTCACGTACTTGCTCTGGCGCGACAGCGGATTGCCGAAGCCCGAGGCGAGGTAGCTGGCCGAATACTTGGAGTCGATATTCAGACCCAGCTTGTTGGCCGAACCAATCGACACTTCGTAGTTGATGCCGAGGTTGCCTGTCCACTTGGGCGCGACTGAAAGCTGCTCGCCGGAAAGGTCCTGACGGCTGTTGCCGGACAGGTTGCAGCCTTCACCCGGGGTCTGGCCTGCAAAGCACGGTGCCAGCGGGAAGTCGGTGTAGCGCGCCTTGTCGTAATTGATCGAGCCGTGGATGTCGAAGCCGGCGATGCCGTTCGGGGCGAACTGCCATTCCACTTCGATGCCCTTGGTGCGCGCATCAGCAGTGAGCGTCTGGAACGCGAAGATCGGCGAGTTGAAGAAGTCGACCTGCAGGTTCGAATACTTGTAGTTGAACGCGGTCACGTTGAAACGCAGCTGGTTGGACAGCAGCGTCGACTTGAAGCCCAGTTCGAAGCCCTGCGCCTTTTCAGGATCGAAGGTGAGATCGGCGGTCGGGTCGGTCGAGAACTTCGAGTTGATGCCGCCGTTTGAGAAACCACCGGACTTGTAGGCGGTCTTGAACGCGCCGTAGACCATGAGGTCGGACGTCGGCTTCCAGGTCAGGGTGGCTTCAGGCGACCAGTTCTGGAAGTGCTGGCGCGCGGTTACCTCACCCAAACCATCGGGGTCGTTCTGATCGCGGAAGATGCCCAGCACCAGCGGGTTGTTGTAAGGCTGGGTGAAATAGCTGTTCTTCGTCTCGTCCGAATAGCGCACGCCGGCGGCCAGTTCGAGGTTCGACAGGATCTTGTAGGTGGCCTGGCCGAACACGGCCATGGTCTCGCCCTTGGTGAAGCTGCTCTTGGCGGTAGTGACGTACTGGAAGCCATCGGGCGCCGCGGAGTTCGAGACGCCGCCGGTCAGCACGAACTGGTCGAAATCACGCTGGGTCTTCTGGTAGAGCATGCCCACCATCATGTTGAACGGCCCGTCGAACTGCGTCAGCGCCCGCAGTTCCTGGCTGAACGCCTTCCACGACGAGTTCTCGGTGGCCCAGGTCGGGCCGATGCCGTTCTCGCTGCCGGCCGACTGGAAATCGCAGGCGCAGGCCCAACGGTTGTTGTTCCACTGGTAGTTGGTGACCGACGAGACCTGCAGCAGATCGGCGTCATAGGTCACGTTGAGGGTGCCGCCGGCCGAGCGGTACTTGTTGTACAGCGAGCCGTCCTTCTTGGCGTAAGGATAGTTGGCCGCGATGTCGGCCGGCATGTTGTTCTGGTGGCTGACGAAGTCCTTGCCGCAGGCATAGCCGTTGAGCTGCGACGTTTCGCCATTGCCGCAGCGGAACGCCACATAGTTCCACGAGGAGTTGTTGACCGTGCTCACGTCCATGGTGCCCTTGAGGTTCACGGTCAGGCGGTCGGTCGGCTCCCACTTCAGGGTGGCGCGGGCGAGGAATTCCTCTTCGCCCGGGGCCTTGCGCTTGGCAGGCTCGGCGGTGTGGGTGGTGAAGTTGCCGGTAGCGGAATCAAGCTCGGTATAGTTGATGGTGTCGGCTTCGTTGCGATAATAGCCGCCGTCCATCTTGGTGTAGCGCGCAGCAAGGCGTACGCCGAGGGTGTCGGTCAAAGGCATCGAAGCATAGCCTTCGACGCGGTACTGCTGGCTTTTGAACTCGTAGCCGCCCTTTATCATGAACTCGGGCTTGGCGGTGGGATCGGCGGTGGTGATCGAGATCACGCCGGCGGTTGCGTTCTTGCCGAAGAACAAGGCCTGCGGGCCCTTCAGCACTTCGACGCGGGCAAGGTCGAAGAAACCTTCCTGAATGACGCGGCCCTGGCCGTAATAAGCGCCGTCGACGACGACCGCGACCGACTGCTCGATGCCGATCGAGGTCGAGGACGAACCGATGCCGCGAAGCGTCAGCTGTGCGCCCGAGCCGTTGGAGGCGCGGCCGACGCTGAACTGCGGTGCGATGGCGGTGATCTTCTCGACGCTGGTGACATCACGGTTGGCGATCTGCTCGGCCGAGATGGCGGTCACGGCGACCGGCACGTCCTGCGCGGTTTCCTGACGCTTGCGTGCAGTGACGATGATGTCGCCCAGGCCGCCGGTCTGGGCCGACTGCTGCGCGGTGTCGTCCTGGGCGACCTGTGCGATCGCGGGCGCCGCGCTCAAGGCAATGCCGAGCACGGTCGATGCGAGCAACACGGATTTTGTGAATCGCATTTCAGAAACCTCCCATGTAATTTTGTAATCGTTATTTTTTGCTGCCTAGACCCGCGCAGGTTCGGGGGCGTCCTGTTCAAACTGATAGGCCTATCAGTTTGAACAGGTGGCGCGTGGATGCAGGCGGGCAAGGGTCCGCCGCGAGGAGACCTGAATTGACCGTTTGTCGTTACTGGCGATTGGATCGCCATCCCCAGGGGAACACCGATTTCTCGCGGTTTTTAAGCCTGCAGGAGGAACAGTGCGCAGCCCTTGCAGACGGCGAGGTTCGCATCGCGGTGGAATGGCTGTCGATGGATGCAGGCACCCGCATGTGGATGAGCCCGCGCACCGATGGCTATCAGCCGCCTCTGCCGCTGGGCTCCAAAATGGTCGGCCTCGTGCTGGGCCGCGTGATCGACAGCGCCGATGCGGCCTATCCGGTCGGCGCGTTGGTGCGCGGCTTCGGGCAGTGGGCGGATGTGGCAACCGTGGTGCCGGCGCTGACCGGATTGGAAGTGGTGGACGAAACCGTTGCCGATCCTCGCCAGCACTTCGGCGCGCTCGGCATGAATGCCTGGACTGCGTACGTAGGCGTCAAGGAAGTGGCGGCGGTGAAGGCGGGTGAATGGCTGGTGGTTTCCGCCGCAGCCGGGGCGACCGGCAGCATCGCCTGCCAGGTTGGCAAGAACCTGGGCGCTAAAGTCGTCGGCATTGCCGGGGGTGCGGAAAAGTGCAGGTTCCTGACCGAGGAGATCGGGGTCGATATGGCGATCGACTACCGGGGCGATGATGTCGCCGCGCGGCTTGCCGAAGTGCCGGGCGGGATCAATGCCTTCTTCGACAATGTCGGCGGTCCGATCCTGGACGCGGTGCTGGGCAACATGGCGCATTATGGCCGCGTCGCGGTGTGCGGCATGATCGCAGGCTATGACAACGACGCGCCGATGGCCGGCCCGGCGCAGTTCGATCAGGTCCTGATGCGGCGGCTAAGGATCGAGGGTTTCTTCATCCCCGATTTCCTCGAACGCGGCGCCGAATTCATGCCCCAGCTTCGCGAATGGCTGGATGACGGCAAGCTCTCGGTTCGTTTCGACGAGACCGGCGGCCTGGAAAACGTCCTGACCGCCTACGAGCGAATGCTGACCGGCAAGAACATCGGCAAGGTCGTGGTCCGGCTGTAATGCCGATCATCCGCCACCGCACAGGGGGGCTTACTTGGTGGAGTATTCGCCGGGCTTGGCCTTGAAGTTCTCCTGCGCGAATGCCCGAGCGGCATTTGCGGTCTTGAACAATTCGTCCTGTAGAGTAGCCGTAACCAGCGGATAACCCTGTGAATTATAGCGGGTCGTTCTCACGGTGAGGCGAAAATGGCCGTCCGCGTCCTTCTTGATAAGGAATGGGCGTGAGCTGGGATCAATCATGAATGAGATTCTCGTTCAACAGTGCGGGCCAAGGGGCGAGTAAAGCGGTGCGGATGTTCTGAAACATCCGCACTCACACTCAATCTTCAGGCAGGCTGAAGATTGACGGCCGAGGTCTTGCCGCGCCTGTCGGTTTCCAGTTCATAGGAAACGCGCTGGTCCTTGCTGAGGGTGTCCATGCCGGCGCGCTCAACGGCCGAGATATGAACGAAGGCGTCGTCGCCGCCGGTCTCAGGCGCAATGAAGCCATAACCCTTGTCGGCGTTGAAGAATTTCACGGTTCCAGTAGTCATATCGGTATCCTTTGTCCGACGCATAACGGCATGCGCCATCGCGGCACATTCCGGCTTCATGAGGCTCGTAAGGGACAAAGGTGGCAGCATGGCTGCCCGATGGTCCGTCGCACGCGACGTCAGCAGCGGGTGCCATAGGCCGTATTTGCACAAAATGCAATTATTGGGTGGGCCGGTCTCGACATTCCGGAAGTGCAAGGCCGGAAGCGGGAGAGCAACGCCCCCCGCATCGCTATCCGGCGGCGGTCAGTTTCGTCAGCCAGGCCTGGGCCTGCTTGGGCTCGCCCACGGCCTGGGCGTCCACCGGACCGCGTGAGGCGAGGAACTGCTGATGCAGTTCGAACGGCTCCATGAACAGCTGTTCGCGCGCGGCGTCGATTTCCTCGCCCAGTTCGGTGAGGGCTTCGATGGTGGGCGCGGCAGCGGCGCGGGCGACGCGATCCGCATTGTGGCCGAACAGGCCCCACTTGCCTGATGCGGTTACCCGCAGGGCTGCGATCAGTGCCGCAAGGTAGTCTTCTTCGAGACTTGCCCGAAGAGTGTCCAGACGTTCGAGACGATCCGCTTTTGCCATAGTCTGCGTGCCCTATACCGCTACCAGGGCGCTCGCAAGCTGCCGCGCCCCGGTATCCGGCACATCACATCGCGGTCACGCCGCCGTCGACGGTGAATTCGCCGCCGGTGACGTAATTGGCCTCGTCACTGGCGAGGAACAGGTTCATGTTGGCGATATCGAGCGGAGTGCCCATGCGCTTCATCGGGATGCTGCCGACGATCTCCTTGAATCCTTCCGGGTTGTCGCGCCGCGCGACGTCCTGCATCGCGGTCTCGATCATGCCGGGGTGCACAGAATTGCAGCGGATGTTTTCGGCCGCACATTCCATCGCCACGACCTTGGAGAAGATGCGCACGCCGCCCTTGGCCGCCGCATAGGCGCCGCACATCGGCACGCCGACAAGGCCGCCGATCGAGGACAGGTTCACGATCGAGCCGCCCTGGCCGACCTTGCGCATCAGTGCGACCGCGCGCTGGGTGCCGTAGAACACGCTGTCGAGGCAGACCTTGTTCTGCTTCGACCAGTCGGTGGCGGTCAGTTCGGCGATCGGCTTGAGCACGGCGATGCCCGCATTGTTGACCAGCACGTCGAGGCGGCCGTGGCCCTTCTCGATGGCGGCGAACACTTCGTCCCACGACGCTTCGGTGGTGACGTCGTGTGCCAGCGCTTCGGCCTGGCCGCCAGCGTCGACGATGGACGCCGCCACACCCTGCGCGCCGGCAAGGTCGAGGTCGGTCACATACACGAAGGCGCCTTCTTCGGCGTAGCGCTGCGCAGTGGCGGCGCCCAGTCCGCGCGCGTTGCCTGCGCCGGTAACCAGAGTGATCTTGCCTTCGAGACGGCCCATAATCATGTTCCTTTTCAATATCATAAGGGTGCCCGGCAAAGAACAGCCGGACACCCCTATGGTTGCCCTGAAGGGCGGGTAAGTCTTAGAACTTCACGCCGACGGTCGCTCCGTAAGTGCGCGGCTCCAGCGCCATGCCGAACGAGAACAGTCCGGCCACGGTGAAGGCGTGCGTCGTGGTTTTTTCGTTGGCCAGATTGCGGCCAAAGAAGCGGAAGTATGCTTCCTTGTCGCCCACGTCGAAGTTGAAGGTCAGGCTGGCGTCGAGGAGATCCTGCGTTGTGGTACGCACGCGGGCGTCGTTGCCGTTGACGGTCACCGCAGTGGTCTGGCCGGCCCCGTTGAGCAGAGGCGTCAGCGAATCCTGCGAGATCTGCTCGTCGTAGGGGCTGATATGGCGCCAGCCGCCCGTTGCGACGATCTTGCCGAAGCTGGTCGGCACTTCGTATTCTGCGCCGAGCGATGCCGTGAACTTGGGTGCGTAGATCAGGTTGTTGGCCGAGTAGTCGAACGGCACCAGCCCGGCGCCGCAGGCGTTCGAGGCGGCATTGGCAGTCGCGCCGCAAGTGATGAAGTTGCGGAAGTGCGACTTCATGTACGCGGCCGAGGTGGTGATGCGGAAGAACGGCGTAATGCGCAGGGTGCCGTCCATCTCGATGCCCTTGATGCTGGCGCCGCCGGGCACGTTGCCGGTGATCGTCTGGTTGCCCAGCGGGCCGCCCGGCACGGTCAGGTTCTGCTGCATGTCCTTGTAGTCGGAATAGTAGCCGGCAAAGTTCAGTTCCAGCTTGCGGTCGAAGGCCGAGAACTTGGCGCCGATTTCGTAGGCGTCCACGGTCTCGGGCTGGAACGGCGTGCTGGCGGTGGCGGCGGTGGCGGCGCGGGGGCTGAAGCCGCCCGAACGGTAGCCGCGCGACCAGCTGGCGTAGAGCATGACGTCGCTGCTGGGGCGATAATCGATGCCGATCTTGGGCGTGAACTTGGTGAAGTTCGCATCGCCCGAACCGATCAGCCCGGCCTGCGCGAAGCGGTTGGTCAGCTTCTTGTTGTCATGGCTCCAGCGGCCGCCGAACGAAAGGCGCCACTTGTCGGCGAAGGCCCAGTTGAAGTCGCCGAAGAAGGCATAGCTGGTGGTCTTGCCCAGGTTGGTCTGCGGGTTCTGGTCGAATTCCATCGGCGAAACCGACGGGTCGAAGCCGAAAAAGCGGGTCCACTGCGTCAGGCTGTACTTCGAGTGGAAATAATAACCGCCGACAACATAGTCGAAGCCAGTGAACAGGTTGCCTGCTGCGCGCAGTTCCTGGCTCCACTGCGTGTACTTCTGGCGGCGGTCGACATAGTACAGGTCGCTCGACGAACCGTCGAAGTCCTGGGTCTGCGCTTCCTTGGAATGGCGCCATCCGGTGATCGAGCTGAGCTTGATGTCGCCCAGGTCGTAATTCATCTGCAATGTCGCGTTAGGCGCCTTGTAGGTGCTCTTCGCGGGCAGGGTGAAGACGGTGTAGAGATCGGTGGTATTGTTGCGTCCGCACTCGTTGGCGGCGATCAGCCCGCAGAACAGTTCCGTGCTGTTGGTGAGGTTGCTGACCACCGGCTCGAAGCTCTGCTCGACGTTCTCGACCGTGAGCTGGGCGTCGAAACCCGATCCGGCCGGTTCGAACAGCAGGCTGCCGCCATAGCTGTCGGCCTTGCTGCCGCCGGCGCGGGTGTTGCGGATGGCGTTGCGGTAGAAGCCGTCGGATTCGTTGTGGAAATACCAGGCCTTGACGCCCCAGGTCTCCCCGTCGCCGTAGTTGAGGATTGCCTTGCCGGCCCAGGTGTTCCAGCGGCCATAGGTGAATTCGGCCTTGCCGCCGGGCTCCATGGTCGGCTTGGTGCGGGTGATGTTGATGACGCCGCCGATGGTGTTGGCGCCGAACAGGGTACCCTGCGGGCCGCGCAGCACTTCGATCTGGGCGATGTCGAAGGCGTCCTGCAACTGGCCGGTGTTGGTGCCGATGGTCACGCCGTCTACCACGACGCCCACGGTCGGAGTCTGGGACTTTTCGATGTCGGCATAGGTCAGGCCGCGGATAGAGATGTTGGCTGCCTGCGCGCCCGAATTCTGCTGGGTGATAAGCAGGCCCGGTGCGGCGCCCTGAAGGTCGCCGATGTTAGCCGAGGCCTTGTTTTCCAGCATCGCTGCGTTGATCGCGGTGATGGCGACCGGCGTCTCCTGCAGCGTTTCCGAGCGGCGACGGGCCGAGACGATGATCTCATTCGGATCGACCGCAGTAGCTGCCGGAGCAGCGTCCTGGGCGAAGGCCGGCGCGGAAACACAGGTGAGTGCGCTGGTGCCCAGAGCGAGCTTGATGAGCGTGGCAGACCACGCTCCGCGAACATGTGCGGATGCCATCATATCTATCCTCCCATGCGGCCGTTTGCTTTCCCGGCCGTCATTGCCTGTGCACTATGGAACATATTGCGCCGCCGCCTACCTGTCGATTTGCACAGGTGCGGCAAATTGCGTGAAGTTCGACCAGTCGATTTGAAAAGGAGATTGATGCCATGGCCGAAAACCGGCGCTTCCTGCTTGCTCGCAGGCCCCAAGGTTCGCCCGTCCCCGAAGACTTCCAGCTAGAGGCTCAGGACATTCCCGCAGTTCCGGCGGGCGGCATCGTCGTGCGCAACCATTATGCCTCGCTCGATCCGGCGCAGCGCGGATGGATGGACGACGCGGAAAGCTACATGCCGCCGATCCCGCTGGGCGATCCGGTGCGCGCAACGACGGTGGGCGTGGTCCATGCGTCCGACAATCCCGACTTTCCGGTCGGCCAGTGGGTCATGGGCCTGAACGCGCTGGAGGATTATTCAGTGGCGATGCCGGGTGGCTTCACCATGCCGATCGACGTCGATGCCGTGGCCTCGCCGTCGAACTATCTCTCGGCGCTGGGCGCGGTGGGGCTGACGGCTTACTTTGGCCTTAGCGAAATGGCGAAGCCCCAGCCGGGCGAAACGCTGCTGGTATCGGGCGCGGCAGGTGCGGTCGGTTCGGCAGTGGGCCAGATCGGCAAGATCATGGGCTGCCGGGTGGTGGGCATCGCCGGCGGCGCGGACAAGTGCCGCCGCCTGATCGAGGACTACGGCTTCGACGCGGCCATCGACTACAAGGGCAAGGATCACGATGCGCTTGTGGCCGCGATCACCGAGGCGGCGCCCGGCGGCGTCAACGTGGTGTTCGAGAACGTCGGCGGCCCGGTGCTCGAGGCGGAAGTCTTCACTCTGGCCCACCATGCGCGGATCGTGCTGTGCGGCCTCATCGCCGAATACAACAGCCCGGAAAAGCTGGGTTTGAGAAACCTGTGGCAGGTGCTGGCACGCCGCGCGACGATCCATGGCTTCCTGATCGCCGATTACGCGGGCCGCTTTGCAGAGGGCGGCGCGCAGATGGCAAAGTGGCTGGGCGAAGGAAAGCTGCGCGCCGATGAGGACGTGCAGCACGGGCTGGAGAACGCCTATCCGGCCTTCATGCGCCTGTTCTCCGGCGCCAACACCGGCAAGCTCGTGTTGAAGATCGCATGAGTATGCGGCTTCAGGGGCGAAAGGCCGTGGTCACCGGCGCGGCTTCGGGCATCGGCGCGGCAGTGGCAGCGCGGCTGGCGGCGGACGGGGCGCAGGTCTTCACCGCCGACATCCAGGGCGAGGTCGATTTCGTGGCCGACCTCACCGGCGCGGATGCCAACGCGCGGCTGGTAGCGGAGGCGATCGCGCGGATGGGCGGGCTGGATATCGTGGTGCCCTGCGCCGGGATCAGCACCTTCCATCCACTGGAGGGGCACGATGATGCCTATTTCCAGCGCGTGCTCGACGTAAACCTGATCGCCGTGTTCCGGCTGGTGCGCGAGGCTGCGCCGCACCTCAAGGCGCATGGGGCAGGGCGGATCGTCACCATCGGCTCCACCACTTCGACTTACGGCGACGAGGGGCTGTGCGCCTACTCGGCCTCCAAGCACGCGGTGCTGGGCCTGACCAAGTCGATCGCGGCGGAACTGGGGCCTTTCGGTGTCACGGCCACCTGCGTTCAGCCGGGCGCCATCGACACCCCGATGACCGCCCCGGCTTTCGACCAGATGCCGGAATACCGCACCTTCTGGGAAGGCAAGGCTCCCCTGCGGCGTCTGGGCAAGCCCGAAGACATCGCCGATGTCGTGGCATTCCTGTGCAGCGAGGATGCGCGCTTCGTTTCCGGCCACGGCCTGTGGGTGGATGGCGGTGCGATGGTGCGGCACTGATAATAAAGCGGCACTGCCAATAAAAAAGCGGCGGACCTTCGAGAAGGCCCGCCGCACTGTTTCCTCTGGAGGAGGGAACCGTCAGAACTGGGTGCGTTTGGTATAGCCGTTGTCGACCACGATGTTCGCGCCGGTCATCGCCTTGCAGGAAGGCGAGACGACGAATGCGATCGCCTTGGCCAGTTCCTCACCGGTGGTGAAGCGGCCCGAAGGCATGTTGGCCAGCGTCGCATTGTAGAAATCGGGCGCGGCGGTCTTGAGGTGAGTCCAGGGACCATCCTCGGTCATCACCGGGCCGGGCGTGAAGCAGTTCACGCGGATGCCTTCGGGGGCGAGCGCCTGCGCCAGCGAGGAAGCGTAGTTCATGACTGCGGCCTTGAGAGCGTTGTAGGGCTGGACACCCATGAATTCCTCGACGGCGCCGGTCGAACTGAGGCACACGATCGAGGCGTTGTCCGATTTGGCGAGGTGCGGGCGGGCTGCGGCGATACCGCGGCGCATCGGCAGGATATCGGCCTGCAGCACCGCTTCCCATGCTGCGTCGGTGTCTTCGCCAAGGTTGGTCGAGGTGAAGCTGATGAAGATGTCGCAGCCGCCAAGCGCTTCGGCAGCCTTGTCGACGAAGGCGGGGACCGCATCGACCTGGGTCACGTCGGCCGTCTGGCCATAGGTTTTCACACCCGAGCTAGCGATTTCGGAAAGGACGTTGTCGACCTTGTCCTTTGAACGGCCGCAGATGGCGATATCGCAGCCTTCAGCGGCAAGTACGCGCGCAACCACGCGGCCGATGCCGCCGTTCGCGCCTACGAGAATGGCCTTGAGGCCTTTCAGTCCGAGATCCATGTATTGCGCTCCTCTGCCACGCGCGGCGTTCTTTGTACCTGCATGCTTTCGGCCCTGGGCGGCGGCGAGGCCACTATTAGTTTAGTCAGGAATGGTCGCCGGCCAGCCGTGCTAGCGCACCGGGCGATAACGCAAAACAGGAGAGTTCGCATGGCGGGTTTTGAACGGGGACGCCTTGACGGCAAGCGCGCCGTCATCCTTGGTGCCAGCAGCCCCGGGAATATGGGACAGATCATCGCCCGGCGCCTGATGGACGAGGGCGCAAGCGTGCTTGTCTCAGGCCGCAAGGAAGACGTCCTCGCCGACTTTGCTGCGCAGCATGACTGTGCATGGGCCTCCTGCGACCTGACCGATAAAGCCAGCGTCGATGCTCTGGCGGATAGCGCGGCGCAGGCGCTGGGCGGCATCGACATCGCCGTGAATGCAACCGGCTGGGGCCTGCTGAAGGGCTTTCTGGAAACCACCCATGACGAGCTGATGGCGATGACCATGCTGCAATATGTCGGGCCGTTCCACTTTTATCAGGCGATGGTCGGTAAGATGGCGCGCAGCCGGGGCGGCGAGGGCGGCTCGATCATTCAGATCAGCTCGGCTACCGCCACGATCATGCTGAACGACCATGCCGCTTACATGGGCACAAAGGCCGGCGCGGACCACGTGATCCGCTGCGTCGCGCATGAGTTCGGCGTCGAGGGCGTGCGGGCGAATTCCATCTCGCCGGGCCTGACCGATACGCCGATGACGTCCGATGCCAAGCAGGTGCCCGGACTGTTCGACGCCTTCCTTGCAGGCTATCCTCTAGGCCGCATCGGCACCTCGGCCGACATCGCCGCCGCTGTCGTCTGGCTATCCAGCGACGAGTGTTTCATGACGGGTGAGAACCTGCAGGTGAACGGCGGCCTGACCCTTCGGCGCAATCCCATGAAGTCGGAGATCGACGCGGCCGTAATGGCTGCTATGGGAGCGAATTGAATTAGAGCTTCCTGGGGAGGAAGGGCCGGCGGCGGTGTTCCGATGGACACCGTCGCCGCTTTCGTTTTGTACCTTCCCGAGGCAGGCTCGGGAAGGAAGTTAGACCGTCGTTTCCACCAGAGCCTTCACATCGGCCCGGAGCACGTCCTTGCGTACTTTGCCTGAGGCCGTGCGTGGAAAATCCTCGCGAAACTCAAAGCGCTCGGGGGTTTTCTGCCGGGCAAGGCCGCTGTCGGCGATATGCGCGGCGAGTTCCTGGGGGCTCGGTGCCTCGCCCGCAGCGATGATATAGGCGCACACGCCTTCGCCCAGCCGTTCGTGCGGCATGGCGACCACGGCGGCCTCGCGCACGCCGGGATGAGCGTGCAGCACATCCTCGATCTCCTTGGCCGAGATGTTCTCGCCGCCGCGGATGATGAGGTCTTTTTTACGCCCGGTGATGGTGATCGCGCCTTCGGACGTGCGCACGCCAAGATCGCCGGTGCGGAAATAGCCGTCAGTGGTGATCGCCTCGCGGGTTTGTGCTTCGTCGGCATAGCCCAGCATCATGCCGGGGCCGCGTGCGAGGATTTCGCCTTCCTGCCCGTCCGGCAAGTCGCGGTCCTCGTGGTCGACGACGCGGATGTCGTAGTCGACGATGGCGCCGTCCGTCGTTGCGGCAAGCCGCTCGACATTGGGCCAGCCGAAGGTGACGAGCGGTACTTCCGATGCGCCGAAGACCCGAAAGGCGCGGCAGTGGTCGAAGGCGGCGTTGGCGGCGGGGATAAGGTCTGCCGGAACCGCAGCACCTCCGCAGGCGAAGAAGCGGAAGCTGGGCAGGCGGTTGCCGCTTTCACGCGCTGCTGCGGCGAGTTCGACGAGGAACGGCGTCGCCGCCACGGTGCCGACCGCCTGGTGACGGTCGATCAGCGCCAGCGCCTCGGCCGCATTCCAGCTTTCCATCAGCACCGTGCGGGTGCCGCAGATGAAGGGCGCCTCCAGCCCGTTGGCATAGCCCGAGACATGGGTGACGGGCGAGGGCATCAGCGTCGCTTCGCCTTGCGTAAGGCCCCAGTAGGCCCCGCTTTCGCGCAGGATACGGGCGATGGAGACGTGGCTATGCAGCACGCCCTTGGGCCGCCCGGTGGTGCCCGAGGTATAGAGCACCATCTTGACGCCCAGCGGATCGACCTTGGGCCGGGCAAAGGACAGCGCGCGGCCTTCCTCGATCAGTGCAGCATAATCGTCCGCGCCTTCTCCGCGCACGGTGAATACATGGTCGAGATCGGGCAGCACATCGGCAAGGCGCCTTGCCATGGCGGCATAATCGAAGCGGCGGAAAGTGGATGGCACGAAGACCGCCCGCGCGCCGCAATCGGCCAGCATCAGCGAGACTTCATGGTCACGGTAGATCGGCACGATCGGATTGATGACGAGCCCCGACATCGCTGCGGCCGTGTTGATGACCATCGCTTCGCGCCAGTTGGGCACCTGAAAGGCGATGACATCGCCGGGCCGCAGTCCGCGCGTATACATCGCTGCGCTTAGCGCCTCGGCCTCCGCCACGACCTCGGCGCGCGTCACGCGCGTCTCGCCTTCGATCAGCGCGACGAAGCCCGGGTCGGCCTCTGCCAGTGCTGTCGCAGCTTGCGCAATTGTACGCTCGTCCCAAAGCCCCGTGCCCGCATAGGCGGCAAGGTGCTGTGGCGGCGATTCTAGCCATGCCCACGGAGGGCTTATCCTCTCACTCATAGCGCTTGAGTGCTCCGCATGTGTCCTCAGGCCAACTGGCCAAAATGCCAATCGGGCCAAAATGAGTTCCTCTCGCCTATCACCTTGCGCAGCTTGTCGCCACGCCCTCGCTCGCGCAGGGTCTCACCATAAACAATCGGGAGATGACCGTGGAACGCGTAAAGCGCATTGGCGATGTGGCCGAGATCATGCTCGACTACGTCGAGAACAAGAAGACCTATCAGACGGACAGCCCGCTTCGGGTGCCGACCAGCAGCTATACCGACAAGGACCAGTTCAAGGCCGAGATGGAGCTGGTGTTCAAGCGCACGCCGCTGATGCTCGCCTTCACCGCCGAACTGCCGAATCCCGGCGATTACAAGGCGATGGACGCCGTCGGCTCGCCGGTTCTGATCAACCGTGACAAGCAGGGCAAGGTCCGCGCTTTCCTGAACGTATGCTCGCATCGCGGTGCCCCGGTGGCGCCGGACGGCAAGGGCAACTGCGCGCGCTTCACCTGCAAGTACCATTCGTGGACTTATGGCTCGGATGGCAAGCTGATCGGTATTTCCGAGCCGGGCACCTTCGGCCAGGTCGACAAGAGCCAGATGGGCCTGCGCGAACTGCCCTGCGAAGAGCGCGGCGGCATGATCTTCGTATGCCTGACGCCCAATGCGCCGATTGATCTCGACTCTTATTTCCAGGGCTACCTGGAAGATTTCGAGGCGCTCGACTTCGCCAACTGGACCTATCTCGGCAACCGCACGATCGAGGGCGCGAACTGGAAGATCGCATTTGACGGCTACCTCGAGGGCTATCACTTCAAGTCGCTGCATCCCGAGACGATCTTTCCGCGCACGCCTTCAAACTGCACGCATTACGAAGGCTTCGGCCCGAACATCCGCATCGGCTTCCCGCAGCACACCATTGCGGAGCAGCTCAAGGATGTCCCCCGCGAGGAATGGGGTAACCGCGAGAATTACGGCTACGATTTCGTGCGCATCTTCTTCCCCAACGTGTCGATCTTCATCGCGCCGGAGATCACCCAGGTCGCGCAGCTGTTCCCCGGACCGACGCCGGACCGCAACCGCACCGTCCTCAACTACCTGCGCCGCGATCCGGTGAAGGACGAAGCGGACCAGGAAGCTGTCGAGGCAGCGATGAACTTCTTCCGCGACGTGACTTACGAGGAGGACTACGTCATCGGCCTGGAGATCCAGCGCGGTCTTGAATCCGGCGCGCATGACGAACTGACGTTCGGCAAGAACGAGCGCGGCAACCAGTACTTTCATGAGTGGCTGAACTGGTATCTGGAGGACGACGCCTCAGCGCCCCAGCCGCAGATGTGAAGATATCCGCCGACCCCGCGCCTGCCCTTGTGGCGGGTGCGGGCCGCGCCGTGCGATGCTCGGACGTGCGCACGACTTACCAGCTGCCCCGGGAGAGGCCATAATGCACAAATTGTCCCTGGCATCGGGCGTATTGCCCGAGTTCGGCGCCGTCGATGTGGTCGAGGCGGGCGCCGCTGCCGGCTTCGATGCGGTTGGCCTGTGGGTCGATCCGCTGGAGTGGACCGCGCAGCATGCGCGCGACACCCGCGCAGCATTGGCGCGCACCGCGCTCCCAGCGCTCGATGTCGAGGTGGTGTGGATCAGGCCCGACACGAAGCTGGACGATCACCGCAAGGTGCTGGACGTGGGGGCAGAACTGGGCGCGGCGAACGTGCTTTGCGTGTCCTCTCACCCCGATGTCGGCGTGACGGTAGACGAATTGTCGGCGCTGTGCCGCCATGCCGAAGGTTCCGGAATGCGGGTGGCACTGGAGTTCGGGATCTTTACCGAGGTGAAGAACCTGAGCCAGGCGCTGGCCGTGCTGGACCGCGTGGGGCATCCCTTGCGCGCCGTGCTGGTAGATCCGATCCACGTCGACCGTTCGGGCACCACCATCGAGCAGATCGCGGCAATCGATCCGATGCTGCTGCCCTATGCCCAGATCTGCGACGCGCGCGCCGAGCGGCCTGATCCGGCCGATTTCGACGCCGTCATCACCGATGCGATCGACCTGCGCGAGCAGTGCGGGCAGGGCGTGCTGCCGCTGGCCGGAATGCTGCAGGCGCTGCCGGCGGGCATTCCGCTGTCGATTGAACTGCGTTCGGCCGCCCTGCGTGATGCATTCGCGCACCCCGCCTTGCGCGCCAAGGCTGTGCTCGACGCGACGCGCGGCTGGATGGAGACGCTGGCATGACCGTTACGGTGATCACCCTTCTCAAGCGGCGCGAGGGCATGAGCCCGCAGGACTTTCGCGCCTATTACGAAAGCAACCACAGCAAGATCGGCGAGGCCGTGCTGTCGGGCTATGCGACGCGCTATGTGCGGCGCTTCCTGACGCCGATGGACGGCGTCGACCAGCCTTTCGATTACGACGTGGTGATGGAGATCGACTTCCCGGACGATGCCACCCGCGATGCCTGCTTCACCGCGCTGCGCAATCCCGAAACGCTGGCGATGATCGTGGAGGACGAGGAAAAACTGTTCGATCGCAGCCGGGTCAGGACGTTCAGCGTAACGCAAAGTGCGTCTAAGATGCCGCCCGTGCCGCTGGCGCAGGCCTGAGTGAAGTCCTGTCGTCATCCCGCCGAAGGCGCACCTGGCGGATAGTGACAAGGATGCAGCCGGAAATGCCGGAGTGATGCCGGCCTTCCTGCCTGTTTTCTGGGGCATGGCGTCGGCGCGGATGTTGCGCTTAACCAGAATATGAAAACAGGCACCGAACAAGCACCTTCCCGAGGCGTGTCGCCATCCGGAGCTTGGTTGAGTGCTGACCGCGCCCTTTTGCCCGATAACTCTATGTCAGATCGGCAGGATCTCCGGCGTTTCGTGGATTTCCAGAATCTCGAACACATTGCCGAAGAAATCGCGGCAGTACGTTCCCGCATAGCCGTGCTTCCCCCCGTGTTCGTCCACGGTGATGCCTTCCAGCATCGGCGGCGTATGGACCGGCAGGCCCGCTGCTACGATGCGGTCGTGGACTGCGGTGATGTCCTCCACCTGTAGCGCCATATGGGTATAGCCGTATTCGTTCACGCCCCGGCGCGGGTCCTGCGGGGCCTGTTTTGGGGCATTGTACTGGAACACCTCGATCTGCACGTTGCCAAGGCGGCAGAAGAACTGTTCGGCGGCGCTGCCTTCCAGGCCTACGACCTGATCGATGAAGGGATTGTCGGCCCAGCTCAGCGGCTCCACCTCCTCGACCGCGCCCAGCACGTCGAGATAGAATTCGCGGGCCTTGCCCAGATCCGGCACGGATACGCCGATGTGGTGGACGCCGATTATGCCGGGAAGTTTGCGGGTCATGGTCCGCTCTCCTCAAATAAAGTGCCGGGGCCGCCGGGTGACGGCCTCATGCTGGCCTGTCATACCTGGCTGAAGCCGCCATCCATCACGAGTTCGTCGCAGGTCATGAAGCTCGATGCGCTGGAGGCGAGGAACACCACGCCGCCGGCCATCTCGTCTGCCCTGCCCAGGCGGCCGATGGGGTGGGATGCGTTGACCGCTGCCAGCGATGCTTCGCGCGAAGGCGATGCCCCCAGTTCGATATAACGGTCCATGATCGAGCCGAGCATCGGCGTGTCGATCCCGCCGGGATGCACCGAATTGACGCGGATGTTGTATTTCAACGCAGCGAATTCCGCGCCAAGACACTTGCTGAGCATCTTGATCGCCGCCTTGCTGACGCAATAGGCCGCATTGAACGCCGCGCCGCGAAGCCCGCCGACGCTGGAGAAGTTGATGACGGAGGCACCGGAAGTGCGCGCCTTGCCGCCTTCCTTGAGCAATTCGAGCATGACCTGCGTGCCGATGATCGCCGAATCCACGTTGATCGCGTTGACCTTGTGGAACTCGCTGAGCGGGGTGTCCTCGAACTTGGTCACGATCGAGAAGCCCGCGTTATTCACGAGAGCGTCGAGCCGGCCGTACTTTTCGCGCACCAGCGTTTCCACTGCGCGCCAGTCGGCCTCGCTGGTGACGTCGTGCCTGAGGTAATGGTCGGCGCCTTCGATTTCGGCGTCGTCCTTGAGGTCGGTGGCGATCACGGTGGCGCCGGCGGCCTTCATGGCCTTGACGATCTCGCGGCCGATACCGCCGGCCGCGCCGGTGACGACGGCGACCGTATCGGGAAGGGCGATGGTCATTTCAGGGTCTCCCGGTGACTTTTATTTCCCAACCCCATCTCCGTCATCCCCGCCTTTGCGGAAATGACGGAGATGGGGGCGTTACATCACTGCGCGGTCCAGCCGCCGTCGATGACCAGCTCCGCGCCGGTCATGTAGGAACTGTCGCTGCCGGCGAGGAAGAACACCGCGCTCGCCAGTTCAGACGGATCGGCAAGGCGGCCGATCGGCGTCTTGCTGGCCATCAGGTCCACCAGATCCTGCGTCTGCTTGGCCGCGCCGCTATCGACCCAGCGCTGGAAACCTTCCTGCAGAAGCGGAGTGATGACGAAGCCGGGGTGCAGCGAATTGGCGCGGATCGGCATCTTCTTTTCGGCGAATTCCAGCGCGATCGACTTGGTGAACAGTCGCACCGCGCCCTTGCTGGCGTTGTAGCCGGACACTTCGCTCATGCCGACAAGGCCCATGATCGAGCTGACGTTGATGATCGAGGCGCCGCCTTTCACCTCGGCGCCGCTGGCTTCCATCAGCGGCACGAAAGTGCGCGTGCCCAGGAACACGCCGTCGACGTTGATGCTCATGATCCGGCGCCAGCCCTCCAGCGAAGTGGTGGCGACGGGGCCGGTCAGGTCGATACCGGCGTTGTTGACGAGGATGTGCAGCTTGCCGTGGCGCTCGGTCACGGCGGTAAGCACTTTGGCCCAGTCTTCCTCGCTGGCGACGTTGGCCTGCACGTAGCTGGCGGCCTGACCGAGCCGGGCGAGGGTGGACGCGGCCGCTGCGCTGTCGGCGGCCTGAAGGTCGGTAAGCACCACTTCGGCGCCCTCCGCCAGGAATCGCTCCACGCAGGCGAGGCCGATGCCCCGCAGGCCGCCCGAAACGAGAGCGACGCGGCCCTTTAGGCGCTGTGAACCCAGGTCCGTCATACGCCGTTCATCCCTGCGGTGGACGCGCCGTCCATGGTGAATTCGCTGCCCGAGCAGAACCGGGCCTCGTCGCTGGCGAGCCAGGCGACCATGCCGGCCACTTCACTGACGGCGGCCATGCGGCCCATCGGCGAAAGACCTTCATAAGCGGCGCGGGTGGCGACGGGATCGCCCGACTTGTCGATCAAATTCACGATCAGCGCCGTTTCGACGACACCCGGAAGCACGGCATTGACGCGGATCTGGTACTTCTTGTTGCCCGAATGGACCGCCGCCGACTTGACCAGCGCGATCACGGCAGACTTCGACACCGAATAGGCGCAGAAATTCCCCATCGCCCGGTTCGCATTCATCGACGAGTTGACGATGATCGAGCCGACTGGCCCTTCCGGGTTCTTGGCCATGGCGCGCATCGCGTGCTGCACGGTAAGCATCACGCCGGTCAGATTCACGCCGATGACGTTATTCCAGCCTTCGATCCCGATATCCTCGATGCTGCCGTCGCCGCTTTCCGTGCCGGCATTGGCGAAAGCGATGTCGAGACGGCCGTGCTGCGCCAGGATATCCGCCATCAGCGCGTCCCAGGCGGGAGCATCGGTGACGTTGTGCTTGACGAACTGCGCACCGGTGGCGGCGCACAGGGTGTCGGCTGCGGCCTGGTTGGAGCCGGTGAAAATAACTGTCGCACCTTCGGAGCACAGGCGCTCCACGGTGCCGGCGCCGATGCCGGAAGTTCCTCCGGTAACGAGCGCCACCTTGCCTTCAAGCCGCTTCACGGCATTCTCCCAATGACTATTGGCGCCCAACATGGCGCTTCCTGATCCCGCGACAACCTATGATTTTGAGCAAGGTGACTTGCGCGCCCGGAAGGTCCAGACAATGTCCAAACAGGAAATCCGTGCTTGGGAGATTTGATAGCAATGGCTGATCGCGACCCCGAAATCGCCCAGAAACTGGGCGAAGATCGCAGCGAAGGCATTAGCTGGGCCGACCTTATGGCCCTCGATTCGCGCACTCCGCCTTCGATTCTGACGGAAGAGAGCTATACCTTTCGCGGGTCGGAACCGATTCCGGCGGAACGTTACACCAGCGAGGAATTCGCGCGCCTGGAACGCGAGCGGATGTGGCCCCATGTGTGGCAGTTCGTCGCGCGAGAGGAAGACCTGCCCGAAGCCGGCGACTACATCGTCTACGAGAACGCCGGCCGCTCTTTCCTCGTCACTCGTCAGGACGACGGCTCGATCCGCGCCATGCACAACGTCTGCCTCCACCGTGGCCGCAAGCTGCGCACGGAGGAAGGTTTTGCGGACAAGTTCGTGTGCCCGTTCCATGGCTTTGCCTGGAAGAAGGACGGCAGCTTCGATTCGATGCCCTGCCAGTGGGACTTCCCACATCTGGAAAAGCAGAACCTCGATCTGCCGGAGGCCGAAGTGGGCCGCTGGGCGGGCTACGTGTTCATCCGCGAAGAGAAGGGCGGCCCCAGCCTCGAGGAATTTCTCGCGCCGCTGCCCGATCACTTCAAGCGCTGGCGGCACGAGGAATGCGCCAGTGTGATGCGCGTCGCCAAGGAAGTGCCGGCCAACTGGAAGGTCGTGATGGAGGCCTTCATGGAGGCCTGGCACACCATCGTCACCCATCCGCAGCTGCTGCCGTTCACGGGCGATTCCAACGCCGCCTACTGGACCTGGGGCGACAACGTGAACGTCAACCTGGTCCCCTTCGGCATCATGAGCCCGCACATCCAGGAGGGCCAGGGCGAGCAGTGGATCGTCGACGAGTTCATCAAGTACAACGGCCGCTCTGGTGACAACTACGAGGGTGAGGCCCACGCCAATCCGATGGCGATCACGGTGCCCGAGGGCATGACCGCCCGCGCCGCGCTGGGCGAGGCGATGCGCAATGCCTATGCCGAAAGCACGGGTTACGACCACAGCCACGCTACCGACGCCGAGCTGCTCGACGGGCTGGTCTATAACGTGTTCCCGAACTTTGCGCCCTGGGGCGGCTACATGCCGAACATCGTCTACAATTGGCTGCCCGGCAAAACGCCCGATACCTGCATCATGGAAGTGCGCATCCTGGCGCGCATTCCCAAGGGCCAGCCGATCCCGCGCGGCGCCCCGCTCAAGATGCTGCGCCTCGACCAGAAATGGACCGAAGCGCCCGAACTGGGCATCCTGGGCGACGTGTTCGAACAGGACATGGACAACCTTCCTTACGTCCAGCAGGGGCTTCACGCCTCGAAGACGGGCAAGGTGAACCTTGGCAACTATCAGGAAATCCGCATCCGTCAGTTCCAGGACACGATGATGAAATACATCGAAGGCGAACTCGGCGGATCGAAGGAAGCCTGACAGTATGAGCGAAGCTGAAGCAGCGCATCCCCCGCGCATCAATTGCGTCCTCGTGTGCGGCGGCGTGTGGCACGATATGGACTTCGCCCGGCTGGAGCTGCTCAAGCTTCTGGGCGAAGATCCTTCCGTGCGGACCCGCGTGTTCGAGAATTACGAGAACCTCGACGCTCTGCGCGAGGCGGATATCCTCATCACCTACACCTGCGACGTCACGCCCTCGCTGGCGGCGCAGGAAGTGCTGCGCGATTGGCTGACGGCGGGGGGGCGCTGGTATGCGCTGCACGGCACTAATTCGGTGCTGCGCCTGCTGTCCGAAGGGCCGGACAAGGGCCTGTGGGACGCCCCCCGCTGGGCGCCGCTGTTCATGGATATGCTGGGTTCGCAGTTCATCTCGCACCCGCCGATCGCGCCCTATACGGTGACGGTCGCCGATCCGAGCCATCCGCTGGTGGCGGGCATCGAGCCCTTCGAGACCACCGATGAACTCTATCACATGGAGACTCACGGCGATCTTCACGTCCTCCTCGAGACCGACTGCACCCAGGAAGGCACCGGCTTCGTCGAGGCCAAGGACGCGCTCGGCAAGCAGCCGGTTATGTATCTGAAGGGCCATGGCAAAGGCGGCGTGCTGTATAATACGCTGGGCCATTGCCGGGGGCACTACGACCTCCAGCCGATGCTGGACTGGTGGCCTACGGTGGACCGCTGTGCCTGGGATCTGCCGGTGTTCTACGATCTGCTGCGCCGGGGTATCGGCTGGCTCAAGCAGCGCGAGAGCTGAGGGAAAACTGAGATCCGTCGTCCCGGATCAGGTCCGGGACGATGTATTCTCCCAAATCTTTCGACCACATAAAAAGAAGGGGGCGATCCGAAATCGGAGCGCCCCCTTTGTCAGGTGTGGTCCTTCAAATTCAGTTGAGCAGCCCGGCGTAGCGGTCGAGCGCTGCCAGCGGCCCCTCGGGCCAACGCGAGAGCACCAGCAGGCGCTTGTGCCCGCCGCCGATCGCCAGTTCATCGGTGACGCCCATGCCGCCGTGGAACTGGATCATCTCATGCCCGAGTTCCACCGAGGCATCGGCGATGAACGCCCGCGCACCGTGGACGGCATTCGCAAATTCGTCGCTTTGCCAGGATACCAGTGCGAGGTTGAGCAATGCCCGGCTCTGCTCGATCACGGCATATTGCGCGACCATGCGGTGCTGGATCGCCTGGAACGCGCCGAGCGGCGAACCGAACTGGTCGCGGGTCTTCAGGTAATCGATGGTTTCGTGCAGCAGCCGCTCCATGATCCCCAGCGCCTCTGCGCTGCGGGCAAGGGCGGCAAGGTCGCTGGCGGCGGCGATGGCGGCAAGGCCGTCGTCGCCAAGCCTGTTGCCTGCGGGCACGATGACGCCTTCAAGCTCCAGCGAGGTGGCGACGCTGCCGTCGGCCATCGTCCAGTCGCGGGCGGACGCGCCGGGCGTGCCGGCGGGCACAAGGAACAGAGCCACGCCTTGCGCATCGCCCGGCTTACCCGAAAGACGCGCGGAGACGATGTAACCGTCCGCGCCGCCGCCGACTACGCAATAGGGCTTGGCGCCAGACAGGCGGTAGCCGTCGCCCTGAGGCGAGGCGGAGGTTTCCACCCAGACCAGCCCGTCGCGCGCACGCGCTTCGGCATGGGCGAGGGCGAGGCGCTTTTCACCGGAAATCAGCGCGTCCAGCCATTCGCCCTGCAGGGTTTCCGGCGCGGTACTGGCGAACAGGCGCCCGGCCATCACCACGGCTTCGGCCAGCGGCTCGACCACGAGGCCGCGGCCAAGTGCTTCGAAAACGGTGGCGATTCCCGTGGCGTCGAGTCCAAGCCCGCCCAGTTCCTCGGGGAAAGGCGCAGCGATCAGGCCGAGTTCGCCCAGTAATTGCCAATTGGTGCCCGAAAACCCGCCCGGCTCGGCCAGAAACGCGCGGCGGCTGTCGTGGTTATAATGGTCGGTGACGAAGCGCTCGGTCAGGGCCTTGAGCATTTCCTCGTCTTCGTTGAGATCGAAGTTCACTTTCCTCTCCACATCGGGCCACTCCCGCTTATGGGCTTGGGTGTACCATCAAGAGGCCGGACGTTACCGCTGCGCAAAAGACTAGTCATGAAAACGGCATATTTCCGGGCTTCAAGCGATTGTGCCGCCAAAGCCACCGGGCTAAGAGGGTGGAGAGAGGATCCCATGCAACTGCTGTCACTGGAACACATCGACGCCGTGCGAGTGAAATCGCCGGAGGGCATCCGCTCGGCCGCCGAGGCGCTGCACAGGATTGCCATGGAGCAAGGCATGCGGGCGGCTCCGGCCCACGATATCGCCGACAAGCGCACGCCCGTCGATGCCGAGGGCCGGATATTGGCGACCGAGGTATTCGGTTGGGGCGACGAGGAGCGGGTGTGGTGGCGCAATTCGCGCATCGCCCTGGATTCTCCGCTGACCACGGCCTGCCGCTTCGAAAGTCAGCCGTTCTGGGCTAATGCCGGAGGCTTCCGCACCCGTGAGCCGAACGCCTATCTCACCTCGATCGACATCACCAATTTCGAGACGCGGGCCATGACCCGCGCCGCGATCGCCGTGCCGGTACACCTGCCGTTCGGCCAGATCGGCGCAGTCAGCTTCAACCCGCTCGATCGCGACAAGACCGACTTGTCAGAAGAATTCGACCGGCTTTCGGACGTGCTGGGGCTTTACGCCCGCACGTTCATCGCGACGTATGTGCAGGTAATGGGTTCCACCCAGGCGCTGCCGCCCGCCTCACGCCTGTCCAAGCGCGAGGTTGAGTGCTTGCGCTGGGCGGCGATCGGCAAGACCGACCTGGAAATCAGCATGATAATGTCGCGCAGCCGCGCGACGGTGCGTTTCCACATCCACAATGCGGCCACCAAACTGAACGCGGTGAACCGCAGCCAGACGGTCTTCAAGGCGGCGCAACTGGGCTACATCTCGCTCCAGACCTGACGCGGGCCTTCAGCGCATCATACAACCCGCGAAGGATCCCGAGTTGGAAATCAGGCTGGACGATCCGGCGGCATCCCATGTGTCCGAGCTTCTCGCCCATCACCTTCGCGAACTGCGCAGCGTCATGGGTGAGCATGCATTTGCCCTCGACGCGAGCGGGTTGTCTTCACCCGGCGTCACCTTCTGGACGGCATGGCGCGAAGGTGAACTGGCCGGATTCGGTGCGCTCAAACAGCTTGGTGCGCGCCGGGGCGAAGTGAAGTCGATGCGCGCGGCACCCTCGGCGCGGGGCACGGGCGTTGGCCATGCGCTGCTGGGGCATATCGTTGCCGAAGCGAGGGCGCGCGGATACGAGGCGCTTTATCTGGAGACCGGCACGGCCGATCTCCACGCCCCGGCCATCGCGCTTTACCGGCGCTCGGGGTTCATTTCGTGCGGACCTTTCGCCGATTACGAGGCGAGCGAGCACAACCAGTTCATGGTGCTGACGCTTTGACGCCGCGTCCCCCCCTTGCGGGGAGGGATCAGCCCCTGTCTTCCAGCATCAGCTTCGCGCCGCGCAGTCCCACGGCCATCGCGGGGGCATTGGTGTTGCCGGTGACGTGGCCCGGCATGATCGAGCAGTCCGCCACGCGCACGCCTTGCACGCCGTTCACCCGCAGGCGCGCATCGACCACGGCGTTCGCGTCCGCGCCCATGCGGCAAGAGCGGATGGCGTGGAGGCCGCAGCTCGAAAGGTTGCGGAACATCGCCAGCACGTCCTCGTCGCTTTCCACCTGCGCGCCCGGCACCAGTTCCTCGCCGACCATGCGGTCCAGCGGAGCGGCGCGCACGTAGCTACGCATCTTGCGAACCAGCGCGATGGCTGAGGCCTTGTCGTGCTCGGTGGTGAGGAAGTTGTGGTGGATGTCGGGCAGGTCATCGCCTGATGGGCTGACGGCGCGCACGCTGCTCTCGCTGGTGAGGCGCAGGAGCTGGCCGTAGATGGTGACGCCGGGCTTGGGGTCGATCTTGTCGAGCGGGACCGGGTCCTTGTCGTCTCCGACCTTGAAGGTGTAGCCGCCGAGGTAGAACTGCGCGTCGGTGCGGCCGTCCGGGTGGGCGACGTTGCAGAATGCGCCGATCTCGAACGGGCCGGTGGCCAGCACGCCGTCGCCGCGCAGAAGATAGCGCAGCATCGCCAGCGCCGCACCGATGCCGAAGAAGCTCTTGTTGGTGCCTTTGCCGTGGTCCAGCCGGAACGGCATCGAGATCGAGAGGTGTTCGATCATCTTCTCGCCCACGTCCGGCGAATGGGCGACGACGGGGATGCCCGCTGCCGCCAGCCGGTCCGCGTCGCCGATGCCGGAGCGCTGGAGCAGCAGGGGGCTTTCCATGGCGCCCGCGCTCACCACGATCTCTCCCGCACAGTCGAACCGCTGGGGGCGGCCGTTCACGGTCACGTCGAGACCCACGGCGCGGGTGCCCTCGAAGACGATTCGCTGCGCCATCACGCCGGTCATCACCGTGACGTTGGGCCGCCCCCGCGCCGCTGCAAGGTAAGTGCGGGCGGACGAATCGCGCTTACCCTTGCGGATATTGTGGCTGTAATAACCCACGCGCGGTCCCGGGGTGCCGTTGAGGTCGTCAACGCGGGCGAGGCCCAGCGTCTCGCCGGCCTCGATCATGCGCTCGGCCAGGCGATATTTGAAACAGGCGGGATCGACACGCACCAGCCCGCCGCTGCCGCGCATGGAGGATGGCCCGGCAGCGTGGTCTTCCAGTTCCAGGAAGGCTTCGGTCATGCTGTCGCCGTTCCAGCCGGTGGCGCCAGCCTCGGTTTCCCATGCATCATAATCGGCTTTTTCGCCCCGGCTCCAGATCATGCCGTTGATCGAGGACGAACCGCCAAGGCCCTTGCCGCGTATCCACACTTCGCCGCCGGGCGAATTGCTGCCCGGATCACGCGGTTGGGAGACGGGGTAGGCCCACATATGCTCAGGCTTCTTGACCAGCTTGGCGACGCCCTTGGGCAGGGTTACCCAGAAGCTGTCGTTCTCGCCGCCGGCTTCCAGTATCAGCACCTCGGATTTGCCGTCCGCGCTCAGGCGTTCGGCCATGACGCAGCCGGCCGAACCGGCGCCGACGATAATGTAGTCCCATTGCTTGGTCATGTCGTTCGTCTCCCGCCATGTGGGTCGCACGAACTAGCGCAATGACTACCCTAGCGTTTTGGTGAGTCACAATGCCGGGGCAGGCAGGCTTAAACCGTTCTCATGACCGGACCACGATACCGGCCAGTTTCGATGGGAAGCGGGAGCAAGATGCGCGCGATTGCAACAGGGCTGTTTACCGACGAGGCAGAGCCGCGCTTGATCGGTGGCAAGGACCGGGAAACCGGCCGCATCGTTTTTCCATGCCCGGCCGCTTCCACATACGAACCCGTGCCGCTTTCGCGGGAGGGATCGCTGTGGTCCTACACCGTGCAGCGCTATCGGCCCAAGACGCCGCCTTACGCGGGGCCTGAAGCCTTCAAGCCCTGGGTGGTCGCCTATGTCGAACTGCCGGGCGAGGTCATCGTCGAGGCGCCGCTTTACGGTGTTGCCTTCGAGGACCTGAAGATCGGCATGCCAGTGCGTTTCGCGCCCGCACCGCTCAACCCCGAGGATGAGGGCAGCGTTTTCATCCCCGCATTCGAACCCGCAGGAGACGCAGCATGAGCGGTGACGTGTGCATCGTCGGCATCGGCATCCACCCGTTCGGGCGCACTGATGGCCTGTCCGGTGTGGATCAGGGCGTTTTCGCCGTGCGTCAGGCGCTGGCCGATGCCGGGGTCGAGTGGCCGCAGGTCCAGTTTGCCTATGGCAGCTCGGACGCGGCAGGGAACCCGGACACCATGGTCGACCGTCTCGGCCTGACCGGCATGCAGTTCATCAACGTGCGCAACGGCTGCGCGGCGGGTGGATCGGCGCTCTTTTCCGCCCAGATGGCGATCAAGTCGGGTGAGTTCGAGCTTGGCCTCGCGGTCGGCTTCGACAAGCATCCGCGCGGCGCCTTCAATGCCTTGCCGAGCGAATACAACCTGCCCGACTGGTACGGCGAGATGGGCCAGATGGTCACTACGCAGTTCTTCGCCGCCAAGATCATGCGCTATATGAACATGTTCGGCATCTCGCAGGAATCGCTGGGCAGGGTAGCGGAAAAGGCATTTCGCAATGCCGTTCACGCGCCCCATGCATGGCGCCGTCAACCCGTTGCGCTGGAGGATATCCTCGCCGCGCCCTTGGTCAGCGATCCTTACACCAAGTACATGTTCTGCTCGCCCGCAGAGGGCGGCGTCGCGCTGATCCTCGCCAGCGAGAAGAAGGCGCGCGAACTGGGCAAGCCGCTGATCCGCCTGAAGGCCGCGACCATGCGCACCCGCCCGCCCAGCAGCTTCGAGGTCTTCGCGCCTTCGGTCGACGTGGTCGCCGATGATACCCGCCCGCGCGGCACGGCCTCGCGCATTGCCTCGGCTGACGCATTCCGCCTTGCCGGCATCGGCCCGGGCGACATCGACGTTGCCCAGCTTCAGGATACCGAAGCCGGCGCCGAGATCATGCACATGGCCGAAAACGGCTTCTGCGCCGATGGCGAGCAGGAGAAGTGGCTGGCCGACGGTCATACCGAGATCGGCGGTGCGCTGCCGGTGAATACCGACGGCGGCTGCCTGGCCTGCGGGGAGCCGATCGGCGCATCGGGCCTGCGCCAGGTTTTTGAAAACGTAGTGCAATTGCGGGGCGACGGCGGTGGCCGTCAGGTCCCGAACTCGCCGAAGACGGCTTACAGCCATGTCTACGGCGCGCCGGGCGTCTCCGCCGTCACCATTCTGGAACGCTGATGGATATCGAACTTTCCCCGCAAGACGCCGCTTTCCGCGAAGAGGTCCGCACCTTCCTGCGCGAATCCCTCCCTGCCGACGTCAAGGCCGGCGCGGCGGCGACCCCGTCCGTCTTCGTCGAGCCGGATATCGGTCAGGCCTGGAACGGCGTGCTCAACAAGAAGGGCTGGCTGGGCTACCAGTGGCCTGCCGAGCACGGCGGCACCGGCTGGACCCCGCTGCAACGCTACCTGTTCGAGAAGGAGTGCGCTGCCGCCGGCGCGCCCAACCTCACCGTGCTGGGCCTCAAGCTGCTGGCCCCGGTGATCTATAACTTCGGCACCGATGCGCAGAAGGCGCAGGTCCTGCCGCGCATCCTTTCGGGCGAGGATTACTGGTGCCAGGGCTTCTCCGAGCCGGGCGCGGGTTCCGACCTGGCCAGCCTGAAGACCCGCGCGATACTGGAAGGCGATCACTACCGCGTCACCGGATCGAAGATCTGGACCACCCACGCGCATCATGCCAACCGCATGTTTACGCTGGTCCGCACCAATACCGAGGTGAAGAAGCAGGCGGGCATCTCGTTCCTGCTGATCGACCTCGACAGCCCCGGCGTTTCGGTGCGCCCGATCCTGACCAATGCCGGCGACCATGAAGTCAACCAGGTCTTCCTTGAGGACGTGATGGTCCCTGCCGAAAACCTCGTCGGCGGCGAGGGGCAGGGCTGGACGATCGCCAAGTTCCTGCTCGAAAACGAGCGCGGCGGATCGTGCCACGCTCCCAAGCTAGGCTACGACCTCGACCAGATCGAGGCCGGCGCGAAGCTGGAAAGCGACGGAAAGGGCGGCGCGCTGTCCGACCAGACCGACTGGCGCCGCCGCGTGGCCAAGGCACGGCTTTCGGTCAACGCGCTCGAAATGATCGAGCTGAAGATCATTTCCGAGATCGCCAAGGGCCGCAAGCCCGGCCCGCAGACCTCGCTGACCAAGCTGCTCGCCTCAAACCTGCGGCAGGACATCGACCTGCTGGCGGTGGACCTCTACGGTCCCGCCGGTCTCCAACTGGAAACCGCGCGTCCGCTTTACGGTGACAACGCGCCGCAGGGGCTTCATTCCAAGGGAGCGCAAGTCGCTTCGCCGCGCTATCTCAACAGTCGGGCCTGGACGATCTTTGGTGGTACCAACGAAATCCAGAGCACGATCATCGCCAAATCGGTGTTGGGCCTGTGATGCTTCGACAAGCTCGGCATGAGCGCGGTAGGGTGGGCAATATGCTCACAACGCAGCTCAGGCTGAGCCTGTCGACGCCCTCAAGGACCCAAACCACAAACGAGAGGAAATCCTGATGCAGCTCAACCGCGAGGCGCTGACCCGCGCCTACCGGCAGATGAAGCTGATCCGCGAATTCGAGGAACGGCTCCATGAGGAGATCCAGACCGGCGAAATCGCAGGCTTCACCCACCTTTACTGCGGTCAGGAAGCGGTTGCCGTCGGCGTGTGCGAACACCTGACCGAGCGCGACAAGATCGTCTCCACCCACCGCGGCCACGGTCACTGCCTTGCCAAAGGCTGCGACGTGGACGGGATGATGAAGGAAATCTGGGGCAGCCAGGACGGCCTTTGCAACGGCAAGGGCGGCTCCATGCATATTGCCGACATCGACAAGGGCATGCTTGGCGCCAACGGCATCGTCGGCGCGGGCGCCCCGATCGCGGTGGGCGCGGCGCTGTCGAACAAGATCGACGGTCCTGACGAAGACGGCAAGCTGGCCATCGCGCTCGCCTTCTCGGGCGACGGCGCCTGCAACCAGGGCACCACATTCGAGGCGATGAACCTTGCCGTCGTCACCAAGGCGCCGTGCATCTTCGTTTTTGAGAACAACCACTATTCCGAGCACACCGGCGTCGATTACGCCGTCGGCACCGTGCAGGACATCGCCAGCCGCGCCGAAGCCTTTGGCATGAAGGTATGGCGCGCGGACGGCACGGACTTCTTTGCGGTCCACGACACTTTCCGCGAAGTGCTGGAATATGTCCGCACCCCCGGCAATGGCCCGGCGGCAGTGGAATTCGATACCGAGCGTTTCTTCGGCCACTTCGAGGGCGATCCGCAGCGTTACCGCGGCGAGGGGGAACTTGACCGCCTGCGCGCCGAGCGCGACTGCCTCAAGATCTTCCGTGCCAGCGTGACGGGCGCCGCCCTGCTGGACGATGCGGACCTCGACAAGGTCGATGCCGACGCTCTCCAGGCGATCGAGGATGCCGTTAAAGCGGCGCGGGCAGGGGCACGTCCCCAGCCCGAGAACGTCCTCGACAACGTCTACATCAGCTACTGACGGCAGGAGCGAGAACAATGGCAAAATTGACGTATCGCGACGCCATCCGCAACACGATGTTCCAGGAGATGCAGCGCGATGAACGCGTCGTTGTCCTGGGCGAAGACGTGGTTGGCGGCATGGGCACTGCCGGCGGGCCTGAGGCCATCGGCGGCATCTGGTCAACCACGACCGGTTTCTACGACGCATTCGGCCCGAACCGGGTGATCGACACCCCGATCAGCGAAAGCGCGATCATGGGCGCGGCGGGCGGTCTGGCTCTGGCCGGAAAGCGCCCGATCGCCGAGATCATGTTCGCCGACTTCATCGGCGTCAGCATGGACCAGCTGTGGAACCAGATCGCCAAGTTCCGCTACATGTTCGGCGGCAAGTCTGTCTGCCCGGCGGTGATCCGCATGCCTTGCGGCGCCGGCTACAACGCGGCGGCCCAGCACAGCCAGATGATCAGCCAGTTCGTCACCGGCATGCCCGGCATCAAGGTGGTCATGCCCACCACGCCGGAAGACGCCTGCGGCCTGATGCGCCAGGCGATCCGCGACGACGATCCGGTGGTCTTCCTTGAGCACAAGTTCCTTTACGGACTGACCGGCGAGGTCAACGAAGACCCGGACTTCTGCATCCCCTTCGGCCACGCGCGCCTTGCCCGCGCCGGCAAGGACGTCACCATCGTCGCCAGCGGCATGATGGTCCGCTACGCCGAGACGGCGGCAGACGATCTGGCGCAGGACGGCATCGGCTGCGACGTGATCGACATTCGCACCACCTCGCCGCTCGACGAGGAAGCCATCCTCGATTCGGTCGAAGTGACGGGGCGCGCCGTGATCGTCGACGAGGCGCCGCCGCGCTGCTCGCTGGCGACCGACCTGTCCTCGCTCATCGCCCAGAAGGCTTTCGCCAGCCTCAAGGCACCGATCGAGATGGTGACGCCCCCGCACACGCCCGTACCGTTCGCCCGCGAACTCGAGAGCGCCTACCTGCCCAGCCCCGCGAAGATCGCGGCGGCCGTGCGCAAGACGCTCGATTACCGTTGAGAGAGGCGCTGACATGAGCCGCATCCGCGCATTCACGATGCCCAAATGGGGTATCGAAATGACCGAGGGCACCGTCGCCGACTGGATGGTCAAGGAAGGGGACAGCTTCAAGCGCGGCCAGACGCTGTGCCTGATTGAAACAGCCAAGATCACCAACGAAGTCGAGGCCGAATACGACGCCACGGTGCGCCGCATCATCGTCGGCGGCGGTGCCGGCGAGGAGCCTGTGGGCGCCCTGCTGGCGGTCTTCGACGAAGGCTCGCACTCGGACGACGAGATCGAAGCCTTCGTAGCCGGCTTCAAGCCTGCCGAGGGCGGCATCGCCCAAGGTGCGGAGAAAGCCAAGGCGGCCGAACCCGCCGCCGTGGCCGCTGCTCCAGCACCTGAAAAGCAGCGCGTCAAGATCGACACCAACCGCCCGATCAGCCCCGAGGCCCTGCGCCTCGCGGAGGAAGAAGGCGTCGATATCTCCGGTATCGAGGGATCGGGGCGCGGCGGGCGTATCACTCATCAGGATGTCATCAAGGCCCTGCGCGGTCCTTCCTCGGCGGCGCCTCAGGGCGTGCTGGCGGTGGAACCGGACGACCTCAGGGTGCTGGCATCGCCGCTCGCCCGGCGCATCGCAGCGCTGCACGGCCTCTCGCTGTCGGGCCTCACCGGCACCGGCCCGCGCGGCCGTATCTCCAAAGCGGACGTTCTGGCGCTTGTGCCGGAAACGAAGGCCGCTGCCGGCTTCGGCACGCCCGAATTCGTGGCCGGTGAAAACCGTCCCGAGGTCGTGCCGTTCGACCGCGTTCGCAAGGTCGTCGCCCAGCGGCTGACGCAGGCCAAGCAGGAACTGCCGCACTTCTACCTGCGCATGTCCGCCAGCGCCGACAAGCTGATGGAAATGCGCAAGACCGCCAATGTGGTGCTGGGCTGCAAGGCCTCGGTCAACGACTGGATCGTCAAGGCCTGCGCCACCGCTCTGGCCAGGCACCCGGATGTCAACGTGCAGGTGCACGGGCAGGAGATCCACCGCTTCCCGCATGCGGATGTATCGATCGCCGTGGCCAGCCCGAAGGGCCTCGTCACCCCGGTGGTGCGTCAGGCCAACCTCATGCGCATCGACCAGATCGCGGCCGAAACCCGCCGCCTGATCGAAAAGGCACAAGCAGGCAAACTGAGCATGGACGACATGGACGGCGGCACGTTCTCCGTCTCAAACCTTGGCATGTTCGGGATCGAGAACTTCGATGCGATCATCAACCCCCCGCAGGGTGCGATCCTGGCAGTGGGTGCTGCGCTGCGCCAGCCGGTCGAAAAGGACGATGGCGCAATTGCGTTCGAAACCCGCATTTCGGTCACGCTGTCGGTTGACCACCGTGCCATCGACGGGGCAGCGGGCGCCCAGTTCCTGCAGACACTCAAAGGTCTGATCGAGGCGCCGGAAGGCATGTTCGCCTGAAAGGAAAAACAATGAACGGAGAGGCTACCACCACAGCAGTCATGAAGCCGGGCCCGCTCAAGCGGCTCGGCGACGTGATCCAACTCGCCTACTTCCCGACCGATTTCGACGCCACGATGAAATACTGGATCGAGACCGTCGGCGTCGGCCCGTTCTTCGTGCTGAACGACGTCCGGCTTGACGAGATGAAATACAAGGGCGAGCCGACCGACGCCGTTTTCACGATGGCGATCGGGTACTGGGGCGATATCCAGATCGAGCTTATCAAGACCGACAGCGATGCCCCTTCGCTCTACTCCGGCGAATACGCCGTGCGCGATCGGCTGCACCACGTCTGCGTCTTCGTCGAATCGATCGCCGACGCGCGGGCAGCCTGCGCCGAAGCGGGCGCGCAGGTGATCGTCGAGGGTAAGGTCGGCGCGGACGGCGAAGTGATCTACGTCGATCCCGGTCAAGGCCCAGGCCACGTAATCGAGTACCTTCAGCCGCTGAGCGGCACCGAAGGGCTTTTTCAGATGATGAAGGATGCCGCCCGCGACTGGGATGGCTCCGATCCGATCCGGGTGCTTCAGTAATGACCGAGATTTCCCAACACGCACTCGACATGGCCGCCAAGGTCGAGGCTTTCGTGCGCGATGTGGTGGTGCCGTTCGAGAAGGACCCGCGCCGCGATCACCACGGCGCGCCCACTGACGAACTGATGATGGAGATGCGCGGCATGGCCCGCGAGGCCGGCGTGCTCACCCCGCACATCAAGGCGGATGGTTCGCACCTCACCCAGCGCGAGACGGCGGTCGTCCTCATCAAGTCGGGCCTTTCGCCGCTTGGCCCGCTGGCCTGCAACACCATGGCGCCTGATGAGGGCAACATGTACCTGATCGGCCACGTCGGCTCGCCCGATCTCAAGGAGCGGTTCCTGAAGCCGCTCGTCGAGGGCAAGGGCCGCTCCGCCTTCTTCATGACCGAGCCTGCCGAATGGGGCGGCGCCGGTTCCGACCCGTCGATGATGAAGACCACCTGCCACAAGGACGGCAACCAGTGGGTCATCAACGGGCGCAAGACCTTCATCACTGGCGCGCAGGGCGCGATGGTGGGCATCGTCATGGCTGCCTCGGCCGAGGAAGATACCAAGGGCGGCGCCTGCATGTTCCTCGTCGACCTGCCGGACGAGGCGATCCGCATCGACGAAGTGCCGAACACCATCGACAGCTCGATGCCCGGCGGCCACGCCACCCTGACCATCGACAACCTGCGCGTTCCCGCCGACCAGATGCTGGGCCAGCCGGGTGAGGGCTTCAAGTACGCCCAGATCCGCCTTTCGCCCGCGCGCCTGTCGCACTGCATGCGCTGGCTAGGCTGCTGCATCCGCGCGCATGAGATCGCCAGCGACTATGCCTGCCGCCGCATGGCGTTTGGCAAGCAACTGATCGAGCACGAGGGCGTCGGCTTCATGCTGGCCGAGAACGAAATCCTCATCAAGCAGTGCGAACTGATGATCGACTGGTGCGCGGGCGTGCTTGACACCGGATCGCTGGGCACCGTCGAAAGCTCGATGGCGAAGGTTTCGGTTTCCGAGGCCCTGATGAAGATCGCCGACAACTGCGTGCAGGTCATGGGCGGCACCGGCGTGACGGAACGCACGATCGTGGAACAGGTGTTCCGCGAAATCCGCGCCTTCCGCATCTATGACGGCCCCACCGAAGTCCACAAGTGGAGCCTCGCCAAGAAGATCCGCCGCGACTGGCGCAAGGCTCAGGAAGCCTTGGCGGCGAAGGAAGCGCAGCCGGCATGAGCCCCCCTGAAACCGACGTAGCGCAGGCCAATTCGGGCACCACCGCCGTCCGGGAAGGCTATGCCTTCGACGAAGCGGCGCTGGTCCGCTGGATGGAGGCCGAGGTCGAAGGCTTCGCCGGGCCGCTCACTGTCGAGCAGTTCAAGGGCGGTCAGTCGAACCCGACCTACAAGCTGGTGACGCCGGGCCGCGCCTACGTCCTGCGCCGCAAGCCGCCGGGTGAACTGCTCAAGGGCGCTCATGCGGTGGAGCGTGAGGCCAAGGTGCTTTCCGCGCTCCACGGTGCGGGTTTCCCGGCCGTGCGGGTCTACGGCCTGTGCACCGACGATTCGGTGCTGGGCACGTGGTTCTACGTCATGGAAATGGTCGAAGGGCGCATCTTCTGGGACGCGACCGTCCCCGATGTCTCGAACGAGGAACGCGCGGGCATTTTCGACGCGATGAACGCGACGATCGCGCAGCTCCACTCGTTCGATCCCGAGGCGATCGGCTTGGGCGATTACGGCAAGCCGGGTAATTACTTCGCCCGCCAGGTCGGCCGCTGGTCGAAGCAGTATTTTGCGGACGAGGCCGCCGGACGCAACGATGACATGGACGCGGTGATCGCCTGGCTTGAGGCGAACATGCCTGAGGACGACGGCGCCTCCAGCGTGATCCACGGCGATTTCCGCATCGACAACATGATATTCCACCCCACCGAGCCGCGCGTGTTGGCGGTGCTGGACTGGGAATTGTCGACGCTGGGCCATCCGCTGGCCGACTTTGCCTATAACGCGATGATGTACCACATGCCCCCGCACATCGTGGCAGGCCTTGGCGGGGCCGATATCGCTGCGCTGGGCATCCCGACCGAGGCCGATTATGTCGCGGCCTATTGCCGCCGCACGCGCCGCGATGGGATGCCGGACTACGGTTATTACATGGCGTTCAACTTCTTCCGCCTCGCCGCGATTTTCCACGGAATCAAGGGCCGCGTGATCCGCGGCACCGCCGCCAACGCCCAGGCGCGGGAACGGGCAGAGGCCTTCCCCGAACTGGCGAAGCTGGCCTTGGGCTTTACGCAAAGGAAAGCCTGACCGTCTTCTGGCCTTGAGCCGGGGACCGCAGGCATTTCTTAGAGCGGCACATTACCGAAAAGCGCTTTGCAGCAGAAAGTTGGCTGCGCTTTTTGGTCGTGGCCCGGATCGGGTCCGGAACGACGATGCGGTTCAGCCCATTTCCTTGACTTTCGCGGCGGAGGCCCCTATCGGCCGTCCTTTCCGAACCTTTAGATTTTTTACCGGGAGTGCCCATGGCGCGCGTAACTGTCGAAGACTGTGTCGACAAGATCCCCAACCGTTTCGACCTCGTCCTGCTCGCTGCCCAGCGTGCACGCGAGATTTCGGGCGGCGCGGAACTCACGCTCGAGCGTGACCGCGACAAGAACCCGGTCGTCGCTTTGCGCGAGATCGCCGAGCAAACGGTGACTCCGTCGATTCTCAAGGAAACGCTGGTCACCTCGATGCAGCGCGTCCTGCCTGACGACGACGACGAGATGGACGACGTCGGTTCGCTCAGCCAGTCGGCAGAGGCCTTGCGCATCACTGCTTCGGCACCGACGCGCAACACCTCGATCGGCGGCGACTACGACGGTTGATCCTTTTCGTTGACTGTCGCGGCGCGGCAGACAACGATCACGAGGTGGCCGCTAAATCGAAACTACCTCGTATTATCGGAATTTCCGGGGGACCGCCCAACAGGGCCGGTCCCCTTTCGGCGTCCGTGAAAGATGAAGCAAGCGCGGGTGGCGGCATACCCGGCAGCGCGACCATTGCCGTCTACAGCGTGAAAGGCGGCGTGGGGAAAACCACCTTTTCGGCCAATCTCGCTTGGTGTTCGGCAGTGGCAAGCGCGCGGCGGACGCTGCTGTGGGATCTCGATGCAGCTGGCGGCTCGGCCTTCCTCTACGGGCTTGAACCGCAGGAGGCGCAGCTTGCCGAGGAAGTCTTCGCGCGCGAACGCTCGGCTGCCGGGTTGATCCAGAAGACGGCCTTTGCCGATCTCGATATTCTGCCCGCAGACGAATCGATCCGCACACTCGACGCGCAGCTCGCGCGGATCGGCAAGCGCAAGCGACTGGCCAAGCTGACCGAGGAGCTGGCGGCCGACTATCCGCGCATCATCCTCGACTGTCCGCCAGTGATGAACGAATTGTCTGCGCAGATCGTGCGCGCCGCCGATCTGGTGATCGTGCCGCTGCCGCCGTCGCCGCTGTCGGCGCGCGCCTTCGATCTGGTGGTGCGCGAAATTGCGGGGAATACCAAACGTCACCCGCCGATCTTGCCGGTGCTGTCGATGCTCGACATGCGCCGCGCACTGCACAAGCAGGCGCACGAGGCGAATCCCAACTGGCCTTCGATCCCCTATGCCAGCGTGGTGGAACAATGCGCGGTGCACCGCCAGCCGGTGGGCGCATTAGCACCGCAAAGTCCCGCCGCGCAGGCCTTTGGAAGACTGTGGGCAGCGATCGAGAAAAAGCTGGCGCAGAAGCGGGCCTAGCGACGGCTCCGCCCTTCGCAGAGTTTTAACTCCTCGGGTGCTTTTGTAATGACGAATGGATTGGACGGCCCGCAAAGTGCGGGAACTGCGGCATAAAATAAAAGGGGCGCCAAGGTCAGACCTTGGCGCCCCTCCTGCATTCTCCCGTCGGAGAACTCTGGTATGTGTCAGGCGCCCTGCGGGGCGGTGCCGCCGCTGAAGCGCTTGCCCGACTTGGGAATTGCCGAACCCGAGAGTGGGCGCGGTGCCGCAACGCCGCGCGGAGTGCTGGGGCGATCGATCGAGCCGCCATCGAGCAACTGCTTGATGTCCTCGCCCGAGAGCGTCTCGTATTCCAACATCGCCTGCGCCAGCGTGTGCAGCGCCTCGTTCTGGTCCTTGAGGATCTGCGTGGCGCGGGCGTGGGCGTTGTCGACCAGCACACGGATTTCGCTGTCGATCAGGCGGTTGGTATCGTCCGAGCCCATTGTGCGGTTCGATCCGCCCATGCCGAGATAACCCTCCTGGGTCTCCTCGTACTGGAGCGGGCCGAGCTTGTCCGACATGCCCCACTTCGTGACCATGCTACGGGCAAGGCCCGTGGCATACTGGATGTCGCCCGAGGCGCCGGAAGAGACCTTGTCGTAGCCGAAGATCAGTTCCTCGGCGACGCGGCCGCCCATCGCGACCGAGAGGTTCGCGAGCATCTTGTCACGGTGGTACGAGTAGCTGTCACGCTCCGGCAGGCGCATGACCATGCCCAGCGCACGGCCGCGCGGGATGATCGTGGCCTTGTGGATCGGGTCCGAAGCAGGTTCATGCACCGAGACGAGCGCGTGGCCGGCCTCATGATACGCGGTCATCTTCTTCTCGTCCTCGGTCATGACCATGGAGCGGCGTTCCGCGCCCATCATGACCTTGTCCTTGGCGTCCTCGAATTCCTGCATGGCGACCAGGCGCTTGTTACGGCGCGCCGCAAGCAAGGCGGCTTCGTTCACGAGGTTTGCGAGGTCGGCGCCCGAGAATCCCGGGGTGCCGCGCGCGATGACACGCGGATTGACGTCAGGTGCCAGCGGCACCTTCTTCATGTGCACGGCGAGAATCTTCTCGCGCCCTTCGATGTCGGGCACGGGCACGACGACCTGGCGGTCGAAGCGGCCCGGACGCAGCAGCGCGGGGTCCAGCACGTCGGGGCGGTTGGTCGCCGCGATGATGATGATACCTTCGTTGGCTTCGAAGCCGTCCATTTCGACCAGCAGCTGGTTCAGCGTCTGCTCGCGCTCGTCGTTCGAGTTGCCGAGGCCGTGGCCGCGGTGACGGCCGACGGCGTCGATTTCGTCGATGAAGACGATGCAGGGCGCGTTCTTCTTGGCCTGTTCGAACATGTCGCGTACGCGGCTGGCACCGACACCCACGAACATTTCGACAAAGTCGGAACCTGAAATCGTGAAGAACGGCACGCCTGCCTCACCCGCGATGGCGCGGGCGAGCAGGGTCTTGCCGGTGCCGGGCGAACCGACCAGCAGCGCGCCCTTGGGGATTTGGCCGCCCAGCTTGGAGAAGCGGGTGGGTTCGCGCAGGAACTCGACGATTTCTTCCAGTTCCTCACGCGCTTCGTCGATGCCGGCGACGTCGTCGAAGGTAACCCGGCCCGAGCGTTCGGTCAGCATCTTGGCCTTCGACTTGCCGAAGCCCATCGCGCCGGAACCGCCGCCTTTCTGGACCTGACGAAGCGCAAAGAAGGCGATACCCACGATCAGCACGAAAGGCAGCGTCTGCGCGAGGATGTAGAGCAGCAGGCTGCCCTGTTCTGCTTCCTTGCCCGAATATTTGACGTCGTTCTGCGAGAGAAGCTGGGTGAGGGTGATGTCGTTCTGCACAGGAACCGTGCTGAACGTGTCACCGTTCTTGAGCTTTCCGTCGATACGGTCTTCGGCGATCTCCACCGAGGCGACGCTGCCTTCGGCAACCTTGCTGCGGAAATCGGAATAGGGGATGGACGGGCCCGTCGTGGTGCGCGCGCCGAACATCGACACCACCATCAGGAGCGCAAGGAAGATGCCCCCCCATACGAGCAGGCTCTTGACCCAGGGATTGCCGCTTGGCTGGTCGTCGTTCATTCGGGAAAACCGTCCTTTCAGACCGCTAATGTAGGCGTCTGCCGCTGAATCTCAAGCTGGCGCGGACAAGGATAATATTCGTTTTGGCGTGCAAGCCCTGCGGCCGGGCGGTACGGGGCGCTCAAACCGCGTCCTGCGCGGGTTCCGCGAGCCGGGAAAGTGGCAGATTAAGGGTCATGCATGCGCCCGAGTCGCGGGTTTCCAGTGCCATTTCCGCCCCCAGTTGCCGGCTCAGCACGCGCGAGATGCGCAGGCCGATGCTGTCGGTGCTGGCGGGGTCGAGGTCGAGCGGAAGGCCGATGCCGTCATCCTCCACGCTGAGGACGATGGCGGCGGCCCGGCGGGCTACGCACAGCACGATGCGCCCGGTAGGGCGGCCCGCGAAACCGTGTTCGAGGGCGTTGGCGATCGCTTCGGTGACGATCAGGGCGACAGGTACAGCGCTGTCGGGCCGCAGGATGATGCCTGCCTCCGCCTCGACGTGGCAGGTGATGCCGGGGCGGGCGCTGGATGCCATGATCTTGCCCGATACTTCGGTGAGGAACCGGTCGAGCGGGACCAATTGACCGTCCTGCCGGTAGAGCTGGCGCTGGATATTGCCGATGACCTGAAGCCGCGCCGCGGCATCGGACAAGGCCTTGCGGGCGGTCGGCTCGCTGAGAGTGCGCATCTGCAGCGACAGGACGGCGCCCACCATCTGTAGGTTGTTGCCGACGCGGTGCTGCATTTCCTGGAACAGCAGTTCCGCGCGCTCCGCCAGTTGTCCGCGTTCCTCGGCAAGTAGGCGCACTTCCTCGCGGGCTGTGTTCAGGCGGGCATTGGCGGCCTGCATCAGGTGGACGAGCCAGATGTCGACAGCGACGACGCCAAGATAGAACAGCATCGCCGTGACCGTGCCGCTGTCAGTCCCGAAAGCCATGCGCGGGGGGATGAACACGTACCAGGCGAATATGCCGCAGAGCACGGCGGCAAGGATGCCCGGGCGTGGACCGAACAGGAACGAACTGAGGATCACGGCCGGGAAAAACGTCAGGAACGGATATCCGGGCGGGAATGCGCCGTCCAGCACCCAGCGCAGCCACAGTGCGAAAATGCAAAAGGCCACTGTTGCGCCGTAGCGCAGGAATGGCCGGTCAGGGAGGAGTGGGAGGCGTTCGGTAAACCGGCTCAAGGTATTCAATTCAGACCCCAATCGCGTCGGCCCCGGGTTCGCCAATGTTGGTAGTGCAAGCGATAGACGTGTGAAAGTGGGGTTGGTTCCGTGGCTGGGGATAGGGGCGGGGTCTCAGGATGCGGTTCCACGATGATCGCGGCGGTGTTGGAACAGCTTTGGTTTCCGGTCATCTGCGCTCGCCATGACGAAGGGCGGTTGTGTTTCCGGCGTTCGGCCGGATATGGCTTTACGCATACGCGCCACCGGAGCCGCCCCCACGATGAAGACCATCAACCGCATCCACCCGGTATACGCCGAGATGGAGCGCACCGTGTTCGACCGCATGTCGGCGCTGGCGCGCGAGCATGTCGCGATCAATCTGGGGCAGGGCTTTCCCGATGGTCCCGTGATCGAGCCTCTGCTGGAAGCGGCGGCGCGGGCCTTGCGCGAAAAATCGAACCAGTACCCGCCCGGCGCCGGGCTGATGGAACTGCGCGAGGCGATTTGCGGCTATTATCAAAAGCGGCAGGACCTGGCGCTGACGGTCGATCAGGTGACCGTGACCTCGGGCGCGACAGAGGCGATCGCGGCCGCCTTGCTGGCCTTGGTGAAGCCGGGCGACGAGGTTATCCTGTTTCAACCGGCATACGATGCCTATGCGCCGATGGTGCGCCGGGCAGGCGGCGTTGCGGTTTCCGTTCCCCTGGCGCCGCCGCATTTTCGGTATGAGGAGGCGGCGCTCGGCGCAGCAATCACGCCGCTCACCCGCGTGGTGATCCTTAACGATCCGCTCAATCCGGCCGGCACCGTGGCCAGCCATGCCGAACTGGCGATGCTCGCCCGCGTCTGCGCGCAGCACGACCTTGTCGCGATCTGCGACGAGGTGTGGGAGGACGTGCGCTTCGACGATATTCCCCACCGCTCGCTGATGAGCTTTCCCGGCATGGCGGAGCGGGCGGTGAAGATCGGCTCGGCGGGCAAGATATTCGGGCTTACCGGCTGGAAGATCGGCTGGATGATCGCCGCTGGCGACCTTGCTGCTGCAATAGCCCATGCCCATCAGTTCCTTACTTACGCCACTGCCGTACCCTTGCAGTGGGCAGTGGCGGACGGACTTGGCCTTTCCGGCGACTTGCTGGAGCAGCAGCGCAAAGGCTGGGCCGCCGCCCGCGCGCGGCTCAAGGCCGGGTTGGAGGAGGCCGGGTTCGTCGTCCTTCCCAACGCCGCCACGTGGTTCCTGTGCATAGACCTCACCGCTTCCGGCATAGCGCTGACCGACCGCGAATTCAGTGAGCGCGCAGTGGTGGAAGCGGGCGTGGCGACGGTGCCGGTCGGCGCGCTTTACGCCGGTGACGCTGCGCCCAGCCACATCGTGCGCCTGTGCTTCACCAAACCGGCCCCGGTTCTGGACGAGGCGGCGGTGCGGCTTGGTGCATGGCGGAGCGCGCTGTGAGCGTCTTCACATGGCGCCCGATGCGCGCGGCGGACATCGACGGCGTGGTCATGGTTGCTGCGGCCTGCTTCCCCGATCACTTCGAGGCGCGCGCCTGCTTCGAGGAACGCCTGAAGCTGTTCCCGAAAGGCTGCTTCGCGCTCGCTTCGGACCAAGCGGTGAGCGGCTATCTGATCGCCTATCCCTGGCCGCTTGGCGCGATCCCGCCGCTCAACAGCTTGCTTGGCGCGCTGCCGGAAGAGCGGGACACGTTCTACCTGCACGATCTGGCGCTGCATCCCCAGGTGCGCGGCCAAGGCCATGCCCGGCCGGTCGTTGATCAACTTTCTGGGGTGCTGGCCGAGATGGGAGGCGCCAAACTGGCGCTGGTTTCGGTCAACGATTCCGTCGCGTTCTGGCGCGGCATGGGTTTCGAGCCGGTCACTGGCGATGCGGCGATCACCCGCAAGCTGGAAAGCTATGGCGGCGGCTCGACCTACATGGTGCGGGCTATTTGCCCGTAAGGCGGGGCGCTCAAAAAGCGCAGGCTCAGTGAGCCGCCGAGTTGGAAAATACGTTCATCACCAGCACCCCGGCTATAATCAGCGCCATGCCGGCCATTGCCGGCACATCCAGCTTCTGGCCCTGAAATGCCCATGCCGCAGCCGAGATCAGCACAATGCCGGTGCCGGACCAGATGGCATAGGCGATGCCGGTGGGGATCGTCTTCAATGTCAGCGAAAGGCAGTAGAACGCGATGAGGTACGCCGCGCCGGTGACAAGGCTCGGGATCGGTCTGGTGAAACCTTCCGACTGCTTCATGAACGAGGTGCCAATCACCTCGGCGATGATGGCAATGCCAAGTATACCGTAACCCATCGCGCGTTCCACTTTCGCCCGTCCCTGCTCAGTCGCTTTCGAACGCGGCGCGCATGTCGTCGGGTGCGAGGTCGGAGAACTTGGTGATGCGCGCCTCGAAGCGCAGGCGGACCTTGCCGGTGGCGCCGTGGCGCTGCTTGGCGATCAGCAATTCGGAAAGGCCGGTGACCTCCTCCATCTTCTGGCGCCAGGTTTCCCACTTGTCCTTGACGTCGGGGCCGTCGGTATCGCTGGGATACTTCGGCTCGGTCGCCTTCACGTAGTAGTCCTCGCGGTAGACGAACCAGACCATGTCGGCATCCTGCTCGATCGAGCCTGATTCGCGAAGGTCGGAAAGCATCGGGCGCTTGTCGTCGCGCTGTTCCACCGCACGGGAAAGCTGTGAAAGTGCGATCACCGGAACGTGGAGTTCCTTGGCCAGGGTCTTGAGACCACGCGAAATTTCCGAGATTTCGTTCACGCGGTTGTCGCTCGCGCGGCCGGAGCCGGACAAAAGCTGCAGGTAGTCGATCACGACAAGGCCGATGTTGTGGCGGCGCTTGAGGCGGCGCGCACGGGTGCGCAGGCCCGCGATCGTCAGGCCCGGCGTATCGTCGATGAACAGCGGCAGTTCGGCCAGGCGCTGGCTGGCGAAGGACAGCTGCTGGAAGTCCTCGCGGCTGATCTTGCCCATGCGCAGCGCTTCGGAACTGATGTTCGACTGCTCGGCAAGGATACGCGTGGCCAGCTGATCCGCGCTCATTTCGAGGCTGAAGAAGGCCACCGGCGCGCCGACCGACTTTTCGTGCGGCATGCCGTCGCGCACGGTGTCGTCGACGTAGCGTTGGGCCGTGTTGAAGGCGATGTTGGTGACCAGCGAGGTCTTGCCCATGCCCGGACGGCCGGCAAGGATGATAAGGTCGGAATCGTGAAGGCCACCGATCTTCTGGTTGACCGAGGTGAGGCCGGTGGTCTTGCCCGAGATGTGGCCGCCCGAATTGAACGCCTTCTCGATCGACATGATCGCGGTGCGTGTGGCGACACCGAAGCTTTGCGCTTCGCTTTGCGTCGCGGCGCCTTCGGCCACTTTGTACAGCGCCGATTCGGCCTGTTCGATCTGCTCCATCGGTTCTACCGATTCGGAGGTGTCCATCGCGCTTTCGACGAGGTTGCGGCCCACCGAGATCAGTTCGCGCAGCAGCGCAAGATCGTAGATCTGGTTCGCCAGTTCACGCGGGGCGAGCAGGCCTTGGCCGTCGCCGGTCAGCCGCGCGAGGTAGGAGACGCCGCCCAGCGCCTTCAGTCCTTCGTCCGCCTCGAAATAGGGGCGCAGGGTGACGCCGGTGACCACGGCCTTGCGGTCGAGCAACTGAAGAATCCGCTCGTAGAGGCGGGCGTGGACCGGCTCGAAGAAATGCGGCGGGGTGAGCGGGGTCGTCAGTTCCTCGATCACCCGGTTGTCGATGAGGACGGCGCCCAAAAACGCGGCCTCGGCCTCGACGTTGGCGGGCAGAGTGCGCACGCCAGAATTCTGGGCGCCGTCGTCGGCGCGGATGAGGAGATCTTGCTGGGCCATAAGCGGCGCACAATGCTCTCGGCGGCTGAGTCCTTCAAGCGGGGCAGTACGGGATATTAATCCACAGCTTGTGGATGCCGGGAGGGCAGTGGTCCCTCCAAAGGCCACTTGCCGGGCTATGCCGCAACCGCGTAAAGGCACTGCGATCATGGCGGACCCGCGCATCTCTCACATCGAGCTCGACGATGCGACCATCCTGTGGCGCAACGCGGACATCGAACAGGAACGGCGCATCGCCATCTTCGATCTGATCGAGGATAACGTGTTCAATCCGCTACGCTCCTGCGCGGCGGGGAACGAAGGGCCTTACCGTGTGCGCCTTTCGGTGCGCGATGGCCGCTTGTCGCTGGAAATCGCGGGCGAGGACGGCGAGGTGCTGGAAACGCTGGTGCTGGGTCTGGCTCGGTTCCGCCGTCCGATCCGCGAGTATTTCGCGATCTGCGAAAGCTACTACCAGGCGATTCGCAAGGCGACCGCGCAGGAGATCGAAACAATCGACATGGCCCGGCGCGGTGTCCACAACGAGGCCGCCGAAATGCTGCTGGAACGCCTGGAGGGCAAGATCGAGACCGACCACCCGACCGCGCGGCGCCTGTTCACGCTGATCTGCGTCCTGCACATCCGCGGCTGAGGAATAAAATACGTGGCAGTTCGCGGTGCGCGAAAGGGTGGCAAGGTCGGCGGGATCAGTGGCAACTGGCGCCTTCGTGCGTTGGGGGCATTGCTGCTTGCGGGCATCGTCGGCGGTGCCTGGGGCTGGTGGCACCTGCGCCACTGGACGCCCGAGCGCGCGAACTATGCCGTGCAGGGTGTGGAAGTTGGCACCGACGACGGCGAAATCAACTGGAAGTCCCTGAAAGCGATCGGCGCCGACTTCGCCTATATCGACGCCAGCGCCAGCGCCTTTGCGCGCGACCCGCGTTTCGTCGACAATTTCGAGGCCGCGCGCAGTGCAGGAATGCAGGTAGGCGCGCTCCACCGCTACGACCCGTGCCAGCCGGCCGGCAGCCAGGCGGCGAATTTCGTCACCACGGTGCCGCGCGACGCCAAGCTGCTGCCGCCTGCGGTAGAACTCGACATGCTGGCCGACGGCTGCCCTATGAAAGTCAGCGATGCCCGGGTCGAGAGTGAGCTGATGACGTTCCTCAATCAGGTGGAGACGCATACCGGCAAGCCGGTGATCCTCAAGGTCACGTCCGCATTTCAGTCGCGCTATACCATCGCCCACAAGCTGGACCGCAACCTGTGGCTGGTGCGCGATCGCTTCACCCCGAGCTACGGCGGCAGGCCCTGGACGATGTGGACTGCCAACGGCGATCTCGCCAACGAGATTGCGCAAGGCGGCCTGCGCTGGGTAGTGGTGCAGGAATGAACGATACTCCCAGCTTTTCCGACAGCGCCCGCGACGCGTTGATTACCGCTGCCCGCGAGGCGGCCTCCGCCGCTTATGCGCCCTATTCACGCTTTCATGTTGGCGCTGCGCTGCTGATGGAGGACGGCTCGGTCGTCACCGGCGCCAATGTGGAGAACGCCAGTTACGGCCTGTCGCTTTGCGCCGAGACGGTCGCCGTGGCCAAGATCCTGTCGGGGACGCGCCTTGCTCTGCAAGCCGTGGCGGTGACCGGCGGCGCGCCCGGAGAGGCCGGGCAGGGTGCCCGCGTCACGCCTTGCGGGCGCTGCCGCCAGGTCCTCAACGAAATCGCGCAAGTGGGCTCCACCGATCCGGTGATCTGGTGCGACGGGGCGGAAGGGGTGCTGGAACTGCGCCTATCACAGCTGCTCCCACACGCCTTCGGGCCCGCGAACCTGCTTTAGGCAATACTCGAAGAAATCGCCCGCGCAAAGCCGCGTCGTCCCCGTCCGGGCGGGGGCGGCGGCCAGTTTCTGCATGGCCAAAGCCGATGACCGTCAGATCGGGGCGGCGCATTGAGCGGGCGGATCAACGCAAGCGTATTGTCTATTATTTTAGTTGAGATAAAAGGAGCGCAGTCGGGACGCAATCAGGGTCGACCGGCGGAACCCCCACCTGAACTGGAGATTCCCATGGCAAACTTCCGTTATCCCAATGCGCAGGAGCATACGCCGCTCATCCTCCTGGTTCCCGGCACGCCGCTGGCGGCAGGCCACTGGATGAACCGCTGGACCCGCTTGAGTGAGCATTGCCGCGTAGTCGAGCTTGGCCTTTGGGACGAGCCGCATCGCAATACCTGGGTCAACAAGCTGAACCTCGCGGTCCGCCGCGCCGACCGACCAGTGGTGATCGTCACCGACGATATCGCTGCGCTGGCGCTGTCGTGGTGGGTCGAATTCGAAGCACTGGAGCAGGACAATCCCGTGCTGGGCGCGGTGATCGTCAACCCGCCGAATGTCGATCTGCCCGGAGCAGATCCGCGCCTGGGCCGTTTCGGTGCCTGCCCAAGGCAGCCCCTGCCGTTCACCTCGTTCCTCGTCAGCGATCTGGAGGGCTCGGCAGTGCACCAGCGCTCGCTCATGCGGCTGGCGAAGGACTGGGGCTCATGTCCCGTCTGCGACGATACGCGCGGCGACTGGGCGCAGGGCTGGATGCTCATCCAGTCTGTGCTGGGCCTCTCGCCTGCCGGCTCGGTGACGCCGGAATGGACGCACGACGAAAACCTCGCGGTGCGTGAGGCGAAGCGCCAGTGGGCGGCGATTTGAAATAGCGAACCGATGCTGCCCTCCCCCAGCCGGGGGAGGGCATAGCCGATCAGACTTCGCGTTCGACCAACCATTCGAGCAGCGCGCCGAGGCAGTCGCGGCCAAGCTGCGCCGACCGTTCCGGGCTCCAACCCTGACGCTTGTCAGCGGCGGGATCGTGGTCCTTGAAGGGCATTTCCAGCGTCATCGACACCGCACCGAAGCGCTCAGCCAACTGGTTGGTCGACATCGTCAGGTTGCCCTTGCCGGGGCGCGTCAGCGGATAGCCGAGCTTGGTCTGGAAATCGGGCGTGCGCCGCTCCAGCAGGTTCGCATAACTGGTGTAGCCAGCCTGCTGTTCGTCCTTGAGTGAGGGGATGCCCTCGAACCCGGCGAGGAACACGGCGGAGATTGCCTCGTCGCCGTGGACGTCCATCGCGAAGTCGACGCCGGTAGCATCCATCGCGTCGCGAATGGCGAGCACTTCGGGCGATTTTTCGGCCGTGGGATTGTCCCATTCGCGGTTGAGGTTCACGCCCGCCGCATTGGTGCGCAGGTGCCCCCGGCGCGAGCCGTCCGGGTTGGCGTTGGGGACGATGTGGAAGGAGCAGCGCCTGCGTAGTTCGCGTGCGACCGAATCGGAAAGGTCGGCCAGCAGGTCCAGCGCGCCTTCCATCCACCATTCCGCCATCGATTCGCCCGGATGCTGGCGGGCATAGAGCCAGACCTGGACCGGGCCGGTGCCGGTTTCGAGGCAGTCGATCGGCTGGCCGTCGAGGGTGAGCCCCAGCGAACGGTGAGCGACACCGTCGGCCCCGGCGATGTGCGCGACGAGGTCGTGGTGGCGCTCCATCGAATAGGGCGCGAAATAAGCGAACCAGGCGAGTTCGCCTTCGGGCTGGTAGCGGATGGTGAGGGTGCCGCCATCGAGGCTTGCATCCCACTCGCTGGCGGCGCGGCCCCAGAATTCACGGTCTTCGGAAACGCAGGCGTCGTAATTCGGCCAGCCTCCCGGATAGGCGGAGGCGCCCAGTCCGGTGATTCGCAGGGTCAGTTCGCGCCCGGCCGCGCCGCTGACGCGGAAATGAAACCACTGGAAGAAGTCCGATTCGTGGTCCTTGCGGATCGCCAGCCGTGCTTCGGTGCAGTCGATGGAGAGGACTTCGATGTTGCCGGCGTCAAAGGACGCGGTGATTTGAATGTCGGTCATTTTACCTGAATAGTTTCGCCGGACTGCCCCGGAAACCCCTTGAACAACGCTTCGGCCAATTTCGCCGAACCGAGCGGTGCCTGCGCCAGCGGCGAATCGCTGCGCACGGTGAACATCGCCCGTCCTTCCCACAAGGCCGTCGCGGTATCGGGTGCCGCCCGGTCGCGAATGGCAACGAAAACGCGGGTTCCCACCTGGTCCTTGGGCGGGCCGGAAAGGTCGATGCCGATGCCCATGCCGACGCCCGAGCCATATCCGCCCGTGCCTCCTCCCACGCCGACCGAAACCGGGTTGCGGCCACGCTGCGGCTTGAAGGTCTGGCGCTCCAGCGTGAGCAGGGCGACCTGTTGGCCGGGCGCGGCGCCGGGGAGCGCCTCGCTATACCCTAGACGCGTCAATTCCCGCGTGACCGAAGCCGCATATGTGCGGAATTCGAGCGTATCGGCCTGACCGGGGGCGGGTTCCACGCGAATCGTGCCCCGGCCAAGGCGCGTGGTGTCGGGGGCATGAAAGCGCGTAACTTCCACGGGCCCCACGGGCGCAACGCAGGCTGACAGAGCAAGGCTGGCTGCAAGGGCCAGGGCAGCGCCAAGGCGCGCATCACGCAGCCGCGCGGTAAACCTGCGCTCGATCATGGCCATCTGTTCTCTCCAGCCTTGTTGCCGGCAAAATTTGCCTGCTGCATTATATGTAGTGAAAGTGCAGGGCAGGCCCGCCGGTTCCCGCATCAACCTTCGCGGGCAGGGGCGATCGCGTCGGCCTTGGGGAAGTTGTCGAACAAGGCGCCGGCCAGCTTGGTGGCGATCATCCCGTTGCTCCACTTGTCGTCGCCTTCGCGGGTGGCGATCGTGGCATAGCCTTCCCACAGCACCTTGCCGCTGTCCTTCTCGACGATTCGCGCATCGAGCCGGGTGGAAACCAAGGCAGAGCGCGGCTTGGTCAGGTCGACGTTGATGCCAAGGCCATAGCCGGTGCCGTAAGTGCCGGTTTCAATCGCGGCAGTGCCGCTGACGGGGCTGCGCTTTTCTTCGCCCGGGGCCAGGACCTGACGCGAAATCTTCAGCTTGGTGATCTGCGGCTGCGGCACGTCGGGATGAAGCGTGTCGTAGCCGGCGCCCACGAGGGCATCCACGATCGCCGCTTCGAAAGTGCGGCGCATGCTCGCCTCGACCCAGGGACCATCGCCCGATTCGGATTCGACCGAGACAGGACCTTTGCCCAGTTCGGCGGCGGCGGCGGGGTCGCTGCTGACGAAACGGCTGACTTCGACACGCCCTTCACGCGAATCTTTGGATCGCGAATTGTTGACGCGGGGCGAATCGAACGAACTGCCCCATCCGGAACCGCGATATCCGCCGCCCCATCCGCGCCCATACCCCGGCCCCCACTGCGCTTGAGCGGTGGAAGAGGCGAGGAGCATGGCGGCCATGCCTGCGGCAATCGCCGCGCCTTCGAGCTTTTTCATGATGGGTATCGTTTTTGTCCGAATTCGGTGGGGTCGCGCCCGTGAACCTGTTATGCGCGCCGCAAGTTGCCCGTAGATGAACAGTGTAGATAGGCCTTGTGAAATCAACTGCAACGGCCTTCGAATCGAGCAGCCTGCTTGACTTCGCGCTCTGCTACCACTAACGGCGCCACTTCGAATTTCCGGCGGTCGGTAACCGCCCAGACACGACACGGACGAGATAGACCATGAAGATTCGCAACAGCCTCAAGTCGCTCAAGGGCCGCCACCGTGACAACCGCGTGATCCGTCGCCGCGGCCGTACGTACGTCATCAACAAGACCAATCGCCGCTTCAAAGCCCGCCAGGGCTGATTCCTTTCGCCTGAAGCCCGCCTCTACCGGCGGGTGAACAAGGCGGATGGTTTCGCGTCGAATGCATGAGGCCCCTGCCATCCGCGGGGGTCTTGTCATGTCTGTCGTTGATCTATTTTCTCCGGTCGAGGCGGTCGTCTTCGACGTTGGGCGGGTGCTGGTCCAGTGGGACATGCGCCGCCTTTTCGCGCGGCTGATCGCCGAGCCTGCGCGGCTCGACTGGTTCATGGCGAACGTCGTCACCGAGGCATGGCACTTCGAGCACGATGCCGGGCGCGACCTTTGCGAGATGGTCGCAGCCCGCAAGGCCGAGTTTCCCGGCCACGACGATCTGCTCGACGCTTACGCCACGCGCTTCGGTGAGACGATCCCCGGCAATGTTCCCGGCAGTCACGAGATCGTGCGCGAACTGGCCGCGCGGTCCGTGCCGCTGTTCGCCATAACCAATTTCGCAAGCGTATTCTGGCGTGACTACCGCGCGGGCGAGCCCTTGTTCGACCTGTTCGGCGATATCGTCGTTTCCGGTGACGAGAAGATCGCCAAGCCGGATGCGCGCATTTTTGACCTTGCTGCCCGCCGATTCGGCCATGTGCCGAAGTCGATGCTGTTCATCGACGACAGCGCCGCCAACATCGACGGTGCACGCGCGTTGGGGTGGCAGGTCCATCACTTCCGCGATGCCAGCACGCTGCGCTCGGATCTTTCGGCAAGGGGTCTGCTCGGGTGAGGCGTCGTCGTTGCCCGATAATTAATGATCAAAACGGTCTGATTTGCGGCGTTTGTCGTCAGCGTTAAATTTTCTTCGCACATGCAGCGAGAGTGCTTGGCAAGTCCCGATTCCTGTTGCATCACTTGTGTAACAGGGAGTCAAAATGTCGGCTGAGAGCGGTACGAATTTCGACGAGATGCTCAATGCGGACGGCTCTGTTCGTCCTGCTTATGCCGAATATCGCCAGTGGTTCGATAATCAGGACAAGGGCTGGCTGAGAAGGCAGGATGCCGAAGCGGAACGGTTCTTCCGCCGCATCGGTATCACCTTCAACGTATACGGCGACGATGCCGCTGAAGAGCGGCTCATTCCTTTCGACATGATCCCCCGGATCATCACCGCGCGCGAATGGCGCAAGTTGACGCGCGGTATCGAACAGCGGGTGAGGGCGCTTAACGCTTTCCTCCAGGACCTTTACCACCGGCAGGAAATCATCCGTTCCGGCCGCCTGCCGATCGAGGCGCTTCGCAACAACGAGGCCTTCCTCTCGCAGATGATAGGCTTCACGCCGCCGGGCGGCGTCTATACCCACGTCGTCGGCATCGACCTGGTGCGAACCGGGCCAGACGATTTCATGGTGCTGGAAGACAACGCCCGCACCCCCTCCGGCGTCTCGTACATGCTCGAGAACCGCGAAACGATGATGGCGATGTTCCCGGAACTGTTCACCAAGATTCCGGTGCGTCCGGTTTCGGACTATCCGCGCCGCCTTGCCCGCAGCCTGCGCGCCTGCGCCCCGCCTGCTTATAAAGGCGGCAAGCGGCCCGTGGTGGCGGTGCTGACGCCGGGCATCTTCAACTCTGCCTATTTCGAACACGCCTTCCTGGCCGACCAGATGGGCGCGGAACTGGTGGAAGGGAACGACCTGCGCGTCGTCGACGGGCGCGTGTGCATGCGCACCACGACCGGTTACAAGGCGATCGACGTCATCTACCGCCGCGTGGACGATGACTATCTCGACCCGCTCAGCTTCAATCCCAACTCGCAATTGGGGGTGGCGGGTATCTTCGATGTCTACCGTTCGGGCGGTGTAACCATCGCCAATGCGCCCGGTACGGGTATCGCTGACGACAAGGCGATCTACAGCTACATGCCCGAGATCGTCGAATTCTACACTGGCGAGAAACCGATCCTGCAGAACGTGCCGACGTGGCGCTGCTCGGAAGCCGATTCGCTGGGCTACGTGCTCGACAATCTGGCTGACCTGGTCGTCAAGGAAGTGCACGGATCGGGCGGTTACGGGATGCTGATCGGGCCGACTTCCTCGAAAAAGGAGATCGCCGATTTCGAGCAGAAGCTGCGAGCCAAGCCGTCGAACTATATCGCGCAGCCCACGCTTTCGCTGTCGACCTGCCCGATCTTCACCAAGGAAGGCCTCGCGCCCCGGCACCTGGACCTCCGGCCCTTCGTGCTGGTTTCGCCCGACGGCATCGACATAACGCCCGGCGGCCTGACCCGCGTGGCGCTCAAGAAAGGATCCCTCGTGGTCAACTCCTCGCAAGGCGGAGGCACCAAGGACAGCTGGGTGCTGGACGAGTGAGGGGGGCAGTCTGATGCTGGGACGTGGAGCAAGCGGCGTATTCTGGATGTCCCGCTATCTCGAGCGGGCGGAAAATACCGCGCGCCTGATCGACGTGGGTTTTCACCTCGCGCTGACGCGGGGCAACCGCCAGTCGCAGGACGAGGAGTGGAAGTCGGTCCTCACCACTACCGGGATGCTGGAGGACTATTGTTCGAAGCATTCCGATTTCGGCGGCTCACAGGTGTTCAACTATCTCCTGCGCGACCGGGACAATCCCGGCTCGGTGCTGGCGATGGTGGAGAACGCGCGCACCAATGCCCGCGTGGTGCGAACCAGCATCACCAATGCCGTATGGGAAACCACGAACGAAGGCTGGATGCACCTGCGCGACCTGCTCGCCCGGCCGGTGCGTGAGACGAACCTGGGCGAACTGCTGCGAGAAATTCGCCGCATCGGTACGCTGGTACGCGGCGCCCTCGAAGGGACGATGTTGCGGAACGAGGTGTTCAACTTCTCCCGCATCGGCACCTTCATCGAGCGGGCCGACAATACCGCGCGCATTCTCGACGTGAAGTATTACGTGCTGCTGCCGTCCGCTGCATGGGTCGGCTCCAGCCTCGACAACGTGCAGTGGGATACGCTGCTGCGGTCGGTCGCGGGCAACCGGGCCTATTCGTGGCTCAATGCAGGGTCCATGGACCCGCGCGGCATTGCGCGGTTCCTGATCCTGGACGGCCAGTTTCCGCGCAGCCTGGTGTTCTCGTATGAGAAGATCCGCAGCAACATGGCGGGCCTCGCCAAGGAATACGGGCACGAGGTTCCGGCACATCAATTGCTGCGCGATGCCGGGGACAAGCTCAACCAGACCACCATCGAGGAAATCTTCGAGGGCGGTCTGCACGAGTTCCTGCAGGACTTCATCGGCAAGACCATCGAGATCGGCAGCGCCATCGCCGCCGATTACCGTTTCAGCGAGTAGGAGGGCCGATCGTGCTCCTCACTGTAAAACATACCACGCGCTACGTCTTCGAGGGCAAAGTGACCCATGGGCTCCAGCGCCTGCGATTGAAGCCGAAATCGACCCACGGGCAGGAAGTGATCAACTGGCGCATGGACCTGTCGGGCGCCAAGCCCGAGGCCGCTTACGACGACCAGCATTTCAATCACACCGATCTCGTCTCGATCGTGCCGGGCGTGCCCGAAGTGGTCGTCACCTGCGAAGGTACGATCCGCACGATCGACAACAACGGCATCACTGGCCCGCATACCGGGCACATGCCGCTATGGTGTTTCCTGCGCCCCACCCCGCTAACCAGGCCCGGCCCCAAGGTGCGCCAGTTGCTCGCGGGGATCGAAGCGAACCGGTCGGACACGCTGGGCTATCTCCACGTCCTTTCCAACGCGATTGCCGATCAGGTGGAATACGTAAGCGGGACGACCGATGCCCATACCACCGCCGAACAGGCGCTCGCCGCCGGCAAAGGTGTGTGCCAGGATCACGCGCATATCTTCATCAGCGCGGGCCGCATGCTCGACGTGCCGATGCGCTACGTCGGCGGCTATCTGCATATGGACGACCGCGACGAGCAGGAAGCCGGCCATGGCTGGGCCGAGGCCCATGTTCCCGGTCTGGGCTGGGTAGGTTTCGACGTCTCCAACGCGATCTGCCCGGACGAACGGTATATCCGCGTAGCCACGGGTTGCGACTATGGAGAGGCGGCTCCGGTTACGGGTATCGCCGTCGGTGCTGGGGAAACCAGCCTTGATGTTCATTTGTCCGTAGGGGAAAATAAGGTAGGAGGACAGCAGCAGCAGTCCGCCTCTGGCGGTCAGCGGCAGGTGCAGGGCGGCTAACAGGCCGTTTCGCGCCCAATATCGTCTTGGGAGAGGCGCGGAGACAAAAAACGAGTTTGAAAGTTTGATGGTTCGATGACGTATTGTGTGGGCATGATGCTGGATCGTGGGCTCGTTCTGATGAGCGACACGCGTACCAATTCGGGCGTCGACAACATCTCTACCTTCCGGAAGATGTATCACTGGGAACTTCCCGGTGAGCGTATCATCACGATCATGACCGCCGGCAACCTCGCTACCACACAGGCCGTCGTCAGCCAGTTGGAGGAACGCAACAAAGCCCCGTCCGAGCGGCACAATTCGCTGCTGGAAGCGCCGACGATGTTCAAGGTCGCCTCGATCGTAGGCAACTTGCTTCAGGACATCATCGAGGAACGCGCGACCGACAATGGCCAGAAAGCCGCTGCCGGCACGTTCAGCGCCTCGATGATCGTCGCCGGCCAGATCAAGGGCATGGAGCCACGCCTGTTCCTGATCTACCCCGAAGGCAACTTCATCGAAGCCAGTTTCGACACCCCGTTCTTCCAGATTGGCGAGACCAAATACGGCCGCCCGATTCTGATCCGCGGCTATGAGCGCGATATGAGCTTTGAAAGCGCGATCAAACTTATGACGGTGTCGTTCGATTCGACGCTCAAGGCCAACCTCTCGGTCGGCCTGCCGCTCGACCTGCTGGTGCTCGAGCGCGATCACTTCACGCCCCGCCACGAACGCCGTATCGATGCGTCCGACCCTTATTTCGCTGCTGTTTCCACCAGTTGGAGCGAAGCCCTGCGCAATGCGCTCGATGGCTTGCCGAACTACCGGATGGACCCGGCGGTGAAGGAAATCGTGGGTTGATCACCGGAAGGTGATGTCGCCATCCCGGATAATCCGGCGATGCAGGCAAACGATTTCTCCAGCAGCACGTTGTTAGCGAGACTTTCCCATTCATCGTCGCGGCGTTGCCTTGCGCCGCGCGATTGTCATGTCTCGGCCCGGTTGCGAAATGAGTGCCATAAGGTTTGGCATTATTCTTCGGGAGAATCACAATGGCCGATGACGACACGCAGGAGCTGTCGCAGTCCGCACGCAAGTACTGGTCCGCCGACGGATACAAGGAAGGCGGCGTGATCCGCGAGGTTGATTATGCCTCGCAGTCAGGCGGCCTCGATCCGATGTTCGAAGGCATCAAGATCGTCGACACCGACACTCATATCACCGAGGCACCGGACCTCTTTACCAGCCGTGCAACCGCTTCCATGAAAGCGAAGATGCCGCGGGTGGAGCGGATCAACGGCACTGACCGCTGGTTCGTGGGCGACCGTGATTTCGGCACGCTGGGCGGCAACGTCATCCGCGCCGACAACAACAAGCTGCTCGGCCGTCTCGCCTTCCCCAAGCTGGAAGAGGCGCACCCCGGCGGACACCAGATCAAGGAGCGCCTGCAGGCGATGGACGACATGGGCGTCTACGCCCAGATCGGTTTCCAGAACTCGGGCGTGACGCAGGCCGGCTCGCTGATGAGCCTGGGCGATCCCGAACTGGCGCTGCAGGTCATCCAGATCTACAACGACGCCTCGGCAGAGTACCAGGAAACCTCGGGCCAGCGTATTTTCAACATGGCGCATCTCCCGTTCTGGGACCAGAAGGCCCTCGAAACCGAAGCACGCCGCTGCCACGATATGGGCCTGCGCGGCTTCGTGCTGCCCGATACGCCCGAGCGTGTCGGCGTGCCCAGCTTCAATCACGACTACTGGACGCCGTTCCTCGAGATGTGCGAGGCGACCGGCATGCCGCTCAACTTCCATCTCAACGCGGCGATTGATCCTAACACGCTGACCTGGGAAGGTTTCCAGTTCGAGCAGACACTGTCGGTCGTGGCGACGATGTTCTCGATCGGCAATGCCGCGACGCTGGGCAACTGGATGGTTTCGGGCCGTCTCGACCGGCACCCCAAGCTCAAGATCGGTCTGATCGAGAGCGGCGCTGGCTGGGTGCCCTTTGCGGTGGAAGCGCTGGAACACCAGTTTCGCGAGATGCTCGCCAGCAAGCGCGACGTGCTCAAGAAGCAGCCCTGGGACTACTTCCGCGATCACTTCTACTGCACTTTCTGGTTCGAGAAGATCGCGCCCAAATACCTGCTGGAAATTATCGGCGTCGACAACGTCATGTTCGAAACCGATTTCCCGCATCCCACCTCCCTGTATCCGGGCGTACAGGCGCACCTCAAGGACGTGCTGGGCGGCTACAGTGACGAAATCCGCAGGAAGGTGCTGCAAGGCAACGCGGTCAAACTCTACAACCTGCCGTTCTGATCTCCGTTATTTTCCTCCCCGTTGCGCAGCAATGGGGAGGAGCCGGTCAGTGGCGGTAGAACAGGGTGATCGAGGCGACGTGGTTCATGCGGACCCGGCCGCGGGTCTGGTCGATGGTCTGGTTGAGATAGCCCAGTTCCAGCGTGGAGGCGCCGGGCAGCCCGACTTCCGCGCCGACGAAGCTGCGGAGCTGGTCGAAACCGCCGCGGGCACCCCAGTCGGTGTCGTTCAGCGCGATGAAGCCCTCGGCATAGACAAGCGCGTTCACGGCGTCGCTGCCAGCTTTCAGCGGATGTTCGTAGCGTAGCATCTCGCGCAGGCGCCAGCCCATGTCGCGGCCGTCCGAACGCCAGCGCTGTTCGAGCCGCGTGCGTGAGGAAAGCTCGCCGCCCAGCGGCTTGCCCAGCGCAACGTTGAGCTGCTGGAAGCTGCGCTCCTCGTTGATGTCGCGGCCCCCGTCGACAGGCGAAATGACATGCGCATACCCCTGATACAGCGTGACCGAGGGCGAGAGTTTCCACCCCACGGCGCCGCGCAGCAGCAGCGGATCGAGCCGTGATACACCGTCGCCGACGCGTGGTTGCAATTCCGCGAAATAGACCAGCTTGTCCGAGATCGAGCCCATCGCAGTCAGATTCACCCAGACCTGTTCGTCATGGCTGGTCTCGGCGCGGGCGATCTGCGGGGCTGTGGCGGTGAAAGTCAGTGCGGCTGCGGCGAGGGCGAAACGGACGGGAGCAGTGCGGTTCATGCGGACCTTCGGGCAGGGACTGAAGGTTCGGCCAATATGGCTAGTACGTGTCGCAATCGTTGCTGGCCGGTCAGGTCTTGTGGCGATACCGCCTAGCGGCAGAAATCGGCGCCGTCGGCTTCGAGGTGCAGGTGATTCGCGTGTGCTGCGTTGTAGGCCGGGCCCAGCGTCGTGCCGAACCGCTTGCAGGCGCTGTCGTGAACGGTGCGCAGGAAGCGGCGTTCGGCCGGGGTGCCGCCGTTCCAGTCGGCGAGGATGGTGATATGCCGCCCATCGCCCAGTACGAAGCCGGAGACGTCGATTGCATTGGCGGTTGCATGGCCCGAGCGGCGGCTGGTGCCCGCCACGTTACGGCAGGAATAGCTGCCGAAAGTCTCGATCTTCACCACCCGGCTGCCGAGGATCTGCAGCGCCGCGCGGTCCACGCCGTAGCGCGCCCATGCGGCGAAGGGCGTCGCCACCGCGCACGTCGCCGGACCCAGGCCGGTTACGGTAACCGTGGCGTTATCCGTATTGAGCGCGGCGAGTTTCACTGTGCCCACGGTGGAGCAGGAATTACCGTAGTAGCGATCCTCCACCGGGGTGAAGACCGCCTGCTGCGCGCCCAGCATGGACAGGCACTGGCGCACATCGGCGCGCGGCGCTTTCACCGGCCGCTGGGCCGAGCGGGCGGGTTGCCGCGGGGATGGCTGGCGAGGGGATTCTACACAGGCGGCGAGGGCGGCCACGCCAACCAGAACGGGGGGCAGGAATAGCAGTGCTCTGCGCATGGCGCCCTTGTTGAAGCGAGCGGGTTAACCTCAGATTACCGGTGCGATGGAGCGAGCCGATCCGCCATCCGGGCATTTGCGGATATAGTACACATTTGCACAGGCGGGACGCCGCAAGCCGATTGACTTCCCCCGCCACCTCTTTAGATGCGGCGCCGGGCCACGCGGTCCCAACGCCGCGCGAGCTCTCTGTAAGGAGAGTCAGAAATGACTGATTTTATTGCCGTACCTGCGCGTAAACCTGCACGTCCTCATTTCTCTTCCGGGCCTTGCGCCAAGCCGCCCGGATATACCCCAGCACAGCTGAACACCGAAGCACTTGGCCGCTCGCACCGCGCTAAGATCGGCAAGACGCGTCTTGCGTACTGCATCGATCTGATGCGCGAAGTCCTGCAGCTTCCCGACACTCACCGCATCGGTATCGTCCCCGGTTCCGACACCGGCGCCTTCGAGATGGCCATGTGGACCATGCTCGGCGCGCGCGGCGTGACGACCGTGGCCTGGGAAAGCTTCGGCGAGGGCTGGGTGACCGACGCTGCCAAGCAGCTCAAGCTCGATCCCACCGTGATCCGCGCCGACTACGGCCAGCTTCCCGACCTGACCCAGGTGGACTGGAGCACCGACGTGCTCTTCACCTGGAACGGCACCACTTCGGGCGTTCGCGTTCCCAACGCCGATTTCATCCCCGACGACCGCGAAGGCCTGACCTTCGCCGACTCGACCTCGGCCGTGTTCGCCTATGACATCGACTGGTCGAAGATCGACGTTGCGACCTTCTCCTGGCAGAAGGTCCTGGGCGGCGAAGGCGGCCACGGCGTTCTGATCCTGGGTCCCCGTGCGGTCGAGCGTCTGGAAACCTACACCCCGGCATGGCCGCTTCCCAAGGTGTTCCGCCTCGTTTCCAAGGGCAAGCTCGCTGAGGGCGTGTTCAAGGGCGAGACGATCAACACTCCCTCGATGCTTGCCGTCGAGGACGCGATCTTCGCGCTGGAATGGGCCAAGGGTCTTGGCGGTCTGGAAGGTCTGAAGGCCCGCTCCGACGCCAATGCCGCCGCGCTTTCCAAGATCGTCGAAGAGCGTGACTGGCTTGGCCACCTTGCCATCGACGAGGCCAGCCGGTCCAAGACCTCGGTCTGCCTTACGGTCGAGGGCGCTGACGCCGACTTCATCAAGAAGTTAGCCGGCCTGCTGGAAAAGCAGGACGCGGCTTATGATGTCGCCGGCTACCGGGATGCCCCTGCCGGCCTTCGCATCTGGTGCGGTGCCACCGTCGATACCCAGGACATCGAGGATCTCGGTCCCTGGCTCGACTGGGCTTACGCCACCGTCAAGGCCGGCTGAACCTACTTTCACGCATGAAACGGCGCGCGCCCGTGCAGACGGGCGCCGCGCTTCCTTCCCCGCTCCCGCGCATATCGACGCGAGTAGCAGCGGGGGCGACGAGCCAAGGAACAATTCCCATGACCAAGCCCAAAGTTCTCATTTCCGACAAGATGGACCCCAACGCAGCCCGCATCTTCGCGGAAATGGGCTGCGATGTCGACGTCATCACCGGCGAGAACGCCGAGCAGCAGATCGCCCGCATCGGTGAGTACGATGGACTCGCCATCCGCTCGTCCACCCGCGTGACCAAGGAAATGCTTGCCGCCGCGAAGAACCTCAAGGTCATCGGCCGCGCCGGCATCGGCGTCGACAACGTCGATATTCCCGCTGCCTCGTCGCAGGGCGTGGTGGTGATGAACACCCCGTTCGGCAACTCGATCACCACCGCCGAGCACGCCATCGCGCTGATCTTCGCACTGGCCCGCCAGCTGCCGGAAGCCAATGCCCAGACCCAGGCGGGCCTGTGGCCCAAGAACGGCTTCATGGGCGTTGAAGTCACCGGCAAGACGCTGGGCCTCATCGGCGCCGGCAACATCGGCTCGATCGTCGCCAGCCGCGCCCTTGGCCTGCGCATGAAGGTCATCGCTTTCGACCCGTTCCTGACGCCCGAGCGCGCCGTGGAAATGGGCGTCGAGAAGGCCGATCTGGAAACGCTGCTGGCCCGCGCCGACTTCATCACCCTGCACACCCCGCTTACCGACCAGACCCGCAATATCCTCTCTGCCGAGAATCTGGCCAAGACCAAGAAGGGCGTTCGGATCGTCAACTGCGCACGCGGCGGCCTGATCGACGAGGCGGCGCTCAAGGCTGGCCTCGATTCGGGCCACATCGCGGGCGCTGCCCTCGACGTGTTCCAGACCGAGCCGGCCAAGGATTCGCCGCTGTTCGGCACCCCGAACTTCATCTGCACTCCGCACCTGGGCGCATCGACAACTGAAGCGCAGGTCAACGTGGCGCTTCAGGTGGCCGAACAGATGGCCGACTTCCTGGTCAACGGCGGCGTCACCAACGCGCTCAACATGCCTTCGCTGAGCGCCGAGGAAGCCCCCAAGCTCAAGCCCTACATGAAGCTGGCCGAAGTGCTCGGCTCGATGGTCGGCCAGCTGACCGTCGATTCGGTGCCGCGCATCTCGATCCATGTCGAAGGCGCCGCTGCCGAACTGAACCAGAAGCCGATCACTGCCGCCGTTCTCGCCGGTTTCCTGCGCGTCCAGTCGGACACCGTGAACATGGTCAACGCACCGTTCCTCGCCAAGGAACGCGGCCTCGAAGTGCGCGAAGTGAAGACCGAGCGCGAGGGTGACTACCACACGCTGATCCGCGTTTCGGTGAAGACCGAAGCGGGCGAGCGTTCGGTCGCCGGCACCCTGTTCAACAACGTCGAGCCGCGCCTGGTCGAGATGTTCGGCATCAAGGTCGAGGCAGAGCTGGACGGCTCGATGCTCTATATCGTCAACGAGGACGCCCCTGGCTTTATCGGCCGCATCGGCACCCTGATGGGCGAGCAGGGTATCAACATCGGCACCTTCAACCTCGGTCGCCGCACCACCGGCGGCGAGGCAGTGCTTTTGCTCTCGGTCGACACGCCGGTTGCCGCCGACGTGCTGGAGCAGGCACGTGCACTGCCCGGCGTGAAGACGGTCAAGGCGCTCGCGTTCTGATCTGAGGATTCTTCGCTACGAATTGAGGGGTCGGCGTGAAAGCGCCGGCCCCTTTTCGTTTCAGCCGGCCGGCGGTGCGGCGTTAAAGACGGCCAGCTGGTCCGCGAAGGCGCGCTGGAAGGCGGGCCGCGCTTCTCCGCGTGCGACATAGGCATGCACTCCGGGATAGTCTTCCAACATGCCCGAACTGCGGAGCCTACGCAGCACCGCGACCATCAGCAGGTCGCCCGCACTGAATGCGCCGTCCAGCCACTCCGCATCGCCCAGCCGGTCGGCCAGTTCATGCAGCCGCGTGCGTATACGGGCATCGATAGCGCGCAGTCGCTCGGTGGCCCATGGCCTGTCGCTTTCGAAGATCACGGCCATCGAGCGCTCGACGATGGGCGGCTCCACCGTGCTCAGCGCGGCGAACATCCAGGTGACTGCGCGGGCGCGGGCATCGGCATCATCCGGCAGCAGGCCTGCATGCCGGCAAGCGATGTGAAGTACGATGGCGCCGGATTCGAACAAGGTCAGTTCGCCTTCTTCGTAAGTGGGAATCTGGCCGAAGGGGTTCGCCGTCCGGTGCGGCGGTTGTTTCATTGCCTCGAACGAAACGAGGCGGACCTCGTAAGCCAAGCCCGCTTCTTCGAGCGCCCAGCGAACGGCCATGTCGCGCGCCAGTCCTTGTCCGCGATCGGGGGAGCGTTGGAAGGCTGTGATGGTGATGGTCATCGTCTGGTTCCGCCTTGCAGAGAGGATGCCTCACACCGAGGGCGTTTGACAACAGGGGGCATTTGCAACCCGATCCTGGCTTGTTAAGGACGGTCCTCTTTCGGCAGAGGTTGCGCCCGATTACCAGCTTGTGCGATCTGGTGTGCATGACGCGGTTCCAATTCCGTCCCGATCGACGGCCGCGCTGGGGCGCAGCGGCGGTTGTGCTGCTGATCCACCTCGTGCTGGTTGCCGGGTTGATCCGCGCATTTACCCCGGACATCGCCGCTGAAGCAGTACGCGCGGTTACCCAGGCCTTCACCGTTAGCGTAGAGCCGCCGCTGGCGCCCGATCCAGAGCCTTCGCCGACGATCGCTCCCCGACGCGCTGCGCCGAAGGAAGAAGGGGCGGCTGGAGCACCAGCACCAAAGGCCGCTGCGCGCGAAGTGGCAGCACCTCGCGCGGCAGCGGTCGTCAGACCGACACAGGCGCCGCAGGTCGCAGGAAAGGGAGAGGAAAACGCATCAGGCGCCAGCGGTCAGGGCGATGGAACGGGTGCATCAGGTATTGCCAAAGGCACCGGGGCCGGCGGGGCGGGGACCGGCGCTGGCGGCGGCGGAACGGGCAAGCCCACCGTCAAGATTGCCGGCGAGATCAACTCGGCAAAAGACTATCCGCGCGCCAGCCGGGAACTGCGCATCGGCGCTTCGGTGGTCATAGACCTGTCCGTGGGCGCTGACGGGCGGGTCACGGGCTGCCGCGTGGTTCAGCCCAGTCCCGATTCGCAGGCGGACGGGATTACCTGCACGCTTGCGACCAAACGCTTCCGCTTCGACCCCGCGTTAGGCCCTAAGGGAACACCCATAGAAGCGGTCTATCGCTGGCGTCAGAGATGGTTTTATTGAAGCTCTGAACAACCTGTAACGTTGCATCGCAGCAAGCAGGGTTTATGACCGGGTGCATCTCAAGCGTCACCTGACGAGCGAAAGACTTCATGCCCACCATCGTTCCCGTGATCCTTTGCGGAGGCAGCGGCACGCGCCTCTGGCCGCGCAGCCGGGCCTCGATGCCCAAGCCGTTCCTGCCTCTGGTCGGGGACAATACCCTGTTCGAAGCGGCGCTGGCGCGGTGCCCGGCCACCGGCGGCTTCGCGCCGCCGGTCGTGGTGACGGGGCGCCAGCATCTTGCCCATGTCGAAGCGCAGCTTGGTATGATCGACGGCGCGCAGGTCATCGTCGAGCCTTCCGCGCGCAATACCGCCGCTGCCATCGCGCTGGCCGCCTGCCGTCTGCCCGAGGACGCGGTGATGCTGGTCTGCCCCAGCGACCACCACATCGGCAATGCGGATGCTTTCGCCGTGGCAGCCTGCGCGGCGGCCGATCTGGCGCAAGAGGGATGGCTCGTATCGTTCGGCATCGAGGCGACCGCGCCCGAGACCGGTTTCGGCTATCTCAAGCGCGGCGAGGCGATTTCGGACACCGCCTTTCGTACCGCCCAGTTCGTCGAGAAGCCGGACCTGGAACGCGCGAAGGCATTCCTCGCCGAAGGTATCTATGCCTGGAATGGCGGCATCTTCGCATTCCGCGTCAAGGACTTCCTGGCCGAACTGGAAGCGCACCGTCCGCAGATTGCCGCCGGCGTGGCCGCAGCGGTCGCCAAGGGCAGCGAGGATGGCCAGCGCTTCCATCCCGATGCGCAAGCCTTCGCCGCAGTGCCCAGCGATTCGGTCGACTATGCGGTGATGGAAAACACCGCCCGCGCGGCGATGGTGCCCGCCGACATGAATTGGTCAGACATCGGCAACTGGCATGCACTCTATGAGGCGCTGCCAAGCGACGAGAGCGGCAATTCGGTGCGCGGTGCAGGCGCAGCCGAACTGGTCGACTGCCGCAATGTGCTGGTCGACAGCGATGGTCCGCGCGTATCGGTGATCGGGCTGGAGGACGTGATCGTCGTCGTCGACGGCGACGACATTATGATTACCACGGTCGCGGGCGTCCAGAAGGTCGGCAAGCTGTCGGGGGCCGTAAACCAGTGAGTGCGGCCCGCGCAGCGCTGCCGACCCGCCAGGTAGAAAAACCCTGGGGCAAGGACGTGCTGCCTGCGCCTTTCACGGCGCCTGAAGGCATCCGCATCGGTGAGATCTGGTTCGAGCCGCCCGCCGCTCTGCCGGATCTGTTGGTGAAGTACATCTTCACCAGTGAAGCGCTGTCGGTGCAGGTTCATCCCTCCGACGCGCAGACGATCGCCAAGGGCATCGGGCGTCAGGGCAAGGAAGAGTGCTGGCTCATCATCGCCGCCGAGCCGGGGGCGAAACTGGGCATCGGCTTTGACGGCGATCTGGACGAAGCGGCGATGCGCGCAGCGGCGCTCGACGGTTCGATCGAGCACCTGCTGACCTGGCACGATGTTACACCCGGCGATTTCTTCTACATTCCGGCCAACACCGTTCACGCCATCGGCGCGGGGGTGGGCCTGATCGAGGTGCAGCAGAACAGTGACATCACCTACCGCCTCTACGACTATGGCCGCCCGCGCGAACTGCATCTGGATGACGGCGTGGCGGTATCGACGGGCGAGCGGTACGCGCTGGACCGGTGGCACAAGACCGTGGCCCCGCACGGATCGCAGCAATTGGTGGACGGTCCGCTGTTCCTGCTTGATCACGTTGCAGGCGCCCCTTCGCCGGAGGTCGCCGCGCGCTATCCAGCGGCGCTGCTGGTGATCCCGCGCGAGGGTGAGGTCGAAGTCGGCGGCGAGGCCATCGCGCCGGGCGGCTGCGCCATCGCCGCCAGCCTTGCCGACGTGCGCTTTGCGGATAACGGCATCTGTCTGCTCGCCAGGGGCTGTGCAGGCGGAGCGTAAGGCTGCATGAGAGATGGCATGATTGTCCAGACCATCCAACTGGCACTGACCCCGGTCTTCGTGCTGGTGGCCATTGGCAATATCCTCAACATCCTCTCGACGCGGCTTGGCCGGGTGGTTGACCGCGCTCGAACGCTGCAGGAACGTCACGGGTCCACGGAGGGACCGCAGCACGACATGATCGTGAGCGAACTGCGTCTCGTTCACCAGCGGATGACGCTGATTACCCATGCGGTGCGCATGATGGTGCTGTCGGGCCTGGCGATCGGCGTGACCGTGGCCATCCTGTTCCTCTCGGGATTGAGCGGGTCTGACTGGCATACGGCCGCGGCGATGACGTTCCTTGCCTCGATCGTGCTGCTGTTGATCGCGCTGGTGATGTTCCTGCGAGAGACGCAAGTTGCAGCCAAGGCGCTACGCATCCCCAGCGATTATCTGGAACTGCACCGCGAGATTTAGTAGCGTTTCACCAGCATCGCCCTAGCGGTTGGCGATCACGGCGATTGCCTTAGTGTCTCCCGGCAAGAGGAGAGGCATATGGGGATCGGGAGCAAGGCCGGCGGCAACCTGCAGGAATGGCAACGCGGCTGGCCGATCGTCGTGGCGGCGATGGCGGGGTTTTCATTCTTTTCGGTCCTGCTCTCCGCGACGGGCCTGTTCATTGAGCCGCTGGAACGTGAATTTGGCTGGGACCGCGCTACCCTGTCGATGGGGCCGGCGATCGCCACTGCGGTCACGGCGCTGCTTTCGCCTTTTTATGGTGCGCTGATCGACCGCTTCGGTTCGCGCCGGCTTGGCCTGCCCGGCGTGGCAGTGACTATGGCGGCGACCTGCATGTTCTCCTTCGCCAGCTGCTCCAAAGCGCAGTGGGTGATGATGTGGATCGTCTTCGGTTTCATCCTCACCAGCATAAAGTCGACGATCTGGACCACCGCCGTTGCCGGCGCCTTCAATAAGGGCAGGGGGTTGGCGCTTGGCCTCGCCGTTACCGGCCCAGCCATCGCGCAGACCCTGGTGCCGCCGCTGGGTAACTTCCTGATCGAGAGCTTCGGCTGGCGGGCGGCCTACGTATGGTTCGGCCTTGGCTGGGGCGGGGTCACGCTGCTGCTGTGCTGGCTGTTCCTGACCGACGCGCACGACCGTAGGGCGAAGGCGGAAAAAGCGGGCGGGGCGGCCAGCCCCGTTGTTGTCCTGCCCGGCCTTCACAAGCGAGAGGCGCTACGCAGCGCGGCATTGTGGCAGGTCGCGGTGTCCTCGTTCGTAGTTATGATGATGACTATCGGCCTCGCCATGCACCTGTTTCCGATCCTGACCGAGGCCGGGGTACCGCGCGGCCATGCGGCGTGGCTGCTTTCGCTGGGCGGGATCGCCGGCATCATCGGCAAGCTGGTGACCGGCGCGCTGCTCGACAGGTTCCGGCCCAACTGGACAGGCAGCCTGACGATGGGTGTCACTTCGGTAACTTTCGCGGTTCTGATCTGGTGGCTCGATTCGATGCCTGCGCTCATCATCGCGCTGGTCATCAACGGCTATGCAGCGGGCTCCAAGACGCAGATCACAGCGTTTCTCACCGCAGGCTACGCGGGGATGCGCAACTTCGGGATGATCTACGGGCTAATGTCGGCGCTGGTCGCGCTGGCTTCGGGGCTGGGACCCTGGATCGCGGGCAAGGTCTATGATGCCACGGGTAATTACGAGCCATTCCTCTGGGCCGGCGCCATCGCCTGCGCGCTGGGCGGCGCGCTGTTACTGGCGCTGCCGCCGATGCCGCAGTGGGAGGACGAGGAGGCCCCGGCCTGAACAACGAAAAAGGCAGGGAACCGCGCCGGTCCCCTGCCTTTTTTAATGTTTCAGCGCTGCTTCAGGCGGCGAGGTTGAACGGCTCGATTTCACCCGAGAGGTACAGCTTCTTCGCCTTGGCGCGGCTGAGCTTGCCCGAACTGGTGCGCGGCAGGCTCTTGGGCGGGATCAGTTCGACCACACAGTTCATGCCGGTGATCGAGCGCACCTTGTCGCGGATCATCTCGTGCAGTTCGAGGCGCTTGACCGGGTCGGAGACGCGGCAGTGGACAAGCACGGCGGGGGTTTCCTCGCCATTGTCCATCTCCACCGAGAAGGCGGCGATATCGCCGTGGTTGAAGCCCGGCAGCTGTTCCACGGCCCATTCGATATCCTGGGGCCAGTGGTTCTTGCCGTTGATGATGATCATGTCCTTCGCGCGGCCGACGATGAACAGGTAGCCTTGCGCCATGTACCCCATGTCGCCGGTGTCCAGCCAGCCATCGACCATGCAGGCGGCGGTTGCCTCGGGGTCGCGGAAGTAGGAGTGCATGACGCTGGTGCCGCGGCACCAGACCTTGCCGATCTGGTGGTCGCCGATCGTATTATCGTCTTCGCCCCGGATCACTACTTCCATGTCGCGCACGGGCTTACCGCAGTTGACGATGGCGCGGTAGCGAGCAGGGCGTGATAGGTCGCGGGGGCTGCCCGACAGACGCTCTTCCTCGACCAGTTCGACGCGGATGCCTTCGCCCGGCGGCATGATGGTGACAGCCAGGGTCGCTTCGGCAAGGCCGTAGCTGGGCAGGAACGCAGATGCCTTGAAGCCCGCATCAGCAAAGGCGTTGACGAAGCTCTGCATCACGTCGGGGCGAATCATGTCGGCGCCGTTGCCGGCGATGCGCCAGCGCGACAGGTCGAACCGGTCGCCCACGGCGGTCTGGCTGGAGATGCGGCGTGCGCAGATGTCGTAGCCGAAGGTCGGCGAGTACGAAGCCGTCGTCCCTTGGTTGCGGGTGATGAGGTCAAGCCATGCCAGCGGACGGCGTGCGAAATCCTCGGTCTTGAGATAGTCGGTCGAGACCTGGTTGGCGATCATCGACAGGAAGCAGCCGACCAGGCCCATGTCGTGATACCAGGGCAGCCAGGAAACGCAGCGGTCGCTCGGCTGAAATTCCATGCCATGGCTGTGGCTGGCCAGGTTTGACAGCAGCGAACGGTGCGTAACCGCGACGCCGTGGGGGAAGCGGGTCGAGCCGCTGGAATACTGCAGGTAGCAGATGTCGTCCGGGTCGGACTTCGGCAGGTCGACCACGGGGGCGTCCTTGGCGGTGAAGTCATTCCAGGTTGCATGGTTGCAGCCCTGACGCTCGGCGGCAACGCTGGTCATCGCGGCGATTTCGTCGGGGCCGATCAACAAGATCGGGTCCGAACTGGCAAGCTGGACGCAGAGCTGGTCGATGTAGTTGTCCTTGCCGCCGAAGCTGGTGGGCAGGGGCAGCGGCACCGGCCAGGCGCCGGCATAGACGGCGCCGCAGAACAGGGCTGCGAAGTCCACCCCGGTTTCGGCGATGAGGGCGACGCGGTCGTCCTTCTTAACGCCGCGCGCGATCAGCGCATGGGCGACCTTGATCGCATCTTCGCGCAGTTCGCTATAGGGATAGACGCGGGTAAGGGTGCCGCGCGGATCGTGGAAATTGAATCCACGCTGGCCGGTTGCGGCATAATCCAGGGCATCGCCGAATGTGGCGAAGTCGGCGAAGCGGCGCTCCAGCACGTCTTCGTTCGGGGTCGGTGTAAGTGCCTGACCCGTATTTGGCACCAAGCTGATGGTGTCGGCCATGTTTTCTAACCTGTTGTTGTTATACCATTAACTTCGCAAGACCGGCGCTTCTACGCAATCGTTCCTGAACCGTAGATAGCTATGATGCGTCCCTTTACGGTCTTGCGCACTCTCCCCAATCCGAGCCGAGTGTGGCACGAATAGGGCAACATGTCTGACAAGCGTCGCAATGAAGGCCGCAAGGGCCCACCACCTTTGAACCAGACCCGCCTGGAGGAACTGGCGCTGGCCTATGTCGCGCGTTTCGCGACGACGCAAGCCAAGCTGCGCCTTTATCTCCAGCGCAAGGCGCGTGAACGGGGCTGGGACGGCGATGGCGAACATGGCGGCGGCGAAGTGTTCGGAGCGCTGGAGGAACTGGTCGGGCGCTATGCCGAGAAGGGCTATGTTGACGATGCAGCGTGGGCAAAGATGAAGGCGGGCAGCCTGCTGCGGCGCGGCTATGGTGCGCGGCGCGTGGGCGAGGCGCTGGGCCAGGCGGGCGTGAACGAGGATTTGCGTGCGGAGCAGCGGCCGGGGCTGGGCGAGCAGCGCCGCGCCGCGCTGGTGCTGGCTCGGCGGCGGCGCTTCGGCCCTTTCGCGGTTCAGCGCGGCGACAGCGAGGGCGATCCAAAGCTGCGCGACAAACAACTCGCGGCCATGCTGCGGGCCGGGCACCCGCTCGACATCGCACGCCGGATCGTCGAGAGCGACGATGCCGACGCGCTCGAAGAGTGGGGCGAGTCGGAATTCGGAGACGATTGAATGCGCCTGACACGCAGCACTTTTGCCGCAGCCTTCCTTTTCGCCTTTGCCGCCTGTTCGCAGGGCGGCGCGGACGCCGATGCCAAGCCAGCGGCCACGCAGGCGGCGGTTCACCCGGAATCAGGCCTGCGGATCATTCCCCTGAAGGTGAAGTCGCAGAGCGGCGCCCACGCCTTCAAGGTGGAAGTCGCCACCACCGCGCAGGAACAGGCCAAGGGCCTGATGTTCCGCACGCAGATGGGCGCGGACGAGGGCATGATCTTCGTCAACAACCCGCCGCGCCGCGCAGCCTTCTGGATGCGCAACACGGTGATCCCGCTCGACATCATATTCATCGGCACCGATCACCGCATTCTGAACATCGCGGCGAACGCGGTGCCTTATGATGAAACGCCGCTGCCGGCAGACGGCGTGACTTCGGGCGTGCTCGAACTCAATGGCGGGCGCGCCGCGCAGCTGGGTATCAAGGCGGGCGACAAGGTCAGCTGGTAAGGCGCCTGCCGGACCCCGGGCCTGCTAGTCGGCAGGCTTGGCCAGTTCGGCAACCATCGCATTGACGGCGGAAAGCTGGGTGCCGTAGCGCGTCAGGAACGTGCCGGGCCCCTTGCCGTCGTAGCCCCACCAGTCCCAGCAGCCGTTGGGATTCATCGGCATCAGCTGGCTTTTCGCCATTTGCGGGTACAGCATGACGAGGCCGTAGATTTCGGCCCAGCCGTTATAGCCAAGCTGGCGGTACACCGCGTCTCCCACCGTTCCCGCGCCTTGTTCGCAGCCGTGGAACACGACGTGGACCGGACAATGCGCGGCGGCCTCGCGGCAGCGGGCGGGCACATAGAGGTAGCCCGTATCGTCGAAGCTCGACAGCGGCGCGCGGAACGGTGACTGGTTGAAAGCGATCGGATCGCCGGCAAGTTGGTTGCCCACAGCTGGCGGGTCGCCGAAGATCTGCTTCAGGATGGCAGCGGGCTGATCGTAGAGGCGGCGGCCCTGCTTGCACTTGTTGATGAACGGGGCGGCCAGCACTTTGCAGCCGTTGCCGGTCTCATCCGAAATGAAAGCGTGGTTCGCGCCCATGGCCGAGACATAGGCGATGTTCGCCTCAGGCACTTTTAGGTCGAGGTAGAACTGGCGCAGCGCTGCCATGGTCGCGGCCGAAACCGTGGTGTCGGCCGTGCCGTGGAAAAGATAAATTCGCTGGCGGGCGGTGTTGGGCAGCGGATCAATCAACCCGAACGCCTGATAATTGAGCGCAAGTGAGTAGGAGCCTGCAGGCGAAAGCCCGGAACCGGCCATGCAGGCGAGGGCGTCCACTGCGCCGAGCACCCCGCAGCCATAAGGTCCGCCTGCGACAATCCCTGCGCCGATGGTGCTTTTCGAAAAGGCGGCGGCATATTGCACCGCCATGAAACCGCCCGAGGACAGGCCCGACACCGAGGTCCGCTGCGCATCGGTGCCAAGATGTGGCAGCGGCGCAGGGTCTGCGCCGGCGGCCGGGGCCATGAGGCCGGCGAGCAGACAGGCTATCGCGGCGAACAGATGGCGCATGACGAAATATTCCCCCACCGACACGAATGCCGCAAACCGCATTGGTGTTTGCCCGGCATTACCCAAGTTGAAGCCTGACTCATGTTGGCCCCGCTGTCCAGTCCGCCTGCCTTCAAAATGGCCGCGTTTCCGGGCTTGGCGCCATGTATCGCAAGGACGTCTGCGCAAGGCTCGTCCGGCGTGTTCCTGCCTGCGGTTTCTCGGTGCGGACGAGAATCGTTGCACTGCAACCGGATAAGCGCAGTTCGCGCCGGAAGACGCCTCAATGCGCTTGCCTTAGGGGGGGCAGAGAGGCTAACGCGCGGCTCATGGGAATCCTGTCCAATATCTTCACCTGGTGGGACGGCGCCACCATCGGCACCTCGCTCTGGAGCGCGCGTAACGGCGAGCAAGTCGGCACCGACGCGCAAGGGAACAAGTATTTTCGTTCCAAGAGCGCCAAGGTCAGGACGACCGAGGGCTATGAGCGCCGCTGGGTGATCTACGTCGGCGCCAACGATGCCAGCAACGTCCCTTCCGAATGGCACGGCTGGCTGCACCATTCTTATGACGGCGTGCCCGAAAGCCATCTGCCGGCGCCGCGCATCTGGGAAGTGGACTATACCCCCAACGCCACCGGCACCGTTTCGGCTTACCGTCCGCAGGGCGCGCTGGAGCGTGGTGGACGCCGGGCTGCCGCCACCGGCGATTACGAAGCCTGGTCCCCGGACGCCTGAGGGCGAGGCCTGTGATTCGGGTGAAGGGTCTTGTCGCGATCTCGCTGCTGTCAGTCCTCGCGGCCTGCGGCAGCGGTGAACCCGCTCCCGAAGCGCAGGACACCGGCGTTCCCGACGCTATCGCCGGGATGCAGGCCGGGCCAGCGCAAGCGGCCCGCGGCGCTCAGATCGGCACGCCCAACAAGGACCGCGTGGTCACGATCGGCGTCCTCAACAAACGCAACAACCTGACCCAGGACCTGGTGATGAAGCCGGGCGAATCGCGGCGCCTGGGCAATCTGGTCGTCAAGGTGTCGACTTGCGAGAAGTCGCTTCCCTGGGAGCGGCCGCAGGAAGAAGGTGCCTTCGTTCAGGTGTTCGTCGAGGAACGGCGCACCACGGCTGAGAAACTGGCCTGGCACAAGGTCTTTTCGGGCTGGCTGTTCAAGAATGCGCCGTCGCTCAATGTCGTGGAACATCCGATCTACGACGTCTGGGTGAAAGCCTGCGCGATGAGCTTCCCAGGCGAAGAGGCGAGCCCGCAAGACGCCGCGTCGTCCAGCAGCGCCAAAAAGGCGTCGGGCAGTGCCAGCACGCCGTCGCCGGCAGCAAGCGCGTCCCCCACCGCAACTCCGGCTCCCGCCGAACCTGAGCCGGTCGAAGAACCCGTCATCCAGTGATCGCCTCGCTCTGAGGCGTGCCCGACCTGCGCCTTCTGGAGCAGGGCCAGATATTGCTTCTGCGGCATTTCCACCGCGCCCAACGAGGCGAGGTGAGGGGTCATGAACTGACAGTCCAGCAGGCTGGCGCCGCCGCGCCGCAAAGCCGCGACAAGCCAGGCCAGCGCTACTTTCGACGAATCGCTCACCCGTGAGAACATCGATTCGCCGCAGAACACCCGGTCGAAGCCGACGCCGTAGAGTCCGCCGACCAGTTCGCGCCCTTGCCGGCCTTCCTGCCAGACCTCGATCGAGTGGGCATGGCCCAGGAAATGCAGGTTTTCGTAGCTGGCCTGGATGCGCTCGCTGATCCAGCTGCCGCCATCCTCGATGTCCTCATGCTCGGGCTTGACCCGGCGCGGCGCGGCACAAGCGTCCATAACTTTGGAGAACGCTTCGTTGCAGGTCACCGTGAAGCGCCCACGGCGTAAGGTGCGCGCCAGCGAGTGGGATACGCGCAGCGCCTCCAGCGGGAGGATCGCCCGCAGGCGCGGCTCGATCCAGAAGATTTCCGGGTCGTCGCGGCTGTCCGACATCGGGAATATCCCGCTGCGATAGGCGAGCATGAGCAGTTCGGGCTCAATGATCGGAGTGGATCGGGGCGCGTGCACGTCCCCGCCCTAGCAGATCGCGGGGGAGGAGGGGAATCCATATGCCGAAAGGGTGTTTTTCGCGTACTCGGAGGTAGCCGAACGACCAAACCGGCTTTCCGTCACAATCATCGCTTGTAATCCCCGGCAGGTCGATCTAGAGGCCAGCCCGCCCGCAGGAGTGTAGCTCAGTTGGTAGAGCATCGGTCTCCAAAACCGAGGGCCCACGGTTCGAGTCCGTGCACTCCTGCCAGCATCTTTCCAAACATCGTGATAATATTCCCCTCGGGGAACGCCCCGTTCGGGTTCCGACGCCGCGCGGGGTCTGCTGCATATTGCGACGGGGCGCGGCGCACGATAGCGTTGCATTCCCTTGCCTATTGCACCGCGAGGACTAGGAGAACGCGTCCGCCGATTCGGACGTGGCCCATGCCTTGGCGCCGCGGCTGCCGGGTTGGGTACAGCGGGGAAAGATCCAGTCTCACATGCACGCCAGCGCGCATCCTGAAACGCAACTGGCCGGAACGGCCGCGCCCGAAGCCGGGGTGGTAAGCGACAGCTACCGCCGCACCCGCCACGAGGCGGTGTGGATGGGCTTCGTGCTGTCCTGCCTGGCGATGCTGCCGGTTCTGCTGGCCTGGACCCCGCAGATGACCGATTATCCCTCGCACCTTGCCGGGTACAAGATCATGCTTGACCACGGGCACGATCCGTTCCTGACGCGCTATTTCCTATTCAAATGGGAATTAACCGGAAACCTCGGCGCCGAACTGCTGATGGTGCCGCTCACCCCGCTGCTTGGGCTGGAAGAGGCGGGGCGTTTCATCGTCGCGATAATCCCGTTCCTCAGCGGGATGGCGATAATGGCGGTCGAATGGAGCCTCAGGAAGCGAATCGGGGTGGGTGCGATCCTTGCCTTCGCGATGATCTGGTCGCCTTCGCTGCTGATGGGCTTCCTCAACTATTCGCTTTCGCTGGCCTTCGCGCTGTTCGCGTTCGCCGGCTGGGTGAGGCTGGAGGGCTGGCGCTGGCGGTGGGCGGTGATGATACCTGTCAGCTTCGTGGTGTGGATCTGCCACGTCTCGGGCTGGGGCGTGATGGGCGTGCTGATGTTCGGTTACGAATGGTCGCGCCGGCAAAGCTGGCTGGACTGGCGCCCGTTCCTCAAGCCCTGGCCGTTGATCTTCCCGCTGCTACCGATGCTGCTGGGCATGGGCGCCAACGGCAAGATGTCTTACGGGCGCTGGGGTGTGCTCGAGTACAAGTGGGGCATTCTCTATAAATCGATGCGCAGCTACGATCAGGTGCTGGACATCACCAGTCTGTGTCTGGTGTTGGCAGTGGTGGCCGCAGCTCTTGTGATCCGCCGTTTCGACGGCCGGGTGGGCTGGGCGGCATTGATTCTGCTGATCCTCACGCTGATCGTGCCGCGCCAGATTTTCGGCGGCGACTATGCCGATTACCGTCTCAGCACCGCCGCATTGATGGTGGCCTGCATGGCTATCGACTGGCCGGTGCCGCGTTGGGGGCTGGCGCTTGCGGGACTGCTGTTCAGCGTCCGCATCGCCGTGACCAGCGTGGTCTGGTTCCAGGACGGGCAGACCGCAAAGCAGCTGATCGGTGCGCTCGACCACGTGCCTGAAGGCTCGCGAGTGGCGACTGCGGTGGCGATCCCGCGTACCCAGTGGCTGTTCGGCCCGTTCGAGCATTTCGGCAGTTTCGCGGTCGTGCGGCGCAGCGCAATGGAGAATTCCAACTTCGCGCTGCCCGACGTCCACATGCTTTCCATGCGTGAGACGCGCTACCGCTTCAACGATCCCACGCAGCGGATTCTCTACTCGCCGAGCCAGCGGATCGACCTGCGCAAGTTCAAGCCTGCGCGCCATGCCGACTACCTCTGGTTCATCGGTACGAAGAAGCCGGTGGCGGTGCCGGAGGGTGCGCGGATCGTCTATGCGACGCCAAACTCGTTCCTTGCGCGGCTTCCGAACGCGGTGGACCTTGCAAATCCGGCAGACGGAAGCTAAGTCCCCGTTTCCTTCCGACAAGCGGACCTCACTAGCCCCTCCCGGCCCCGGCCGGGGCGGCGATGGCCCCTAGCCGGAAGACACGAGACATTTTTCCGCGCCCGGCATATCGCCGGGCATCAGGCAAGTGACACGAGAGAGCGACGTAAGATGGCCAAGACTACTCCCGGCGAATTCATGCGCCAGGTCCAGGCGGAAGCGCGCAAGATCCATTGGCCCTCGCGCCAGGAGACGGTGACGACGGCGATCTTCGTCGGCATCATGACGGTGCTTCTCGCTGTGTTCTTCCTGGGTATCGACGCGCTGTTCGGTTGGATCGTCAGCTCGCTGCTGTCGGCCCTGTGATCGCGATTTAGGACACGAAGAGACAACCATGGCCCGCTGGTACATCATCCACGCTTATTCCGGCTTCGAGAACAAGGTGAAGGAATCCATCCTCTCGGAAGCCGAGCGGATGGGCCTCTCGCAGCTCGTCGAGGACGTGCAGGTTCCCGCCGAGACGATCACCGAAGTCAAGCGCGGCAAGAAGGTACAGGTCGAGCGCAAGACCATGCCCGGCTACGTCCTTGCCAAGCTGCATCTTAGCGACGACGTCTATCACCTTGTGAAGAACACCCCCAAGGTGACCGGCTTCCTCGGTTCCAGCGGCAAGCCGCAGGCGATCAGCGAGAACGAGGCCAAGCGCTACTTCGGCGCCGCCGAACTCGCCGCCGCCGCACCGAAGAAGACGATCAGCATCGACTACGAGATCGGCGATTCGGTGAAGGTCCTCGACGGTCCCTTCGCCAGCTTCAACGGCATCGTGGAAGAACTCGACTTCGACAAGAACCGCGTCAAGGTCGCCGTGTCGATCTTCGGCCGCGCTACGCCGGTCGAACTCGAATTCGAGCACGTCGAACTCAGCAAGTAATTCGGTTAAGTTCTGGGGGAGCCGGTTTGATCCGGCCTTCCCGAACTTCCTGTCGCCCCGCGGTCTTTCAGGCTTGCGGGGCGAACTGCGTCAGGCGCACTTGTATCCGCTGAGCGAAGCCCAGTCTGCGGTACAGCGATAGCGCGGCCTTGTTGTCGGCGTAGCTGTGCAGGATCGGCGTGCGGCCGCCTTTGCGTATCGCCGCTACGACCCGCAGGGATAACGCGGTGGCAAGGCCGCGCCCGCGCGCATCGGGGTGGGTGCACACGGCGCTGACTTCCACGTAACGGCCGGTGCGCAGGCGCTGCCCGGCGATGGCCAGCAGGCGCCCGTCCTCGCGAACGCCCCAGAAAGCGCCCAGTTTACCGGTCCGTTGGGCAAAGGGACCGGGCGCGGTCAGGCTGGCAAGGGCCAGCATTTCCGGGAAGTCTACCTCCGACAGGGGGGTGAGGCGCGGATCGCTGGCAGCACTTGCGGCTGCGGCTTGGGCAACCTCGTCTCCTGTGAAGACCATCTGCACGCCCTCGACCGAATTGACGATCTCCGCGCCGGGCACGGTCACCGGTTCGCCCGGCTGCATGATCGCCAGCGGTCCGGATTCGCGGATGAGTTCGCCCAGTTCTGCGAGGCTCTGCGCCGACAGGTCGCGCATCGCCGCCAGCGGGCCGATAGCGGGGTCGAAGCGCCGCGCCCTCGGCGTGCCGATGGAAAAGCGTGCCTGCTCGCCGCTCAGCGCGGTCCAGATCAGGTTGTCGAGTTCGTGGGGCTGCGCGGGTTTGTCCATGATCCGGCGGATATGGAGTTCCTTCGGATGATCGGGAAGCGATTATCGCGTTTTTAACCGTGTTCATGCCAAGGCTCGCACCATGAGCGCGACCAGACCCACGGACCAAGGTGCATTCGAGGCGGGAACGCGGCTGACCCGGCTCGACGGCCTTCGCGGCCTGGCGGCCTGCGGGGTCGCGTTTCTGTACCATCCGCTACTAGAATTCGACCCGGGCGTCATGGACCAAGCTCCCGGCGCCGCGCTCTGGCTGCGAAGCTGGGGCTGGACCTTCGTTGACCTGTTTTTCCTGATCTCGGGCTATATCTTCGCGCACGTCTACCTGCTGGAAAACCGCCTCGACCGCAGCGCGATGAAAGACTTCGCGGTGGCGCGGATCGCGCGGCTCTATCCGCTGCACCTGCTGACGCTGATCGTCTGCGCGGTGATGCTGGGCGGCGAAAGCGTCAATACGTGGCAGGCGTTCGTGGCCCATCTGTTCATGATGCAGGCGTTTGCCGAGTCGGCGATGCACACGTTCAACGGGCCGAGCTGGTCGATCTCGGTTGAACTTGTCTGCTATGCGCTGTTCGTGCTGGGCGCGGTGCGCGGCGACCGGACCCTGCGCATCGTTACTGTCGCTGCGATCCTGGTGGCGTTAACGCATTTCATAGTCCAGAATCGCCCCGGTGCGCCCTGGGCGGGCGACGGGGTCCCACGCGGCCTGCTCAGCTTTTTCCTCGGCCAGGCGCTCTGGCGCTGGCGAACCGAACTGGGCAGGGTGCCGGCGGTTCTGCTGGTCGTCCTGTTCATCGCGGGCCTGTGTATCGACGTGGGCGGTCCCAGCCGACTTCTGGCGATATCCTTCCTGTCCTGGACCTCGGCCCTGCTGCTGGCGATGCGGGTGCCTTTCATGGGTGGGCGCGTCCTTGCCTGGCTCGGCGACCGCAGTTATGCCGTCTACCTCATCCATTTTCCAATACTCAAGCTGGTGATCCCTTTCTTGGCAACGGTGACGACGGGATGGCAATCGGCGGCGATAATCCTGGCCTATGCCGTCGTTGTCCTGGCCCTGAGCGACATCATTTATCGCTGCTTCGAAGTCCCTGCGCGCCGGGCGATCCGGGCGGGATGGGAGCGCCGGTCCACGGCGAAATCGGTGTCAGGCATCAGCCCCGCCTGAACGCTCTTTCCTTTTGCCGGCGTTTCGTTTAGGGGCGCCCCCTTCGGACCGGCCTTGCGCCGGTGTGATTCCCTTGCGGGAGGGCGGCTCGTTCGCCCGTCATAACCGCTAGGCATGAGCGTTCCCGGCTTTCGGGCGCGCGACAGTGTGAAAAAGGAGCGGCCTCATGGCCAAGAAGATTACAGGTTACATCAAGCTGCAGGTTCCGGCCGGCAAGGCCAACCCGTCGCCGCCGATCGGTCCGGCGCTGGGTCAGCGCGGCGTGAACATCATGGAATTCTGCAAGGCGTTCAACGCCGCCACGCAGGAACTCGAGAACGGCATGCCGATCCCGACCATCATCACCGTCTACGCGGATCGCAGCTTCACCTTCATCACGAAGACGCCGCCCGCCACGTTCCTGATTAAGAAGGCCGCCGGCCTGAAGTCGGGTTCGAAGGAGCCGGGCAAGGTGTCTGCCGGAACGATCAAGATGTCGCAGCTATCCGAGATCGCTCAGGTCAAGATGGCTGACCTCAATGCCAACGACATTGACGCGGCAACGAAGATCATTGCAGGCTCCGCTCGCGCGATGGGCCTCCAGGTTGTGGAGGGCTAATCCATGAAGACCACCAAGAAGCAGAAGTCCCTGGGCGAAACGCTGGGCGACAACATGAAGCTCTACGCCGTCGGCGAAGCGCTGCAGGCCCTGCGTGACCTCAAGACCACCAAGTTCGACGAGACGATCGAAGTCGCGCTGAACCTGGGCGTCGATCCGCGCCACGCCGACCAGATGGTCCGAGGCATGGTTTCGCTTCCCGCCGGTACCGGCAAGGAAGTTCGCGTTGCCGTGTTCGCCAAGGGCGACAAGGCTGCCGAGGCTCTGGCCGCTGGTGCCGACAAGGTTGGCGCTGAAGACCTCATGGAAGACATGCAGGCCGGCAACCTCAACTACGACCGCGTCATTGCCACCCCGGACATGATGGGCGTCGTGGGTCGTCTCGGTAAGCTGCTGGGCCCCAAGGGCCTGATGCCGAACCCGAAGCTGGGCACCGTCACCCCGAACGTGACGCAGGCCGTGAAGGACGCCAAGGGCGGCCAGATCGAGTTCCGCGTCGAGAAGCAGGGCATCATCCACGCCGGTATCGGCAAGATGTCGTTCTCGGACGAAGACCTGACGAAGAACTTCTCGGCATTCGTCGACGCGATCGTCAAGGCCAAGCCGTCGGGCGCCAAGGGCAAGTACCTGCGCAAGATCTCGATGTCGTCGTCGATGGGCCCCGGCCTGAAGATCGACACCACCGAGGTTACCGGCGCCTGATCCTTCAGGACCGCTGAACAGATTGAGGGCCGGGAGGGGAAACCTTTCCGGCCCTTTTCTTTTGCGCGTCACACTTGGCTGCCGGCACTGGACTTGCACGCCCTTGCGATCCCGTTCCCCCAACCGTTTACGCTTGCGGAAATCCGGTGTAATGCGATGCTGTACATATGTTCAGCAACACCTCCGGGAGAGGCGGCCCAAATGGCTATTCGTTTCGAAGACATCAAGGAATTCATCGGCTCGCGCGTGCTCTGGGATGACCGCGCCGACCTGTTCACGCCCGAGGCCGCGAAGCTGATTCGCGCCAAGGTGGAGGAGCGCACCGTGCTCGTCTTCCCGCAGGTGAACCTGACTGATGCCGAACAGCTCGCCATCACTAATGCGATGGGCGAAAAAATCCGCCTGACCGCGCGCAACAACGTCCAGAGCAACGACGGCGACGTCTACCAGGTTACCCTCGACGAGAAGATCAACCCGCAGCCGGAATACGTGCTGGGGACCTTCTTCTGGCACATGGATGGCATCACCGTGGACATGCCGCCGCCGTTCGCCACGCTGCTTTCCTGTCGCATCGCGCCGGACAAGGGCGGCGAAACCGAATTCGCCAGCACGTATGCGGCATACGAGGGCCTGCCTGACGAGGAGAAGGAAGCGCTCGAGGGCCTAAAGGCCGTCCATTCGGTGCGCGCCAGCCTCTCGCCGATCGCTGACGCCATTCCCGAAAAGCACCGTGAGCGAGTGCTTAGCATCGGTCTCGTCAAGGAACATCCGCTGGTCTGGACGCACGAATCCGGACGCAAGTCGATGGTCGTGGGCACCACTGCCGATCACATTGTCGGGATGGAGGTGCCGGCCGGGCGCGCGATGCTTATCCGATTGCAGGAATGGGCGGCGCAGCCCGCGTTCTCGCTGCGGCACAAATGGACCCAGGGGGACTTCGTGATCTGGGACAACACCGGCGCGATGCACCGTGCAATCCCTTACGACAAGTCGACAGGCCGCATGATGCACCGCACGTCGATTGCCGGGACGGAAGCTGTCGCCGCCTGATCTTCGCGTCGCCTCGGATCTGATTCGAGACGGCGCGGCAATCCTTAGCGCAGCGGTGCGAGGTTGGCCGCCGTGTAGCATTCCACGAGATAGGCCAGCGGACGTCCATCGGGCAGCATCAGCATTGCCTGATGGGTCGAGATGGTGTCCGCCGGGCAATTGTCCCGCGGGCCCGCCACCGTGGAAATCGCCTTGCGCCGGAAGCCGAGCGGCGCGACCACTTTGCCGAACGGCGCATCGCTGCGGGCCAGCGCCTCGTTCATCGGCGCGGTGAGGCGCGAAGGGACATACCAGTTCCACGCCACTGACAGCACCGTGCCGCCGCAGCTCAGCCTGACATTGCGCATGGCCAACGCCTCGTTCGAGGCGAGGCCGAGCACGGCGGAAAGGTCGGTGGGCGGCGGGGTATGCCCATTCGCCAGAGTTTGCGCAGTGACGTGTGCCGGATCGGCCAGCCCGCGCATCGTGCACCATTCCTCCAGCGCCAGCGTTGCGCTGTCATGGCGGCGCAAGGTAGCTTCGAAGTCCTCAAGCGTGGGGGTAGCAGTCACAGTGCCGGCCATTGCCGCGAGAGCAAACAGCAGCTCAGATGCCACCCGGCACCGCCGGCTTGCCGATCGCAGCCAACCCATCGATGAGCGCTCGGCTGCATGCGGTGAGGTCCTCGGCACTGACCGAACGGATCACGAAGTTGGCGCCGGTGCGCCCTTCGGCCCAGAACGGGTATGAGCCGATCTGGCAGGTGGCGAAGGCCTTTTCGGTATCGCCCAGAAGCTGCGCGACTTCGCTTTCACCCACCCAGCAGCCAACCGTCTCGGACAGGAGAGGCGCGCCGCCTTCGAGCTGACCGGAAAGCGCATCGAGCATCCCGGCGGTGATGCTGGGCACACCCGCCATGATGAAGACATTGCCGCAGCGGATGCCAGGTGCGCCGGTGTAGCGGTTGGGGATCAGGGTGGCGCCTTCCGGGGTACGCGCCATGCGCAGGCGCGCTTCGGTGAGGCCGCCGCGCGTCTCGTAGTAGCTTTCCAGGATCGCCCGCGCCTCGGGGTGGACGATGGCGGGCACGCCCAAAGCCAGAGCGATGGCGTCGACAGTGATGTCGTCGTGGGTGGGGCCGATGCCGCCTGTGGTGAACAGATAGTCGTTGCGCGCTCGCAGGGTGTTCACAGCCTCGACGATGGCATCGGGCTCGTCGGCCACCACGCGCACTTCCTTGAGGCGGATGCCCTGGATCTGCAGCCAGGTTGCGATCTGGGCGATGTTCTTGTCGTGGGTGCGTCCCGACAGGATTTCGTCGCCGATGACGACGAGGGCGGCGGTGAAGATTCGCTGCGTAGGGGCCATGCCCGCATCGCTAGGACAAATGTGCGCCCGGGGCTAGTGCCGGGCGCTGCGTTGCAGCGCGGACGACGGGCGAAAAATGCCGGAACCACCCAAAAAGAAAGGGCCGGTCCGAAGACCAGCCCTGAGAAGTTTTGGGAGAGGATGCCTGAAAGGCACGTTCTTTATGTCTCAAGGCCGCCTATGCTGCAAATGCGAAAAACTTTAGCAACATTGCGTGTAATGCAACTTTAACATCGCGTGGGCGGACGCGCGGGAGCGGCGTCGCGAGGCCGTCTCAGCGACTTGGCGAATGCAAAAAAGAAAGGGCCGGTCCGAAGACCAGCCCTATAAAAGTTTTGGGAGAGGATGCCTGAAAGGCCTGATCCGTATGCGAGAAACCGACGATTCCCGCAAATGTGAAAACCTTTACATGGGTTGCAAGGAATGCAACTAGCAGGCGTCCATCGTGATAAATCAGGCTGCGTCGATCACGCCATAAAGGTCGTGCTCGTCAGCATCCTCGACAATAACTTCAACGATATCACCAACTTGTAGGGCGCCGCCGACATCGCGGAGGAACACGTTACCGTCGATCTCCGGGGCGTCAGCCTGCGAGCGGCCGGTTGCGCCGATATCGCCTTCTTCGTCTGCATCGCCGATTTCGTCGATGATGACTTGCAGCTTGCGGCCCACTTTGGCCTGGAGCTTGGCCGCGCTGATCGCGGCGGTCTTCTCCATGATGCGGGCGTAGCGCTCTTCCTTGACCTCTTCCGGCACGGCGCCGGGGAGGTTGTTGGCGGCTGCGCCTTCCACTTGCTCGAAGCGAAACGCGCCGACCCGGTCGAGCTGCGCTTCTTCAAGCCAGTCGAGCAGATATTCGAAGTCCGCTTCGGTTTCGCCGGGGAAACCGACGACAAAGCTGGAGCGGATCGCGATGTCCGGGCAGATTTCGCGCCAGTTGCGCAGGCGGCCCAGCACCTTCGCCTCGTTGGCGGGGCGCTTCATGGCCTTGAGCACCGAAGGCGCGGCGTGCTGGAACGGAATGTCGAGGTACGGCGTCAGGAGCCCTTCCGCCATCAACGGGATCACCGCGTCGACGTGGGGGTAGGGGTAGACGTAGTGCATGCGCACCCAGGGACGGCGGCCCTGCGAATCGCTCAGTTGACCGAGTTCGCGCGCGAGGTCGGTCATGTGGGTGCGGACGGAATGGTCCTTCCACATGCGTTCTTCGTGCCGGACGTCGACGCCGTAGGCCGAGGTGTCTTGGCTGATGACCAGCAGTTCGCGTGTTCCGGCCTGAACCAGTTTTTCCGCCTCGCGCAGCACGGCGTCGATGCGCCGGCTTGCCAACTTGCCGCGCAACGACGGGATGATGCAGAAGGAGCAGGCGTGGTTGCAGCCTTCGGAAATCTTGAGGTAGCTGTAGTGGCGCGGCGTCAGCTTCACGCCGGCCTCGTCATAGGCATGCGGGATCAGGTCGACGTAAGGTGACAGTTCCGGCGGCGCAGCCTCGTGGACGGCCTCGACGACCGCCTCATACTGGTGCGCGCCGGTGACGGCGAGGACCTGTGGGAACTTGGCGCGAATGACATCGGCCTCGTTGCCCATGCAGCCGGTCACGATGACGCGTCCGTTTTCGGCGATCGCCTCGCCGATGGCGGCAAGGCTTTCTTCCTTGGCGGAATCAAGGAAACCGCAGGTGTTGACGAGGACCACGTCGGCGCCGGAATAATCCGCGCTCATGGTGTAGCCGTCGGCACGCAGGCGCGTGAGGATACGCTCGGAATCTACGAGCGCCTTGGGGCAGCCGAGGCTGACCATGCCGACCTTGGGCGGATTGGGGATTTCTATTGCCATGGGATTGGCGCGGCCGATACTCTCATTCGCCGCGCGAGTCACGAAAAACGAATCAGCGTGTGAAAAGCACTGCTCGCCAAGCGCGCTTGCGTATCCCTTCGTGGCCTGCAAGACAGGTCACTATTGAACAAAAAGGGAAGATGCGATGGGTCCTGTGAACTGGCTGGCGGTGGTGCTTGCCGCCGCACTCGCGCTGGCGATCGGGATCGTCTGGAATGGTCCGATGTTCCGCAGCGGGCGTCAGCTCATTTCCGGCAATGGTGAACGGGCCAGCGGTTTCATGGTTGCGGGGGTCGTCCTGCTGATCAGTTCGATCATGCTCGGCCACAGTTTCGCGCGGATCGGGGCAGAGACCCTTGCGGCGAAGCCATGGCTTTACTTCATGCAGACGGGCGGCGTCGCCATCGCCTTCGTCATTCCCTCGGTGTGGCTGACGCACCTGCGCAATCGCACCGAGCCGATGCGCCGGGTGATTGATTGCGCGTTCTGGCTGGTAGCATACCTAGCCATGGGCCTGGTTTTCTGGATTCTGGCCTGAGCGCGTTCAGTCCGCCGATGCTTCCTTGACGCAGGTGGCGGCAATTTCGACGATGATATCACCCGGCTCCAGGCTGTGCGCCTCTGCCTCCCAGAAACCGATGGCCTTGTCGCCGCGGTAGATGCGCAGCCCCTTGCCGGTCGGGATCTGCTCCAGCGGCTTGCCGATCTCGCTGGCGGAGACGGGACGTTCGATCAACTGGACGCGCCCGCCTACCGAGGCGAGGTCGGACATGTATTCGGCGATGTGCTGGCCTTCCGCCGATCCCGCCAGCAGCAGCCCGGTAAAGCGCACCGGATTGATGACGTTGTCTGCCCCGGCCTGCCGCGCCAGCAGTTCGTTGTCGTTCGCGCGAACGACCGCAGTGATCGGCACGCCCGGCGCCACGTGGCGCGCGGTGAGGACGATCAGGATCGTCGTATCGTCGCGCCCGGCGGAGATCAGGATCGAACGGGCTAGGTTGATGCGTACCGCCGCCAGAGTTTCGTCACGGGTCGCATCGCCTTCCAGCACGTTGCAGCCGGTCTGCTCGGCGAGCCGCAGCCGCGCCGATGACGGGTCGACGACGACGATGCACGAGGGGTCGGTGCCGCGCTCGATCAGTTCCTCCACGGCTTCCGAGCCGCTGACGCCGTAGCCCAGCACGACGATATGGTCGGCCAGGCGCTCCTGTATGCGCTTCATGCGCCACGTCTCCCAGCTACGCTTGATGATGAAGTTGTAGGCGGTGCCGACGAAGATGAAAATCACCGCGAATCGGATCGGGGTGACGATCACCGCCTCTATCAGCCGCGATTTGTCGCTCACCGGGGCGATATCGCCAAAGCCCGTCGTAGTGATCGAGATCATCGTGAAATAGAACACGTCGAGGAAGCTGACCGCGCCGTCGTGCGTGTCCTTGAGGCCGTCGCGGTCGATCCAGTGGATGATGACCACGAAGAACACGAGGGCGAAGGCGCCGCCCAGCCGCAGCGCCACGTCGGCCCAGACCGGCAGGTCTACGGCGCGGCGCAGCGGCTTGCTCAGGGCGAGGGGCGGGCGCCTTTGTTTCATGCGGATCAGGGGGCCTTGGGCAGCGAGTCCAGCGGATCGACAGGTTTGCCGTCCTGACGGACTTCGAAGTGCAATTCGCTGCCCTTGGCAAGCCCGGTGTCACCCACCAGCCCGACACGTTCGCCGGCGGCGACCTTCGCGCCTTCCTTGACCGTCACGCGGCTCAGGAAGCCATAGGCAGTGAACCAGCCATTGCCATGGTCCAGCACGACGAGGTTGCCGAACTGGTCTTTTTCCTTGCCCGCGAAGGTGACGGTTCCGGCAGCGGCGGCGCGCACCATCGACCCCTTGGGGGCAGTGATGTCCACGCCGTCGTGATAATCGCTGCCGGTGGCATAGCCGCGCCGGACCGGACCGGACAGCGGCCAGGCGAATCGCGCCGATTTGGAGGGCGCAGGTGCGGCTGCGGGCTTGGGCGAAGGCGTCAATGTCTTGGCGCCCGCGCCCGGCGGATCGAGCAGGGTGGGGATCAGCAGGTTCTGGCCGACTTTTACCGGCGCATTCGCGTCGAGATTGTTGGCCAGCGCGATCTGTTCCCATGGCACCGCATAGTCGAGCGAGATGGAGAAGCCGGTGTCGCCGTTCTTCACTTCATGACGGCGTGTGCGCGGGATGCGAAGGGTCTGGCCAACGCGCACGTCGAACGGCGCCTGCAACCCGTTAGCCTCGATGATGAGGACGCGCGGCACTTTGGCGCGCGCAGCGATCCCGCCCAACGTTTCGCCTTCGCCGACCTTGTGGGAGGTTTCGGTTTCAGGCCTGCCAGCGGGCTGGCGCGCCTCGATCACCCGGGCGGCGGTCTTCGCGGCCTTTTTCGCGGAGAGTTCGGCGCTGGGAACAGAGGGTGTGGGTGCGGGCTTCGCGGCCGTTTTTGCCGCGCGCGGGATCGCCAGCTTCTGGCCGAGGCGCACGACGTAAGGCTCTTTCAGCCCGTTTGTTTTGACGATGGCAGCGGCCGATACGCCCGCGCGGTTCGCGATCCCGCCCAGCGTTTCGCCGGCCTTGACGACATGGGAGGTCTCTTCCTCTGGCGGGGCGGCATAGGCGGGGGCGCTCATCAGCAGAGCACCGGCGGCGAGGAGGGCGCGGCTCACTGGCCGTAACGCTGCGCGATCGAAGCCAGCGAGGCGTCGTGAGTAAGGTCGAGCTGCAGCGGCGTCACCGCAACATAGCCTTCCGCGATGGCTTCGAGGTCGGTGTTGTGGCCCGGCGTATGCTCGATCCCGTGCAGCCCGAACCAGAAGTACGGGAAACCGCGGGGGTCCATTCCTTCAACCACCGAACCGCGCGCATAGTCGTGGAAGCCCTGGCGCACCACGCGGATGCCCTTCACCTCGTCCGGAGCGAGCGCCGGGAAGTTGACGTTGACCAGAGTGCGCGGCGCGAAAGGCTGGTCGAGCAGCGGGCGAAGCACTTTGGCGCCCCATGCCTCGGCGACGGCGAAGCTGACCCCGTCGCCCTGGCCTTCCTTGGAATAAACCTGGCTCAGCGCGATCGAGCGGATACCCGCCAGAGCGCCTTCCAGTGCGGCCGATACGGTGCCCGAATACGTCACGTCATCGCCAAGGTTCGCGCCGCGATTCACGCCAGAGAGGATCAGGTCCGGCGGCCCCGGCATGGCCTTGCGCAGCGCCATCGTCACCGAATCGGTTGGCGTGCCGGTGACCGAGAAGCGGCGCTCGGCGTGCTGGCGCATGCGGACCGGGCGGGTGAGGGTCAGCGAATGCCCCGCGCCCGACTGTTCCTCGCTTGGCGCGCAGATCCAGATGTCGTCGGAAAGCTGGGCGGCGATCTTCTCCAGCACATAGAGGCCGGGAGCGTTGATGCCGTCGTCGTTGGTCAGGAGAATGCGCATGACTTGCCTTTAACCATAACCACTTGGGCCGGGCTACTGAAAGACGGCCGCCGCGTTGAAAATACACCCTTCGAGAGGCTCGGCATGATGCTTCGACAAGCTCAGCATGAGCGGGGGCGGGGCGGTGTCATACCCTCTCAAAACCGCTCAGGCTGAGCCTGTCGAAGCCCCGCCGTATTTACGCCAGCGTTTCCAGCTTCTCGATCCCGCCCATCCGGGGCTTCAGTGCCTCAGGCACCAGAACCGAGCCGTCTTCCTGCTGATAGTTTTCCAGCACCGCGACAAGGGTACGGCCGACAGCAAGGCCGGAGCCATTCAGCGTGTGCACGAATTCGGTCTTCTTCGCGCCCTCGGGCTTGTAGCGGGCGTTCATGCGGCGGCCCTGATAGTCGCCGCAGTTGGAGATCGAGCTGATCTCGCGGTAGGCCTGCTGGCCGGGCAGCCACACTTCGAGGTCGTAGGTGAGCCGCGCGGTGGCACCCATGTCGCCGGCACACAGGAGCACCTTGCGATAAGGCAGTTCCAGCGCCTGCAGGATCGATTCGGCGGCGGCGACCATCTTGTCGTGCTCGCCCTCGCTGTCCTCGGGGCGGCAGATGGTGACGAGTTCCACTTTCTCGAACTGGTGCTGGCGGATGAACCCGCGCGTATCGCGGCCGGCAGAACCGGCCTCGGACCGGAAGCAGGGGGTCAGCGCCGTCATCCGCAGCGGTAATGTGGCTGCGTCGAGGATTTCGCCCGCCACCGCATTGGTGAGGCTGACTTCGGCGGTGGGGATCAGCCAGCGGCCGTCCGTGGTGCGGAACAGGTCTTCCGAGAACTTGGGAAGCTGGCCGGTGCCGTAGGCCGCTTCATCGCGGACCAGCAGCGGCACGTTGCATTCCAGAAAGCCGTTGGTGGCCGTCTGCGTATCCAGCATGAACTGCGCCAGCGCCCGATGCAGGCGCGCCATCTGGCCTTTGAGGAAGGTGAAACGCGCGCCCGACAGCTTCGCGCCAGTCTCGAAATCGAGGCCGAGCGCGGGGCCGATATCGGCATGTTCCTTTGGCGTGAAGGCGAACGTGCCCGGCGTGCCCCACTTGAGGACTTCGACGTTCTGCGTCTCGTCTTCGCCGTCCGGCACCTGGGCGACTGGAATGTTGGGCAGCCCGGAGAGCGCGTCCTGCAACTGCGCGGCGACGTCCTTCTCTTCGGCTTCGAGCGCGGGCAGGGTGTCCTTCAACTGCGCGACTTCGGCCTTGAGCGCGTCGGCGGCGGCGGTGTCACCCTGACCCATGGCCTTGCCGATGGCCTTGGATGCCTCGTTCCGGCGGTTCTGGCTTTCCTGCAGCCGCGTGGCGACCGAGCGGCGCTGTTCGTCCAGCGCGATGAGCCGGGCGGAGACAGGCTCCACGCCGCGGCGCGCGAGGCCGGCGTCGAAGGTTTCGGGGTTTTCGCGGATCTGGCGGATGTCATGCATGGTAAGCCGCCTATGCCGAACAGGTCAGGCGCTCGCAAGCTGCGAAGGAAATTATGCCGCCGATGTCGAGCTATCCGCCGACAGTCGAAAAGGCCATCCTCGCTGGAGAGGATGGTGGGCGCGGCAGGGATTGAACCTGCGACCCCACCCGTGTGAAGGGTGTGCTCTACCACTGAGCTACGCGCCCGCTATCAGTGCGGAAGCGGCCCCCTAGACAACTGAGATCGAATTGACAAGCGCCGATCTCCATCTAAACGCACAGGCATGACCGAAGAGACCCCCACGCCCGTCCAGAGCGGCCCCGACGTGCCGCCCGACCACCTCGCGATCAACCCGCGCAGCCCGTTCTTCGACCAGGACAAGTTGCAGCGCGGCATCGGTATCCGCTTCAAGGGCACCGTGCGCACCAATGTAGAGGAATACTCTATCTCTGAAGGCTGGATTCGCGTTCAGGCCGGCAAGTCCATGGACCGCCACGGCAATGCGCTGACGATCAAGCTGATGGGCCCGGTCGAGGCGTGGTACGAAGACATCGGCGACGGCGCGCCGGTCGCCAAGAAGGACTGATTTTCAAAACGCCGCGTCTGACGCGGCGTTTTTTCAATAAGCCCCGGCGATGATCGCGCCGATCGGGTCGCTGCGGCGGCCGGTTGCGGCCTTCGCCATTTTGACCGGCTTCATCGGCGCCATTTTCACCGGTTCGGCCGCGTCGGCGAGGCGGGTGGTGCCCAGATCGCGCACGGTGCCGGGCTTGGCATTGTAGATGAAGCCCGAAACTGGCCAGTGGGTGGTGCCAAGCCCGCGCGCGGGACCGTACCAGATACGCACCTGGCTCCAGTCGTTGGCCGGCGATACGTCGAGCGCGGTTACATTGCGCTCGATCTTGCCCGGAACCGACCAGTTCGCATGGCTGAGCAGGATCGTGCGCGAATCGACGATCCGGCTCACCGTGGCCACATGGCCCAGCCTGGAGTTGTTGAACGGGCGCACCGCCATGACCGAGCCGATGCGCGGCGAATGCCCCGTGGCGTAGCGGTTCTTGGCCTGGTTCCACCATGTATGCGCATCGCCGTAGATCTGGATGCCCGAGGTAGTGCGGGCATAAGGCACGCATTCCAGGTGACCCGGAGCCTTGGGGATGACGAGCGCCGACCCTGCCTGTGAATCGATGCCGGAACCCGTGATCGAGCCCCCGCTGTCGGTCAGGCCATCGATGGCGGTACGAGCATTGGCCGGCGTCATCGACGCTGCGGCGAGCCCAAGAATGATTACTTTGCGGTAAACCCTCATGCCGCCCTTTTGCCTTGCGAAGGTTATGGTCTTTCTGCCGTGGTTGGTTAATCGCGGAGCAAGGTTTTGTTCCGGACTTCCCCTTGGAATGAGGGAAAAATCGGCGGCAATCGATTGTAAGCCCGGAATGTTGCAGGATTTGGCTCAGAGATGTGATCAGCCGGTGCGGCGGGGCCGCATTTAAATTTCTTTAAGGCCGCGCATGGCGGCAGGGCGCCGATTCTGCGTCGGATCGGCATGACGGTAGGCTACCGCGAATCGCGCAAAGCTTGCCAAAACCGCAGGAAATGCCCATGCGCTGGGAATCATGCTTCCCCAAGTCATCATCATCGGCCGACCTAACGTCGGCAAGTCCACGCTGTTCAACCGCCTGATCGGCAAAAAGCTCGCGCTTGTCGACGATCAGCCGGGGGTCACGCGTGACCGTCGCTTCGGCGACGCCGAACTCCTCGGCCTGAAATTCCAGATCGTCGACACTGCCGGTTGGGAGGACGAGGAGGCCGAAACTTTGCCGGGCCGGATGCGCAAGCAGACCGAAGCCTCGCTGGAAAGCGCCGACGTGGCCCTGTTCGTGGTCGATGCGCGCGCTGGCCTCACCCCGCTCGACGAGGAAATCGGGCAGTGGCTGCGGGCCTCGCCGGTGCCGGTGATCCTGCTCGTCAACAAGGCCGAAGGCCGCGCGGGCGAGGGCGGTGTGGTGGAGGCCTACTCGCTGGGCCTGGGCGATCCTATTCCGTTTTCCGCCGAACATGGCATCGGCATGTCCGACCTGTTCGAATCGCTGCTGCCCTATCTCGACCCACTCCAGCCTGAAGAGCCGGAATTCGAGGAGGAAATGGACGACGAATCCCGTCTGCTCCAGCCGCTCAAGTTGGCTATCGTCGGCCGTCCGAACGCGGGCAAGTCGACGCTCATCAACCGCATTCTGGGCGAAGATCGCCTGCTGACCGGGCCGGAAGCGGGGATTACCCGCGATTCGATCACGGTCAATTGGGAATGGACCGACCCCGCCACCGGCAACGTGCGCGAAGTGCACCTGATCGACACTGCTGGCATGCGAAAGCGCGCCAACGTCGTCGAGAAGCTGGAGCGCATGGCCGTGGCCGATGCGAAGCTGGCGATCGATTTCGCCGAAGTCGTGGTGCTGCTGCTTGATGCGACGCGCGGTCTTGAGCATCAGGACCTGACGATCGCCTCCAAGGTCCTCGAAGAGGGCCGTGCGCTCATCATCGCCATCAACAAGTGGGACGTGGCGGAAGGTGCCTCGGGCCTGTTCAACGGCATTCGCGCCGCGCTCGACGAAGGTCTGGCACAGGTTCGCGGCGTGCCGCTGCTGGCGGTCTCGGCGCGGACCGGCAAGGGCCTCGATGAACTGGTCGCTGCCGGCTTTGCGATCCGCGAAGCCTGGAGCAAGCGCGTGCCTACTGCCGCGCTCAACCGCTGGTTCGACGATGCGCTTTCGGCCAACCCGCCGCCGGCGCCGGGCGGCAAGCGCATCAAGCTGCGTTACATCACGCAGGCCAAAACCCGCCCGCCGGGCTTCGTGGTGTTCGGCACGCGCCTCGACCTGCTGCCGGAGAGCTACAAGCGCTATCTCATCAACGGGATGCGCAAGAACCTTGGTTTCGAATCGGTGCCGATTCGCATGAATCTGCGCAGCGCGAAGAACCCGTTTGCGAAGGACTGATGCCGGGTCGTCGGGGCTTAATGCTTCGACAAGCTCAGCATGAGCGGATGGTGGTTTAAACCACCGGGACGGGGAGGGCGTTAGCCCAACCCCGCTCACCCTGAGCCTGTCGAAGAGCCTTCACGACGGATGTGCTACCGATTCCTCTGCCGCGCGCTCGGCGTTTACCTGCGTTTGCGGCGGGATCGGTGAGCCTGCCACGTCCACCTTGGCCTGGCGGCGATCGCGGTGCTGGTTCCACACGGCAATGAACAACGCGGCAATCACCGGACCGATGATGAAGCCGTTGAGGCCGAACAGCTCCAGCCCCGACAGCGTCGCGATCAGCACCACGAAGTCCGGCAGGCGGGTATCTCGGCCGACCAGGATCGGGCGCAGCACGTTGTCGACCATGCCGATGATGAACACGCCGCAGAACACCACGATTCCGGCCTTCACCGTATCGCCGGTAGCAAAGAGGTAGATCGCGGCAGGCACCCAGATAATCGCCGTGCCCACTGCGGGCAGCAGCGAGAAGAAGCCCATCAGCACGCCCCAGATCAGCGCGCCTTCGATGCCGAGTACCGAGAACAGCAGGCCGCCCAGCGCGCCCTGAACCACGGCGACGACGACGGTGCCGCGCATCGTCGCACGCACTACCAGCAGGAAGTTGTCGATCAGCGCGTCGCGGGTTTCGGCATGGAGCGGCAGGCTGGTGCGGACCATGTCGCCGTAGCGCTGGCCGTCGCGCAGCAGGAAGTAGCTGAGGTAGAGCATCACGCCGAGCGCGGCGATGAAGCTGAGCGCGCCCTGACCCACAGTCAGCGCACGGCCCGCCACGGTCTGCAGGCCGCTGGTGATGCTGGACCCGAACTGGCGGCGGATGTTTTCGAGATCGGTCAGCCCGTATTCGTCGACCATGCCGCGAATGCGGTCCGGCAAGGCATTGAGGACCTGCTGGAAAATGCGGCCGACGTCGATCTGGCCGCTGCTGACCTTGCCGTAGATCGCGGTCGCTTCGTTGGCGATGTTGATGCCGAGCAGGATCGTGGGGACCACGAAAAGCGCGATCAACCCGACCAGGACGATCGAAGTCGCCAAATTTTTCCGCCCGTCGAGCCGCTCGGTGAGCTTGGCGGTAAGGGGCTGGAACATGATCGCCGCGACCACGCCCCACAAGACAGCCCCGAAATAGGGCGCGAGCAGGTAAGCGGCGGCAAGAGAGATTAAGACGACGAGGACGGCGAAGCCGATGTCCTCGGTTTGCATGCCCTGTGATTGCGGGCGCGGTGAATGCATTCTTTCCCCCTGGACGTATCAGGCGCGGCGCCCCGGCCGCCCCTCCCAGGCACAAGGCCTGAGAGGAGGGCAGGTTCCCGCGCCATTGGCGCAGAGGGCCTGGGATCAGCTTTCCGCGGGCTTGCTCTGCAGCTGGCAGTAGTTCTGAATACCCATGCGTTCGATCATGTCGAACTGCTTTTCCAGGAAATCGACATGCTCTTCCTCGCTCTCGAGGATGCGGGCGAAGATTTCCCGGCTGACGAAGTCGCGCACCGATTCGGCGTGGGCGATGGCGTCCTGCAGCATCGGCAGCGCGTCATGTTCGAGCGCGAGGTCGGCGCGCAGGATTTCCTCGACGGTTTCGCCGATGCGCAGCTTGCCAAGCGACTGGAAGTTGGGGAGGCCGCCAAGGAACAGGATGCGATCGGCGAGCACGTCAGCGTGCTTCATCTCGTCGATCGATTCGTGACGTTCGTATTCGGCGAGTTTCTTGATGCCCCAGTTGTCCAGCATGCGATAATGCAGCCAGTACTGGTTGATCGCGGTCAGTTCGTTGAACAGGGCCTTGTTGAGAAACTCGATGACCTTCTGGTCGCCATTCATCGCGCGGAAACTCCTCTATGTGAGCCGCGGCGTATAAGCGAAACTATCTGGTCAGGGCAAGTCAGGTCATGTCAGGCGGCTGCAGCAATTCCCATTCCGGCCGACGAATGTTCGTCGGCGATGATGTCATCCGCCTCGTCGAGGCACTGGCGGCATTGAGGGGTTCTGCCCAAAGAGCCGTAAATGGCTTCGGCACTGCCACGGCAACGCCTTGCGGCACAGCGAAGTTCGGTTTCCCGGATGGCATTGCAGATGCACACGTACATGAGCGAATCCTCTCTATGCCCTCCAATATATGCGAGTGCGAATAGATCGCAATAGCCTAATTTCGATCAGATGCGGTTAGGGAGAACGCTGTGCTCCACCAGCGAGCGCCACAGCCACTCCAGTGGGCCGCGCCGGAAATGCCGCAGCCACAGCGGACTCCACGCCAGCATCAGCGCCCATCCTGCAATTACGAAACCCCATTGCGCCAGCGGCCCTACGGTGCCGAACAGGCCGAGACCCCAGCCGTAGAATGCGAATGTCATGACCAGGCTGGTCAGCACGTAGTTGCTGAAGGCCATGCGTCCAGCGGCGGTGAGGCGACGGCCGATTCGGGTCAGGGCAAGGCGCGGCGCGGCCAGCACCAGCAACCCGGCATAGCCGCAGCCGCCCAGGAGGTGCGGCATCGCCAAGCCCCAGACGAGCGCGGCGTTCATCGCCACGGGCGGAAAATGGCGCTGCCAGGCCCAGGCAAGGAACATCGCCGTCAGCGCGAAGCCCGCGAGTGTGCAGGTGACGGACAACTCCACAAGGTGGCGGCGGGGCAGGCGGCCGTCGAAAAAGCCCCGGCGATAGACCACCATGCCGATCAGCATCAGAGGCAGCGTTTCGGAAAATACGCCCGAGATCATCTGGATCTGCCAGAACGGGCGCTGGGTCAGCTTGATGTAGAGCAGGTCGAGGTAGCCCAGCCGCGCTTCGCGCAGCTCCTGCGCGGCCCAGGCGTGCATCGGCTCGATTCGTTCGGTGAACAGGCTGAGCTGTGCGGGTCCGGCGAGATGCTGGCGAACGGCGGTCTCGGCAGTGATGGCGGCGGCCGAATCGAGCATCCCCCACACGTGCCAGCCATAATAGAGGCCCAGCGCCATGCCCAGCAGCGCGCGGTTGCTCAGCGGCCGCAGAAGCAAGGCGGCGATCCCACAGGCGGCGTATACGAACAGGATATCGCCCCACCACAGCAGCAGATAATGCAATATACCCAGCAACAGCAGCCAGCCCAGCCGGCGCAGCTGCTGCAGGTCGCCGTCGCGCCCCGCGGCTTCGGTGCGCTCGTAGAACAGCACCAGGCCGGCGCCGAACAGCAGCGAGAACAGCGCCCGCATCTTGCCTTCGAAGAACAGGAAGTTGAAGGCATAGGCCGCTTCGTCGAGCGGGCCGACCGGCCAAGGCAGGTTAGGTGTGGTCGAGGAGATCATCGGCCCGGCGAATCCGGCGATGTTGATCGTCAGGATGCCCAGCACCGCGACGCCGCGAATCAGGTCTAGCGTCGCAAGGCGTGGCAGCGGGGCCGGAAGCGCTTCATCGGCGTCCGGCGCGGGAATGTCGGCCGGGGTCAGTCCCTGACCGACAGGCACCCGAAACCACCAGCGGACAGGCGGGAGCAGGCGGCATCGGCATCGGCCTTCGAGGCGAAGCCGGTAGCCTGTAGTTTGCTCAACCTGCCGGCAGGCGCCAGCACCTTGGCATGGCCAGCCATTTCCGGCCGGCCCTTCACCTTTGCCCACAGCGCGTCGGCATTGCTGGCCACGCCAAATGCGCCGAGCTGCACACGCCATGGACCGTTTGCGACCGGGGCTGGCTTGGGCAAGGCTGCTGGCAACTTTGGAGCGGCCGAGGGCGTGGCGGCAGCCGTGCGCGTCGGTGCAGGTTTGGGCGCTTCGGGCTTGGCCGTCACGCTGGGCCTTGGCGGGGTGGCCGTGGCAGCGGCGGGGATATAGTCCGCCTTGGCGGCGGAGGGATTTTTACTCCCGGCCGCGCGGGTGGGCTGATTTACCACGCTCTGCGGTTTGACGATTTGAGCGGCGGACGTGTCCGTGGGAGGCGCGCTGGCCAGCTGGGTTCCCAGTTCGGCAGAAGTGTTGAGACGCTGACGGTTGGTTTTCGCCTGCGCAGCGATCTGGGCGCCGAGGCTCACGCTTTTCTGCCGGTCGGCCAGCGGGATGTGCAGGTCCATCTGGGTCAGCGCATTGGTCGCCTGGGGCAGCCCCTCTTGCTGGGCGAGGCTGACGAGGGCGTAGGCGCGGACCCAGTCCTTCTTGACCATGTCGCCGTTGAAGTGCGCGATGCCCAGGATGTACTGAGCCCGCGCATCGCCGCGTGCGGCGGAAGCCTCGATATAGGGCAGGGCCCGGGTGCGTTCGCCGCGCTGGAACAGCAGCAGGCCGTAGCTGTCGGCCGCCTGGGTGTGGCCCTTGGCGGCAGCCTTGCCATAAAGGTCTTCGGCCCTGCCAAGGTCCATCGGCACGCCGCGTCCCATCTTGTACGCCTGCGCGAGGTTGAATTCGGCATCGGGATCGCCGCCGTCGGCCAGCGGCTGCCACTGGCGGATTGCGCTGTCGTAGTCGCCCGCCGACCAGGCATCGACGCCGCCTTTGACGTCGGCGTGGGCGGCAGGCGCGATCAGTGCCGCAGCGGCGAGCGCAAGGAAGCCTGAACGCAGGAGAGGGGGATTCTTGTTCAAGTCGTTGTCGCCCGGTTCAGCCCGTTTAAGTCCTATGGTAACCGCAATGGAACGATGCGCGCCAGTGTGAAGCGCGGCCAGGTCCCATTTTGAACCGGACATCGGCGTAACCGAGAAGCGTTAACGGGCCGTGGATGAGCGGCCTTGCCTTCTGGACCTGCACTTACGCGATTAACCGTAAATTAGGAACGATCTGCCAAATCTACGGGCCTGGGCGGGCTTTGCCCATCGCATGGCTTCCGGGGGGTATCGGTTTTGCGCGTACTAGCTTTGGCATCGCAGAAGGGCGGCTCGGGGAAGACGACCCTGTCCGGCCATCTCGCCGTGCAGGCGCAGCGCATGGGTGCCGGACCGGTGGTTCTCATCGACATCGATCCGCAAGGCTCGCTGGCCGACTGGTGGAACGAGCGCGAGGCGGAAATGCCCGCTTTCGCGCAGACCACCGTGGCGCGGCTGGCCGGCGATCTTCAGATACTGCGCCAGCAGGGCTTCCGTCTGGCGGTGATCGACACGCCGCCGGCGATCACGCTGGCGATCCAGACCGTTATCCAGCAGGCCGAACTTATCGTCATACCGACCCGGCCCAGCCCGCATGATCTGCGCGCCGTGGGCGCCACGGTCGACTTGTGCGAGCGGTCGGGAAAACCGCTGCTGTTCGTCGTCAATGCCGCGACGCCCAAGGCGCGAATCACTGCCGAGGCCGCCGTCGCGCTGTCGCAGCACGGCACCGTTGCGCCGATCACGCTGCATCAGCGGACCGATTTCGCCGCTTCGATGATCGACGGGCGTACTGTGATGGAAGTCGACCCCAAGGGCCGCTCTTCCGCCGAAGTCGCGGCCTTGTGGAGCTACATCGCCGACCGGCTCGAAAAGAATTTCCGGCGTACCGTTTTTGCCGCTCCCGCACCCGGGCAACCTTTGATGCATGGCGCCTTGCGCCCCATCGGCGGCTTCGGCCGCCGCGTAACCGTGTCCTGAATTGAGGAATACCAAGATGGAACGCTCCAGCAATACTGCGCGGAACGCGGGCTTCACTCTGTGTTCGGCGATGGTTGCCGCGCTTCTGGCGGGCTGTTCGGGCCAGCCCTCGATCGCCAGTACGGGCGCTGCGCCGAGCGCGCAGGCGTCGGCTGCGGGGCAGGGCGAGGGCGTTGCCGAACGGGCCATCGCCCGGGCCGAGGCGCGCGTCGCCAAGTCGCCGGACAACGCCTCGGCGCGCGCCGATCTGGCGCAGCTCTACCTTGCCGCCGGTCGTTTCACGTCGTCCACCACGACGTTCGAGGATGCCGTCTCGCTTGGCGACAACAGCCCGCGCACGGGGTTGAGCCTTGCCCTTGCCTATGTCGGTTCGGGTCGCAGCGAAGAAGCCCTAGGCGTTCTGGCGCGCTGGCGCGATCAGATTCCGGCGGGCGATTTCGGACTTGCCGTAGCTCTGGCCGGACAACCCGCGCAGGGCGTCGCGATCCTTTCCGATGCGCTGCGGGGGGGTGAGAACCACCCCAAGGTGCGTCAGAACCTGGCCTATGCCTATGCGCTCGACGGGCGCTGGGGCGAGGCACGCATCATCGCTTCGCAGGACGTTCCGGCCGACCAGCTCGACGCCCGCCTCGGCGAATGGGCGAGCCATGGCCGCCCCGACCAGTCCCGCGCCCGCGTTGCAGGGCTGCTGGGCACACCGATGCCTGCCGACGCTGGCCAGCCCGCTGCGCTGGCGCTGAACGGCAGCGCTCATGCACCGCTCATGGCGATGGCCGAGGCGCCTGTCGCTCCTGCTCCGGTCGAGGAGCTTCCGGCGGTGGCGACGGGCGAGAGTTTCTGGGGCGCCAGCGAGGCGCAGCCCGCCGCGCCGATGCCGATGCTGGCTGCTGCTCCCGCGCCTGCCAGACCGGTGAAGGTTTCGGCTCCCAAGCCTGCACGCACCAGCATCGAGCGTGCTTTCCAGCCGCCCGCCCGGGCCGAGCAGCCACGCGGCGCCGGCCATGTAGTGCAGCTTGGTTCGTTCCGCACGATGGAGGGCGCCAAGCGCGCCTGGGGCATCTACCAGCGCCGCGATCCGGGCCTGCGTGACCATACCATGCGCATCACCGAGGCTCAGGTTCAGGGCCAGCGCTATTTCCGCGTAGCCGCCGTGGGCTTCGACCGGGGAGCGGCGCAGACCTTGTGCTCGACCGTGAAGCAGCGCGGCGGCGCGTGCCTTGCCTATGCCGAGGGGCGCCAGCTTCCGGGCATAGTGGCCGGCGGCGGCAGCGGCCCGCTCAAGGCGCGCCGCTGAAACAGTTCGACAGTCCCATGTGAACCTTACGCGGCCTTTCGTCCCCCCGGGACGGAGGGCCGTTTTTTCGTGCGCCGGGGATGCGTCGGCAAGCTCGGCATGAACGGGAGGCGTGTGCTGCCCAGGCCCGCTCACCCTGAGCTTGCCGAGGGGCCTTCGGTTATCCCGCCGTTTTCTTCGTGCGCACCACCACGCCGCCCTTGAACAGTGCAAGGACGCGGCCTTGTACCGGCTGGCGGTCGAACGGCGTGTTGCCCGCGCTGGCGGCCATCTTGTCGGAATTGACGATCCACGGACGCTCGGTGTCGACCACGGCGATGTCCGCCTCGGCGCCCACTTCCAGCCGTCCGGCGTTGACGCCCAGCAGGCGTGCCGGGTTGGCGGCGAGCAGGTCGAAGGCGCGGGCCATGTCGATCACACCGTCGCGCACCAGGCTGAGCGTCAGCGGCAGCAGCGTTTCCGCGCCCGCCATGCCCGGCGCCGAATCGGCGAAGGGCAGGCGCTTGTCCTCAGGACCGCGCGGATCGTGACCGGAGGCGACGATGTCGATCGTGCCGTCTGCCACAGCGGCGATCACGGCTTGTCGATCGTCCTCGCAGCGCAGGGCCGGCGAGAGGTGGGTGAAGGTGCGAAACGCCCCGATCGCAAGGTTCGAGAGCATGAAGAAGGCCGGGCTGACACCCGCCGTAACATTCAGCCCGCGCGCCTTTGCACCGCGCACTAGGTCCAGCCCGGCGGCGGTGGTGACGTTGCGGAAGTGGATCGCGGCGCCGGCCATTTCGGCCAGCGCGATGTCGCGGGCGATGGCAAGGGCTTCTGCCTGCGCGGGCGCGCTGGGGAGGCCGAGGCGCGTGGCCATCTCGCCGGAGGTGGCGACGGCATTGCCGACGATCCCGGCGTCCTCGGCATGGGTGATGACCGTCATGCCCAGCATCCCGGTATACTGGAGCAGGCGCAGCATCGTGCCCGAATCGCCGACCCAGCGCCGCCCGGTGCACACCGCGCGGGCGCCCGCATCGCGCATCATCGCGATCTCGGCCAGTGCGGTGCCGCCAAGTTCCTGCGTCGCGGCGGCCAGCGGGTGGACCCAGAAGTCCGGCTTGCCCGACTGCGCGGCGAAGCGCACCCGTGCGGGCGTGTCGAGCGGCGGGTTCTGGTCGGGCATCAGCGCGGCGCGGGTGACGCCGCCGAAGTGGAACGCGGGCTTGTCGATCGCGAAGACGCCGATGTCGACAAGGCCCGGCGCGATCAGGCTGCGGCGGGCGTCGTGAACGGTGTCGCCGTCCTGCGCCTGCACGTCAGCGCCGATGGCGGTGATGAAACCGGCCTCGCAGCGGATCGAGCCGGTTTCGATGCGGCCGTCCGCCAGCAGCAGGCGGCCATTGGTGATGGTGAGCGGTGCGTGAAGGCTCATGCCCAGCCTTCCTGTTTGCGGCCCTTGCGGGTCAGCACGTCGAGGCAGGCCATGCGGATGGCGACTCCCATTTCGACTTGCGTGGTTATCATCGAGCGTTCCACCAGATCGGCGACGTTGCTGTCGATCTCGATGCCGCGGTTCATCGGGCCGGGGTGCATGACCAAGGCGTTGGATTCGGCTTTTTCCAGCCGTTCCAGCGTCAGCCCGTAAAGGTGGCGATATTCGCGCGGGGAGGGGATGAACTGGCCCTCCATGCGCTCCAGCTGGAGGCGCAGCATCATCACCACGTCGGCGCCCTTCAGCGCCGCGTCGAAATCGTGGAATACCTTCACGCCCATCTGCTCGATATCGGCGGGCATCAGCGCAGGGGGGGCGCAGACGCGCACTTCGGCGCCCAGCGAGGCCAGGCACAGGATGTTCGAGCGCGCGACGCGGCTGTGCAGGATATCGCCGCAGATGGTCACCCGCAGGCCGTTGAAGGCGCGCTTGGCCTGGCGGATCGTCAGCGCATCCAGCAGGGCCTGGGTGGGATGTTCATGCTGGCCGTCACCGGCGTTGAGCACGGGGCAGTCAACCTTGCCGGCGATCAGCGCCACTGCGCCGGAACTGGCGTGGCGGATGACGATGGCGTCGGCGCGCATGGCGTTGAGCGTCATCGCCGTGTCGATCAGGGTCTCGCCCTTCTTTACGCTGGAATTGGCGACCGCCATGTTGACCACGTCGGCGCCAAGGCGCTTGCCGGCGATCTCGAAGCTCAGCAGCGTGCGCGTCGAGTTTTCGAAAAAGGCGTTGATGATGGTGAGGCCGGATAGCAGCTCGCGCCGCTTCTGCGCCCCCCGGTTCATCTCGACCCATTGTTCCGCCTCGTCGAGCAAGAACCAGATCTCATGCGGGGCAAGGCCCGCGATGCCCACAAGGCCGCGATGCGGGAAGGCGAGAGCGCCGTCCGGATATGTATATTCTGGGGGTGTCATTAAAGACCATGCCTTAGGCGTGGGGCGCGCTCGGCTCAAGGGGGTATGGCGGGATGTGCACGGCGTTTGTCGTGTTGGGGCTGTGGGGGCTTCGACAAGCTCAGCCTGAGCGGGGTTGCGGGTAAAGTTTTGGTTCGCGGGATGGGTTTTGAGGCAATGTGCACTACGCTAACCCAACCCTGAGGCGCCCGCTCGGATCATCCGAACCATCCACTCCGCTCATCCTGAGCTTGTCGAAGGATGGGGAGCAGACACGCGTATGGAACCCCATCGCGATCCGCCCCTTTCCTACACCGCGCCGCAGCAGGTAAGGCTGCTCTCGAAAGGCAGGTCAATTCATGAGATTCGCAAGCAAGGTCTGGAAGCTGCTCGTCGCGGTGAAGGACGTCATGGCGCTCCTGTTCCTGCTGATGTTCTTCGGTATCGTCTACATCGCGCTCGCCGCCCGCCCTGCGCCGGGCCGGGTCGAGGACGGCGCGCTGCTGCTCGCGCTGGACGGCACGATCGTCGAGGAAAAGAGCCAGGCCGATCCCGTGGCGCTGCTGATGGCGGGCGGGGCCTCGTCCCATGAATTCCAGGCCCGCGACGTGGAGCGCGCCTTGCGTCTTGCTGCGGCCGACAAGCGGATCAAGGTCGTCGTGCTCGACCTGTCGCGCTTCCTCGGCGGGCGCTACGTGCACTTGCGCGATATCGGCGCGGCCATCGACGAAGTGCGCAAGGCCGGCAAGCCGGTGCTGACCTTCGCCAATGCCTATGCCGATGACGGCGCCCAGCTTGCCGCACACGCCAGCGAAGCCTGGGTCGATCCCATGGGCGGCGCTTTCGTGGCCGGGCCAGGCGGCAACATGCAGTTCTACAAAGGCCTGTTCGACAAGTTCAAGGTGAACGCCCACGTCTACCGCGTCGGCACCTATAAGAGCGCGGTGGAGCCATACCTGCGCGCCGACCTCTCGCCCGAGGCGCGTGAAGACTTTGCGGGCGTGCTGAACGCGCAGTGGGCCGCTTACCGGGGTGAGATCGCCAAGGCCCGGCCCAAGGCGCAGCTTGACCGCATGACCGCCGATCCGGTGGCATGGATCAAGGCATCGGGCGGCGACATGGCGGAGGCGGCGAAAAAGGCCGGCCTCGTCGACCGTATCGGAGACAAGACCGAGTTCGAGAAGCGCGTCACCGAGATCGCCGGCGAAACCAGCGTCGCGCGTCCCGGCAAGGACGATGCGCCGGACTACGCCCACACTGGCCTCGCCACCTGGCTCGCCGCCAACCCGGAGAAGGCCGAGGGCGACAAGATCGGCGTCATCACCATCGCCGGCGAGATCGTCGACGGAGATGCGGGCCCAGGCACGGCGGGCGGCGACCGTATCGCCGCGCTGCTCGATGACAATATCGATCAGAAGTACAAGGCACTGGTCGTACGCATCGATTCGCCGGGGGGGTCGGTCATGGCGTCGGAGCGGATTCGCCGTGCGATCATGCGCTGGCGCGATGCGAAGATTCCGGTCGTCGTCTCGATGGGCACCATGGCGGCGAGCGGCGGGTACTGGGTGTCGACGCCGGGCCAGCGGGTCTTTGCCGAACCGGCGACTATCACTGGCTCGATCGGGGTTTTCGCGGTCATCACCAGCTTTGAAAAGACGCTGGCGGACTACGGCGTGACCAGCGACGGCGTGCGCACCACTGGCCTTTCGGGCCAGCCGGACCTCTTCGGAGGCCTGACCCCCGAAGTCGACGGCCTGCTGCAAAGCTCGGTGGAGAGCATCTACGGCAAGTTCCTGGGCGTGGTCGGCAAGGCGCGCGGCAAGACGCCGCAGCAGGTCGACCAGATCGCGCAGGGCCGCGTATGGCCAGGCAGTGAAGCGCAGCGCATCGGTCTGGTGGACCAGATGGGCACACTGCAGGATGCGCTGGCCTATGCCGCCAAGCTGGGCGGCGTGGGCAACGGCAAGTGGCACGCCGACTATATCGAGGACACCCCGGATTCGTTCAGCGCGCTGCTGGACGGACTGACCTCGGGCTCGCAGGAGAAAGCGGCGGCCTACGATTTCGCGGGCATGGTGGCGACGCGCCAGCGGCAGGAGATGGGCCAGGCGGTGACCCGGCTCGATGCGCTGCTGGCGACGCGAGGCGTGCAGGCGATGTGCCTCGAATGCGCGATGGCGCCTGACTATCGCCCCGACTATCGCAGGGCCGCAAAGGCGCCGGGCGAGGGTTCGGCGCTGGCGCTTCTCGCGCGGCTGGCAGGGTGGAAGTAACGAAGTAGGCGAAACAGAATACCGTCGTGCCGGACCAGGCCCGGGACGACGGTTTCTATAGATATACCTCAATCCGGCGGCGGCAGTTCCACCGGCGCTTCGCTAGGCTGGTCGTAGTCCGGACCCGGCGCGGGGCTTTCGTCAGGCCCGCCCGGAGCGCCCGGATCTGTGGGCGTGGGGAACTCTACCGGCGTATCGCCCGGATTGTCGGCTGGCTGGGTGGCCATGGTTGTTTTCGCTCCTTAAACTCGCCCCGTCTCCCCTCTCGAAGTGGGCACTGCCGACACGCTGTTCAAGCCCATGCGAATCAGCGGTCTTGCCCTTTATCGCGCAGGCATATAAGGGCCCGTCCCTTGAGTTTTCGGCTTCTCTCATGCGGGCGTGGCGGAATTGGTAGACGCGCTGGTTTTAGGTACCAGTATCGAAAGATGTGGGGGTTCGAGTCCCTTCGCCCGCACCAATCCGTCACCTGTGTGGGCGGGAGCCAGGTAATACGGGCCGCAAGCCCTTTTGGATTGCACAGGAAGGCATCGAAATGCAGATCGTCGAAACGACCAACGAAGGCCTGAAGCGCGCCTACACGGTCACCATCCCCGCCTCGGCCATCACCGCGAAGATCGAGGGTGAGGTCAAGAAGATCGCCCCGCAGGTGAAGATGCCCGGCTTCCGCGCCGGCAAGGTTCCGGTGAACCTCGTCAAGAAGCTGCACGGCCCGGCGATCCACCAGGAAGCGCTGAACACCTCGATTCGCGAAGCGATGGACAAGCTGGTTGCCGACAACGCGCTGCGTCCGGCGATGAACCCCGACGTCCAGCTGACCGACGGCTACGAAGAAGGCAAGGACGCCGAGCTGACCGTCAGCCTGGAAATCCTGCCCAAGATCGAAGCGCCCGCGCTCGACGGTCTGAAGCTCGACAAGCTGACCGTTCCGGTCGCTGACGAAGCCGTGACCGAAGCTGTGGAGCGTATCGCCACCCAGCAGCAGCGTTTCGAGACCAAGGACGGCGAGGCCGCCGACGGCGACCAGGTCATCTGCGACTTCACCGGCAAGCACGACGGCGTCGAGTTTGACGGCGGCAAGGCCGAGAAGCAGCCGATCGTGATCGGTTCGGGCCGCCTGATCCCCGGTTTCGAAGAGCAGCTGGTCGGCATGAAGGCCGGCGACGACCGCGTCATCACCGTGACTTTCCCTGAAGACTATCCGGCCGAGAACCTCGCCGGCAAGGAAGTCACCTTCGACATCCTCGCCCACGAGATCAAGGCGCCCGCCGAATCGAAGATCGACGACGACTTCGCCAAGGAACTGGGTCTGGAAAGCCTCGAGCAGCTCACCGGCCTGCTGCGCGGCCAGCTGGAGCAGGAAACTGCCGGCCTGACCCGCACCGCCATGAAGCGCTCGCTGCTCGACCAGCTGGCTGCCGGCCATGACTTCGACGTGCCACCGACCATGGTGGAAGCCGAATTCTCGCAGATCTGGCAGCAGCTCATCCAGGAAGCGCAGAGCGAGGAAGATCCCGCCGCCGCTCTGGAAGAGATCGAAGCCGAGAAGGACGATTACCGCAAGATCGCCGAGCGCCGCGTGCGTCTGGGCCTGCTCCTGTCGGAAATCGGCCAGGCCAACGGCGTCGAAGTGACTGCCCAGGAAATGCAGATGCTGGTCGGCCAGGCTGCCCAGCAGTATCGTCCGGAAGACCGCCAGCGCTTCTTCGAATACGTCCAGCAGGACCCGATGATGGCAGCCCAGCTGCGCGCGCCTCTCTATGAGGACAAGGTCGTCGACTTCCTAATCGAGAAGGCTGACGTCACCGAGCGCGAAGTGACCCGCGAGGAGCTGCAGGCCGCCATCGAAGCCGACACCGACGGCGAGACGCCGGCGGAAGGCAAGAAGCCTGCTAAGAAGGCTCCGGCGAAGAAGGCCGCCAAGAAGGCTGACGACGCCGCCGATGAGGCTCCCGCAGCCGAAGCGGACGCCGAGGAAAAGCCGAAGAAGGCTCCCGCGAAGAAGGCTGCCGCCAAGAAGGCCGACGACGCATCGGAAGACGAGGCTGAAGAAGCCAAGCCCGCCAAGAAGGCGCCTGCCAAGAAGAAGGCCGCTGCCGACAAGGAGGGCTGATCCTCCTTACGGTTCGACCGTTTTTGAAAATCGGCCCGGTGCAGCGATGCGCCGGGCCGATTTCGTTTAGCCCTGCGAGTCGGTCTTGTGCGGGGAATGCGCTGACCGCCTGACCTTGCGCCCTATGCCAGTCTTATCAGGACGTTCCGGCGAAAGTTTCCGAGCTTCGCAGCAAAATGACAATGCCGATCCCGCATGATACTGTCGTCAAATGAAGTAATCATGGGAGGTAGGGGTGAGATTTGTCTTTCTCTTCTTCGGCGTGATTTCCTACGCCGTATTCTTTGCGACGTTCCTTTGGCTGATCGTATTCGTCGCCGGATTGCCGGTCCTGTCTCATACCGTCGATGCTGGCGGCCCTGTAACTGCTCCCGGCGCAGCTGCGGTGATCGACCTGGCCCTCATCCTCCTGTTCGCGGTGCAGCACAGCGTCATGGCCCGGCCGGGCTTCAAGGCGGCGTGGACGCGAATCGTGCCCAAGCCGATCGAGCGCAGCGTCTATGTGCTTGCCGCCAGCGCCGCGCTGATCGCCCTTATGGTCTTCTGGCGGCCGATCACGGCGGTGGTCTGGTCGGTCGGCAATCCGCTGGCAGCGGGGCTGCTGTGGGCGCTGTTCGCGACCGGGTGGCTGATCGTGCTGGTGAGCACGTTTCTCATCAGCCACTTCGAGCTGTTCGGTCTCACTCAGGTCTGGAACAACCTGCGCGGAAAAATGGCCGCGCCGGCGGTCCTTCGCCAGCCGTTCTTCTACCGGCTGGTGCGCCACCCGCTTTATTCCGGGTTCTTCCTCGCCTTCTGGGCGACTCCGTTGATGACGGCGGGGCACCTGCTGCTGGCCGCCGCGCTATCCGTGTTCATGATCGTTGCGATCCGCTTCGAGGAGCGCGACCTGATCGATGTGTTCGGCGAGGATTACGTCCGATACCGGGCGAGCACGGGCATGCTTATCCCCAAACCGCGGCGGCGCCGGGTTTGAAGCAGGGCTCACCGGGCGCGCCAAGGTTGAAGCGCGGGTTTTGCGAGAACCGCGCTACGCGCTTTTTCGTAGCCCGCGCCGATGCGCAGGACTTTCGCGTCCGCCCATTTGCCCGCCATGAACGACAGGCCGACCGGCAATCCCTCCACCGCCCCCATCGGTACCGAGAGATGCGGATAACCCGCCACTGCTGCCAGCGAACCAGCGCCGATATCCAGAAAATGATCGCCGATGACGAGATCGATGGCCCAGGCCGGGCCGGTGGTCGGCGCGACCAGCACGTCGACCTTGTTTTTCGCCAGCAGTGCGTCGATGCCTTCCGTCCCGGCAAGCCGCGCCGCATCGCTGCGGGCTTTCTCGTATTCCGCCCGATCGGTGGCGGCGAGCGCCTTTTCGAACAGCTCCTGCCCGAACCAGCGCATTTCCTCGGCCTCATGGGTCTTGTTGAAGGCGATCAGCCCGGCCAGATCACGCACCGGAGCGGAGCCGGGAAGCGCGGCAAGATAGGCATTGATCCCCTCGCGAAATTCGAACAGCAGCGCCGTAAACTCAGCCTGTTCAAGGCGCGGCGCGGGCTTGAAGTCGATCTCGACGATTTGCGCGCCTGCCCGCTTCATGTCGGCGACTGCGCGGTCGAACAGCGTCGCCACTCCGCGCACGGAGCCTACCTGTCGGCGCAGCACGCCAACCCGCACGCCCGCCAGCTTCGCCTCTGCCAGTCCGGCGGTGAAATCGCCGGCGTGCTTGCCCGCCTCGGCCGTTGCGGGGTCGGCCGGGTCGGTTCCGGCCATCGCGGTGAGCAGAAGCGCGGCATCGTGGACACTCGCTGCCATCGGCCCGGCGGTGTCCTGCACCGCGCTGATCGGCACCACCAGCGCGCGGCTGACAAGGCCGACGCTGGGCTTGAAGCCGACGACCCCGTTCACCGAGGCGGGGCAGGTGATCGACCCATCTGTTTCTGTACCGATGGCCGCCCAGGCAAGGCCCGCCGCCACCGCCGCGCCGCTGCCCGAGGACGAGCCGCAGGGGCTCCGGTCGATTGCGTAAGGGTTTTTCGTCTGTCCACCGGCCGCGCTCCACCCGCTGGAAGAATGATTGCCGCGAAAGTTGGCCCACTCGGACAAGTTGGTCTTGCCCAGGATTACCGCGCCCGCGCCGCGCAGTTTTGCCACCAGCGGGGCGTCGCGGCCGGTGGCGTTATTCTTCAACGCAAGGCTGCCGGCGGTGGTGGGCATGTCGCGAGTCTCGATATTGTCCTTCACCAGCACCGCGCGCCCTGCGAGAGGGCCACTCCCCCGGCGAGCCGCTGCGATCGCCTCTGCCGGGGCCAGCGCGATCACCGCATGAATCGAAGGGCCCGCCTCGTTGATCGCGGCGATGCGGTCGAGATAGTCTTCCGGCGTCTCTTGCGCCTGTACCGTTTCGGCGCCGAAAGCCAGCGGCAGCAAGGCGAGGAAGATCAATGCGGATTGGCGCATAGGGGGTAAGACCTGCGTTCTGATGCGGGATGCGAAGACAAATCTGCGGCCCCGCGCCCCGCCTTGCAACAGAGTTGTCCCAAGCGCGGTGCCGATTGATCGGTTAATCCCCTTGAACATCTGGCCCGGCCACGCGACATAGGCGTTCCAACCCAGATGAGGACTCCCATGCTCGACCTGTTTGGCGCTTCGGGCGCCCAAGGAAAGTTTCACGCCGATCCCGTGACCGGCGCGCTCGTGCCGATGGTCGTCGAGCAGACCAGCCGCGGTGAGCGCTCCTTCGACATCTACTCGCGCCTCCTGCGCGAGCGCATCGTGTTCATCACTGGCCAGGTCGAAGACCACATGGCTTCGCTGATCGTTGCGCAGCTGCTATTCCTCGAGTCGGAAAATCCGTCGAAGGACATCTCGATGTACATCAACTCGCCGGGCGGCGTGGTAACGGCCGGCATGGCGATCCACGACACCATGCAGTACATCAAGCCGCGTGTGTCGACCGTGTGCATCGGCCAGGCCGCCTCGATGGGCAGCTTCCTGCTCGCGGCCGGCGAACCCGGTATGCGTATCGCGCTGCCCAATGCCCGCATCATGGTGCACCAGCCCTCTGGCGGCGCGCAGGGCATGGCATCGGACATCGAGATCCAGGCACGCGAAATCCTGCGTATGCGCCGCCGCCTGAACGATCTCTACGTGAAGTACACGGGCAAGACCCTCGACGAGATCGAGAAGGCGATGGACCGCGACACGTTCCTCGAAGCCGATGAAGCGCTGGCCTTCGGCCTCGTTGACAAGGTCTTCGAAACCCGCCCCGAAGGTGACAAGTCTGCTGCCTGAACGGATGGCCTGATGCCCTGAAATGGGACCGCGTTTTTCAGTCTATGGCAAGGAATTGGCACTAGGATTGCAAAACCGGTCCCCGGCAGGGTAGAGTGGACGAGTCGCCTCGATTGGAGGCTAAAGACGGAAAATGACGAAATTGAGCGGATCTGACGCGAAAAGCACCCTCTACTGCAGCTTCTGCGGTAAGTCGCAGCACGAAGTGCGTAAGCTGATCGCGGGCCCCACGGTCTTCATCTGTGACGAATGCGTCGAGCTTTGCAACGACATCATTCGCGAAGAAACGAAGGCCGGAATCGCCGGTCGCAAGGAAGGCGAAATCGTCTCTCCTCGTGAAATCTGCGAGATGCTGAACGACTACGTGATCGGCCAGGAACGCGCCAAGCGCGTCCTGTCAGTGGCTGTCCACAACCATTACAAGCGCCTCAAGCACAGCGGCAAGCAAGGCGACGTCGAGCTTTCGAAGTCGAACATCCTGCTTGTCGGTCCGACCGGTTCGGGCAAGACACTGCTTGCGCAGACTCTGGCCAAGACGTTCGACGTGCCCTTCACCATGGCCGATGCCACTACGCTGACCGAAGCCGGTTACGTGGGCGAGGATGTGGAAAACATCATCCTCAAGCTGCTTCAGTCCTCCGACTACAACGTCGAGAAGGCGCAGCAGGGCATCGTCTACATCGACGAGATCGACAAGATCAGCCGTAAGGCCGAAAACCCGTCAATCACGCGCGATGTATCGGGCGAAGGCGTGCAGCAGGCACTGCTCAAGCTGATGGAAGGCACCACCGCTTCGGTCCCGCCGCAGGGCGGCCGCAAGCACCCGCAGCAGGAATTCCTGCAGGTGGACACGACCAATATCCTGTTCATCTGCGGCGGTGCTTTCGCCGGTCTCGACAAGATCATCGCCGACCGCCTGCAGAAGCGCTCGATCGGTTTCGGTGCGCATGTCGCCGACCCGGACAAGCGCCGCGTGGGTGAACTGCTCCAGAAGGCTGAGCCTGAGGATCTGCTGAAGTTCGGCCTGATCCCTGAATTCGTCGGCCGTCTGCCGGTGATCGCGACCCTGAACGACCTCGACATCGAGGCGCTGGTCAAGATCCTCAAGGAGCCGAAGAACGCACTGATCAAGCAGTACGCGCGCCTGTTCGAACTGGAAGACGTCGAACTGACGTTTACCGACGATGCACTCGAAGCCATCGCCAAGAAGGCTATCGAGCGTAAGACCGGCGCACGCGGGCTCCGCTCGATCGTGGAAGGGCTGCTGCTCGACACCATGTTTGACCTGCCGACCGAGCGCGATATCGCCGAAGTCGTCGTCGACAAGGACGTTGTGGAAGGCCGCAAGGAACCCGTCCGCGTCCTCAAGGGCGACAAGGCCGAAGAAGCCGCCTGAGGGTAGCTTTTCGGTAGGAAATCGAAGGGCCGCTCACCGCAAGGTGGGCGGCCTTTTCGTTGGAAGACAGACGGAAACGGCGATCATGCGGCGCAGGTTGAAAGTGTTCTTTGACGGCGGCTGTCGCCCGAATCCCGGACAGATCGAGGTTGCCGTGGTGGTGCGCGGCGCCGTGTATGTGTTCGACGACCTGGGGAAGGGCAACAATACCGACGCCGAATGGCTGGCCCTGATCCGTGCGCTGGAACTGGCGCAATCTCTGGGGCTCGCCGATGTCGAATTGATCGGCGATGCGCGCCAGATCATCGACGCGGCGGATGCGGTCTTGCGAAGTGGCCGGGCCGACTCAGGCCATGCCGCCACTTTCCTTGCCCTTGCCGGTAAGGGCGCGCCAGGCAGGGTCCGCTGGATCAAGCGCGAGCAGAACCTCGCGGGCATTGCGCTGGCAGCCCGGCACCCGCGATAGGATGGGAAGGGTCGTCCCTTACCAGCAGGGCGGTTAGACCACCGCTTCGCTTTCCAGCGCGCAAGGGCTGGCGGCGTCGGTCTCGATCTGGATCGTGGGGTGACCGATGCCGAATTCGCGGGCAAGGCCGTCGGCCAAGGCACACAGGAAAGCGTCGCCCGGCTGACCTCCCGGCATCAGGAGATGAGCGGTCAACGCGGTTTCGGTGGTGCTCATCGGCCATATGTGCAGATCGTGGACGCGAGTGACCCCCGGCTGGCTTTCTAGGAAGGCTCGGACCTTAGGGCCGTCGATACCTTCCGGCACGCCGAGCATGCCCATGTGCAATGCATCGCGCAGCAGGCCCCAACTCGACCATCCGATCACGGCGGTAATCACCAGCGAGGCGATCGGATCGACCAGCGCCCATCCGGTGGTAGCGATGACAACCCCCGCGATCACCACGCCCACCGACACCAGCGCATCGGCCATGAGGTGGACGAAAGCGGCGCGCAGGTTCAGGTCGGACTTCGCGCCCTTTGCGAACAGCAGCGCAGACAGTGCATTCACGGCGATGCCAAGCCCGGCGACCACCATCATCGTCGTACCCGCGACCGGCTCGGGATCGGCCATGCGGCGGATCGTCTCGACCAGGATCGCGCCGATCGCCACCCACAGCAGCGCCGCATTGGCTATGGCGGCCAGGATCGACGAACTTTTCAGCCCATAAGTGAAGCGCTCGGAAGGCGGGCGCGCCGCCAGTACGCTCGCGACCCAGGCCAGCACCAGCGAGAGCACGTCCGACAAGTTATGGCCGGCATCCGCCAGCAGTGCCATCGAGCCGCTGAGCAGCCCTGCAGCGATCTCCGCCACGACGAACACCAGGTTGAGTGAGACGGCGATGGCAAAAGCCTTGCCGACGCTGCCTGGCGGCGGCGCATGATGCGCGTGGCCGTGGGAATGACCATGGCCATGCGAATGGCCGTGTCCGTGCGAGTGTCCGTGATGATGTTCAGCGCCCATGGACGAGGGATTGGCACGTGTTGCCTGCGCGCATCAAGCTATGACGTAACATCACACGCCGCAGTGCAATGCGCACGCGAAGTGATTGATTTTCTCTTGTGAATGCGTCTCGCAGGTGCAGCAATCGGTTTTCAGTTGGCGTGACATTTATGCCACCGACCACTATGCAGCACAACATTTAACGCTATGAAATAATTAGGAAAAAAACGGAAAATAGTGCGGATGTGACCATAGTGTCACAAAATTTCGCGTCGTTGTAGCTAAATGATTCCCAAATGTCAGAAAGTTGTCATATCTCGCTGCTCTTAGCAGCCGCAGCAATCATGTGGCGCAAGCAGTTCGTCGCAAGTTGTGACCACTTCAGTCTGACAAGCTCAGGGGCATAAAATGAAATCCCACACCTTCCTCAAGATCGCTACCAGCACGCTGGCGCTCGGCGCCGCCGCAGCAGCGCTTCCCGCTTTCGCCCAGTCGACCGGTTCGGCCGACTTTGATGGCGACGCCATCATCGTCACCGGCGGCCGCATCAACGACATCGTCGGTGTCCGCACGCCTGATTCGCCCAAGGCCAAGGTCGAGATCGGCAAGGAATTCATCGCTTCGCAGCGCGCTGGCCAGTCGGTCAACGAGATCATCAACCTCGTTCCGGGCGTCAGCTTCACCAACAACGACCCCTGGGGTTCCAGCGGCGGCTCGTTCACGATCCGCGGTTTCGATTCCAGCCGTATCGCCCAGACCTTCGACGGCATTCCGCTGAACGATTCGGGTAACTACGCGGTCTATTCGAACCAGCAGGTCGACGCCGAGATCATCGAGACCGTCAACGTCAACCTGGGCTCGACCGACGTCGACACCCCAACCGCTGCTGCGGTTGGCGGCACCGTCAACATCAACACCAAGGTTCCGGACGATCAGTTCGGCGTGATGACCAGCCTGTCCTACGGCGACATCGCAGCCAAGGATTCGGGCGGCGAAGACCGTTCGTTCCAGCGCTACTTCGCCAAGGTCGAGACCGGTGAGTTCACCTCGATCGGCACCAAGGCTTACTTCACTGGCTCGTTCGCCCGCAACGGCGCCACCTTTGCCAATTATGGCAAGGTCCAGAAGAAGCAGTTCAACACCAAGATTTACCAGCCGATCGGCGACAACGGCGACTTCATCTCGCTGTCGGGCCACTATAACGAGAACCGCAACAACTTCGGTGGTTCGCCGCTGCGCGCCAGTGCGTTCAACAGCGACAAGTCGAGCCGCTTCTACGAAGTTGCCGGCGGCATTCCCTGCACCGTTAGCCAGACCAGCGTAGTCAACAGCTGCGGCACGTCGTTTGAGCGTCGCTACAACCCTTCGAATACCGGCAACGTTCGCCTTGCCTCGCTGTTCACGCTGACCGACAAGCTGACCCTTTCGGTCGACGCTGCCTATCAGTACACCAAGGCTAACGGCGGCGGCACCACGTCGGCTAACGAGGGTCTTTATACGCGCGCTGCGGTATTCAACACCACGACTGGCGCCCTCATCACCCCTGCTTTCTCCGGCACAGGCAACTACGGCGGCGCTTTCTACTTTGGCCGCGACCTGAACGGTGACGGCGCGATCGGCCAGGTAACCCTGGTGCAGCCCAGCCAGACCAAGACCAACCGCTATGTCGCGATTGCCAACCTGTCCTACGAGTTGAACGACACGAACCGCGTTCGTCTGTCGTATTCGTTCGACCGCGCGCATCACCGCCAGACCGGTGCAGCCGGCTTCCTGAAGGCCAATGGCGAGCCGTTCGACGTGTTCCCGGTCAACGATCCGCTGACCGACAGGGCCGGCAACGTCCTGCAGAAGCGTGACCGCGACTCGTACGCCACGCTGCACCAGATCGCTGGTGAATATCGCGGCGACTTCCTGAACGACCAGCTGACCGTCCTCGTTGGCGTTCGTGCACCGTTCTTCAAGCGCGACCTGACGCAGAACTGCTTCACCACCTCCTCGGGCGGTTTCGTGGACTGCGTACCTGCTGACCAGCAGGCCGCTTACATCGCTGCCCGTCCGTACTCGTTCAATGCGACGACCGGCCGTGCTTCGGGTGCTGCCCTGCCGGGTTCGCGCAAGCTGGACTACGACAAGATCCTGCCGAACGTCGGCGCCGTGTTCAAGATCACGCCGGAAGTCAGCATCGCGGGCAGCTATGCCAAGAACCTGTCGGTTCCCAGCACCGATGCCCTCTACAACGCTTTCTACTTCCCGGCCGATAGCGACGCCGCTTACCGCGTGCCGGAATCGTCGAACAGCTTCGACGCCAGCCTGCGTTACTCGACTCCCGTCGTTCAGGCATCGATCACCGGCTGGTATTCGAAGTACAAGAACCGTCTCGTCACCGCCTACGACATCGACGGTAACGGCACCGACACCAACCTGGGTCCGGTCAAGAAGTACGGCGTCGACGCCAGCTTCTCGGTTCGCCCGGTTCAGCCGCTGTCGCTCTACGTCTTCGGTTCGTGGATCAAGTCCGAGATCCAGAACGATGCCGTCACCGGCAGCTGCGCTGCGACCAGCGACATCGCGCTTGCCGGCCTGTGCTACAACGTCGCGCAGACCGATGGTACCACCATCAGCTACCTGCGTACTGCTGGAAAGCGCGAACGCGCTGCTCCTGAATGGCTGTTCGGTGGCCGCGCTCAGGTCGACGTGGGTGACTTCCAGTTCGGTGCCCAGGCCAAGTACACCAGCGATCGCTTCCTGAACGACATCAACGGTGAAGTCGAAACCGTTACCGTTGCCGGAGCGCCGAAGATCATCGCTCCTGGCGGCAAGTTCAAGGCCTACACCGTGGTGGACCTCAACGTTCGCTACAACCTGGAGAGCCTTGGCCTCGCCAAGAGCCAGATCCAGCTCAACGTCTCGAACCTGTTCGACGAATACTACGTCGGTTCGTTCAGCGGCGGTCTGGATACCCTGGCCAGCTCCACCTCGGCATTCGTGAACTTCGGTTCGCCGCGTGCCATCAGCGCCACCTTCATCATGGGCTTCTGATAGCCCTCGATACGGTAGTTGCGTTACAGGAGAGGGGAGGAACCGCGAGGTTCCTCCCCTTTTCGTTTGTGCGTGGCACAAGGCCGTTGCAGGCGCCGCAGCAGTCTGCAATTTTGAGCCAAATAGGGTTTATGCTGGGCATCCGTCAGCCCAAGCACATGGCATGATGCGTCATCGGGTTGGTCTCGTGGACCGGGGTGGGGGCATAGCCGCAGCTGCATAAACCATGCGCCGGATCGGCCCGATCCTTGGCCTCCGGCACGCCTTTTGCCTATGCGAGAAATGCCTGCGCCAAGGGCTTCCTAGAATCCCCTATGACAGCCCGAAGTTGCAGCCGAAGCCGATGCCTTGAATACAGGCTGAGCCGGAATGCATGTGCCGCTGTCCGCACGTTCGGAACGTGAGGGCAGGCCCCTGCCAGCGCCGCGCGCATGGACATTCCCGGCGTCGACCCCATTCCGCTTCGATAACGCGTTTCCCCGGCGTCAGCCGGCACTCAGCAGTGAGCGCTTTTCGGATGCCTGGCGCGCGCGTCTATTCGTAGACGCAGGCATCGTAGCCGTCGCGCTTTACCATGCCGATGCGTCCGGCGATTGTGTTGCCGTAGTGGCGGGTGAAGCCGGAGGGGTTGGTGACGCTGCGGGTCTTGGGGCTGGGCAGGGCGGCGGCCATACGGCCGGCCTCGGCAGTGGAAAGGTTCGCGGCCGATTTGCCCCAATAGCGCTGCGCTCCGGCTTCGACGCCGTACGTGCCGATGCCGGTCTCCGCGACGTTAAGGTACACCTCCATGATCCGGCGCTTGTCCCACAGGTTCTCGATCAGGAAGGTGAACCAGACCTCCAGCCCTTTGCGGGCGTAGCGGGTCCAGCCCTCGCCCTGCCACAGGAACACGTTTTTGGCGGTCTGCTGGCTGATCGTGGAACCGCCGCGCAGGCGGCCGCCCTTGGCGTTGCGCTCCATCGCCTTTTCGATCGCGTCGGTGTCGAAGCCGTTGTGGGTGCAGAACTTTCCGTCCTCGGCGGCGACCACCCCGGCGACCATATTGCGGTCAATGTTGCTGAGCGGCTCCCAGTCCTTGGTGATGCCGTTGCCATCTACCAACATCGTCACTGTCACCGGTGGCGGCACGAAGCGGTACAGCACCACCAGTCCGACGCTGATCGCCACGAACCATAGGATGAACTTGGCAATAAGACGCATGGGCAGGGACGGGCCTTGGTGTGAGGGCGGAGCGCGCGTCCTCTCTAGTCCAAGTCACCGCAGTTGCGCCAGCGTGCTTCGACGGGCTCAGCACGAGCGGGGGGACAAGCAATTGGGCTTGGAAAAGTCGACGCGCTGCGGGCACGAAAAAGCCGGGCCACCCTTGCGGATGACCCGGCTTTTAATGCTTTTGCGATCAGGCGCCGGCGGGAAGCAGGCGCTTGTCGGTGGCGATGCGGTTCATTGCCTTCTGAACCTTTTCGAAGGCGCGTACTTCGATCTGGCGAACGCGCTCCCGGCTGACCGAGTAGACCTGGCTCAGCTCCTCCAAGGTCTTGGGGTCCTCGGTGAGGCGGCGTTCCATCAGGATGTCGCGCTCGCGCTCATTCAGGGAACTCATGGCTTCGACCAGCATGTCGTGGCGCACGGTGGCTTCTTCCGCTTCGGCGACGGTCTGGTCCTGCAGCGGACGGTCATCCGCGAGGATATCCTGCCACTGGCCTTCGCCTTCTTCGCGCAAGGACACGTTCAGCGAGGCATCGCCGCCCATCATCATGCGGCGGTTCATGTTGACCACTTCCTGCTCGGAAACGCCCAGCGTCGTCGCGATCTTCGTGACGTCCCTGGGATGCAGGTCGGTGTCCTCGTAAGCGTCGAGGTTCTTCTTCATGCGGCGCAGGTTGAAGAACAGCTTCTTCTGCGCGGCCGTGGTGCCCATCTTCACCAGGCTCCACGAACGCAGGATGTATTCCTGGATCGAGGCCTTGATCCACCACATGGCATAGGTGGCCAGACGGAACCCACGCTCCGGCTCGAACTTCTTGACGCCCTGCATCAGGCCGATGTTCCCTTCGGAAATCAGCTCGGACACGGGCAGGCCGTAGCCACGATAGCCCATGGCGATCTTGGCGACGAGGCGCAGGTGGCTGGTGACCAGCTGCGCGGCGGCGGCGGGATCCTCATGTTCCGAATAACGCTTGGCGAGCATATATTCCTGCTCGGGAGCCAAGACGGGGAACTTGCGGATTTCGGACAGGTAGCGATTGAGGCTCTGTTCGCCTCCAAGCGCCGGCACGGTCGCGACGTTTCTGTTGTTGCTCACGGTTTATCCGTCCTTTCTAGGTCGGCACGAGGTCAAAGACCCTTGAGAGGCGTCTTAGCTTGCGGCCACCTGTTCATGATAGCACATAAAAGCGATTTCAGTTTCGCAGTTCATCGATCAGTGTCCGCATGTCGTCGGGTAGCGGGCTGGTGAAATGAACCGTTTCCCCTTTAACGGGGTGGACGAAGCCGAGTTCCGCGGCGTGGAGCGCCTGACGCCGAAAATCGAGTCTTTGCAGAACCGCGCGCAAGGAGGAAGGTGTTCGCCCATAAACAGGATCCCCTAGTAGCGCATGACCGATTGACGCCATGTGAACGCGCACCTGATGGGTGCGTCCCGTCTCCAGGCGGCACTCGATCAGGGTGGAGCCGTTCATCAGTTCCAGCGTGCGGAAATGGGTGACGGCATGCTTGCCGCGCCCGTCCTCAACCAGCGCCATTTTCTTGCGGTCATGGTTGGAGCGGGCGATCGAGCCGGTCACGGTCCGTGCGGCAGGAACCGGGCGCCCGCCGACAACGGCCAAGTAGGCCCGCACGATCGAATGGTCCGCGAACTGGACGGCGAGACCTTCGTGCGCCTTGTCGGTCTTGGCGACCACCAGAAGGCCCGAGGTATCCTTGTCGATTCGGTGAACGATACCGGGCCGGGCGACCCCGCCGATGCCGGAAAGCTGGCCCCGGCAGTGGTGTAGCAGGGCATTGACCAGCGTGCCGTCAAGGTTGCCGGCAGCGGGATGGACGACGAGGCCGGCAGGCTTGTCGATCACGATCAGGTATTCGTCCTCGAACACGACGCTGAGCGGAATGTCCTGGGCTACCGCTTCAGCGGGCGCGGCTTCGGGCACTTCGATGGTGAAAGCGGTGCCCGGTTCGACCTTGGAGGAGGCTGACGAAACGGGCGCCCCGGCCAGGCTTATGCGGCCTTCGCCCATAAGCGCCTTGATCCGTTCGCGCGACAGTCCGCTCGCGTCCGCCAGTGCCTTGTCCAGGCGGCCGCCGGGCGCGCCGGTCCGGCCTTCGATGATATTTGATTTAAGCCCCATTGCAGGTACGATTTGGGGATGGAAGTCGAGGTGACAAGTGGCGTTCTGGCCGCACTGCGCGATGAAGCCCAGAAAGCCGGGGATGAGGAATGCTGCGGCCTGCTTCTGGGCGGTATCGAAGGCGATGGGGCCGAGCGGATCGAGGTCGCCGAGGCGGCTGCGAACGTGGCCGCCAACCGCTGCGTTCATTTCGAGATCGACCCGCTTGCACTGCTCGCCGCGCATAAGGCGGCGCGGGGCGGCGGGCGCCGGGTGCTGGGCTACTATCACTCGCATCCTACGGGCGATCCCATACCCTCCGCGACCGATTGCGAACATTCCACCGGGGATTCGCGCATCTGGGCGATCATCGCGCGGAGCGAGGTTGCATTCTGGCGCGATAGCGGGAATGGATTCGTGCAATTGGCCCCGCGCGCGGTGGATTGACGCCGCGTGTCCGAGCGGGGCCGCACGAAAAGAAGACGGAAAGCACCTCATCCCATGACCACGAGTTCGCTCGAACTTGCCAGCCTCCTGTGTTCGCGCCTGTGCCACGACATGCTCAGCCCGGTGGGGGCGCTCTCAAACGGTCTCGAACTGCTGGCGGATGAGAAAGACCCGGAGATGCGGGCGCGCTGCTTTGAACTGCTCGACCAGAGCGCGCGGATTTCCACCGACAAGCTCAAGTTCTTCCGCCTCGCCTTCGGCGCGGCCGGCGGTTTCGGCGAGATGGTGCCGGTGAGCGAGGCCAAGGCTCTGATCGACGCGTTGGTCTCCAACAACGCGCGCGTCACCCTCAACTGGGCGCTGCCCAGCGATTCGCTGCCCAAGCCGGCAATCAAGACGCTGCTGAACTTCGCGCTGATCGGGCTTGAGGCGCTGCCGCGCGGCGGCACGCTTGATATCGCGGCGGAATACCGCGCCGATCCCGGCTCGGGCCATGGCGGCGCCAGCGAGATCGTCGTGCGTTCGTCCGGTCCGCGCATCGCGTTCGACCGGGATGTCGGCCGCGCGCTGGAAGGCACGTTGCCCGAAGGCGACTTGTCCAGCCGCACCGCTCCGGCGGCGATGCTCGACCAGCTTGCCAGGACCATCGGCGGCAAGCTGCAATATGTTCTGGCAGACGACGCGCTGGTGCTCGGCGCGGTCCTGCCCGGGGCCTGATTTGATAACAAGGGGAGGATGCACGAGATGAACCGCTGGCTTGTCAATCGCACCGTCTCCTCCCCCAACTGGAACGAGCGCAAGCTGCCCGTCACGATGGCGGTCCTGCACTACACCGGCATGAAGTCCGCCGATGAGGCGCTGGCGCGGATGTGCGATGCCGAGGCCCAGGTCTCGGCTCACTACATGATCGACGAGGATGGCATGGTCACCTCGCTGGTGCCCGAGGACAAGCGGGCCTGGCACGCCGGCCAGTCCTACTGGCGCGGCATCACCGACGTGAATTCGGCAAGTATCGGCATCGAACTGGTCAACCCCGGTCATGACTGGGGCTACCGCCCGTTCCCCGAACCGCAGATGGACGCGCTGACGCCGCTGCTTGCCGACATCCTCGACCGGCACGACATTCCCCGCGCCAATGTGGTGGCCCATTCCGACATCGCGCCCGCGCGCAAGCAGGATCCGGGCGAATACTTCGATTGGCCGCGCCTTGCCGAACTGGGCCTCGCGCTGGATATCCCGCGCGCGAAGATGAACCTGTTCTACGACAACCCCGGCGCCCTTTACCTCGCGATGGAGCGGTTCGGCTACGACATCACGGATGGGCGCGCCGCCGTGCGGGCGTTCCAGCGGCGCTGGCGGCCGGAAGTCATCGACGGCGAAATCGACGGCGAGATCGGCGCGATACTGCTCGAACTGCTGTTGGAACGCGATACCGGGCGTGCTAGGTGACCCCCGCGCCGGGGAGCCGGGCAGCCGCGTCCTTCGAAAAGCTCAGATGAGCGAGGCGAAGGCCGAGGAAAGTCCGGGCTCCACGAAACAAGGGTGGCGGGTAACGCCCGCCGGGCGAGTGCCGCTCATCCTGAGCTTGTCGAAGGATCAGCGGCGCGAAGCTTAGGGAAAGTGCCACAGAGAGCAGACCGCCAACCCCGCTCATCCTGAGCTTGTCGAAGGATCGAATGGGAAGGTAAGGGTGAAAGGGTGCGGTAAGAGCGCACCGCGCTGCCGGTAACGGTAAGCGGCAAGGTAAACCCCACTCGGAGCAAGACCGAATAGGGGCTGCGCGCCGGCGCTGCGAAAGCGGGAGATCGGCGGGTTCGTTTCGAGCCCAGGCAGCCCGGGTTGGTCGCTTGAGCGGTGTAGCAATACGTCGCCTAGAGGAATGGCTGCCACCGCGGCGTAAGGTCCCCCGGACTTCGGTCCTATGGGGAGACCACGCCAGGAACAGAACCCGGCTTACAGGCTCCCCGGCGCAATCAGGGATCGGCTATCAGGTTTGATCGCTAGCTCGCAAGCGGCGCTGGCCTTCAGGGCCGCTCCCGAAAACCTAGCCAGAACCTCCAGATCAGCCGGAGGGCAGCGCAATTGTCAGGCTGCTTGGCTGTGCGCGGCCGAGTCGTGGGCCTGAATGAACCAGCGTTCCTCCCCTTCCAGCCCGATTGCGGTGAGGGTACCGTGGAGGAAAGCGCCGGTATCGATACCGATGCGGTTGGTGCAGACGTCAGGTTCCGGCGTAATCGTATGGCCGTGGACCACGAAACCACCATAGTCGCCGCGATGGCTCAGGAACGGTTCGCGAATCCAGCGGCAGTCGCGGCCGGACTGGTGTTCCAGGGGAGTATCGGGCCGCACGCCGGCATGGACGAAGACGTAGTCGCCGATGCGTACCATCTTCTTGAAGGCGTCAATGAAATCGATGTCGTCCTGCGGGATCGCCGCGTTCATCAGGCGCTGCAATTCGTCCAGTTCGGCGGATGACGCCGCTTCCGGGTCTACTCCGTAGGACAGGATCGTCTCCAGCCCGCCGAACTTGAGGAAGCTGCGCAGCGCGTCGGTATCGTCGCGGCTGACGAGGAGCATTTCCTCATGGTTGCCCTGGATGAATTCGACGTTGCGCTGGCTGCCCCAGCGGCGGGCGCGCTCGACGACGGCGGCGCTGTCGTGACCGCGGTCGATCAAATCGCCCAGCAGGACGACCGTGGTGTACGCGCGGCCGCGTGCGGCATCGTCCTGCTCGATGGCGAGAATCAGATCTTCGAACAGGTCGGCCCGGCCATGGATATCGCCCACGGCATATACGCGTTCGCCTGAAGGGATCGAGGGGGTCCGCTTTACATCGCGGCGGCCCAGAAGGTTGCGGATCATGGAAATCATTTGTTGCGCCGCAATATAGGGTGCGCTGCAAGCCGGCACAACCCGTCGCTTCTATCGATAGCACCGTTGCGGATGCGACCACCACCCGTGGCATAAAACCCACACTTCATGTCTGAAATATTGCTCAATTGAAATGTTTCTTGTGCGATCTTTGTGTGCAGTGCAGCAATATTGTGTCGTAGCAATTCAGGTCCGCAACGAGACCGGATGAGACGGATGCAGGCAGGGACGAGGCATCAAAGACATAATTTGTGAGGGAACGACCATGCTTTTGTCCGTCCGCGGCGCCATCGGCGCCACTCTCCTTGCGGGAACTGCACTTTCCGCCGCTCCGGCCTTCGCCCAGGATGCCGAGGCTCCCAAGGAAATCACCGTTACCGGCAGCGCTGCCGTGACCAGCGATTACCGTTTTCGCGGCGTGTCGCAGTCGGGCGGCGACGTTGCGATCCAGGGCGGCATCACGGTTTCGCACGCCAGCGGCTTCTACGTTGGCACCTGGGGTTCCTCGATCGACCTCGGCTCGCTTTACGGTAGCACCGAACTTGACCTGTTCGGCGGCTGGACGGGCGCCCTGACCTCGGGCCTGACGACTGACGTCGGCCTGCTGTACTACGCCTATCCCAACGGTACTGGCGGCGATTCCGAATTCTTCGAGCCTTACGCCTCGGTCACCGGCCAGGTTGGTCCCGGCAAGCTCAAGGTCGGTGCGACGTACGCCTGGAAGCAGAGCGCGTTGCCGAACTTCGCGGGCAACAGGAAGTCGGACAACCTCTATGTTTACGGCAACCTCGATGTGGCGATCCCCAGCACGCCGCTGACTGTTTCGGGCCACCTGGGTTACACCGATGGCGCGCTCGCTCCGTCTTACTACTCGACGTCCGACCGCACCGGCCTTGACTGGTCGATCGGCGCCTCGGCTACCGTTTACGGCCCGCTCTCGCTGAGCGTGTCCTACGTCGGTGTGACCGGACCCAGCGTCGATGGCTACACCGACGACACAGTCGTCGCCACGCTGACGGCCTCGTTCTGATAGCGGCAGGCCGACAGGTTTGCAGGAGGACACCCGCCCGGAGCGATCCGGGCGGGTTCTTCGTATCTGCAAAGGCGGCATATTACTTCAGGTAGAAGTCTATCGTCGTGACCACGCGCACCTTCTTGTAGGGCGTGTCCGACTGGCCCCAGCCACCGCCGGAATCGCCATCTCTCGCCTCGACCGAGAAATAGCCCTGCGCCGCGTTCTTGATCGCGCCAACCTGCGATCCGCTATCCTTGGCGAACTGCTCTGCCGCTGCGCGCGCATCGTTGGTTGCGGCTGCCACCATCTCGGGCTTGATGCCATTGAGCTTGGTAAAGGTATAGGCCATTCCCGAACCTTCCTCGAGGATGACGCCGCGCTTTACGAGATCGAACTGGCGGCGCACCGCATTCTGGGCGCGCTTGATGTCGGTTGTGCGAAGGCTCACCCGCTGGCGCACCGTGAAGGTGACGATGCCGTTGTTGTCTTTCACCTGGTTGACGTTGACGCCGGTGGGTTGGAGAGCATCGGCGGGAAAGCCGAGTTCGCTAAAGAAGGCGCGGATCTGCGCGGTGTCGCGGTCGACGCTGGACTGGGCGGTGGCAAGGTCGGACGCGCTGGCGGAATAGCTGATGGTCCAGGTGGCAAGGTCGGCGGTGACTTCCCGCTCGGCCAGGCCTTTGACGGTAACGGCGCGGTCGGCCCTCTGGGCGCGTTTGATCCCGTCGCCCAGTGCGAAGCCGCCGATCACCAGCCCCACCGCAAGGATCGCCGAACTTGCCAGCCAGCGCATGGTTACGGAATTCATGCCGCCTGTACCCTTGCCTGCCGTCTCGCTCGAACTATCTTCGCTCATCGCATCTCTCCCTGATCGTCGCCGCGCTATGCCGGATGACGGCTGTATGCGCGATGAACCGTTCAATTCCATAGATGAACCGAGAAAGCTCGTTCCATGACACGCTACCTGCACACCATGATCCGCGTCACCGATCCCGATGCGACGATCCGCTTCTTCGAACTGGTTGGCCTGAAGGAAACCCGCCGTTTCTCCAGCGATCAGGGCCGCTTCACGCTGATCTACCTGGCAGCACCGGGGCAGGAAGAAGCCGAGGTCGAACTGACGTACAACTGGCCGGCAGAGGACGGCGCGGCAGAGGAATATACCGGCGGCCGCAACTTCGGACACCTCGCGTTCCAGGTCGCGGACATCTACGAGACCTGCCAGCGTCTGCAGGACGGCGGCGTGACCATCAACCGTCCCCCGCGTGATGGCCACATGGCCTTTGTGCTGACGCCAGACGGAATTTCGGTGGAACTGCTGCAGGACGGCCGTCTCGATCCGGCGGAGCCGTGGGCGAGCATGCCCAACGTCGGCAGCTGGTAAACTGTCCTTGCCTCCCGCGTTTTGCTTTCTTTGGCAAAGCGCGGGTTTCGGCTAGCTGAGAGCCTAGTTCGCACCATTTTACATTTGTTAACTTTATGAAATGAACGCCAAAGCGACTGGTGAATTCTCGGTGGGTCATCATACTCCCCCTTGGTGACGGATTGCAGGGGTGCGGTCCGCATGATTTAACGCGACCAAGGGGGAACTGGTGCAGGGGCAAGTGCTGGAATATGTCGCTCTGTGCCTGCAGATCGCGAAGCACGAATTGCTGCTCTTCACGGGATTCTGGTTCATTCTCGGCGCGCTGGACGATTTCGGCGTCGATCTGTGCTGGATCTGGTTGAGGCTGACCGGCCGCGCGCGCTCCGGGCGGATTACCCATTCGGAAGCTTCGGCCCCGCTCGCTGGCCGAGCAGCCGTGGTCATTGCCGCGTGGCGGGAAGCGGCCGTCATCGGCCATACCGTCAGCCATGCCCTGTCGGTCTGGCGGCAGGACGAACTCACCCTGTACCTGGGCTGCTACTGCAACGATCCCGAGACCATTGCAGCGGCGATGGCGGCGGCGGGCAGCGATCCCCGCGTCAGGGTGGTGATCAGCGAAAGTCCGGGGCCAACCACCAAGGCTGATTGCCTCAACCGCATATATGCCGCGCTGTGCAGGGACGAGCAGCGGTACGCGCGGCGGTATAGCTCGGTCATTCTCCATGACGCGGAGGACATGGTCCATCCGGCCGAACTTGCGGTGATCGATGCCGGACTTGCGCACGCAGACTTCGTGCAATTGCCCGTCCGGGCCGAACTTCAACGGGCATCGCCATGGATAGGCGGACACTATGCCGACGAATTCGCCGAAGCCCACGCAAAGGTGATGGTGGTGCGCGATGCACTGGGCGCGGCGATACCGGCGGCGGGGGTGGGCTGCGGCTTCTCGCGCGAGATGATTGCACGCATCGCCCGGCGGCGCGGTGCGGCAGGACGCGGGGAAGGCGGCCCCTTCGCCGCCGAATGCCTCACCGAGGACTACGAGCTTGGCCTGCTGGTCCGGCGCGAGGGAGGGCGTTCGCGGTTCCTGCGGGTCCGGGACGAGAACGGCGAACTGGTCGCCACGCGCGCTTATTTTCCGGCTACACTGGAAGAATCCGTGCGGCAGAAATCGCGGTGGATCCACGGCATCGCCTTTCAGGGCTGGGACAGGATGGGCTGGAGCACAGGGCCTACCGAACTGTGGATGGCGCTGCGTGACCGGCGCGGGCCGCTCACGGCGATCGTCCTGGCCTGCGCCTACGTCTTTCTGATGATCGAAGGGCTTCAGTGGCTTGGTGCGGCGGCCGGGATACATGGGCAGGTCACGGTTTCGCCTTATCTGCACGGGCTGCTTCGGCTTTGCCTTGTCGGTTTCTTGTGGCGGGCGGCATTCCGCTTTGCATTCACCACGCGCGAATATGGCATAATCGAAGGACTGGGTGCGGTGATGCGCATACCGGTCGCCAATGCCATCGCGATTCTGGCGGGGCGGCGCGCGCTCGCCAGCTATGTCCGCTCGCTGCAAGGGCAGGCGGTGCGCTGGGAAAAGACCGAGCACGCAGGGCATCCGTCCCTTCTTCTTCCTTCCATGGGAGAAGCGGCGAGGGGCCTGACGCGATGAGCACCGGCGGCGGTATCTCGCGCGGCCATCCGGTTATCGCTCTGCTTGCGGTGCTGGGCGGCTGGGTCGGTGGGCGCGTAGCGACCTGGGAGCCGCCGGTCGCAGCAGCGCTTCAATGGGCCGCGCCGGGAGCATCCGTGCCGGAAGGCGGCTTCGTGGCCGATAGCCTGGGCGGGCCGCAATCGCTGCCTGGGGCAGGATCGACCCCGGTTGCCGTGGAGGCAGGCCATGTCTACCCGGCAGGCTTCGCAACCGCCCGGCCGGTCATGCCCTATTGGCGCTATGCCATGCACCCGGCGGCGAGCCCAAGGTGGAATGGCGCTCTGCCGGCTCCGGCCGACCTGCCGCTCATACCCGGGCATCTGCGCAGTGAGTTCGCGATGACCGAATCCTTGCCGCGCTTCTATGCGCCGGAACCACCGGGCATGGCCCAAGCCTCTCCGCCTTCGGTATCCGCGAAAGCGCAAGCCGGTCCACCGCGCGTTAGGCGGTGGTCGGCGGATACGTGGGCTTTGCTGCGCCGTGACGAATCGGGCGCCCTAGCATCTCCCGGGGCCTTGCCGGCGACGTATGGTGCCAGTCAGGCCGGTGCGGTGCTGCGGTATCGACTGGCACTGGCAAGCGCCTATCGCCCGACCGCCTACATGCGCACCACTTCGACCTTGGGGCAGTTGCAGGAAACTTCGGCGGCGCTGGGCCTGTCTGCGCGGCCGTTTCCGTCGTTGCCGGTGATCGCGGCGCTGGAGGGACGGCTGACCGAACAAGGCGGCCATCGCCGCTTCCAGCCCGTTGCCATGGCCGTTACGGAGCTGCCATGGTTCGCGCTTCCCGCGGGTTTTCGCGGTGAGGCCTATGCGCAGGCCGGCTATGTCGCCGGCCGCTTTGCCACGCCTTTTGCAGACGGCCAGTTTCGCGGCGACCGCGCGCTGTTCTCGTTCGGCAAAGTTGCTGCACGCATCGGTGGCGGTGTGTGGGGCGGCGCCCAGAAGGGTGCGGAGCGGCTTGATGCGGGGCCGACCGCCTCTATCGCGATGCCATTGGGGCGCGGTACGGCGGGCCGCATCGCGGTCGACTGGCGTTTCCGGCTGGCCGGCGATGCGGTGCCCAATTCGGGACCTGCCCTTACGCTATCCGCAGGTTTCTGATTCGCCGCTTTTCTCGCGGCTGATGCTGCGGTAGCGAGAACCCGCAATGGACGTTTATCTTCCCATCGCCAACCTTTCGGTCAACGGTCTCATCATCGTCGGCCTGGGTGCGCTCACCGGCCTGCTTTCGGGCATGTTCGGCGTGGGCGGCGGGTTTCTTACGACGCCGCTGATGATCTTCTACGGAATCCCGCCGACCGTCGCGGCAGCCTCGGCTGCCAGCCAGGTGACCGGCGCCAGCGTCTCGGGCGTGTTCGCGCATACCCGGCGCGGCGGGGTGGATTACCAGATGGGCGCGGTCATGGTGGCCGGGGGCATCATCGGCACCGGGCTGGGCGCGATCCTGTTCAACCTGTTGGAAAAGCTCGGGCAGATCGATACGGTCATCAATATTCTCTACGTCGTGCTGCTCGGCTCGATCGGCGGGCTGATGGCGAAGGAAAGCATCCAGTCGATCCGGGCAGAGCGTTCGGGCGTGCCGCTGCCCGCGCGCAAGCGGCGCCATCACCCCATGGTTGCAAGCCTGCCGATGCGCTGGCGCTTCTACCGCTCGGGCCTTTATATCTCGCCCCTTGCGCCGCTGCTGCTGGGGATAGGCACGGGCATCCTGACGATGCTGATGGGCATTGGCGGCGGCTTCGTGCTGGTGCCCGCGATGCTCTACATCCTGGGCATGAGCGCCAACGTGGTGGTCGGCACCTCGCTGTTCCAGATCCTCTTCGTCACCATGGCGACGACGATGATGCATGCGCTCACCACCCATGCCGTGGACATCGTCCTGGCCGCGCTGCTGCTGCTGGGTTCGGTCTCCGGCGCGCAAGTGGGTGCACAGTTCGCGCAGAAAGCCAGTCCGGTGAAGCTGCGCCTGCTGCTTGCCGTCATCGTCCTGCTCGTCGCCGGGCGCATGGCGCTGGGGCTGGGCTATCGGCCCGATGAAATCTACACGGTGGCGCCGCTGTGAAGGCATTCGCGTCGTCGCTGCTGGCGCTTTTCGCGCTGGTCATGCTCACCGGCGCCCGCGACCCGATTCTGGTGCCCGAAATCTCGCAGCACGAGGTGAACCTCCAACAGGGCTTCACCGGCACCGAACTGCTGTTGTTCGGCGCTATCCTGACGCCTGAAGGGTCCCGCGCGGCGCAGGATTACGACATCATCGTCGTGCTCAAGGGCCCGACGCAGTCGATCGTCCTGCGCGAGAAGCAGAAAGTGGCGGGCATCTGGATCAACGTCGCCAGCACGGAACTGCGCAGCGCGCCCAGCTACTACGCCATCGCCTCAACCAAGCCGATCGCCGACATCGTCGACGACAAGACCGCCGCGATTTACGAACTGGGCCTGAAATGGCTGCAGCTTTCACCGATCGGAGCGATCGACCCCGAGGAGCAGGCGCGTTTTTCCGCCGGGCTTGTCGATGTAAACCGGCGCAATGGCCTTTATCGCGAGGAAGAGGGCGGCGTGAAGGTGAGCGAGCAGGTGCTATACCAAGCACGCATCGGCCTGCCCTCGCGGGTGCCGACCGGGATTTACACCGCCGAAACCTATGCGGTGTCCAAGGGCAGGGTGGTCGCCTCCGCCAGCAGCCAGGTCGAAGTGCGCAAGCTGGGGATCGAGCGCGCCATCGCCAATTTTTCCGACAATTACGGGTTTGCGTATGGCCTGATGGCAGTGTTCGTCTCGGTGGCGATGGGCTGGCTGGCCGGGCGCCTGTTCGCGCTGATCTGACGGCCGGATATTCACGCAGCGCAGCATCATGGCTGCGCTCATACCGCTCTTAGCCGGAAATTAACCCAGGCAGCTTTAAGACTTGCAATCGGTTGCCAACAATTTTCCGATGGTTGAAGAACAGATGGATGTCGATGGTCTCGATCAGGTTCGCATGCCCCAGGCAGGCACGGCGCCCATGACCGGCGCCGCGCCCGCACATGGTCAGGAACCCATCGGTGTCGTGCTTGAGATCAGCGGGTCGGGCAGCCGCATCGCCTTCGATCTGGAACGCCTGAACGAGATCGCCGCCGACCGCGACCCTTCCGTGGCGCTGTCGGGCCAAGTGAGCAGCCAGGTCAAGATTCGCGTCGGTAATGGCTGGCTGCTGGCCAGCGTGCGTAACCAGAAGCAGGACGCCAAGATGTCCGGCGCGGTTCTGTCCGACGTCGACTTTCTCGGCGAAGGGGAGGAGGAGCGGCTGACCGGGCGCATCATGGCCTTCCGGCGCGGCGTAACGTTCTATCCGATCCCCGGCACACTGGTCTATCCTGCCACAAGCGACGACCTTCGCCAGATCTACGCCAGCGATGGGCGCTCTTCGATTCAGGTCGGCAATGTCTATCCCACCAAGGATATCCGCGCCGGCCTCTATGTCGATGCGCTCCTGGGCAAGCACTTCGCGCTGCTTGGTTCGACCGGCACCGGCAAGTCGACCAGTGCCGCGCTGATCCTCCACCGGATCTGCGAACATGCGCCGGAAGGCCATATCATCATGGTCGACCCGCATGGCGAATATGCCGCTGCCTTCCGCGACACCGGCGTGATCCTAGACGTCACCAATCTGCAGATGCCCTATTGGCTGATGAACTTCGAGGAGCATTGCGAAGTCCTGCTGACCTCGCGCGGGGACGATCGCCAGCTCGATGCCGAAATCCTCGGCAAGGCATTGCTGGAAGCGCGTTCGAAGAACCGGCTGGCCGAGCAGATGGGCAAGATCACCGTCGATTCGCCGATTCCGTATTTGCTGTCGGACCTCGGCATGATTCTCAACAATGCGATGGGCAAGCTCGACAAGGGGCATACCAGCGCGCCCTATCTGCGCATTCGCAGCAAGATTGACGAGATGAAGAGCGACCCGCGCTATCAGTTCATGTTCTCCGGCATGCTGGTGGGCGATATCATGGCCGAGTTCATCTCCAAGCTGTTCCGACTGCCTTCGCGCGGGCGGCCGATCTCGATCATCGATGTTTCGGGCGTGCCGACGGAGATCACTTCCACTGTCGTCGCGGTGCTGAGCCGTCTGGTCTTCGACTTCGCCGTCTGGGCGCGCGAGGAGCAGACCCGGCCGATCCTGCTGGTGTGCGAGGAAGCCCACCGCTACGTCCCTAACGAGAAGAATGCCGACGGTTCCTCCGTCGGGCGCATCCTTTCGCGCATCGCCAAGGAGGGCCGCAAGTACGGCATTTCGCTGGGCCTAATCACCCAGCGCCCCTCGGACCTTGCCGAGGGCGTGCTGTCGCAGTGCGGCACGATTATCTCGATGCGCCTCAACAACGACCGCGATCAGGCTTTCGTGCGCGCGGCGATGCCGGAAGGTGCGCGCGGGTTCCTCGATTCGATCCCGGCCCTGCGCAACCGCGAATGCATCATCTGCGGAGAGGGCGTGGCGATCCCGATGCGGGTGTCCTTTGACGATCTTGAAGAACACAAACGCCCGGCTTCGGCCGATCCCTCGTTCACCCGCCTGTGGAACGAGACCGGCGGCGAGGAGGAGATGGTCCTGCGCACCGTCCAGCGCTGGCGCGCCCAGGGGCGCTAATCACGCGGCCTGAAAGCTCAGCCCTTATAGGCCGCGCGCCAATTGCCCATGCGGTAGTAAGCAAGCGTGATGAGTACCGTCAGCGCCGAGCCGACCGGGTAGGCCCACCACACCGCTTCGCTGCCGATGTAGGGCACCGCCAGCGCGTAAAAACCCAGGCGCCCCGGATAAAGCCCGAGAAACAGGATCACCAGCGGCGGCACGACGGAGCCATAGGCGCGCATCGTGCCGGTCATGATCATTGTCACCGAGACGATCACGAACGAGGCCGTGCAGATAAGCTGGATATGCTCAGCGATCGGCATGGCCGGGCTGTCACCGCCCAGGAACAGCGCCAGCAGCGGATGGTCGAAGATGACGATCAGGGCCGCCACCACCGTCGACATCACCAGATTGGCGCCGAGCCCGGTCATCGTCACCTTGTCGACGCGGCTGTGATCGCCGGCGCCCAGCGACTGCGCGACCATCGCGCTCACTGCCGAACCTATGGCGAAGGCGGGCATCTGCAGGTAGTTCCACAGCTGTAGCGAGGCACCGTAGGCAGCAGCCGCGTTCAGCCCCTCGCGGTTGACGAGGCTGATCATGATGAGACCGGCCGAAGAGACGATCAACATCTGCGCGCCCATTGGCAGGCCCTTGGTCACGACATAACGCAGGTCTGCGCCGCGCGGAATGAGATAGCGCAGTTCCGGTCCGCGCAGCCGCAGCGACAGGTCCTTGCGGTAGATGTGCCAGAGCTGGAACAGCATGCCCGCGGTGTTGGCGCAGGCCGTCGCCATCGCCGAACCCGCGACGCCAAGGGCGGGGAACGGCCCGAGACCCATGATGAGGATCGGGTTGAAGGCGATGTCCAGCGTCACGGCCAGGATCATCGCGTAAAGCGGAGTCTTGGAATCGCCGGCGCCGCGCATGCCCATCGAGACCATCATGTTGATGGTGCCCAGCGGCAGGGTGACGAAGATCACCTGCAGGTAGGCGAGCGCTTCGCCGCGGCTGGCGGCGGGCGTGCCCAGTGCATCGAGCAAGGCGCCGCCGCCCAGCCAGCCGATCGCGCCGGTGATCACCGAAATGATGAGGCAGAAGCCCAGGCCGGTGCCGAAGGTGCGCCGGGCCCCGTCGATGTCTCGCGCGCCGAAGTGCTGGCCAACGCGGACCGTGGTGGCCATGCCGAAGCCGAACACGGCAGCGAACACCAGGAACATCACGATGTTCGCGTTCGCCGTCGCCGCCAGCGCTGCTTCTCCCAGCAGTCGGCCCACCCAGATCGCGTTGACCGACCCGTTCAGCGTCTGCAGCACATTGGACAGCAGCATCGGGATCGAGAACAGCAGCAGCGTCTTGAGGATCGGCCCCTTGGTCAGATCCCCGCGCATAGCCGGCCTTGCGGCGGCCTGCTCCTGAGGCGAGGCAGCACTGGGAGTTTCCTCGCCGAGGGGGATAGGAGATGCTTCGTTCATGTGCCCCTCGTGTCGCCCCAGAGGTGAATGTGCAAGCGGTCGGTAAACCGTAGTCCGTGTAGCGAGCAGAAATCCGCCAGCCAGCCCGAACGCTGCCTGATGACATCGCTGGAGCGGCCTTCGGGCATCAGGAACAGACGCTGGCCGGGGATGGCGTAGGTTTCTTGCAGGGCCATGACTTCGGTGAGGTCGGATTCCTCTGCAATCACGAACTTGAAGAAGGCGCGCGGGTTTGCCGCCCATGCCGAGAGGCGGTCGGGTAGCAGGGCCAGTTCGGCGGGGTTGCCGCTGTGCGCCAGCTTGGGACTGACGTTGTACTGGTGAACCAGTCCATCGAGCGCCGGGTGCGGGGCAACCGTGGAGTTCGTCTCCACCTCCACGTGCATGCCCGGGCGCAGATCGTTGAGCGCGGCAACCATGCGCGCCAGCGCGGCGCCCTGCAGCAGAGGTTCGCCGCCGGTGATGACAAGGCGGTCAGGCACGAGATCGGCGACGGCGCGGGCGAGGTCGCCTTCCTCCATCGTCACCTGATTCTCGCGGCGCTCGAAGGCGAGATCGTCGCGGTGGAAGCGGTTGTCGCCGGTGAAGCGCCATGTGTAGGCGGTGTCACACCACTGGCACGCAAGGTTGCAGCGCGAAAGGCGGACAAAGGTGCTGGGGCGGCCCATGGAAGGGCCTTCGCCCTGCAGCGACGCGAAGATTTCCGGTTCACCCGGCGTGGTGGTGGCGAGAGTCAGGGTCATAAGATGGCGGGGGTTTACACGGTTTATATGGTTCAGGGGAGTACGGCGGCACCTTGCGGTAAAGGCGGCGCTTTTTATAGCGGGGAAGCAGTCGTCATGCAGGGGGCGGGCGGGCACCGCCGACTGAATAGCCGGCCGTCACCCTGAACCAAGTTCAGGGCGACGAAGTCTTCCTCGCAGGTTCGTCACTTACGAAAAACCCCCGCCCGCCGAAGCAGGCGGGGATGAAACCTGACTTACCCCAGTCTTGTCAGTGCCGCCGCGAGGCGTTCCGCTTCCGCTGCATGGGCGGCGTGATCGGCGCGGGCCTTTTCGATCGCTTCGGGCTTGGCCTTTTCGACGAACGCCGGGTTATCCAGCCGTTTGCCGAGCGAATCGCGCTCCTTGATCGAGGTGGCATGGGCCTTTTCCAGACGCGCCTTTTCGGCGGCGAGATCGATCACGCCGTCCAGCGGGATCGCCAGCATCGCATCGCCTGCGCCGACCTGCATGGCAGGCCCTGCCGGCGCCGTCTCGAAGCGGATCGCGTCGAGGCGGGCGAGGCGGTCGATCGCCTTGCCGTTGCGGTCGATCACTGCGCGGGTCGTCTCGGACGGCTCTGCGAGGTAGGCGGTCAGGCGGGCACCGGGCGAGATGCCCAGTTCCGATTTGGCGCCGCGCAGGTTGCCCACCAGCGCGATCAGCCACTCGACTTCCACCTTGGCGGAAGCATCTACCTTGGCCTCCGGTGCGGGCCACTGCGCCACGATCAGCTCGTTCTCACGCGCGCCCATCTTGCTCCACAGCTCTTCGGTGACGAAGGGCATGAAGGGGTGGAGCATGACGAGGATTTGGTCGAGCACCCAGCCGGCGACGGCCTTGGTCTCGTCATCGAACTGACCCTTGATGAGTTCGATGTACCAGTCGCAGAACTGGTTCCAGACGAAGTGGTAGATCGCGTTGGCAGCGGCATCGAAACGCAGGTCCGCCATGGCCTTGTCGAGCGCGGCGACGGTCTCGACGACTTCGCCGATGATCCAGCGATTGACGGCCGAGGTGGCGGCGGGCGCGGCGACCGATGTGCTGGCGGCGATGCCGTTCGACTGGCAGAAACGCGCGGCATTCCACAACTTGGTGGCGAAGTTGCGATACCCCTCGACGCGCTTCTCATCCATCTTCACGTCGCGGCCCTGGCTCTCCATGGCGGTCATGAAGAAGCGCAGCGCGTCGGCGCCGTACTGGTCGATGAGGCCGAGCGGGTCGACCACGTTGCCCTTGGACTTGGACATCTTCTGCCCGTCGGATGCGCGCACCAGCCCATGCAGGTAGAGCCGCTTCCACGGCACTTCCTTCATGAAATGAATGCCCTGCATCGCCATGCGCGCATTCCAGAAGAACAGGATATCGAAACCGGAGACGAGCAGGTCGTTCGGGTAGTGCTTGGCGAGGAGCGAGGCGGATTGGATGTTCGTGCCCGTGCTACCCTGACCCGCTCGTGCTGAACTTGTCGAAGCACCCTCGGCGCCATGCGCAGGGCCTTCGACAGGCTCAGGCTGAGCGGGGTTGTTTTCGAGGTTGTCGGGCCAGCCGAGCGTGGCGAAAGGCCACAGGGCGGAGGAGAACCAGGTGTCGAGCACGTCCTCGTCGCGGGTCAGCTTCTTGTTGCCGGCAAGCGCCTGAGCTTCTTCCTCGGTCTCGGCGACGAAAATTTCGCCATCCTCGGCGAACCACGCCGGAATCCGGTGACCCCACCAGAGCTGGCGGCTGACGCACCAGGGCTGGATGTTCTCCATCCAGTTGAAGTACGTCTTTTCCCATGTCTTGGGCACGATCTCGATCTGCCCGGTGCGCACCGCCTCGATCGCCGGCTTGGCGAGCGTCGCCGCATCGACATACCACTGGTCGGTCAGCCAGGGTTCGATCACCACGCCGCCGCGGTCGCCATAAGGCGTTGCGATCACACGGTCCTCGACCTTTTCGAGCAGGCCGTCGTCGTCGAGCATCTCGACCACGCGCTTGCGGGCATCAAAGCGGTCCACGCCGATGAACTCGTGCGGGATCAGGCCGTCCGAGGTCTGCTGCACTTTCGCTTCGGCGTCGAGCATGTTGAGCATGTCGGCGGCCTTGAAGCCGGCGCGCTTGCCAACTTCGAAGTCGTTGAAGTCATGACCCGGCGTAATCTTCACCGCGCCCGAACCCAGTTCCGGGTCGGCGTGTTCGTCGGCGACGATGGGAATTTCGCGGCCCGTGATCGGGAGCGTTACCGTGGCGCCGCGTTCCAGCAGCGGCTTGTAGCGCTCGTCCGCCGGGTTCACCGCCACGGCCATGTCGGCCAGCATCGTCTCGGGGCGGGTGGTGGCGACCATGATGTGGCCCGACCCGTCCGAAAGCGGGTACTTGAAGTGCCAGAAGCTGCCATTGATCTCGCGGGTTTCGACCTCAAGGTCGCTGATCGCGGTCTTCAGCTTGGGGTCCCAGTTCACCAGCCGCTTGTCGCGGTAGATGAGGCCCTGCTTGTGCAGGTCGACGAAGACCCTGACCACGGCGCGCGTGAAGTGCGGGTCCATGGTGAACTGCTCGCGGCTCCAGTCCATCGAGCAGCCCAGACGGCGCAGCTGGCCGGTGATGGTGCCGCCGCTTTCGGCCTTCCACTCCCAGACCTTCTCGATGAAGCCTTCGCGCGTGTAGTTGGTGCGCTTGTCCTGCTTCGCTTCCATCTGGCGCTCGACCACCATCTGGGTGGCGATGCCGGCGTGGTCGGTGCCGACCACCCACAGCGCGTCCTTGCCGCGCAGACGCTCGTAACGGATCACCACGTCCTGCAACGTGTTGTCGAGCGCATGGCCGATGTGCAGCGAACCTGTCACGTTTGGCGGCGGATTGACGATGGTGAAGGGCGCGGCATCGGGGCGTTCGGGGCGGAAGAGGTTCCCCGCTTCCCAGTGGGCGTACCACTTGGCCTCGATTCGGGCGGGATCGAAAGTCTTGTCGAGTGCGGCTTCTGAAATCTCTTCGGTCATGGCGCGGGGCTTTGCCAGTGCGCGGGTTTGCGCGCAAGAAGCCAATAGTGCTGCATTGCCACGGTTTTGCCGCAAGCGGCTGGCAAGCATGGTGCGAAACGTAAACGACACAATTCGTCGCAGCCGTGGAACCTCTTGCCGGTCCACGCTTTTTCCACGATACGAGCGAACATGCGGGAATGGGCTGACTTCACCCTGTCGGAAAACGACCAAGGCGGCGACCATGTCCTGGCGCTCAAGGGGCCGCTTCGCGTGCATTCCCTGGGCAATCTCGACGCTAAATTGGCCGGTCTCAGTGGGAACTTCACGCGGGTCGACATGTCCGGCGTCACCGATATCGACACCACCGGCGCCTGGCTCGTTACCCGTTATGCGGGCGAACGCGGCCTCGAAGTCACCGGTGAGAGCGAGCAGGCGCGCCGCCTTTTCGCCGCCATCGGCAACATGGAAGAACCGGCGACAGAGCCGGAACCCGAACTGTCGCTGATCCCCCGCACCCTTGCCGACCTGGGCGATATGGTGGCGTTGTGGGGCAATGGCCTTTACAAGCTGATCGGTTTCCTCGGCGAACTCATCATCGCGTTCGGGCAGGTCATCCGCCGGCCTTCGCGGCTGCGCGGCACCGCGTTGATCTTTCACATGCAGTATGTGGGCATCAACTCGCTGTGGATCGTAGGCCTGATGAGCTTCCTGATCGGCATCGTTATCGCCCAGCAGGGCGCGGTGCAGCTCGCGCAGTTCGGCGCCGAAATCTATACCATCAATCTGACCGGCCGCCTTTCGATGCGCGAACTGGGCATCTTGATGACCTCGATCATGGTCGCGGGCCGCTCCGGTTCCGCTTTCGCCGCGCAGATCGGCACCATGAAGCTGACCGAGGAAGTCGACGCCATGCGCACGATCGGCGTCTCGCCGATGGAAGCGCTGGTGGTGCCGCGCGTGCTGGCCTCGATGCTGATGATGCCGCTGCTGGGCTTCTATTCCTCGGTGCTGGCGATCATCGGCGGTGCCACGATCGCCAATTTCGCGCTCGACATCCCGTTCTGGACCTTCCTCCAGCGCACGCAGGAAGTGGTGCCTATCACAGACGTCTGGATTGGCCTGATCAAGGCTCCGGTCTTCGCGCTGATCGTGGCGCTGGCGGGCTGCTATCAGGGGATGCAGGTGACGACCAACGCCGAGGAGGTGGGCGCACGCACTACTCAGGCGGTGGTCACCGCGATCTTCACGGTCATCGTGCTCGACGCGTTTTTTGCCATCTTCTTCACCAAGATCGGCTGGGCATGACCGACCTTTCCCCCGCAACCTCCGATGACTTCCCGATCGTGGTCGAAGGCCTGCGCAACACCTTCGGCGATCATGTGATCCACGAGGATTTGCAGCTTAAGGTCCGCCGCGGCGAGATCCTCGGCGTGGTCGGCGGCTCGGGCACCGGCAAGTCGGTGCTGATGCGCTCTATCATTGGGCTGCAGCAGCCGACCGCCGGCGAGATAACCGTTCTGGGCCACAAGATGGGCGATTCGACCGAGGAAGACTCGATCGACCTGCGCTCGCGCTGGGGCGTGTTGTTCCAGGGCGGCGCGCTGTTCTCCACGTTGACCGTGGGTGAGAACGTGGAGGTGCCGCTCAAGCAGTTCTTCCCGGAAATCACCGACGAACTGCGCAGCGAGATCGCCCGCTTCAAGGTCCGCCTTTCCGGCCTGCCCGAGGAAGCGGCGTTCAAATATCCTAACGAGCTTTCGGGCGGCATGAAGAAGCGCGCCGGCCTGGCCCGCGCCTTGTCGCTCGACCCTGAACTTTTGTTTCTTGACGAGCCGACCGCCGGCCTCGATCCGATCGGTGCTGCCGCATTCGACAGCCTGACCCGCGAACTCAAGGAGACGCTGGGACTGACCGTGTTTCTGATCACCCACGATCTGGACACGCTCTACGCCATCTGCGACCGGGTTGCGGTTCTGGCCGACAAGCAGGTTATCGCGGTGGGCACGATCCCGGAACTTCTGGCGCTCGACCATCCGTGGATTCAGGAATATTTCAACGGCCCGCGCGGCCGTGCGGCGCTGGCCGGAAAAGGCGACCCGGCGGTAACGCCGGAACAGGATGCGGCAAAGGCCGTTGAACCGTCTTCGGCCTCTCGCGAGGTGGAGCCGGCCGTTATGGACGGCGCCGACAGCATAGATATCAGAAAGCCGGGGGCATAGGTCACAGCGATGGAAACACGGGCCAATCACGTATGGGTCGGAGCCGTCACGCTGGTGCTGCTGGCGGCTCTGGCAGTGTTCGTCATCTGGATCGCACGCCTTAATGAAGGCAGCCAGAACGAATACGACATCTTCTTCAAGCAGTCGGTAGATGGTCTCGCGAAGGGTTCGGAGGTCAGCTATGCCGGCGTGCCGGCGGGGCAGGTAACCCGGATCGAACTGTGGCCGCAGGACCCCAGCTTCGTGCGCGTGCGCGTCAAGGTGGACGAGAAGGTTCCGATCACGATCGGCACTACCGCCACCGTGCAGGGCAGCTTCACCGGCGTTTCCGACATCCAGCTGGCCGGCGCCGTCAAGGGCGCGCCGCTCATCACGGAGCCGGGACCGGAAGGCGTGCCGGTGATCCCGACCAAGCCTGGCGGCTTCGGCGAAATCCTGAGCAACGCACCGCTGCTTATGGAGCGGCTGGCTACGTTGACAGAAAACCTCAATCAGATGCTGTCCGAGGACAATCGCAAGTCGATAACGGGCATCCTCAAGAATACCGACAAGATGACCGCCGACCTCTCGCAGGCGACGCCGGAATTCCGCGCGACGATGGTGGAGATGCGCGGAACCCTCGCGCAGGCGACGCAGACGCTCAAGGCGTTCCAGGGCGTGGCCGGCAAGGCCGACGATCTGCTTGGCGGTGAGGGCAGTTCACTGGCCGACCAGCTGCGCAAGACCCTGGCTTCTGCGCAGAAGTCGATGGAGCAACTCGACAGAACGATGCAGCACGCACAGCCGGCGCTGGATCAGGTGTCGCAGCAGACGCTGCCCGCCGCCGAAGCCGCGATCCGTGATCTGCGTGCGACCAGCAAGGCGCTGCGCAGCGTCACCGAGAAGATCGACGAGCAGGGCGCAGGCGCGCTGCTCAAGGGGCAGAAGCTGCCCGACTACAAGCCGTGAAGGAAAGCGTGATGACCCGCTTGCACAAGATCCGCGTAGGCAGCATCTATCGCGCCGGCTTCATGGCTGTCGCGGCTGCGCTCACCCTGTCGGGTTGCGTCAGCCTGGGCACCAAGCCGCCGGACGAACTGCTGCGCCTCACCGCGCAGGAAACCGCGCCAGCGGGCGCAACGTCCAGCGGTCAGCTGAGTGAAGCGATCGTCGTCCTCGATCCCGAGGCGGATCGCGGGCTGGACGTGCTGCGCGTGCCGGTTATCGTTGATGCCTCCAGCGTGGCCTATCTCAAGGACGCGCTGTGGATCGAAAAGCCTTCGCGCCAGTTCCGCTCCGTGCTGGCGGAAACGCTGCGTGCGCGCACCGGGCAGCTGGTGGTCGAGGGCGGCGATTTTGAGGTCACCGGAAGGACCATGATCGGCGGTCGCCTGCTGCAGATGGGCTACGATGTGCAACGTAGCGCCGTTATCGTGCGCTTCGACGCGATCCGCACCGATCGCGGCGGCGCGCCGATCCAGTCACGGCGGTTCGAGGCCGTGGTGAGCGGAGTGGAAGCCAAGGCCAAGCCCGTAGGCACCGCACTCAACCAGGCGGCGAATGACGTTGCACGGCAAGTTGCGGACTGGGTGAAGGGCTGAATGGAAGGGTTTCTGCGGGCTGCGCGCCCGTAGGAACCGTCAGGCCGATAATAAAGGCCTGAGGGCTGAAAATAGTTTGGTAACGCTCTGGCAATAATTCTGAATTGGCGTGAAATCCCCATGGATCATGGCGGAAACGCAGTTCTTCGTCTGGTTTCGTTGTGACTTATTAATCACAATGACGTTTCCATGACACCTTGTTGCAACTCCATGGTTTGACGGCAAATTCTCCCCGGCTAAGGGGCGCGGGCCCGCTGCTTTCGACGGCGGGACGATAAGAATTCGCAGGAGCATACCATGAAGAAGTTCGTCACCGCAGCGGCCGCCGCCGCGCTGTTCGCCGTTCCGGCTGCCGCCAACGCACAGGCTTTCGTTCAGGCCGAAACCGGCCTCGACGTGATCTCGGTGCAGGGCGAGTCCGACGAAGGCCTCAGCTACGGCGTGACTGCCGGTTACGACATGCCGCTGTCGGGCGGGATGTTCGTTGGCGTGCAGGGGACCGTCGCCGACAGCACCACCAAGGAGTGCGTCACTGCCGGCACCGAGCGCGCCTGCATCAAGACCGGCCGTGATCTTTCGGCCCTCGTGCGTCTGGGCACCACCGTTGGCGAGAAGAGCAAGCTCTACGTCCTTGGCGGCTACACCAATGCCCGTATCCGCGCCACCTACACCGACGGCACCGACCGCTTCAGCGAAGGCGCGAACGGCGACGGCTTCCGTCTCGGCGCGGGCGCCCAGTACGACCTGAGCGAGCAGCTCTTCGTGAAGGCTGAGTACCGTTACTCGAACTACGAATCCGACTTCAGCCGCCATAACGCGCTCATCGCGCTGGGCGCGAAGTTCTGATCTCAAGAAGAAGAGCGGGCGACCCCATGCGCTTGCTCTGACAGGAGGCCCGCCCCGGATTTGTCCGGGGCGGGCTTTTTTGTGGGTGGGGAAGGGCCGCTGCAGTCCGGGCAGCAGGAATTTACAGCGGGGGAGCTAAGGCACGCAGCTATGCGCGGCTCCTTACCGTGCCAGTTCGACCAGCTTCATCGCCAGCTTGAAGGCCGCGAACCGCGTGACGCGCAGTTCGGTGGCTTCCCAGTCCTCGCCCCAGAGTTCGACTTGCCAGTCGGCTTCCAGTTCGGCGGCCTTCCACAAAACGTCGGCATCGGCATTGGGGCGAATCGCCTCCAGTGCGATGACCAGCGACGCGGAGAGGCTGGAGAGCATCTTCAACGCGGCCAGTTGGAAGTCGTCGCACGCTTCCAGTTCAGTCCGCAGACGCGCCAGCGTGGCGCCGGGCTGGGGCTTGTGCATGATGCCTGAGACGCGGGTGAAGCGCACGCCAAGGCGCGCCTCGAAGGCGGACAGCAGCGGTTCCCAGATTTCCGTCTGGCGCTTGTACAGCGCTTCGTCGGGATCGGCGCGGTAGCACAGCGTATCGGTCTCGGCGTAGGGCACCAGTTCGGCGATCACGGCGTCGTGGTTGCTGGCGATGGCGTCGATCGCGAAGTCCGCAAGATCGCGGAAGCGGAAGGTGGAGGCCTCGATCGTTTCGCCCTGGCCGGCCCATTCGGCGGCGAGGGCTGCGGCCAATGCCTCGGTCGGCACGATCTGCGCTCGCCCCCCGGCAGTGCGGATACCGCGTCCGTCGAGAACCGCGCGCCAGCCGCCGTCGGCCTGCTCAATGCTGGCTTCCTTATAGAATCGCTTCATCTGGATCGCTCTATTTAGGGGTGCGCCACTTGCGGGCCATTTTCACCGGAATGACGAAGATACCGACGAGGCCAATGGCGAGCATCAGGTAGGCGATCCAGACTGGAGCGCCTGCGAACAGGCGGCCGTTCGCCATCAGCATACCCGCGATCACACAGGCGACGCCAAAGATGCGCGTCACCTGGATCATGGCGAAGCGGGCGGCGGCCGGGTCGCTCATGCGAGAAGGTGCGCCAGAAGCAGCGCAGGGCTTTCCACCACGATCTCGGCGCCGGCCTCGGTCAGTTCGCGCGGGTGGTGATAGCCCCAGTCGACACCGATGGCGCGGACTTGCACGGCGCCGGCCATCTCGATGTCGTAGACGGTATCGCCGATCATCACCGCCTCGGCCGGCTGAGCGCCGGCTTCGAACAGCGCCTGCTCCAGCATCGCCGGATGGGGCTTCGAGGGGTGCCGGTCGGCGGTCTGAAGCGTGACGAACAGATCGGCGATGCCGTTGGCGGCGAGGCAGTGGGTCAGGCCCCGGTCGGACATTCCGGTCGCCACGCCCAGCGTCCACCCGGCGCTGTGCAGGCCGCGCAGGGTGCCCTCGATACCGGGGAACAGCGGCTGGGCGACGCGGCCCTGTTCACGCGCGGAGCGGAACGAGAGCTTGTACGCCTCGGCCATGGCGTTCTGCTGCTCGGTGTCTGATGCGGGCAGAAGCTGGCGGATCGCCTGCGGGAGCGAGAGCCCGACCGCGCGCCGGATCGCCCCGCGCGAGGGTGCAGGCAGCGAGAAGGCCGCGAACGCCGCCTCCATCGCCTCGCAGATCGGCGCCTGGCCATCGACCAGGGTGCCGTCGCAGTCGAATACCGCCAGTTTCATCGCTGATCAGCCCCGGCCGCGCGGCGCGCCTCGGGGGGCGCCGGACGGCTTGCGGGCCGCGCCCGCGCTGCCGCCGGTGCGCGGACCGGTCGGCTTGCCGCCGCCCGGACGTGCCGAGGGACCGCCAGCACGCGGGCCGGAGGGCTTGCCAGCCGGTTTGCCGAACGACTTGCCAGCAGGCTTTGTGCCGGGCTTGCCAACAGGCTTGCCGCCCAGCTTGCCGATGGCCTTGGCGCCGGGCTTCGCCGAAGGCTTGCCCGAACGTACCCGGCCCGAGGGGCTGTCGCTGCGGTTATGGCGCTCGCCGCGGCGTTCCTTGCGGTATTCCTTGGCGTGCTGCTTGGCGGCCTTCTTGCGCTCGTCCTTGGTGAACTCGTTCGATGCCTCTTCCGGCATTTCACCTTCGGATTCCTCGAAGCCGAGCTGTTCCAGCGAGTTGGCGAAGTGTTCGGGCAGGGGCGCGGTCACGTCCAGCGGGGTGCCGTCCGGATGCTCGATGATCAGGCGGCGCGCGTGAAGGTGCATCTTGCGGCTGATCGAGCCGGTCAGGAAGGCTTCCTGGCCGCCGTACTTGCCGTCGCCGACTATGGGGTGGCCGATCGCCGCCATGTGGACGCGCAGCTGGTGGGTGCGGCCGGTCAGCGGGTGCAGTTCGACCCAGGCGGCGCGGTTGCCGGCGCGGTCGATCACGCGGTAGCGGGTGCGCGCGGTTTGGCCTTCCTTCTCGTCGACATGCATCTTCTCGCCGCCGGTGCCCGGCTGCTTGGCGAGCGGCAGTTCGATCATGCCTTCGTGGATGTGTGGCACGCCGACCACCAGTGCCCAGTAGATCTTGCGCGCGGTGCGCCCCGAGAAGCGCTTGGAGAAGAACGCGGCGCTGCCCGGCGTGCGGGCAATCAGCAGGACGCCCGAGGTGTCCTTGTCGAGCCGGTGGACGAGGCGCGGGCGCGGCCCGCGCTCCACATAGGCGTCGAGCAACCCGTCGACGTGCTCCTTCTGGCCGGAACCGCCCTGAGTGGCGAGGCCCGGGGGCTTGTTCAGCACGATGGCGGCGCGGTCCTGCGTCAGCACCATCGAATCGGCGAGCGCGATCTCTTCCTCGGTCAGTTCGCGGCGCGGCATGTCGGCGCCGCCGAGCCCCGGCTTGGCCTCGCCGCCCGGCGGCACGCGCAGTATCTGGCCGGCGGCGAGCCGGGTGTCGACATCGCCGCGCTTGCCGTCGATGCGGATCTGGCCGGTCCGCGCCCAGCGAGAGACCATGGCGAAGCCGATGTTGGGCAGGTGCCGCTTGAACCAGCGGTCGAGCCGCACGCCTTCATCGTCTTTGCCGACAGTGAACTGGCGGACGGAATCGGTAGTTTCGGGGGTATTGCCGGGCTTCATGCCACGCTCCGCATCATGATAAGGCCGAGGAACAGGCTGGCGAAACCCGCGACCAGCGAAAGGCCGCAATAGAGTGCAGCCGTACCGACATTGCCGCGCTCGATGAGCGTGATGGTGTCGAGGCTGAACGACGAGAAAGTAGTGAAACCGCCGAGTACACCGACGGCGAGCAGCAGGCGTGTCGCTTCGCCATGCATCCCTGTTCCTTGGCCAAACCTTGCGAGCGAACCTGCGAGCAGGCCCATCAGAAGGCTGCCGGCGATGTTCACCGTCAGCGTGCCGTAAGGAAACGCACCGGCGCGCACGGGACCGAGCGCGGCGCTCCAGCCCCGGCCGACGAGGAAGCGCAGCCAGGAGCCAAAGGCACCGCCGCACGCCACGTATAACGAGGCTGCAAGAAAGGAAGGTTGGGGCATGGCGCCCGCCTTAGACGCGAATCGGCAAATTTCCAACCGTGGTGGGCATGGCGGGCGGATTGCTATATATAGAGCATCACGTGATCGCGGTATCGGGATGAGCCTGATGGCTTTTCCCGGTGCTTTTGCAGCTGCAATTGGCCCTTAGGACTTGTCTTCAAGGCGTCACTTTGGTAACGGGCCGGCCATTCGAGCCGTACCCTCGCCGGTTGCGGCCTTGGTTTGGCTCTAGGATTCGCGGTTCGACTCGCCGAAAGGTGTGGGTCGGGCCCCGTTCGTATTTTGTGAGGTGTGTCGGTTTATGCAAATTCTCGTTCGCGACAACAACGTCGATCAGGCTCTTCGTGCGCTCAAGAAGAAGCTGCAGCGTGAAGGCGTGTATCGTGAAATGAAGCTGCGCCGTCACTTCGAGAAGCCGTCCGAGAAGCGCGCCCGTGAAAAGGCCGCTGCTGTGCGTCGCGCCCGTAAGCTGGAGCGTAAGCGCATGGAGCGTGACGGCGCCAAGTAAGCGCTGTTTCCTGCGCTTTTGCGCAGGGCACCTCGAAATCGCGGCTTGCGGCTTGAACGCCGCGCCGGGTTGAGCCATGAGGGCGCGGAATTTCACTTCCGCGCCCTTTGTGCATGCGCCTTTCGGGCACGAATCACTCTTCGACTACCCACCTTATCTAAAGAGTTAGAGGGCTATCCATGACCGAGATCACCCGCGTTGCGCTTCAGCCGATCACCAAGGGTTCGCTTACCAAGATCTGGCTGGGCGTTGCCGTGGTGGCTCTGGCAGCCGGCGGTATCGCTTATGCGGCACTGCCGCCGACCCCGACCGTCAAGACGCTGAGCGCGGGCACGGGCGATTCGCCGACGATGGAAGACGTCGTGCTCATCAACTACAAGGGCATGCTTCAGGACGGCACCGTGTTCGACCAGAACAAGGGCTACCCCAATCCGGTCGCGCAGTTCGTGCCCGGCTTCAGCAAGGCGCTCATGAAGATGCAGCGCGGCGGCAAGTACATGGTCGAGATTCCCTCGGCGCTGGCTTACGGCGCAAATCCGCCTGCCGGTTCGGCAATTCCGGCCAACGCCGATCTGAAGTTCGAAGTCGAACTGCTCGACTACAAGAGCCTTGCCGAAATCCAGCAGCAGCAGCGCATCATGCAGCAGCTTCAGCAGATGCAGCAGCAGGGCGGCGCTCCCGGCGCGGTCCCCGGCATGCCGGGCGCTCCCGGTGAAATGCCGGGCGCTCCCGGTGAAATGCCGGGCGTTCCGGGCGCGGCTCCGGCTCCGGTCCAGCCCTGATCGTTTCGATGATGCCTGGTAACGCCGGTCGGTTGGCGGCTCTCGTTCTCGTGGCGGCGGTGTCTTTGGGCGCCGCACCCGCGCAGACTTCTCCGGCGGCTCCGACCCCGGCGGCTGCAACTGCCGCGCCCAAGGTCCGCGTGGAAACGCTGACCGCCGGTACGGGTGAGAAGCCGCCCGAGCATTCCTATGTGCTCATCAACTACAAAGGCATGCTGCCGGACGGCACAGTGTTCGACCAGAACCAGCAGATGCCGATGGCGCTGGATGAGGTCGTCCCCGGCTTCGCGCTGGGCCTTGTCCAGATGCAGCGCGGCGGCAAGTACAAGCTGACGATCCCGCCCGAACTGGGTTACGGGGCGCAGGCATCCGGCCCGATCCCGGCAAACGCGACCCTGGTGTTCGAGATCGACCTGCTCGATTTCAAGACGCCCGAGGAGATCGCCGTCCTGATGCAGCAGATGCAGGCCCAGCAAAGCCAGGCTCCCGCTCCTCAACCGGGGCAATAGCCGCCGCTGCCGGCGCGCCCGTGCTTGAAGCCGGGCGGCCCCGATGCTAGCGCGCGCAATCGAATACCGCCCCGGCGCCAAGCCTTGCGCGCCGGGCTAAACCGTGAAGGAAAGCCATGTCGGTCGATACCGCAACCGTGGCGAAGATCGCCAGCCTCGCGCGCCTCAAGGTGAGCGAAGCCGAGCTTGAGGCGATGGTGCCCGAGCTGAACGGCATTCTCGCCTGGGTGGAGCAACTCGGCGAAGTCGATGTCACCGGCGTCGAGCCGATGACCGCCGTCATCCCCAACACCCTGCGCCTGCGCGAAGACGTCATCAACGCCGACCCGCTGACTGGCGGCGACCGGCGCGACGCCGTGCTGGCCAACGCCCCCGCCGCGCAGCATGGCTTCTTCGGCGTGCCCAAGGTGATCGAATAATGCCAAATTCGTCCAACTCAATTACTGATCTCGGCGTTGCCGCCATCCGTGACGGCGTTGCCGCCGGCCAGTTCTCCGCCGTCGAGGTGGCAGAGGCGTTCAACGCCAACGTCGCCGCCGCACAGAGCGCGCTGAACGCCTTCATCGTCGCCACTCCTGAAAAGGCGATCGAGGCCGCAAAGGCCGTCGACGCCGCGCGCAGTGCCGGTCAGGCGCTTGGCCCGATGGCCGGTGTGCCGATCGGCATGAAGGACCTGTTCGCCACCGAAGGCGTGCAGACTACTGCTGCCAGCCACATGCTGGAAGGCTTCGTGCCGCGTTACGAATCGACCGTCTCGCGCAAGCTGTGGGAAGCGGGCGCGGGCATGCTCGGCAAGCTCAACCTCGACCAGTTCGCGATGGGCTCCTCGAACGAATCGAGCTATTTCGGCAACGTGATCTCGCCGTGGCAGCGCCCCGGCAGCAATGCGCAGCTGACGCCGGGTGGTTCCTCGGGCGGATCATCGGCAGCGATCGCGGCGCGCCTTGCGCCTGCTGCCACTGGCACCGACACCGGCGGTTCGATCCGCCAGCCCGCCGCCTACACCGGCACCGTGGGCATCAAGCCGACTTACGGGCGCTGCTCGCGCTGGGGCGTGGTGGCTTACGCCAGCTCGCTCGACCAGGCCGGTTCGATGGCGCGCGACGTCACCGACTGCGCGATCATGCTGGAGGCGATGGCGGGCTTCGATCCCAAGGATTCGACCAGCCTCGACCTTGCGGTTCCGGCATGGACGGCCAGCCTTTCGGGTGATCTCAGGGGCAAGAAGGTCGGCATCCCGCGCGAATACCGCGTCGATGGCATGCCGGCCGAGGTCGACGCGATCTGGGAGCAGGGCATTGCCTGGGCGAAGGACGCGGGCGCTGAGGTGGTAGAGGTTTCGCTGCCGCACACCAGGTATGCGCTGGCCGCCTATTACATCATCGCGCCTGCCGAGGCGTCCTCGAACCTCGCGCGGTATGACGGCGTGCGCTACGGCCTGCGCGATCTGCCCGACGGCGCCGGTCTGCAGGACATGTACGCTGCCACCCGCGCCGCCGGTTTTGGCGACGAGGTGAAGCGCCGCATCCTGATCGGCACTTACGTGCTCTCGGCGGGCTTCTACGACGCCTATTACACCCAGGCCCAGAAGGTCCGCACGCTGATCTCGCAGGACTTTGCGAAGGCGTTCGAGCAGGTCGACGTGCTGCTGACCCCGACCGCGCCGAGCGCCGCCTTCGCGCTAGGCGAGAATGTCGACGATCCGTTGTCGATGTACCTCAACGACGTGTTCACCGTGCCGGCCAGCCTCGCCGGTCTGCCTGCGATGTCGGTGCCTGCGGGTCTTGACGCACAGGGCCTGCCGCTTGGCCTGCAGATCATCGGCCGCCCGCTCGACGAGCAGGGCGTGCTGAACGCCGGCCTCGCGATCGAAGCCCGCGCCGGGTTCACGGCCAAGCCTGAGAAGTGGTGGTAATATGAGCACGTATCGCATCCAGGGCGCCACCGGGGACTGGGAGGTCGTGATCGGCCTAGAAGTCCACGCGCAGGTCACTTCCAATTCCAAGCTGTTCTCCGGCTCGGCTACAGCCTTCGGGGCGGAACCGAACAGCCAGGTGTCGCTGATCGACGCGGCGATGCCGGGCATGTTGCCCGTGCTGAACGGCGAATGCATCCGCCAGGCCGTGCGCACCGGCATGGCCATCGACGCGCAGATCAACAAGTGGTCGCGCTTCGACCGCAAGAACTACTTCTACGCCGATCTGCCGCAGGGCTACCAGATCAGCCAGCTTTACCACCCGATCGTCGGCGAAGGCTCGCTGACCATCGAGGCGGACGAGAAGGCCGGCATTCCCGAGGCCAAGGTCATCGGCGTGGAGCGTATCCACGTCGAGCAGGACGCGGGCAAGCTGATGCACGATCAGCACCCGACGATGTCCTATGTCGACCTCAACCGTTCGGGCGTGGCGCTGATGGAAATCGTCAGCCGTCCCGACATGAACTCGCCCGCAGAGGCTGGCGCCTATCTGTCCAAGCTGCGCACGATCCTGCGCTATGTCGGCTCGTGCGACGGCAACATGGACCAGGGCTCGATGCGCGCCGACGTCAACGTGTCGGTGCGCCGCCCCGGTGACGAACTGGGCACCCGTACCGAGACGAAGAACGTCAACTCGGTGCGCTTCGTCATGCAGGCAATCGAGCACGAAGCGAACCGTCAGGTCGACGTGATCGAGGGCGGCGGCAAGATCGTGCAGGAAACCCGCCTGTTCGACCCGAACACCGGATCGACCCGCTCGATGCGCTCGAAGGAAGACGCGCACGACTATCGCTACTTCCCGGACCCCGACCTGCTGCCGCTGGTACTGGAGGATGCATTCCTCGAGGACTGCCGCGCATCGCTGCCCGAACTGCCCGACGCCAAGCGCGCGCGCTACGAAGGCGAACTGGGGCTTTCCGCTTACAACGCCGCCGTGCTGACCGCCGACGTCGACACGTTCCGCTGGTTCGAGGCGCTGCTCGCGGAAACTGCGTTGGCACAGGACAAGCAGCCCGCCGAAGTCGCCAAGCAGGCGGCCAACTGGCTGATTTCCGAACTGTTCGGCGCGCTCAACAAGCTGGGCAAGTCGCTCGACGAATCGCCCGTCAGTCATGAACAGGCGGCGGAGCTGCTGGGGCTGGTCGGCAAGGGGACGATTTCCGGCTCAATCGCCAAGCAGGTGCTGGAGACCATGCTGGAAACCGGCGAAGGCGCCACCGCCATCGTCGAGCGCGAAGGCCTGAAGCAGGAAAGCGACACCGGTGCCATCGAAGCCAAGGTGGACGAGATCCTCGCCGCCAATGGCGACAAGGTGGAACAGTACCGGGGCGGCAAGGTTGCGCTGTTCGGCTTCTTCGTCGGTCAGACGATGAAGGCCATGCAGGGTAAGGCCAACCCCGGCGTCATCAACGAAATCCTCAAGTCCAAGCTGGGCTGAGGCAGCTATGCGGCGGTGACCGAGGGTTGCCGCCGCTATCCTGCAATCCCCCTATAGTGCGCTACGTGTTGCACCTGCGTAACACCCCGGCGTTGTTAAGCATCGACAGCGGCGGTCCACCGGTGTTTCCGCAATAATACGCTTGTCTTCGGCAACGCTGGTGTTATCGATTGCGCCGGAAGGACGGGGGGTCTTTCCAACTATTTCATGACATGTGCGCGGTTACGCGCACGCCAAATGCTGCGCATGCGAAGCGCGCGCATAGGTATGGTCGGAGACCGACGCTGCGGCGCGGGGGCACTCCGATCCTGCCGCACGAGCTCACCTGGGGGGGTGAGGGAGCCCGGTACTGCGCCCAATGGAGCGCGCGGTGCCGGGCTTTCGTGTATTGGGGCGGCCCGGTTTTATGCCTGCCGCGTTCCCGTCAGGTCCATCGAACCGAACATGCCGGCCTTGATCTGCCCGGTCAGGCTATCGCCTTCCACCGTGGCCTTGCAATCGAGGTCCATCGGCATCGGCATGGTCATCTTCATCGACCACGCCAGCGATTGCCCGCTGATGCGCCCGTCGGTGATATCCATGCTGCCCAGATCGCCCGTGATGTGCCCGGTGAAGCTGTCCGCTTCGCCGGGCACCACGGTGAGCACGCCCTTCTGTTTGCCGAGCGGCGTGTTGGTCACGCAGTCGTAGGTTCCTGCAACAGACATTCGGGTGCTCCTTACTATTGTTCGCCTTCGTCGCCGGTGGCGCTGGCGGCCTCGCGGACCTCTACGGGTAAACCGAGGCCCTTTAGCTGCGGTTCCACGATCTTGCGATCTCCGACGATCACCCAGGTCAGGTCGGCGGGTTGCAGGTACTGGCCGGCGGCTGCGCCGATTCGCTTGGCATCGATGGCACGGTAGGTCGCGGCAAGGCGCACGTAGTAGTCTTCAGGCCGGGCCAGCCGGTCGTTCTTGACGATGGCGGACAGGACCGCGCCGTTGGTTTCGAACTGGGTCGGCAGGGCGCGGATCGCGCCTTCGGTGACGCGCTGGTATTCCTCAGCGGAAACCGGCTGTTTGGCCGGGAAGGCCGACATGTCCTTGATGATCGCGCTGATCGAATCGCCGGTGCGGTCGGCCTGCACCGGCGCCATGATCTGCAGCGCGCGCGGGCCGATGGACTGGGTCACCCCGGTGCGCACGCCGTAGCTCCAGCCCTTGTCCTCGCGGATGTCGGCATTCAGGCGCGAGAGGAAACCGTTGCCGACCACGTCATTGGCCAGCATCAGCGGCTCCTCGCCCGGGGTGCGACCGGTTAGCGGCAGGACGCGTCCTGCGTAGATCACCGACTGCGGCGAATTGGGTCGGTCGATTAGAACGATGCGCGATGCAGGCGCGGGCGTCTGCGCATCAAGCACCTTTACCGGTTTGGCGGCGGCCGGGGCTTTCCACCCGCCGAGCGCCTTTTCCAGAAGCGGCTTCAATTCCGCCATGGTGACGTCGCCGACGACGGTGATCCGGGCAAGGTCGGGGCGCAGCCACCTGGCATGGGCGGCGCGCAGGGCCGAGGGGGTCAGCGCGGCCAGCGAGATCCTTGTGCCAAGACCGTCGCCGGGCTGGGCATAGGGATGACTGCCGTAAAGTTCGCCGCTGAGCGTGCGGGCAGCGAGGGCGCTGGGCGTCGATTCGGCCTGCGCGAGCTGGGCTTGCGCCTGTCCGCGGGTGCGGTCGAAATCGGCCTGCGCGAAAGCGGGATGCAGCAGCAGGTCTGCGGTCAGCGCCAGCGAGGGCGCCAGATTGGCGCTCAGCGCGGTCAGCATCACGCTGCTGGTGTCGAGGCTGGCCGTGGTGCCGATGGAGGCGCCCAGACGTTCCTGTTCCTCGGCGATCTGGGTGGCGTTGCGGGTCTTGGTGCCTTCCTCCAGCATGTCGAGCATCAGGCCCTGTGTCCCCGGCGTGTCGAGCGCGTCGGCGGCGAAGCCTGCGTCGAAGTCGATGGAGAGGACCAGCTTCGGCACTGCGGTGCGGCGCGCCAGAACCACCGGGATGCCGTTCGACAGGGTGGTGCGCTCTATCGCCGGGAAGGCGAGTTCGCCCACCGGCGCGACCGGGGGTGAGGTGCGCTTGGGCGCCGGAGCCAGCTTGGGCGCCTTGGCGCGGGCGTCGGCCGGCGGAGCGGCGGTTTCCTTCTCATCACCCCAGCCGCCCATGACGTTGCCGTTTTCGGTACGGGCCCCGGGCACGATGGCCAGCTTGTAGACCGGACGGCTCAGCCATTTGCGCAGCGCTTCGTGGACGTTCTGCGGCGTGAGGGCGGCGATGGCCTGGAGGTCGGCCTTGTACTTCGCGGGGTCGCCGGAATAGACCTGCCCTTCGGCAAGCGTCGCGCCCTTGCCGGAAAAGCCGCCGACTTGTTCAAGACCGCCGATTTCGGCCGAAAGCGTGCTGACGACGGCGCGGCGTACTTCGTCCTCGCTCGGCCCACGGGCGACGAAATCGGCGATGACCTTGTCGAGCGCGGCTTCGGCGGCGGTGCGTTCGACGCCGGGCTTCACGTCCATCGAGGCTTCAAGCACGCTGACCTGCTGGTAGACCTGCGCCGAGGCGCTGACCGATACCGCCTGCTGCGATCCGCGCACCAGCGCATTGTCGAGCTGCGAGCTGGCAAGGCCGCCAAGGATGTGCATGCCGACGCGCAGCGCCGGGGCATCGGCATCGTTGAGGCCGGGCCCGCTCCACTGGCGGGTGAGGCGCAGCACGGGGACCTGGTCGGTCATGTCGCGTGAGATCGGCGCGGGCAGGGTGACCGGACCGGCCTGCACGGGCGCCACTTCGGGGCCCTTGGGGATGTGCCCGAACCATTTTTCCACCTTGGGCTTCGCGGTGGCCGCATCGATGTCGCCCGAGAGCACCAGCACCACGTTGTTCGGGCCGTAGTGATCGGTGAACCACTTACGCACGTCGGTCAGCGTAGCGGCGTCGAGGTCTGCCATCGAACCGATGGTGGAATGGCGGTAGGGGTGGCCGACCGGGAACAGACCATCGGCAACGGCATATTCGGCAAGGCCGTAAGGCTGGTTGTCGCCCTGGCGCTTCTCGTTCTGGACAACGCCGCGCTGCTTGTCGAGCTTGTCCTGGGAGACGGCGGGCAGCAGCGCGCCCATGCGGTCGCTCTCCATGAACAGCGCAAGGTCCAGCGCGCCGGTGGGCACCGTCTCGACGTAATTGGTGCGATCGTACCAGGTCGAGCCGTTGGTCGGCGTTGAGCCTGCGCCTTCCAGCGGAATGTCGAAGCTGGGGACATTGGCCGAGCCGCCGAAGAACAGGTGCTCGTACAAATGCGCGAAACCGGTGTGGCCGCGCGGCTCGTTCTTGGAGCCGACCTTGTAATAGAGCGTGACGGCGACGATCGGTGCCTTGCGATCGGTGTGGACGATCGTGGTCAGCCCGTTGGGCAGCACGAACTTTTCGAAGGGAATGTCGACGCGCGACACGAGTTCCTGAGCGGATACTGCGCCTGCCACGGGGGCCGGAGCGGAGCGATCGCCGTTGTCCTGTCCCGGAGCGACAGCCGGTGCCGGCGGTGTTCCGGGCGGGCCTGCGGCGGCGCAGGCGGAAAGGGCAAGGGCGGCGGCAAGAGCGCTCAGGCTCGGCGTATGGGAAAGTCGCATTGGCCAAGCGTAGCAGCTTGTTCGCCGGGGGCCAGCCTGCCTGTGCATACCCCGAAAGATATCGAAGGGCGCTGTCGTCGTCCCGGATCGAGTCCGGGACGATGTAGGGGTATCAACCCCGCTTGAAGATCTGGCCAGAATCGAACATTGAAATGCGCCATTCGCCGTCTGCGTCCCGGCGGCATTCCATCTTCACATCCGCCACGGCCAGAGGGTCGCAGTAGGTGTCGAAAGGTCCGTCGCCGAGCGCCGCGAAGAAAACCAGCAGATAGCCGACTTTTGCGTGGTCCGCGTCGTCGAAGCTGACGCGCAGGGAGGTGATTATGTGGCGCATCGTCATCAGCCCCGCGCCGCTGCGCATTGCCTCGGCCCGGCCGCTATAGAATTCCTCCACCGCTTCCAGTCCCTCGCGCCACTGGCCGCCCACATTGTAGCGCACGTCCTGCGTCAGGCAGTCGGCCGCGCGCATCGAAAGGCCGTTGTGGATGTCGAGTTCGTCGCCCCACTCGTAGACCGCCTGCTTGACCGCAAGCACGTCCGCCGCCTGCTGGGGAGTGAATTTTGCCACGATTATTTGCCTCTTCCCGCTCGATTATCCGGCGGAGGCTAGGCTACCCGCAGGGACAAGGCCAAGTCCTGATCGACAGTATTGTTCATTACCGCCCCTGCGAACCTGCCGCTCAAGGCCCTCTGGCAATTTCGTCTGCTACACCCATCTTTGCTGCGGACCGTTTCGGCGCCGGTTTCTTGCGAGCAATCAAGGTTCTCAGGCCTTGGATGGACGACAAGGCGGGGTAAGGGATTTTTCTCACAGCGGCTCTTGTGTTGCACAATTGCAACACCATATCGGCGAGATTAGGAGGCAACACTACCCATGAATCTCGAAAAGTTCACTGACCGGGCCAAGGGGTTCCTGCAGGCCGCGCAGACCGTTGCGATCCGCCTGAACCACCAGCGCATCGCACCCGAACACGTTCTCAAGGCATTGCTCGACGATCCTGAGGGCATGGCCGCCGGGCTGATCAAGCGTGCGGGCGGCAATCCCGTCTTCGCAGTGCAGGAACTGGACAAGGCGCTTGCCAAGGTGCCGGCGGTATCGGGCAACGGTGCGGCTGGTGCGCCGGGACTGGATAACGATGCCGTGCGCGTGCTCGACGCGGCGGAGCAGGCTGCGACCAAGTCAGGCGACAGCTTCGTAACTGTCGAGCGTCTGCTGCTGGGCCTCGCGCTTGCCACCACGACGCCGGCGGGCCAGGCGCTGAAGGCGGCGAATGTCACGGCGCAGTCGCTGGAAGCGGCGATCACCGAACTGCGCGGCGGCCGCACCGCTGATTCCGCCGGGGCCGAGAACGCCTATGACGCGATGAAGAAGTATGCCCGCGACCTGACCGAGGCGGCGCGCAGTGGCAAGCTCGACCCCGTCATCGGCCGCGACGAGGAAATCCGCCGCACCATCCAGATCCTTGCCCGGCGCACCAAGAACAACCCGGTGCTGATCGGCGACCCCGGCGTGGGCAAGACCGCCATCGCCGAGGGCCTCGCGCTGCGCATCGCCAATGGCGACGTGCCCGACAGCCTCAAGGACCGCAGCTTGATGTCGCTCGACATGGGCTCGCTGATCGCAGGCGCCAAGTATCGCGGCGAGTTCGAGGAGCGCCTGAAAGCCGTGCTTGACGAAGTGAAGGGCGCGGACGGGCAGATCATCCTTTTCATCGATGAGATGCACACGCTGATCGGCGCGGGCGCTTCCGAAGGTTCGATGGACGCCGGCAACCTGCTGAAGCCCGCGCTTGCGCGCGGCGAACTGCACTGCATCGGCGCGACTACGCTGGATGAATACCAGAAGTACGTCGAAAAGGACGCTGCGCTCCAGCGGCGGTTCCAGCCCGTTTTCGTGGGCGAACCCACGGTTGAGGACACCATTTCGATCCTGCGCGGGCTCAAGGAGAAGTACGAGCTGCACCACGGCGTGCGCATCACCGACGGGGCCATCGTGGCGGCGGCGACGCTGTCCAACCGCTACATCACCAACCGTTTCCTGCCCGACAAGGCGATCGACCTGATGGACGAGGCCGCCAGCCGCATCCGCATGGAAGTGGAGTCCAAGCCGGAAGAAATCGAGAAGCTGGACCGCCGGATCATCCAGCTCAAGATCGAGGAAATGGCACTCGGCAAAGAAAGCGACGAGGCATCGAAGGACCGCCTCGCCACCTTGCGCGGCGAACTGGGCAACCTCGAACAGCAGTCGAGCGAGCTGACCACCCGCTGGCAGAACGAGCGCGACAAGATCGCCGCCGAAGGCAAGCTTAAGGAGAAGCTGGACGCTGCGCGCATCGAGCTGGAACAGGCGCAGCGTTCGGGCGACCTCGCCCGCGCTGGCGAGCTGTCCTACGGCACGATCCCGGCGCTGGAAAGGCAACTGGGCGAGGCTCAGGCCTCCGCCGGTACCGCTCTGCTGCGCGAAGAAGTGACCGAGGACGATATCGCCGGCGTCGTCAGCCGCTGGACCGGGGTGCCCGTCGACAAGATGCTGGAGGGCGAGCGCGAGAAGCTCCTCAAGATGGAGACGATCATCGGTGCGCGCGTCATCGGCCAGAAGGATGCGGTGTCCGCCGTATCCAAGGCGGTGCGGCGCGCACGCGCCGGGCTTCAGGACCCGAACCGCCCGCTCGGCTCGTTCCTGTTCCTCGGCCCCACGGGCGTCGGCAAGACCGAACTGACCAAGGCCCTCGCCGGGTTCCTGTTCGACGATGACACTGCAATGGTGCGCATCGACATGTCGGAGTTCATGGAAAAGCACGCGGTTTCCCGCTTGATCGGCGCGCCTCCGGGCTATGTCGGTTACGAATCGGGCGGCGTGCTGACCGAGGCCGTGCGCCGGCGCCCTTATCAGGTCGTGCTGTTCGACGAAGTCGAGAAGGCCCATCCCGACGTTTTCAACGTGCTCCTGCAAGTGCTCGACGATGGACGGCTGACGGACGGGCAGGGCCGGGTGGTGGACTTCACCAACACCCTCATCATCCTGACCTCGAACCTGGGCAGCCAGTACCTGACCCAGCTCGACGAGGGCCAGGATGTCGACGTGGTCGAGCCGCAGGTGATGGAAGTGGTGCGCGGGCATTTCCGCCCCGAATTCCTCAACCGTCTCGACGAGATCGTGCTGTTCCACCGGCTGGGGCAGGCGGACATGGGGCCGATCGTCGATATCCAGGTGGCGCGGGTGCAGAAGCTGCTCAAGGACCGCAAGATCGTGCTGGACCTTACCGATGCAGCCAAGCGCTGGCTGGGCCGGGTGGGCTACGATCCTGTCTACGGCGCGCGCCCGCTCAAGCGCGCGGTCCAACGCTATCTGCAGGACCCGCTCGCTGAGAAGTTGCTGGCAGGCGAAGTGCCTGACGGCTCGCACCTCCACATCGAGGATGGCGACGGGGCACTGGTGATCGGCGTGGTTTGATGTGAGAGAATGAACAGGCAGCGGCGGGCATGATCCTGTCGGCTGCCTGTTTCAGCGTGGGTTCCAGACGTCGTAGGGCCGCGCCCTGATCCACCGGGTCGCCGCCCATTTCGTACCTTGCCGGATCGGCAGGCCGGCGTGGCGGCTTCTCGGGTCCGGGGTGCCGTCCGGCAGGACATTGTCGAAAGCAACGGCATCGCCGCCGCCGCCCGCCACCGACAGGCGCGACAGGGCAAAGTGCGTTTCGCCGCCCGCATATCCTGAATTGAGATACATGAGCGCCGTCTTTATCCGCTGGTTGGGCTCATGCGGCAGCGTATCGACATGATCGCGGTACTGCTGGCCAGGCGCATAGTGGAGCACGCTTAGTGGCTCGCCCTGTTCCACCGCAGTTCCGGTAGCGGCAGCCAGGCGGCGCAGGATCGCTTGCAAGGGCAGGGTTTCGCGCGTCGGCCCAACCACGGCGGCCGATGAGGTTCGAATGGGATGGTCGATCAATCGGCCCGTGCGTGGATCGGCAACCATCGAAGGCGCAAGCAGATCGCTGACGGACATGGCCACATGTGCGCATTCGCCCGGTGTCAGGAACCCGCGCCAGCGCCGCACCACGTAGTCTTTGCCGAGTATTTCGGGATCGGGCAGCCCCACCGGATCGCCGTTCGCATCCAGCGCCATCGCGCCGAGAAGTGCGACGTCGTCACGCGCGGGGCCGCCGAACCGCTCTGCAGCATTGCGCAGCAAAACGAGCGCCCCCTGCCAGTCGCGGACGCCGCCGGTGCCGTTGGCTGTGAGTACCGACTCCACAAGGCTGGCGTCTTCGCTGCCGGCCTCGCTTGCTGCACGCAATAGCCGGCGCGCTTCGACGAGATCTCGTGGAAGGAACCGTCCGCCGAGCGTCCAGTTTGCCAGGAGGTTGAGGGTGTCCGCGTCGTCTCCGGCATCGCGGGCGATAGCTATCGCATCGGCTGTCGCCCCGCTCTCGAGAGCGCTGATGGCTCGGTCACTGTGTTGGCTCATGGGGCTTTCATGGCCTGCCGAACGCGCAAAGAAAAGGGGCGGCGGGATAGCCCGCCGCCCCTTCGTTAACGCATTGCCGATCGAAACGATCAGAAGTTGGCAGTGATGCCTGCGTAGAAGTAACGACCCAGGTTCGGGTACACGCTCGAACCAGCGCCAACGCCGGTCAGACCGTACGGAGGCATCTTGTTGAAGACGTTATCCGCGCCGACGTAGAAGTCGTAGTCCTTGTTGATCGAGTACTGCAGGCGAACGTCGTGGTAGAACACCGACTTGTACTTCTTGATCGGAGCATAATCTTCGTTCTGCGGCGGGTTGCCGTTGAGCGAGTTATAATCCTCGTAGGTGTTCAGGTACATCTTGTCGATCCAGCGCAGGCCGTAGCTGAACTTGACCGGGCCGGTCTGGAACGAGGCGTTCATGGTCACTTCGTCCGAAGGATCGTTCAGTTCGTTGATCAGGCGGTCCTTGAAGGTCGGATCGCTGGGGTCGGTGAACTCGTCCTTCTGGAGGTAATGGGTCCAGTAAGCGGCGAGCGACAGACGTCCAAAGTCGAACGTATGGTCATAGTTGATCTGCGTGTCGATGCCGCGATACTTCAGCTTCGCGAAGTTGGCCGTCGATTCCAGCAGGTTGCCTTCGAGGATCTGGAACGCCACTTCGCCGTTCGGACCGCCTCCGGCACCAGCGCGCTGGAACAGGCCGCAGAACGGGTTGCTCAGCGTTGCCGAGTCGTAGCACAGGTTTGCGATCGTCTGTGCATCGACCGACGAGATCACGTCCTTGACCTTGATGTTCCAGTAATCGACCGAGATCGACAGGCCGGGGATCCAGCGGGGCTGGATGACGGTGCCGATGGTGATCGAGTCGGAGCTTTCCTGCTTCAGTTCAGGGTTGCCGCCGCTCACGATCTCGAGCGACTGGGCGTAGACGAAGTCGTAACCGGCCGGACGGCCAGCCGCGTTGCAGTTCGCGACGCGGTTTGCAGAACCGGTGGCGAGGTTACGCTCCGAGCAGGGATCGACGAAGCCCGGGGCGAAATTCTGGCCCTGTGCCGAGTAGAGTTCGACCAAGTTGGGCGCGCGAACCGAACGCGAGTAGGTGCCGCGGAACTTGATGTCGCTGACGGGGCTCCAGATCGCTTCACCGCCGTAGGTGTACACGGTGCCGGTTGCGCCGGCGTAGTCCGAGATACGGCCGTTACCGCGCAGGCTCAGGTCTTCGAAGAAGGGCTTGTCGGCCAGAAGCGGCAGCAGGATTTCGCCGTAGACTTCCTTTACCTTGAACGCGGGCGCGGTGAAGGACGGAATGGCGTTGTAGAACGCGTAGCCTTCCTGCGTAAGGTCATCAAGGTCGTAGGAAACCGTCTCGCGACGATACTCGCCACCGACCGAGAAGGCCACTGGGCCACCTGGCAGGTTGAAGAATGCGCTGGTGTCACCCGACATGAAACCCATGAGGTCCAGCTGAGTCATCTTGCCGCGCGCCATGCTGTCGACGAGAATGTAGTCCTTGGCAGCCTGGCTGACTGAACCTTGGCCAAACGGGTTCAGCGGAACGCACGAAGCGATGTCGCCTGCGAGACGTGGATCGCCGGTGGTTTCCCCGGTGATGTAGGAGATGCCGGCTGCTGGATTGATCTGCGAACGGCAGACGATGTTGCCGGCCGCATCACGCGTCGAATCCATCGCGAGCAGGTAACGCTGGACGTTGACGTTGCCGCGGATGATGTTTGATTCCTTGTGCTCGCCATAGTTGGCGGACACTTCGTAATGCCAGTCATCGTTGAAATCGCCACGAAGACCGCCGACAATGCGGAAGGTTTCGCGCTTGATCTCTTCGTCGCGGTTGCCAAAATCGGTCCAGTTGCGACGCAGGTTGAACTTGTAGGTGCCGGCAGCGATAGCGGCACGCTGGGCTGCAAGCTGAGCGGCGGCGGTGGTGGTGACGTTGCCGTCATCGTCCAGAATGTCCGCGAACGAAGTACCGTTGGCATTGCCTGGGGTTGCCAGGAGAGCGGCGGTCAGGACGTCACGCGCCTGGGTGCTGAGGTATGGGTTGTCGAGGCGCACGCGCTCACGTCCGCCCGGATCGCCCAGAGTCGTGCCCTGCGAGAAAAACGGACCGCTCTGCGAACCGCGTGCTTCGGTGCGGCTGTACTTCGCTTCGAAGAACGGTACCAGCGCGGGCGAGATTTCGTAGTGACCGGTCAGGTTGGCGGTGTAGCGTTTCAGGTCGGGTGAAAGCGCAACCAGCTGGCCTTCGCGGCCGGTAGTGCCATTGCCGCCCTGGAAGTTACCGTTCGGGCCAATGCCGATACGCTCACCCGTCTGCGGAATAAGCGTGCCGTCGGGCTGGAACAGATAGGTACACGTGAAGTTCGACACGTTGTTGCCGCAGCGCGAGCTGGAGCCCTGACCAATTGCAACGAGGCCGCCCAGCGAAATCGTGGAGGAGCGGATGTCGTTGTAGAAGGTACGGTCGGGAATGCCGTCCGAACCGTTCGGCGAACCGGCGGGATCGGTGTCGGTGACGATGAAGTTCTGCTGACGGGCAAGACCCGGGCGGCCCGAGGCGTAGAAATCTTCCGAGTGCGAGAATTCACCGGAGAAGGTGATGTTGCCGCGGCCATCGGCGAAGTTCTTGCCTGCGAGAATCGAGGCGTACTGCTTGCCGGCATCGCCGTAAGTCGAAACGCCGTTCTGCGCGCGCAGCTTGAGACCTTCGTAGTCTTCCTTGAGGATGAAGTTCACGACGCCGGCAATGGCGTCCGAACCGTAGACGCCCGAAGCGCCGCCGGTCACCACATCGACGCGGTCGATCAGGTCGGCCGGGATCGAGTTGACGTCGACCGAAGTGGCGTTGACCAGAACGTCGCTGCCGACGTGACGACGGCCGTTGACCAAGACCAGAGTGCGCTGCGTGCCCAGGCCGCGAAGGTCGAGCAGGTTCAGGCCGCGCGTACCCAGGAAGCGGGTCGAGTTCGCCTGGCTGTAAGTGCTGCGCATCATCGGCAGTTCGTTCAGTTGGTCGCCGACCGAAAGGTTGCCCGAGCTGAAGATCTGCTCACCCGTGACGATGGCGACCGGATTGGCCGACTGCAGGTTAGGGGTGGAGATGCGCGATCCGGTGACGACGATCGAATCGGCGGTGGTGGCATCTTCAGCGGCCTGTGCTGCTGTGTCCTGCGGGACGGCGTCCTGTGCGTATGCGTTGCTGCCCAGCAGCGCAATCGAAAGACAGGTCGCACCCCGGAGGGCGGCCTTGGTCATTGTGGCTTTCACTTAGTGTGTCCCCTTATTGCATTCCGGGCCCCGGAAAAGGCCCGAAGATCCCTCCGCTGCGCGGCTGGGATCAATGAGGACATCCTGCCTTAGAGTCGCGGAACTGCAACACTATCCGCAACAGTGACGTAATTTTCCTGCTAAACAGTTGTAACAATACAACAAGGGCGCGGCATTGTTGCGACTATGTTGCGATAACGGGCAAAGGTCGTGAACGTCATAAAAAAGGGGCGGCCGCTTGCGCGAACCGCCCCCGATTTCAGGTGTGGCTGGTGACTTTAGAAGTCGACCTTGGCGCCGACGCGGAAGTAGCGGCCCATGAACAGTCGGTCCGACCAGGCCGGGTTGAACTGGTACAGGCCATAACCGGCGTTCGGATCGTACTTCGGCTTGCCGTCGAGGACGTTGAGCATGTCGAAGTAGAACTTGAACTGCTCCGCAACCTTGATTTCGCCGTGGGCGTCCAGGTTGAAGACCGACTTCGCGTGGCACTGCACGGGATCGCCGTTGTCGTAAGATACCAGCTGGCCGCTGTCGGCGCTGGCCTGGCAGTCCTTGTAGAAGCCGCCAGCATCCGACGACGTCGCCGAGTAACCGCTGGTGTAGCTGGCGGTCAGGGTGAAGCTGCCCTTGTCGTTGAAGTCCAGCGTGTTCTGCCAGGTGGCGCGGAAGCGCGGGGCGCCCGAGCACGAGGTCAGGTTGCAGCCGCCCAGCGAACCGTCATAGCGCCAGGTCGTGCCGTCGTCGTTCTCCTGCTGGAGGCGGAGCAGGTACGACGCGGTCGCCTTGCTGCGCAGCGAAACGGTGTCGGTCAGGTCGAAGCGGCCATCCGCCGAGAAGTCGATACCCTTGCCGAGCAGCGAGTTCTGGTTCTGGAACGAGCTGATGATCTCGCCCAGCAGCGGCAGTGCGTTCAGGTTCTGCGGATCGGGGGCACCCTGGGTGACCTCGATGCCCGGAATGTTAACGACGCCGTTGTTGGTGTAGTATTGGCTGTAGATGTCGTCGCTGGCGCTGGCGCTGGCGATGAGGTTGTTGATCTTCGTGCGCCAGTAGTCGAGCGTCAGGGTAATCCGGCGCGTCGGCTGCACCACGATACCCATGGTGTACGAGGTAGACTTCTCGGCCTTCAGGTCGGGATTGCCCGAAGATGTGATGCCGGGGCTGTATCCGCCCGCATAGTAAGCGGTATTGCTGGCGTGAGCAGCGCAGAATGCAGTGTAAGTCGCGTCGTTGCAGTTGATCTGGGCGCTGGTGTAGCCGGTGGAGGGAAGCTGGAAGGACTCGTTCAGGTTCGGGGCGCGGAAGCCCTTTGAGAAGGTGCCGCGCAGCTTTATCTGCTCGATCGGGGTAAATTCAGCTTCGAACTTGGGCGCGAAGTTCTTCTGACCGGTCGAGTAATGGTCGTAGGAGCCATCGAGCTTGAAGCGGAACTGGTCGACGACCGGCACCGAGATTTCATACGAAGCTGACCAGATGTCGCGGTTGCCCTTCACGCCTACGGCGTTGATGCCGTAGTAACGTGCTGCCGGGTTGACGTCATTCGGGGCGTTGGAGCTGGGGTTGTCGATCGATTCGTAACGGTACTGGCCCGCGACGGCAACATTCACGAAGCCGCCGGGAAGCTCGAACACGTCCTTGTTGAGCGTCGCGATGACCTGCGCAAGCTTCGAGGTCGAGCGCTTGTTCTGGTCACGGAAGACGATCTGGTTCGCAGCTTCGGAATTGGCCGAGGGATCTGCGAAGTTGTAGGTGCCCTGAGCAATGGCGTCCATCAGACCCTGCAGGTAGATGTAACCGGTGTTCTTGACGTCCAGCGTGACCTCGGAAGCGGTGGCGCCGAGCGAGTAGTTCCAGCCCTGACCGAAGCTGCCGTTGATGCCGGCCGAAGCACGGTAGGTCTTGGCGTTGGTGAAGGTTTCGCGCGGACGGTCAGGCCGGCCGGTGAGGAGGGCGAGGTTGCCGTCAGCCGCAAACGGATTGTTGGGGTTGAGCGTACCGTTGGCAGCATTGCAGCCCGATGCGATCAGGTTGCCGCCGACGACCGACGAAGTGCCGTTGGCGCAGACGTAGGCTGGCAGAAGGATCTGGCTGACGGTGACGCGGTCGCCGCCGGCGGCCGTGCGATCGGCCCATGCCGAGTTCTGCGAGAGGTTCGAGGTCTTCACGTTGTAGTAGTTGAACATGAAGAACGCTTCGGCGTCAGAACCGACCTTGGCGGTCGCGCGAAGGGTGGCGCCCTTACGTTCGATCTTGGCGTTGTACATGCTGTAGTCGTTAACCAGGTCCTGCTGGCAGGCGACCGAAGGTGCGACGGGGACGCCGGTGGCCGCGTTGGCTGTACCGGCCTGCTGCTCGGGGGTCAGCGTGACCGAGTTCAGGCGGCCGCAGCCGGCAGCCGGATTGAGCAGCTGGTTCGGAGCCAGGCCGAAGTAGTTGCCGTCGGCGTCGGGCGTTGCCGAAACCGGCTGGACGAAATTGATGATGGTCGACTGGAAGCCGTTGTAGCTGCCATCGGCCTGGATGCCGTTGCGGATGCTGTTGGGAAGGCAGCCCTGCTCGGCGGTGCCGCAGATCGAGCTCTGGTCGGCGGTGTTGAACGGTGCGCCGCGATCGCGCAGGAACATCTTGGCGTTACGCTGATACTCGACGTTTGCGTAGATGTTGAAACCCTGCTCGTCGAGGTCGCCGTAGCCGTAGGTGGCGTTCAGGCGCTGTTCGCCGCCATCGCCGCGCTGCGAGATACCGAGCGAGCCGTCGAGGTGCAGGCCCGTGATCTGGCGCTTGGTGATGACGTTGATGACGCCGGCGATCGCGTCAGAGCCGTAAGTTGCCGAGGCGCCGTCAAGCAGGGTGTCGACGCGGTCGACGATCGAGCCGGGGATCGAGTTGATGTCGACGATGTTGCGCTGCGTATCGTCCGCCAGCGGATAGTAGGCGGTGCGCATACCGTCGAACAGCGTGAGCGTGTACGAGTTGTTGAAGCCGCGCAGCGAAGGAGCAGTAGCGCCGGTGGTGAAGCCGTTGGCCGACCAGCTGGCGGGAATAGTGCCCGCGTTGTTGGCGGTCAGCGTCTGCAGCGCGTCGGCAACGGTGGTGATGCCGCGCTTGCTGAGGTCATCCGAAGTGATGGAGACGACCGGCGATGCGGTAGCGGCCGCCGGATTACGCGTGATCGAACCGGTAACCACGATGGTGTTGGAATCATCGACGGCTTCGGCTGCCTGGGGGGCGGCGTCCTGCGCATAAGCGGTTCCGCAAAGCAGCGCGAGCGCGCCAAGGCTCGTCGCGCCGCGAAGGGCGCCCTTGTAGATGGATGTCTTCAACTTGTGTGTCCCTTGTGGCTTCGTTCACTTGTCAGGGAGCGTGACCAGACCCGGCAAATGACACCTTGCAGCTTCGGGTACTTTTCCGCACCTCGACGCCATGGATGGGGTTCTCGCGCTAGGGGAACCGGCTTTCAATGGAATTTGCCGAAGGAATTAATTTGCATTGGATGTTGTTGCAATGTGGCAACATACGCCGGGGCTCTGGTGCAGACAATGGCAGAAACCCAACATTTCCGAAGGTCTTTGGGTACAAAATAGAGTGTCGCATTTTGGTGCGGTTCGTTGTGATTCTTGCGCATAGTATCGCCGGAGGGAAATCCTGTTGCGTAACTGGGACTGTGTCCCACAAGCGCATTGACCGCGCTCTGCCGTCCCTTTAACCGGTCGATTAAATGGGCCGCGCGAAAAGGTTGCCCGGACTGTCCGGTACGGCATACGGGCCGTCTCATGAAATTGGCCGAAAGGATCATCGGTATGAAGCTTGATAGCAGCATGTCCGCCGTCGTGACCGGCGCGGCTTCGGGCCTGGGTGCCGCCACCGCACGCGCGCTTGCCGCGAATGGGGTGAGGGTTGCGATCTTCGATCTCAATGCCGAGGCGGGCGAGGCGCTGGCAGCGGAAATAGGCGGCGTGTTCTGCGCGGTCAACGTCACCGACGAGGACAGTGTGGTCGCAGGCTTCGCCAAGGCCCGCGCTGCGCATGGACAGGAGCGGGTGCTGGTCAACTGCGCCGGCATCGCGCCCGCTGCCAAGACCGTCGGCAAGAACCGTGAAACAGGCGAGCCGCGCGCTCACGACATGGCGCTGTTCGAGAAGGCCATCGCCATTAACCTCGTCGGCACGTTCCGCTGCATCAGCAAGTCGGCCGCGGGCATGTCGAGGCTGGCACCGCTCGACGATGCGGGATCGCGCGGGGCCATCGTCAATACGGCGTCCGTCGCGGCGCAGGACGGGCAGATCGGGCAGGCCGCCTATGCCGCGTCCAAGGGCGGTGTGCAGGCGATGACTCTGCCTGTCGCGCGCGATCTCATGAGCGAGGGCATCCGCGTCAACACCATCCTGCCCGGCATCTTCGAGACTCCGATGATGGCCGGGATGCCGCAGGGCGTGCAGGACGCGCTCGCCGCGATGGTGCCGTTCCCCAAGCGGCTGGGCAAGGCAGAGGAATACGCCAAGCTGGCGCTGTTCCTTCTGGAGCACGACTATATGAACGGCGAATCCGTGCGTCTCGACGGCGCGATCCGCCTGGGGCCGAAGTAAGGCTGCGATGAAGGAACGTTCCGCCTTGCCGAATGGCTCAGCATCGAGTGACGTCGCCGCCCCTCCCGGGGCGCGGGCGCTGCTGCTCGATACCGCAAGCGCGATCATGCGCGACGGCGATGTGGTAGACATCTCTCTGTCCGAACTGTCGCTGCGGTCAGGGCTGAATTCGGCGCTGGTGAAGTATTACTTCGGCAACAAGGCGGGGCTTCTGAAGGCGCTGCTCGACCGCGACTGGCAGGCCATCGTCAGCAGCGTCGACGCGCTGGTAGCCAAGGATGAATGGGAGCCGGAGGCAAAGCTGCGGCGGCACTTGTGGAAGGTTGTCGATACTTTCTACGAGGTGCCGTACCTCAACCGGCTGACCATGCGCATGGTGCGCGAAAGCGACGACACGGAGGCGCGGCGGATCGCCGACTGCTATCTCTCGCCGATCTACCGTGCTTATGAGCAGCTGATCGGTGACGGCGTGAAGGCGGGCGTGTTCCGCGAAATCGACCCGCAGTTGTTCTACTTCACCGTCACCGGGGCGGTGGACCGCTTCTTCTCGGCGCGGCTGGTGCTCAAGCACTGTTTCGATCAGGATTCGCTGACGGAAGAACTGCGCGATCGCTACCGCGAACACACCATCGACATCATCATGGCGGGAATCCTTGCGCGCTGAGTCGTGCCGGAACTGGCTGCTGCGGATTCTCGGCGCTGTTGCCGGGCGCATGCCAGCCTGACAAGGGCAGCTTCATGGCCCGAAAAAAGCGCTACCTCACCGCGACGATGCCGGATGGCTACGTCAAGACGATCGGCCCCACGGGCGACCCCCTCACGCATTATTGGCGCGTGGTGGCGCAGTTGCAGAACGGCAAGACCGAAGTCTTCTGGGGCCATGCCCGCTCGCTGGCGGAGGCGAAGAAGAAGCGCGCCGCCCTGGATGACGCGGCGCGAATGCGGGGCTGGACAAGCTTCGTGTTCGAGATCGCGGATCTGGTGGAAACGCCGGTCTAGGTACGCGGCCCCTTGATCGTCAGCCCGGCCTTCGCTGGGGTGACGACCGGGTCAATTATGCGGCCGGCGCCTGATCGCTCCAGCCCCGCCGATCAGCCTGGCTTGGCCGGGTGCGGATCGCCGCCGGAGAAAGCGTCGCCGATCGAGCAGGCGGCCGGGCCCAGGATCACCACGAAGAGCGTGGGCAGGATGAACAGGATCAGCGGCACGGTCATGATCGCAGGCAGGCGCGCGGCCTTTTCCTCGGCGCGCATCATGCGTTCGTTGCGGAATTCAGCCGAGAGCACGCGCAGCGCCGAGGCGAGCGGGGTGCCGTAGCGCTCGGTCTGAACCATGGTGGTGACCACGCCCTTCACCGCTTCCAGATTGACGCGGTAGGCGAGGTTCTCGAACGCCTGCCTGCGTTCGTGGAGGAACGACAGTTCGATCGAGGTCATCGAGAATTCGTCGCCCAGTTCCGGATAGGCGCGGCCCAGTTCGCGCGATACGCGCTCGAACGCGGCGTCGACGGTGAGGCCGGCTTCCGCGCAGATCACCAGAAGGTCGAGCGCATCGGGCAAACCCTTGCGGATCGCATCGGTACGCTTGGTAATCAGGTTCTTGATGAAGAGGTCGGGGCCCTTGTAGCCTGCCAGCACCATGCCCGCGAAAGCCAGGAACTTTTTGAAGGAGCTCCATTCTGGGAAGTAGTCGATCGCGTAGATCACCAGTGCGGCCAGGCCGCCCAGCACGATCGGCGCGACGAGGCGCGCGAACACGACCGCTACGGCCCATTCCTTGTTGCGGATGCCGGCCTGCGCCAGCTTCTGCTGGATCTCCTTGATCTGGCTGTCCTGGAGCATCTTGGCGCCGCCCAGGAACGCGCCCATCTTGTCGGTGGTGTCGTTGCGGCGCACCAGGCTCTGGCGCTTGCGGGCAGTCGTAGTGAGGCCCAGCTTGAGAGCTTCGCGGCGCTGGTTGAGCGCCTTGACGCGCTTTGCCATCGGATCGCGGATGGTGATCGCCGAGTAGATCGCGAGGATCACCGCGGCAGCGGCGACCAGCGACAGCAACGTACCGACGAGGGTTACGTCGAAGCCGAGGAGCGTGGGACCTGCGGGTTGGTCGAGCATGGGTGTTGTCCTGCCTTCTCGATCAGATTTCGAAGCTGACCATCTTGGCCATGATGAAGGCGCCGATGCCCATCCAGATCGCGCCGCCCATACCGGCGACCATCAGGCGTTCGTCGACCATGAATTCGCCGATATACTTGGGGTTCACCCAGTAGATCATGATGGTGACGATGAAGGGCAGCGAGCCGACAATATAGGCCGAGGCTTTGGATTCCGAACTCATCGCGCGGATCTTGAGCTTCATCTGCGCGCGCTTGCGCAGCACGTCGGAGAGGTTCGCCAGCGTCTCGGCGAGGTTGCCGCCGGTTTCGCGCTGGATCGCCAGGGTGATGCAGAAGAAGTTGAACTCGGGGATGCCCAGGCGATCGGCGGTTTCCTGGAGGGCGTCCTCCATGGTCTTGCCCACTCTCATGCGGTCGGTGACCAGTTTGAACTCTTCGCCGACGGGGCCGGGGACTTCCTGCGAGACGATCGTCAGCGTTTCGGAAACCGGCAGACCCGAGCGCAGGCCGCGCACGAGCAGGTCGATGGCGTCGGCGAACTTGATGGTGAAGGCGTTGGTGCGCTTCTTGACGAAGAAATTCAGCACCATGTGCGGCAGGCCGGCGCCCACGAAAGCCCCGAAGGCCAGCCCGAGGAACAGCGCTCCGGTCTTCAGGAACAGCAGTAGCGCAATGGCGCTGCCAAGGCCGAGCGAGCCGTAGAGGTACTGTTTGACAGTCCATTTCTTGCCCGAGCGGTTCAGGCGCAGCGCGAGCGCTTCCGTCCGCGAGCCGGAACCCGCGATATGGTGGCCCTTGGGCTTGCGCGCAGCCACGGCTCTGCGCATCTGCGCTTCGAGCCGGTCGCTGCCGCTCGCCGAATGGCGGAAGCGCACCGACTTCAGGCGGCGCGTCGATTCCTTGGCCGGCGAGGGCCCTGAAAAGGCTGCCCAGAGCAGCAGCAGCACGCCGGAAAGGCCCGCTGCGACCGTGATGAGCTGGAGGAAGTTCATAGCCGTGCCGTGCCTTTACGCCCGAGCCTGCCCGCAGCGCATCAATGCGCTGAGGCCTGCGCCTTCTTCTTCGCTTTGGGCATCATCGACTTGAAGTCGATCTTGCCCAAAAGCGATGCCTTGGGAGCCGAAACCATGTGGTCGTCGCCGGTATCGGCGATGGTCGCGGCCAGATCGCGCATCACCGAGCCGGCCTTGCTGGCGCGGTTGGCGTCGGCGAAGGTCTGGCCCAGCTTTGCAGCCATCGAAGCGGCCTTGAGATCGTACGGGATCATGAGGTCGATCTTGGTTTCGATCGAAGCCTCGAAATCGGCCTTGCTGATCTCGGCCAATGCGGTCTGCACCTTGTTGGCGACGATGATGATGCGGGTCTGGGGTGCATTGCCCTTGAACCACGACAGCATGCGGATCGAATCGCGTGCCGAGGCCAGCGTCATCTCGGTCACCAGTACCACCACGTTCACGTTCGCGACCAGCTGCGGGAAGTTGATCAGCATGTTGCGCGGCATGTCGATGACGGTCATCTCGAAGGCGGAACGGAATTCCTCTTCAAGCTGAACGAAGGCCGTGCCGTCGGTCATCAGCGGGGTGTTGATCGGCGCCTCGGCCGAGAGGATAGCGAGGTTGTCGTTCGCACGGATCATGGCGCGTTCGATGAACAGGCCGTCGATGCGGCTGGGGTTCTCGATCGCGTCGGTGAGGCCGCGGCCCGGCTCCAGGTCGAGGCACAGCGCGCCCGTGCCGAAATGGATGTCGAGGTCGAGCAGCGCGGTCGGCAGCTTGTGGTCGGCGCTGAACAGCCAGGCAAGCGAGGTCGCCAGGGTGGAGGCACCGACGCCGCCGCGCGTGCCGATCACGGCGGTCGAGATGTGCTGCTTGGAAGCCCCCGCGTCCTGCACGCGCGGCGCGGCGAAAGTGGCCTGGGCCTGGGCAAGCGAATCGCGCACGTGCGAGGGCTGCAACGGCTTGAGCAGATAGTCGTGGATGCCGCTGGCGATGAGATCGCGGTAAAGGCGCACGTCGTTGACCTGGCCTACCGCGACGACGACCGTTCCCGGCTCGCACACTTCGGCAAGGGCGTTGATGTCGCTCAGCGGATCGCCGCTTTCCGACAGGTCGACCAGCAGGATGTTGGGACTGGCGGTGATCGACAGCGACTGGACAGCGCTACGCAGACCGCCCTTGTTGCACTTTTCCGATTGCCAGCCGAGGTCGGTGGCAAGCGTGCGCACCACGTCGAGCGAGGCGTCGTCGCACAGGAATGCTGCGAACTGGTCGCGGCTGCCGGGGCCGCCGGATTTCCAGGGTGCGTTCATGGCTCAGTTCCCCTTGGTGCCGGTCTGGGAGATGGTGCTGCCCTGGCCGGTGGTAGGTGCGTTGCGATAGGCGTCGATGGCTTTGTTCGAGGTCATCACAACCGTGGTGCCGGTATCCCGCGCGCCGTGGATCAGGTCTTCGGGGTTGGCGACCATCGCGGCCATGTTCGCATTAGTCGCGCAGCCGTAGTTGGTGGACAGGCCGTTGGTGGGATTGGCGTCGCTGTTCGCGGACCAGTCCGGGCAGCCGGCCACGGTCGCCTTGAAGCGGGTCACGAACACGCGGGCAGTGCCCGGGGCCACGTAGCCTGCGCTCTGCGGCGTCTCGTCGCTGAGGAAGATGCCGTAGCGCGAGGCCACGGCCTCTACCGCGCCGCGCGTCGCCGGGCTGGCGGCCGGATCGTCGATATAGACGCGGTCGCCGTGCTTCAGGCCCATGGCGTCGAACCAGCCGGCAAGGCGTCCCTGTTCGCCATAGGCAAGGCCGCTGCCATTGCCGCCGCCCGTCGTCAGGTCGAGCGTGTAGTCGGTCCTCTCGACCACCGGCTGGTGGACCGATTCCATCGAGCGGTTGGAGGGGATGCCGCCGCAGCCGGCAAGAGCGAGAGCCAGCATCGGTGCGAGGATGAGCCCGGCGGGCGCGAATGTGCGGTGTCGCATGGAGTTCATCTTTCTCACTTCAGGCTGAAGCCGGGCTTGGCGGTATCGCCCGCCGCGGCGCGCGAGGGGGCCTTGCTTTCGGCCGCGCCGAGGCTGGGCGCCGGGGCAGGGCCGGTGGGGGCCTGGCTCGGGCCGGGCCGCTTGGTGCCGCTGACGCCGTCGCTACCCATGTTGCCCAGCAGGCGCTGGAGTTCATTGGGCGAATTGAAGCCGTCGGTCGGCAGCGCGATCTGCGAGCCGTCCACCGGATTGACGAGGTAGGGTGTCACCACGATCACCAGTTCGGTTTCGCCGCGCCTGTAGCCGGTGGAGCGGAACAGCGAGCCGAGGATCGGCAGGTCGCCGGCGCCCGGCATCTTCTGTATCGAGTTGGCGGTGTTGTTGCTGAGCAGGCCGGCGATCATGAAGCTCTGGCCCGAGCCGAGTTCAACGGTCGTCTCGGTGCGGCGCACCGTCAGCGCGGGGATCGTGTAGCCGCCAAGCGAGACGGCGCCCTGGGTCGACAGTTCCGATACTTCCGGGCGCACGCGCATGGAGATGCGGCCATTGGCCAGCACGGTGGGCGTATAGCTCAGGCTCACGCCGTACTTGCGGTATTCCACCGAAGTCGCGCCGAGGCCCTGGCTGATCGGGATCGGGTATTCGCCGCCTGCGAGGAAGTCGGCGGTTTCGCCCGAAAGCGCAGTCAGGTTGGGTTGGGCCAGCGTGCTGACGAGGCCGATGGTCTCGCCCGCGTCCAGCGCGCCGAGCAGGTTGACGCCCAGCAGCTTCCCGGCGAAGCCCAGGGTAGTGCCGGTCGACGTCGCAGTGACGTCGGACCCGGTCAGGTTGGCCAAGGCTCCGGTAACCGGGTCAAACCCGACCTGTCCGGCTTCGCCGTTCCCCCCCACGCCGAGCACGCGGCCGGGATTGAAGTTGTTGCCGATAGTGCCGCCCTGTCCGACGCCGAACTTGAAGCCGCCCGTTCCGTCCAGCGTCGCCAGCTTGACGCTCAGCGACTTGACCAGCGAGCGGCTGACTTCCGCGATGCGCACCTGCAGGTTGACCTGCAGAGGTGTCGCCATGCGCAGACGGCTGATGACGTTGGCGTCCTTGCCGGAAAAGGCCTTCACGAGGCGCTCGGCCTCGGCCGCGTCTTCCGGATTACGCACAGTGCCGGTCAGCAGGAACGTGCTGGAACCCATGGTCGAAACCGCGATCTTGGCCTCGGGCATAGCCAGCCGCAGCATGGAATCGACGCTGTCGAGGTTGGAGCCGACGCGGACCGTGCCAGACCAGACCACCGCGCCCGCCGCATTGCTGGCATAGACGGTGGTGGTGCCGCCGCCTTTGCCGAAGACGTAAAGCTGGCGCGCCGATTTCACCTGCACGTCCGCCACCGATTCGTTGGCGACGAACACGTCGGTCATGGCGCCCGCCACGTTGATGAGCTGGCCGTTGCCGATCGACAGCGTGATATCCTGCGCCGGGCGCACGACCGAAGGGCTTGCCGACTGGGCGCCCGCCGGCGCGGCTATGCCGGCGGCCAGGGGCGTGATCGCGCAGGCGGCGACCAGTATGCTCTTGAGAAGAGTGGGCTTCATCGTGGTGCCCCCAAAGGCGGTGAAACGGGCGGCAGCGGGCCGCTGCATGTGGCGAATGGTCATCACGGCTTGCCCACGGGTTCTTCGGTGGTTTCCTTGCCGCGCGTAACGCGCACCACGGGTCCGGTCCGCACCGGCTGGCCGCTTGCGGAGACAACCTGAGGGGCAGCGCCGGTGACCGGGGCAGGCGCGGAGGCGGTTGGCATGGTCGAGCGCTGGAAGCGCGAGACGTCGCCGCCGGTAACGTAAGTGGTGTTGCCTTCCAGCGGCTTGCCCATCGCCTGCTTCATCAGCGATTCTTCCTGCTCGCGCGTGGCGCCTTCGGGAACCTTGACGTCGCCGTTGGCGAGGATGCGTTCGAATTCGCCCTGGTTGTCGGCGATGGCGCGCAGCGACAGGCTGATCTCGCCGATCTCCTGCGCGACGGCGACCTTTTCGGCGATGCGCGGAGTGACTTCGAGGGTGACGGTGCGGAAGGCGTGAACCACGGTCTTGCCGTCGACGACTTCGCTGTCGGTGGCCTGATCGGTGGCGAGCACGCGCAGGTTGCGCAGGATCGTCTCGGCGGTGCGCAGCGAATCGCCGCTGCCTTCGCCCTTGACGTCCTGGGTAAGCATGAGGTCGACGCGGTCGCCCGGGAACACGAAGCCGCCGACGCCGGTCTTGGCGGAAACGGGGATGGTGATGGCGCGCATGCCGGGGGCCAGCGCGGCGGCAAGGAAGCCGCGGTCACCGGGGGCGACGAGCGAACCTTGGGTGAGCGGCTGGCCGGCCGTGATCGGGAAGCGCACCACGGTGCCGAGCAGCTTGGACATGTCGGCCTCGCCCTCGATGTAGTAGGCGTCCTTCACCAGCTCGTCCGGCCATCCCTGGAAGGACACCGAATCAGCGGTGATGATCGTGCCGACCGGCAGCGCGCGCTGGGCGACAAGGACCTTGGGGCCCTTGGGCTGCGCGGCCACGGCTTCGGCCTGCGGCGCGGCGCCGCCTGCGAACATCGACCTTGCTGCAAATGCGGTGAATGCTGCGATGAGCAGCGCCACTGCGAGCAGCACCACCTTCTTCCTGTCCATGGCTGGATAAGCCCCTTGAAAAACCCCGAATCTCAGCAAGCCTTATCGGGTAAATTGGTTAAGAACGGGTTCACCCCGTTGAGGCGCGCATCAGGCCGCGAAGCGGGCCGCCGCAAGCGTCTGTGCGCCCATCACCCAGAGCCCGGCGGCGGCGATGGCAATGCCGTAAGGAATTTCGAGCCGCGACTTCTGGCGGCGCATCATGTGGCGCAGGCCCGCCATGAACAGTATCAGGACCACGATTACGCCCAGCATAAGCGCCCAGAAACCCGGCAGCCTGTCGAACAGGGCCGAGACGGTTTCGCCGCTGACGATCGGACGGCCGGTCGCCACCGCGAACACCACGGCGCAGGCGCCCCATACCCAGGCAAGCGCGGCAACACCGGCAAGGGCGTCGCGCACCGATTCGCCGGGCTCGCGCTTCATGTTTAGGGCGGCCATCGCGATCGAGCCGCCGCCGCCCAGAAGCGCCATCAGCACCACCAGGTCCCAGAAGCTGGACGGTGTGAACCACAGCGCCAGCGCGCCCAGCAGCTTCACGTCGCCGCCGCCCATCTGTCCTGCGACGAATAGCAGGCAGGCAACCGCGAAAGTCACGGCGGCAACGGTCAGCTGGAGCGCGATATCCAGCGGGCCAAGGCCCATCGCCAGCCACCACAGCGGCGCGGCCAGGGCGATGGTCAGGTTGAGCCAGTTGTTGATCTCGCGCCGGCGCAGGTCGGTCAGCGCCGCGGTTAGCAGCGCCGTTGCCAATGCGGCCAGCAGCAGATACGAAAAAACGGCGCCCGTCATGCGATTGTCCCTTTGGATCGGGATCTCTGTACTCCGGGCACCACTACCAAATAGTAACCAAGACAGCCGCCCGTCCGAATGAGCCATCTTTTAGCGATATCCCCGAGTGACATCCGCCATCGAGACCATCCTCAAGTCCGCAGTCCCTTCGTCCGCAGCCCGGCGCGCGATCCCGCCCGAGGCGGTCGAATCGCGCTGGTCGCTGCCCGATGGCCACGCGCTGCGCCGGGTCGATTGGCCGGTCGCCGCTGAGGGGCAGCGGCGCGGCTCGATCCTGTTCATGCCGGGCCGGGGCGATGCCTACGAGAAGTGGCTGGAGACGCTGGACGGCTGGCACCGCGAAGGCTGGCAGGTCACTTCGGCGGACTGGCGCGGGCAGGGCGGGTCGGGCCGGCTGGGCCGCGATGCGACGACCGGCCACGTGTCCGATTTTTCGGTCTGGGTGAATGATTATGCCGCGCTTTTTGCTGACTGGGCGGCCAGCACCCCGGGCCCGCACATCGCAGTGGGACATTCGATGGGCGGGCACCTTGTGCTGCGCGCGGTGGCGCAAGGCGCGGTGAAGCCCGATGCGGTGGTCCTCTCCGCGCCGATGCTGGGTATTCATCCTGCGTGGATTCCCGCCAGTGTTCTGCACCCCGTGGCGCGCGGCATCGTCGCGCTGGGCGATCCCAGCCGTCCGGCGTGGAAGGGCGGCGAGAAACCCGGCGCCGCGCCGCGTGCGCGCAGCCTGCTGCTGACCCACGACGATGACCGCTACGACGACGAAGAGTGGTGGCGCCGCGCGCGCCCTGCGATCGCCATGGGTCCGGCAAGCTGGGGCTGGGTGGAACGCGGCCTTGCCTCGATGCATATGCTGGAATGCTCCGGCGTGCTGGAGGCGGTCACCGTGCCGGTGCTGCTGCTGGGCACCAGCATTGATGCGCTTGTTTCCTGGCCCGCGATTCGCCGTGCCGCCGCGCGTCTGCCGCAAGGCGAACTGGTCTCCTTCGGCAGCGAGTGCCGGCATGAGATCCTGCGCGAAGTCGACCCCGTGAGGGACCGCGCGCTGGACGCCATCAAGGACTTCCTGAACCGGCACGCCCCCGCTAGGGGCTAAGCGCAATGGATGCAGCGTTTGATATCGTCATCGTCGGTGCCGGCATGGCCGGCGCATCGCTTGCCGCCGCGATCGGCGAGCGGGACGATGCGCGTATCCTGCTGGTCGAGGCGGAGGAACGGCCCGGTCATCATGCCACCGGCCGCTCCGCCGCGTTCTGGACCGAAAGCTACGGCGGCCCCGGCGTACAGCCGCTGACTACGGCCTCCGGGCCGGTGCTGCGGGACCTTGGCGTGCTGACGCCGCGCGGGGCGCTGACCATCGGCCGTGCCGGGCAGGAGGATGACGTTGCGGCCTTCGCTGCGCGCTACCGCGCCGTTGGCGTCGAAATCGAACTGCTGGACCGGGCGGGCCTAAACGCCCGCGTGCCGAACCTGCGCGCGGACTGGACCAGCGGCGCGTTTGAGCCCAGCACTTGCGACATCGACGTCGCCGCGCTGCACCAGCACTACCTGGCGCGGGCGCACCATCAGGGCGCGCAGCTATGGTGCCGCGCCGGGCTGCTCGGGGCCGAGCGCACCGCTTCGGGCTGGATGCTGGCGCTGGCGGACGGGCGCCGCGTTGCTGCGGGCATGCTGGTCAATGCCGCCGGGGCCTGGGCCGATCCGGTGGCGCGGCTGGCAGGGCTGGGCCCGCTGGGCATTGCGGCCTATCGCCGCACCGTGGCCCAGATTGCGGTCGACGGGTCGGTGCCGGGCGATCTGCCACTGGTGCTGGACGTGGCGGGCCGCTTCTACTTCAAGCCGGAGAGCGGCCGCCTCTGGCTCAGCCCGCATGACGAGACACCCAGCGCGCCCTGCGATGCCGCGCCCGAGGAGATCGACGTGGCCTTGGCCGTCGACCGTTTCGAGCAGGTGGTCGACTGGCCTGTCCGCCGCGTGGAGCACCGCTGGGCGGGCCTGCGCTCCTTCGCCCCGGATCGGCTGCCGGTCTATGGTTTCGCCCCGCAGGATGCGGCGTTCTTCTGGTTTGCGGGGCAGGGCGGCTTCGGCATCCAGACCGCGCCTGCCGCCGCCGATCTTGCTGCGCGGCTGCTGACGGGCGCGGGCCCCGGCGCGGTCGACCCGGCAGCATATGCGCCTGCTCGGTTTACCTGAAAAACGCTTGAGAAGCCTTTAGCACACTTGCATCGCGGCGCTGTGCTTGCTCCTCTCTCGACTGGGAACAAACCCCTGGGAGAGTCGCGATGGCCCACCGTTTCGAAATCCGCAAGAACAAGGCTGGCGAGTTCGTCGCCTACTTCTGCTACAACTCTGAAACCATGTTCTGGACCGAAGGCTATTCGAGCAAGGCCAGCGCGAAAAGCGCCATCGAATCGATCAAGAAGAACGGCCCTTCCGCAGACGTGGTCGATACCACTACGGATTGACGCCTACTCGGCGTTGTCGGCATCCGGCACCTGCGCCGGGGCTTTGCGGCCCGGAGCCAGGAAGTGCCACGCCAGCAGCACCGGTTCGAGCACGGCCATGCCCACGAACACGCTGACAAGGCGCTGGATCGCCGGGCCGATCCGTGCATCGGCGTAGCTGTCGGGCACCAGCACCACCAGCACGGCCAGCGTGAACTGCAGGCCCAGGTACGTCACCCGGGGCAGGCCGTTCTCGATGTGGCGGCCGATGACGATGCCGATGCAGGTCCCCGCGATCAGCACCGGCGCGCTGCCCTGCGCCAACAGCAGAACGGCAAGGGCCAGCGCGCCGCCGGCCATGCAGCCCAGCGCGCGGTGAAGCAGGCGGCGCGATACCGGGACAAAGCCGCTGGCACCGATCCCGGCGACGGGCACGATCATCACCGCCATGATGGTGACCGCGGCCTGCGGAAGCTCGGGCAGGTCGAACAGTGCATGCAGCAGCGGCAATACCGCAATGGCGAGCCCGGCCTGCGCGGCATGGCGGGCGGCATGGGGCTGCCAGCGCATCCGGCCAGGCGCTGGCTTGCGGTCCGCCCACCAGCGCTTGCCCGCCAGCGCGCCCGCCGTCAGGCTGACGATGGTACAGGCGATGGTGCCTGCGATCACTTCCAGCAGCCGGGTCTGCGCAAAGCCGATGGTGTCGAGGTCTGGGCGGTCGATCTTGTCGAGCAGGATCATCTCGAAAGTCAGGCCGAACAGCAGCCAGGCATAAGCCCGCCGCGCGGTGAGCATGCCGTAGAGCCCAACCGCCCCCACCAGCGCGGCGGCGATCATCGAAAGCGGCAGCGAACGCGCCGCATAAGGCACCACCGCCAGCGCAAGGCCTGAACCCAGCGCGGTGCCGGCGATGCGCATGACGCCGCGCAGCAGTGTTTCGGAAACGTCGCTCTTGAGCAGGACGAAGGCGCTGAACGCGGCCCAGGACACCATGCCCGCGCCCATCGCATGGGCCAGCACGATCGCCAGCATCACCGAGGCGACGCAGGCCCACTCGTCCGCCATGCGCGGGCCGGGAACGACCAGAGCGCTCAGTTCGGCGCGCAGCGAATCCTTGAGGGGCGCTTGCAAATTCCCTCCACAGGGCGGTTCGTTATTTTCCTAACGAAAGGCGGCGGCGTTGACGAGGGTAGTCTCTGTGAGCGAGGCCTAGGCCGCAGCCCTGGCGGCATCGCTGGCGAGTTTGTCGACGCGCTCGTTCTCGACATGGCCGCTATGGCCGCGCACCCACTGCCATTCGACCTTGTGGCGGCCCGATGCCTCGATCAGGTCGTGCCACAGGTCGGCATTGCGCACTGGTTGCTTGCTGGAATTGATCCAGCCCTTCTTCTTCCAGCCGTGGACCCACTTGGTGATCCCGTCGATGACGTATTTGCTGTCGGTGTGGAGGGTGACTTCGCAAGGCTCTATCAGCGCGCCCAGTGCCTTGATCGCGGCGGTCATTTCCATGCGGTTGTTGGTCGTGTCGGGCTCGCCGCCGGACATTTCCTTCTCGTGCTCGCCCATGCGCAGCAGTACCCCCCAGCCGCCGGGGCCGGGATTGCCCTTGCAGGCGCCGTCGGTGAAGATATCGACCTTCTTCATGAGCCGGAAATCTCCCCAAAGATGTTGGCGTTTGCCGGATCGGCATAGAATTCAAGTCGGCGCGCGAAGGCCATCGGGTCCTTGGGCGTCACCAACGCATCGGCCGGCGTGTTCAGCCAGTCGTAAGCGCGGGTGGCCAGAAAGCGCATCGCCGCACCGCGCGCCAGCAGCGGCAGGGCGGCATGTTCAGCCGCGCTTAGCGGGCGCACGGCGGTGTAGCCCGCCACAAGCGCATCGGAGAGCGCGGGCAGGAACCGCGTGCCGTCAGGGCTGAAGCACCAGGCTGCGTGTGTCACCGCAACGTCGTAGGCAAACAGGTCGGTGCAGGCGAAGTAGAAATCGATGAGCCCTGTAACAGTGTCGCCCAGCATCAGGACATTGTCGGGGAACAGGTCGGCATGGATGACGCCGCTTGGCAGATCGCGCGGCCAGCGTGCGGCAAGCAGGGTCAGTTCACGCTCGACGATATGGCCCAGTTCCGGGTGGATCGATTCGAGCCCCTCGCGTCCGCAATCGCGCAGCAGCTGCTGCCAGTCGGCCAGCGCCAGCGAATTGGTGCGCGAGGCCGGGAAATCGGCTGCGGCCAGATGGATCTGGGCGAGGGCCCCGCCTACCGCGCGGGCCTGCGCCGGGGTGGGTTCGGAGACCGAAACGCCGGGCAGGAACTCGATCAGGGCCAGTGCCTTGGTGCCTTCGGGCGTCCGGTGCAGGCGGTGGCTGGCGCCTTCGCTGTCATGCATGGTGCGCGGCACCGGGCAGTCCTTGGCGGCCAGATGGTCGAGCAGGTCGAGGAAGAACGGCAGTTCCGCCACTTCGGTGCGGCTCTCGTACATGGTCAGGATGAAGCGCCGCCCCGATCCGGCCGCATCCTGCGTCTCGATCAGCCAGTTGCTGTTGGAGACGCCCTCGGCGATGCCCTTGGCCGAAACCAGCGTGCCGACGTCGAATGCGGAGATGATGACGGTCATCTCTTCCGCGCCGAGCCGTGTGTAGACTGCCATTGTTACGTGTCCTTCAGCGGGCCAGCTGGCGGGGCAGCTTGAAGGTCATGTGTTCTTTCGTGGTCACGAATTCCTCGGCGTCCACGGCGCGCAGTTCCTTGATGCGGGCGATCACTTCGTTGACCAGTTCTTCCGGCGCGGATGCACCGGCGGTTAGGCCCACGGTATCGACACCGTCCAGCCAGGCCGGATCGATCTCGCTCGCCCGCTGGATCAGCTGCGAGGCTGCGCCTTCGCGCTGGGCGACTTCCACGAGGCGCAGCGAGTTGGAGCTGTTGGGCGCGCCGATCACCAGCACCAGCTGGCACTGCGGCGCGATCTGCTTGACGGCGGCCTGACGGTTGGACGTCGCATAGCAGATGTCCTCGGCCTTGGGCGCGATGACCTCGGGGAAGCGATCCTGTATCGCCTGGATGATCGCGGCGGTATCGTCGACCGAGAGCGTGGTCTGCGAGAGGTAGGAAAGTTCCGTCTCGGACGGGAATTCGAGTGCTTCGACATCCTCGACCGTCTCGACGAGCGTCATGTTGCCGTCGGGGACCTGCCCGAAGGTGCCGATCACTTCCGGGTGCCCGGCATGGCCGATGAACAGGATGTGGCGCCCGGCCTCGATCTGGCGTTCCGCCTGGCGGTGGACCTTGCTCACCAGCGGGCAGGTCGCGTCCAGCCATTCCAGACCGCGCTCGTTCGCGGCGGCGGGCACTGACTTGGGCACGCCGTGCGCGCTGAAGATCACCGGGACGCCATCGGGCACCTCGTCCAGTTCCTCGACGAAGACGGCGCCCTTGGCCTTCAGGCTGTCGACCACGAACTTGTTGTGGACGATCTCATGGCGCACGTAGACCGGCGCTCCGTAAATCTCGATCGCGCGTTCGACGATCTCGATCGCCCGGTCGACCCCGGCGCAGAAACCGCGCGGAGCGGCGATCAGCAGGCGGATGGGCAACAGGTCCTCGGATGAGCCGATTGCGGGCGACGACGTCGTGGACGGAAAGGGCGCGTTCATAATGGGCCCTCTAGCGCTTTGCCGCTTGCATCGCTAGGGCAAGCGCACGCCATCTCGAGGAAGTGACGATGAATGCACGCCGCCTGACTGCCACTGTCCTGTGCTCCGCAGCCGCGATGTCCGCGCTGAGCGGGTGCAAGACCAAGGGGGAGATCGTGGTCGACCAGGGCGTGGGCATTACCTCGATCCGCTCGAAGTGCCCGGCTGTCGGCATTCCCGAGTATACCGGCGACGTTACCCTGTTCCGCAGCGCGGGCGATCGCACCGCCCCGAACATCGACCTTGTCGCGGCGATGACCGATGTGCGCACCCAGTGCAACCAGGACGTCGGCGAAAAGGTCACCGCCAACATCGCCTTCCAGGTGCAGGCCCGCCGTAACGATACGGCCGGTGCCCGCCAGGTGACGCTGCCGTATTTCGTGACCGTGCTGCAGGGCGGCAGCGCCGTCATCAGCAAGCGCGTGGGCAGTGTGACCGTTACCTTTGCCGACGGCGAACAGCGCGGACAGGTCAGCGGCAACGTCAACGCCTTCATCGACCGCGCCGCAGCCACCCTGCCGCAGGAAATCCGTGAGCGGATTACCCGCAAGCGCAAGGCGGGCGACACCGATGCCGCCGTCGATCCGCTGTCCGATCCCGAAGTGAAGGCCGCCGTGGCGCGGTCCTCGTTCGAGGTGCTGGTCGGCTTCCAGCTCGACGATGGGCAGCTGGCTTACAACGCCACGCGCTAAGGCCGTCTTGCGGCCGGGGGCCAAGCCTCTGGCCGTTCAGCTTCGTGCGTCTCGTGCGGCGTCGATCGCCGCGCGGGCGGCAGCTGCCATGCGTTTGCGGTCTGCGCGGTCTTCCGGCGCCAGTGGCGGCAGGAAGTGCACTGTCAGTTCGACGGGGCGCAGCCGCGCGAGGATGCGAAACGCATTGTCCAGCCCCGGTTCCGCGCCCACCCATGCGATGTCGCGGCTTTCCGCGCCGTAATCCAGCCAGATCGGTTGAACCGGAATGGGAGCGGTGTCGGCGTCGTCCTCCAGCGCTGAAAGCAGCGACGATTTGAAAGCCAGGGTTTCGTCGCCATATGACGTCGTGCCCTCGGGGAAGATTGTCAGGGCGCTGGCCTTGCGCAGGGCGCTGCGCACCTGATTGGCCTGGGCGGCCACGCTGCGCCGTTCGTGGCGGGCAATGAAGACGGTGTCGTTCAGCCCGCACAGCCAGCGTAACGGGCCGATCTGGGCCAACCCGTCATGCGCCACGAAAGCGCTGCCGGTGAGCCCAGCCACGGCAGGAATGTCGATCCAGCTGACGTGATTGGCCAGGAAGAAAGTGCGCCGCGCCGGGTGATTTCCGCGCACGCGCAGGCGCACGCCGGCAAGGGCGGCGATGCTTCGCAGGAACCAGCGCGGCACGGGATTGCGCGACGTGAACGGCGCGACAATGTAATAAAGCGCGGTGCAGGCAATCAGCATCGCCAGCATCGCCGTCAGCCGCACGGCGATCAGCGGCCAGCCCCAGGGCGCGATGCGGCCCGGAGCGGGCAGGACTGCGGTCACCTGCGCGGAGGGGCGACGATGCTTTCCGGACGGTCGAGCTTGACGCCGAACAATTCCATCCGGTGATCGACAAGGCGGAAGCCGAGACGCTCGGCAATGGTGCGCTGCAGGGCTTCGAGTTCGGGGTCGACGAATTCGATGACCTGGCCGGATTCGACGTCGATCATGTGATCGTGATGGGCTTCGGGCGCTGCTTCGTAGCGGGCGCGGCCATCGCCGAAATCGTGACGGTCGAGAATGCCGGCTTCTTCGAACAGGCGCACGGTACGGTAGACCGTGGCGATCGAAATGCCCGGATCGATCGCAGTTGCACGTTCGTGCAGTTTCTCGACGTCGGGGTGATCGGTGCTTTCCGAAAGAACCTTGGCGATCACCCGGCGTTGCTCGGTGATGCGAAGGCCGCGTTCGGCGCAAAGGGCTTCGATGTCGATGGGTTGGTGCACGATAGACCTGTAAATATGAATGAGGCGCACCGACCTAGATAGGGCGGTGCGCCTGCAATCACAACCGCAATGGGCGGCCTGTTAGCCAGCTACGGCAGTGGTCGGCACCTTTGTCCCCGAAAAAGCGGTTTTCGGAAGCGTTAGTGCAGGTGCCTTCTGCGCCGCGCGGGCTATTCGGCCGCCGGTCACCGGATCAGGCTACGGCTGCCTTGGGCTTGCGGCCACGGCGCACGTCGGGCTTGCGGCCGAGGCCGATCTTCTTGGCCAGTTCGCGGCGCTTTTCAGCGTAATTGGGGGCGACCATCGGGTAATCGGCGGGCAGGTTCCAGCGCGCGCGGTAATCATCCGGGGTCATGTTGTAATGGGTCATGAGGTGACGCTTGAGCATCTTCAGCTTCTTGCCGTCTTCGAGGCAGACGATGAAGTCCGGCTTCACCGACGAACGGATCGAAACCGCAGGCTCGGGCTTTTCTTCGACGACCGGGGCAATGCCGCCGAGGCCGGCGAGCGCGCCGTAGACGTTGGTGATCAGCGTGGGGAGATCTTCGACGGAAACACTGTTGTTGCTCACGTGCGCGGATACGATGTCCGACGCCAGCGTGATCAACGTTTCGTTCATGTCGGGCTGGATATTATCCATTCTTATTGTCCTTTGGTGCGACCAAGTAGTTCGGGGGGAGGCAAGCCAATCAGGCCCTGCTTATCGTGCATTGGACCGTTCTGATATGAAGTGCAAGTTAATTTCAAATTTGCACACAATTCATGAACTCAGTCCAAAGATGCTGTCATCTATATTGCCTGTTGCGACTTAATCGATGTCACAGGCGAATGTAATCGCATCGAGACGCTGGCCTCCCGGGGTGCGATAGTATTCACGTCTTTCGCCGATAGCGTGAAATCCGACATTTCTGTAAAGTGATTCCGCTGGATTGCCGCGTCTCATTTCAAGAAGCAGCCGTTTCGCCCCGCGACTGCGAGCGCCGATTCGCAGCGTTTCAAGCAAAGCCCGGCCCAGTCCTTTACCGCGATAATGCGGATTAACCGCAATAAGCAGAAGTTCTTCTTCTTCATATCCCGTGCGTGACAAGAAAAACCCGGCTGCCGATTCGCCATCCAGTGGTTCGTGGCCCTGTGCATCTACGAGACTATAGTGGCAATTACCGAACTTGAGCGCGTCTTCGACTTGGCGCCGGTTCCACGCTTCTCCATAAGTCGGGTCGAAAGCGACCTCCATGACTGCCAGGATCTGGTCGACGTCGTCGGTCATAACACCCCTGAGGGCAGTTTCGCGTCTGGAGCGCGGCCGTAGAGTGGTTGAGTGTCGGCTTTCAATACGCTCGCCGCCAACAACGAAAAAGCGCGCGCATCGGGCCAGAGGGGAAGGGCGCGGCCGGTTCCGCGCGCTGCGACCAGCGCCTCGGCCTGATTGCCAGCGACGATGTGCTCCACGGTTTCGATCGAAGCATTGCCCGGGGTGCGCGAGGCGAGCGGGCGGCAACTTGCGCCGTCGCTGTCGAAACCTTCGACAAACCATTCGCCGTGTCCGCCGGTCATGGCGACGCCTACCGCCTGCACGCCTTCGCAATTGCGGGCCATTGCCGCCACGAGCGCAAGTGTCGGGTAGCCGACAAGTTCAGAGCCCCAGGCCATTGCCAGCGCGCGCGCGGCGGCAAGACCCACGCGCACACCCGTGAAGCTGCCGGGCCCCAGTGCGACGGCGATGCGGCTGGCCCGTCCGCGGCCGGGCAGGGCGGCGATCATCGGCACCAGCGCTTCGGCATGGCCGCGGCCCAATACGCGGTAGTCGCCCGCGACAAGCGTATCGCCAGCGAAAAGCGCCACAGAGCAGGCGTCGGTGGCGCTGTCGATCACCAGTGTCGTCGCGGCCGGAGTCGGTTGTGAGGTCAGGGGTATGTCCTCGGCGCTGGCCGTCACGCGTGGTTCTTCACGCAGCATGCCCGAAGCCCGCTCAGGCCGCGCGCACTTCGCTGACTTCGGGGACGTAATGTTTCAGCAGGCTCTCGATGCCCTGCTTCAGCGTTGCGCTGGACGAAGGGCAGCCCGAGCAGGCACCCTGCATCGACAGGTAGACCACGCCTTCGCGGAAGCCGCGATAGACGATGTCGCCGCCGTCGTTGGCAACGGCCGGGCGCACCCGGCTCTCGATCAGTTCCTTGATCTGCTCGACGATGTCGGCATCCGCCGGATCGTCGCCGAAATCTTCATCTTCGGCCGGGACGGAGAAGCCAGCCGCTCCGCCGCCTGCAAACAGCGGGGCTTCCGATACGAAATGATCCAGCAGGATGGAAACCACCTGCGGACGCAGCGAAGGCCACTCGACGCCGGGCGCGGCAGTAACCGAGATGAACTCGGTGCCGAAGAACACGCCCGTCACGTCGCCGAGGTCGAACAGCGCTTCGGCCAGCGGCGATGCGGCCGCGTCCTCGGGCGATGTGAACTCGCGGGTGCCCGCCGGCATTACCTGCCGGCCAGGCAGGAATTTGAGCGTTGCGGGATTGGGCGTGGTTTCGGTTTCAATAAACATGACCCTTGCGATTTAGGTGAAGTCGCCGGAGGGTCAAGGGCAAGACTTGTCGCAACGTGTTGCGTTATGCGCCGAATGGGCGATTTTGTGATAAATAGTGGGCGTTAAGTGGCTTTGGTGCGGTCGTCAGGCCGCGCTATTCACTGGCCCTTAAGGAAACCGCCCCCTATACCTTTTGCGATGAAATCCTCTCCGCGCGCCGCTCGCTCGCTCGTCTGCCTGCTTCTCCTCACCCAGGCACCGATTCCGCCGTTGCTTGCCAAGGAAGCCGCCGGTTCGGCGACCCCTGCGACGGGAACCATGGTGGCGCCGAGTGTCGGCCAGGCCGACCCCTGGCTCTATCGCGGCAGCGACATTCCCCGCGACCCGGAGTGGCACTTCGGTGAACTGGGCAACGGCCTCAAGTATGCGGTGCGCAAGAACGGGGTGCCGCCGGGACAGGTGTCGATCCGCATCCGCGTAGACGCAGGCTCGCTTTACGAAACCGATGCCGAGCGCGGATATGCGCACTTGCTCGAACATATGCTGTTCCGTCAGTCGAAGTACTTGCCCGAAGGCACGGCGATCGCCGCTTTCCAGCGTCTGGGCGCGACGTTCGGCAGCGATACGAATGCGGTGACCTCCACCACCCAGACGGTGTTCAAGCTCGACCTGCCCAACGCCACGCCTACCTCGCTAGACGAAACGTTCAAGCTGATGACGGGCATGGTCACCGCGCCCACGCTTTCGGCCTCGAACCTCAAATCGGACCTGCCGATCGTACTGGCCGAGATGCGCGAACGCGGCGGCGCTTCCAAGCGGGTGCAGGACGCGATGCAGAAGGTGCTCTACGCGGGCCAGCCGCTTGCCAACCGCGAGCCGATCGGCACTGTCGAATCGCTGACCTCGGCTACCCCGGCCAGCGTGCGCGCATTCTATTCGCGCTGGTATCGCCCGGATAACGTGGCGGTGATCGTGGCCGGCGACGTCGATCCGGCGATGCTGGAATCCTACGTCAAGAAGTGGTTCACCGACTGGTCGGCCAAGGGCAAGCGCACGCCCGCGCCCAGCTTCGGCGATCCCGCGCTGCCCAAGGGGGCCGATCCGAAGAACCCGGTGGGCGAGACCCGCGTGCTGGTCGAGCCGGACCTGCCGCCCTCGCTGATGTACGCCACCTTGCGTCCGTGGCGTCAGGTCACTGACAATATCGTCTACAATCAGGGCCTGATGACCGATGCGATTGCGCAGGCGATCATCAACCGCCGTCTCGAATCCAAGGCGCGCGCGGGCGGCAGCTTCCTGTCCGCCTCGGTCAACCAGGACGATGTCTCGCGCTCTGCCGATGCGACGTTCGTTTCCGTCACTCCGCTGGGCGACGACTGGCAGGCAGCGCTGCGTGACGTGCGTGCGGTGATCGCCGATGCGCTGACCCGCGCGCCCACCCAGGCCGAGATCGACCGCGAGGCGGCCGAACTCGACGTCGCCTTCCAGGTGCCGGTCGAGCAGCAGCGCATTCTGCCCGGATCGAAGCTGGCGGACGATCTGGTCAACGCGCTCGACATCCGTGAGACGGTGGCCGCGCCCGCCGACGTGCTGCGCATCTTCCGCGAATCGCAGCCGCTGTTCACGCCCGATGCCGTGCTCAAGCACACCCGCCAGCTGTTCACCGGCACGGTGACGCGCGGCCTGTTCACCGTGCAGGAGGCCGGCAAGGCGACGGACAAGCAGCTGCAGATGGCGCTGGCCGAGCCGGTCAAGGCCGACGCCAGCGTGCGTGCGGTGCTCGCCCCGGTCTCGTTCGAGAAGCTGCCCGCCATCGGCGCGCCGGCCAAGCCGATCGCCGATACGCAGACCGGCTTGCTCGAAATCGAACAGCTGACCTTTGCCAACGGCGTGAAGGCGCTGCTCTGGCCGGTTGCAGAGGAGCCGGGCCGGGTCATGGTCAAGACCCGCTTTGGCGGTGGTTACCGTTCGGTCGACCCGAAAGATGCGGCCTACATCACGCTGGGCAATTACGCGCTTGTCGGCTCGGGCCTTGCCACGCTGGGTCAGGACGATCTCGACCGGCTCTCCACCGGCCGCAAGATGGGCTTCGACTTCGAGGTGAAGGACGCCGCTTTCGAGCTTTCCGCCGAAACGCGCCCGCAGGACCTTGCCGACCAGCTCTATCTTTTCGCCGCCAAGCTCGATCTGCCGCAGTGGGACGTGAACCCGTTCACCCGCGCCAAGGCGGCTGCGAAAATCCAGTATGCCACTTTCGCAACCTCGCCGCAGGGCGTGCTCAGCCGCGACCTGCAGTTCTACCAGCGCGGGGAGGACCCCCGTTTCGCCACCCCCACACCCGACGAGATCGAAGCCACCACGGCCGAGGGCTTCAAGCGCGTGTGGAGCAAGCAGCTCAAGGAAGGCCCGGTCGAGGTCCAGATCTTCGGTGACTTCGACAAGGTCGCCGCCATCGCCGCGCTGGAGAAGACTTTCGGCGCGCTCAAGACCCGCCAGCCTTACGCAGGCGCCGGCACCCCGGCAAAGGTCAACGTGCCCAAGCCTTCCGACAAGCCCGTCACCCTTGTCCACCACGGCGACCCGGATCAGGCGGCGGCGGTGATTTCATGGCCGACCGGCGGCGGTGTCATGGGCATTCGCGAATCGCGCCAGCTTGAAATCCTCACACAGCTGTTCACCAACCGCCTGATGGATGCGGTGCGAGAGAAGCTGGGCGTGTCCTACGCGCCTTACGTCTATTCCAGCTGGCCGGTGGATCTTGCCGCCGGTGGTTCGATCACGGCGATGGCGCAGCTCGACCCCAAGTCTGTGCCGATCTTCTTCCAGACCGCCGACGAGATCGCGCAGAACCTCATCAACAACCCGCCCACCGCCGACGAACTGGCGCTGGTGGTCGAACCGCTGCGCCAGCAGGTGACGCGCGCGGCATCCAGCACCTCATTCTTCATGAGCCAGCTTGAAGGCGCGACCAGCGACCCCTCGCGCATCGGCACCGTGCGTTCGGTGCTGAGCGACTACACGATCACTACCCCGCAGGCGATGCAGGCCCTGGCCGCGCGCTATCTGGGCAAGAACAACTCGTGGCGTCTCGAAGTCATGCCCGAGGGCAAGGAAACGAAGGTCGCCGGCAAATAACAGGCCGTTGCCCCGGAGCTGAACCGGGGCAACGGCAGCCGCCTACCCAATTTCAACCCTCGCGCAACCGATCACGCTGATCGGGCAAACCATCTTTGCAAATATTGCCGCAGGGCGCTATGGGCCGCCCCTTGCTTGCGCTGCACGAGAGACACAAGGCGGCGCGCAAGGCGGCCCGCGCATGGTGCTGCGGGCATCGGGAGTTAAGAACGTGGCAAGCAACTGGACACCGGAGAGCTGGAAGGCGCACGAAGCGCGCCATCTCCCGGTTTATGGCGACGAGGCGAAGCTGGGCGAGGTCGAGACCACGCTTGCGAAGTTCCCGCCGCTCGTCTTTGCCGGCGAAGCGCGCGCCCTCAAGGCGGAGCTTGCCGAAGTGGCCGCAGGCCGTGGTTTCCTGCTTCAGGGCGGTGACTGCGCCGAGAGCTTTGCCGAGTTCAGCGCCGACAACATCCGCGACACCTTCCGCGTCCTGTTGCAGATGGCGGTCGTGCTGACGTTCGCCAGCAAGCAGCCGGTGGTGAAGCTGGGCCGCATGGCGGGCCAGTTCGCCAAGCCGCGCTCCGCACCGACCGAGACCATCGGCGGCGTGGAAATGCCCAGCTACTTCGGCGACATCATCAACGGCATCGAAGGCAACGCCGAGGCGCGCCGCAACGACCCTGAGCGTATGCTCAAGGCGTATGGCCAGTCGTCCGCCACGCTCAATCTGCTGCGCGCCTTCGCGCATGGCGGCTATGCGAACCTGCGCCAGGTGCACCAGTGGACGATGGAACACATCGGCCGCAGCCCCTGGGGTGAGCAGTTCTCGCAGATGGCCGACCGGATCAGCGAAGCGCTTGATTTCATGGCTGCCTGCGGCGTCGATCCGATGACCGTGCCGCAGCTTCAGGGCACTGACTTCTACACCAGCCACGAAGCGCTGCTGCTCCCTTACGAGCAGGCGCTGACCCGCCGCGATTCGCTGACGGGTGACTGGTACGACTGCTCTGCCCATATGCTGTGGATTGGCGATCGCACCCGCTTCGAAGGCTCGGCCCATGTCGAGTACCTGCGCGGTGTCGGCAACCCCATCGGCATGAAGTGCGGCCCCAGCCTTGAGCCGGACGCGCTGCTGCGGATGCTCGACACGCTGAACCCCGGCCGTGAGCCGGGCCGCATGACGCTGATCAGCCGCTACGGCCACGACAAGGTCGAAGCAGGCCTGCCCAAGCTGGTGCGCGCCGTGAAGCGTGAAGGCCATCCGGTGGTGTGGTCGTGCGATCCGATGCACGGCAACGTCATCAAGGCCGACAGCGGCTACAAGACCCGCCCGTTCGAGCGGATCCTGTCCGAAGTGCGCGGCTTCTTCGCGGTCCACCGCGCCGAAGGCACCCACGCGGGCGGCATCCACATCGAGATGACCGGCCAGGACGTGACCGAGTGCACCGGCGGCGCCATCGCGGTTACCGATGCCTCGCTGGCCGATCGCTACCATACCCACTGCGACCCGCGCCTCAACGGTGCGCAGTCGATCGAGCTGGCTTTCGAGATGGCGAACCTGCTCAATCTCGAAGCGACCGAGCGGCAGAAGCAGGCCGCGTAACGGCGGTTCTACCGACACGAAAAAGGGCGCGGGAGGCAATGCTTCCCGCGCCCTTTTTCATTTGTGCGTCCACCCCCACGGTGGAGGATGATCGACCTCAATCGGTCGGCGGGGTTTCCACGAATTCGGCCTTCGCCTCCTCACCCATGCCGTGTTTCAGCACCATGGGCAGCTGCGAGAAGGTGAAGAGGAACGACAGCACCGTGAAGCCCCAGAGCTTGGCCTGCATCCAGGTGTCGAAGCTGACGGTATAGACCAGCGCCGTGTTGAGCACCGCCAGCACCAGGAAGAACCACGCCCAGTTGCGCGACAGCTTCATCCAGCCTTCGTCGTTCAGCCCCTCGAAGGCGGACTGGAGCAGGTACTTCAGCATCGGCTTGCCCCTGAACAGGCCGACGAACAGCACCACCGAGAACAGCAGGTAGACCGCCGTGGGCTTGATCTGGACGTAGAACGGATTGCGGAAGATCACCGTCAGCGCGCCGAAGCCGAGGATCAGCACCGTCGTCAGCCACAGCATCGGCGAGATATGGCCGAGCCGCCATTTCGATACCGCGAGCGCCACCACGGTTGCTACCATGAACGCCACGGTGCCCTTGATGACGGCGGTGACGGTGCCGACCATGTTGTTGTCATCGCTGGGCGCGAAGTGGCGGTAGGCGAGGAAGAAGACGAGCAGCGGCCCGAAATCGACCACGAGGTTCACCCAGCTCGATTTGGGTTTGGGCTTGCCGGGAGCTTTGGAGGTATCAGTCATCAGGCAATTCCCGCGATCACCCGCGCAAGCAGGTCCGGGTTGAAGGGGCGCAGGTCGTCGATCTTCTCGCCCACGCCGATGGCATGGATCGGAAGGCCGTACTGCTCGGCCGCCGCGACGAGGACGCCGCCGCGCGCGGTGCCGTCCAGCTTGGTCATGATGAGGCCCGAGACACCCGCCACTTCCTTGAAGGTCTCGATCTGCGAGAGCGCGTTCTGGCCGTTGGTGGCATCCAGCACCAGCACCACGTCATGCGGAGCGGCGGGGTTCAGGCGGCCCAGGACGCGGCGGATCTTGGCCAGCTCGTCCATCAGTTCGCGCTTGTTCTGGAGGCGTCCGGCAGTGTCGACGATCAGCGTGTCGATGCCCTGTTCGGTCGCCGCCTTCAGACCGTCGAACACGATGGAGGCCGGGTCGCCGCCTTCCGGGCCGGTGATGATGGGGATGGAAAGCCGGTCCGCCCACACGCGCAGCTGGCCGATGGCGGCGGCGCGGAAGGTGTCTCCGGCGGCCAGCATCACCGAATAGTCCTGTTCCTGGAATAGGTGCGCCAGCTTGGCGATGGTGGTGGTCTTGCCCGATCCGTTGACGCCGATCACCAGGATCACCTGCGGGCGCGGGAAGGCGATGATGTCGAGCGGCTTGGCGACAGGGCGCAGGATCTCGGCGATCTCGCGGGCGACCACTTCCATGATCGCGCGCTCATCGGCGGCGCGCTCGAAACGTTCCTCGGCAAGGCGGCCGCGGATGCGCGCCGCTGCGCGGGGGCCCAGGTCCGACATGATGAGCGCGTCCTCGAGATCGTCGAGCTGCGCCTCGGTCAGACGGCCGCCGCCGACGATGCCGGAAAGGTTGCCGGTCAGGCGCTCCGAGGTCTTGCGAAAACCTCCGAACAGGCGCTCGGACCAGTCGCCGCCGGTTTCAGGAGTCCCCGTATCGTTCTGGGGGCCGTCGATACTCATGCTTCCAGTATTCCTTCGACTACCCTTGCGGGCACAACGCTCACCAGCGTTCCGGGCTGCGTTTCTGCGGGGACGCGGACGGGGGCGAAATCCGGCGCATGGCCGGTTCCGCCCTTTTCGGCGAGCACCCTTAGCGGTTTGCCCAGATGGGCGGCAAGCCACGTCGCCCGTTCGTGCGCCAGCGCTTCGCGAAGCTGCGCGGCGCGGGCGCGGATAACGGCGTGCTCCACTTGCGGCATCCGCGCGGCAGGGGTGCCGGGACGCTGCGAGTAGGGGAAGACGTGGCCGTGGGCGATGCCAAGTTCGGCGATGATGGACAGGTTCGCCTCGTGCGCAGCCTCGTCCTCGGTCGGGAAACCGGCGATGAGGTCGGCGCCGATCGCCACTTCGGGGCGGCGCATACGCAGGCGTTCCACAAGGCCGACCGCATCGGCGCGGCTGTGCCGGCGCTTCATGCGCTTCAGCATGAGGTCGTGGCCGTGCTGGAGCGAAAGGTGGACGTGCGGCATCACCCGCGCTTCTGCGGCCAGCAGCTCGAACAGGCCCTCGTCCACTTCCGCCCCGTCGATCGAGGAGAGGCGCAGGCGCTGCAGTTGCCCGAACCGCGCGAGGATCGCCTCGCACAGCGCGCCGAGGCGGGGTTCACCGGGAAGGTCACCGCCCCAGGAGGTGAGGTCGACGCCGGTAAGCACGATTTCCTGCACCCCGGCGGCGAGGTGGACGGAGATGTCCTCCAGCAGTTCGGCTATGGAGCGCGAGCGGCTGGGGCCGCGTCCTTGCGGGATGACACAGAAGGTGCAGGCGTGGTCGCAGCCGTTCTGCACCTGCACGAAGCCGCGCGTATAGCCGCGCTTTACGGCCGGGCGCGGAGCAGGCGGCACGTTCCAGGCGCGCGGGTCGAGCTTGGCGGTATTGGCGATCAGGCCGTCGACCTCCGGCATGGCGGCCAGCATTTCACGCTCCACCTCTGCGGCGCAGCCGGTGACCAGCAGGCGCGCATCGGGACGGGCGCGGCGGGCGCGGCGGATCGCCTGCCGGGTCTGCCGCACGGCTTCGGCGGTAACCGCGCAGGAATTGATGACGACGAGGTTTTCATCGCCGTCCAGCAGCCCGCGCAGGGTTTCGCTTTCGGCGATGTTGAGCCGGCAGCCTAGCGTGTGGACTTCCACGCTCAAGCGATGATCCCGAAGTCCGCCGGATCGAAGCTGCCGCGAAACGCCTCGGTGGCGGGGCCGGTCATGACGATCTCGTCGTCCTCGCGCCACTCGATCACCAGCGGGCCGCCGGGCAGGGTGACGGTGACGCGGCGATCGACCAGGCCGCGCTTCATCGCGCCGATGGCGCTGGCGCAGGCACCCGTACCGCAGGCGCGGGTGAGGCCGGCACCGCGCTCCCACACGCGCAGGATCATCGCATCGCGTGCGGTGACGGCAGCGACGTTGACGTTGATACGCTCGGGGAAGATCTGGTCGTTCTCGATCATGGGGCCAAGGCGGGCCATGTCGATGGCGTAGGGATCGGGCACGAAGAAGATGACGTGCGGGTTGCCCACGTTGACGGCGATGGGATTGACCAGTTCCTCCCACGCCACCGGCATCGCATAGGTATCCATCGCATAGCCGAGGGGGATCGCGTTCCAGTCGAAGCGGGGCTTGCCCATTTCCACGCTGATGCCGGTTTCGACCGGGGTTGAGGCGATCAAGCCGCCCAGCGTCTCGATCCGGGCGGCACGGCCATGCAGCAGGCCGACCGCGCGCGTGGCGTTGCCGCAGGCTTCCACCTCGCTGCCGTCGGCATTGAAGATGCGCATGCGGAAATCGGCCGCGTCGGAAGGTTCGAGCAGGATCAGCTGGTCGCAGCCAATGCCGGTGTGCCGGTCCGCCAGAGCGGCCGCGAAGGCCGCGTCCATAGTGGGCACGGGGCGAAGGCGCGCATCGAGCACGACGAAATCGTTGCCGAGTCCATGCATCTTGGTGAATTCGATCCGCATGGCGCGCGATCTAGGAGCCTCGGGCCCCAAGGTCCAGTGTTCTCGTGGTTTCGAACTGCCGTCGTCCCGGACTTGATCCGGGACGACGGGGCTTTCGGGATGGTTATAGGGCTCGCCGCGCGGGGGGGTCGTCCGGCGTGGGCGCCTCGGCTTCCGGCTGCTGGCCGGCATCCAGCCATTCGCCGAGGTCGCGGGCCGGGCGGGGGCGGCCGTAGAGGTAGCCCTGGCCAGTGATTTCGCCGTACTGGCGCAGGTGGTCGAGGACGTCCTGCGTCTCGATGCCCTCGGCGGTGATGGGCAGGTGCAGCCCCTGGCCCAGCGTGGTGACGGCGCGCACGATGGCGGCGCTGTCCTTGTTATCGACAAGGCTGGAGACGAAACTGCGGTCGATCTTGATCCGGTCGAACGGCAGTTCGCGCAGTTGTCCGATCGAGCTGTAGCCGGTGCCGAAATCGTCGAGGCTGACGCGGATGCCCTGATTTTTCAGGCTGGTTATCAGCGAACGCACCTGGGCCAGGTTCTGGTGCAGGCAGCTTTCGGTGATCTCCACCTCAAGGCGCTGGGGCGGAAAATTGGCTTCCACCAGCATCCGCAGCAGCTTCTGCGCGAACCACGGGTCGCGAAGCTGGATCGGCGAGATGTTCACCGCCAGCGTCAGGCGCGGGTCCCACGCCCGTGCATCTTCCAGGGCCTGCGCGATCACGCTTTGCGACAGTTCCGCGATGGCGCCGATATCCTCGGCGACGGGGATGAACATATATCGGGCGCGACGATGCCGAACTGCGGCGAATCCCAGCGTGCCAGCATCTCGAAGCCGATCAGTTCGCCGGTCTGCAGGTCGATCTGCTGTTCGTAGAACGGCACGAATTCGCCGCGCGGGATGCCCTGGCGGATGCCGTTCTCGAGCTCTGAGCGAAAGCGCATCTCGTCGGCCATGTGCGCCTCGAACCACGAGAAGCCGTTCCGGCCCTGCCGCTTGGAGTGGTACATGGCGATATCGGCCATCTCGAACAGCGAACTGACCCGGCCGGCCGGCTCGTCGCCGCCGAGGTCCGAGCGTGACAGGCCGATCGAGGCGCTAACCGCAATGTTCACGGCGTTGATCCGCACGCTTTCGCCGATCGAGGCGACCAGCACTTTGGCGATATGGTCGACGAATTCGGGCCGCTGCCGGTCGAAGGGCAGGGCAACGGCGAATTCGTCACCGCCGATGCGGCCGACAAGGGCGCCGTGCGGCAGCGCAGCGGCTATGCGGCGGGCGCATTCGCACAGCAGCAGGTCGCCAACGGAGTGGCCGTTGTGGTCGTTGACCTGCTTGAAGTTATCGAGGTCGATCATCATCAGCGCGGTCGCCCGGTGCTGGTCGGCCCCGTTGTTCACGCCGGGGTCGGCACCTTGGGCGATCAGCGCATCAATGCCGGCATTGAAGCTGCGGCGGTTGAGGAAGCCGGTCAGCGCATCGGTTTCGGCCAGGCGGCGCGCCGCGTTTTCAGCCGCCTTGCCCGCCGCGATTTCTTCGCAAAGCTGGCGGTAGCGGCTCCAGCCGAAGATGATGATGGCGATGTTGAGGAGGAAGGCGTCGAGCATGAAGCTGTCCGGCCCCGGACCTTCGCCCCTGAGCGAACGCACGACGGCCGGGCCGATTTCGCTGCCCGTGGCGACGAAGAGGATGATCGCCGCCGTGACGATGCCCAACGCGACGATGTCCACCTGCCTTCCGGCGGCGGTGTCTTCGCTGTGATTGCCGGCAATCTGAAATTTCACTGCGCGCACCGACGTGGTCCCCTAGGGTGTCGCCCCTATGTTCCTCGCCCTAAGTAAACGCTCTGAAATATTGGTTAAGATGAAAGCCGCCGCCTCGGATCGGGCCCGCGGCGGCGGCATTTCGGTCACATCTTCAGGCCGATCTCGCGCAGGCGCTCCTGCAGGTAGTCATCGGCGGTGATCGTTTCCGGATAACGGTCCGGGTTCGATTCGCTGACGCATTCGGGCAGGGTGACAAAGGGGAAATCACTGCGAAGGTGCAGGAAGAACGGCATCGAGTAGCGGGCGTGGCCAGCCCGCTCGCCCTCGGGATTGCGCACGCGGTGCGTGGTGGAGGGCAGGACGTGGTTGGTCAGGCGCTGCAGCATGTCGCCGATATTGACCACGATCGCGCCTTCCGGCGGGGCGATGGAAAGCCAGCGCCCATCCTTGCCCAGCAGTTCGAGGCCCGCTTCCTGCGCGCCCAGCAGCAGGGTGATGAGGTTGATGTCCTCATGCGCCCCGGCGCGGATGGCGCCGCCGGAACCCTCTCCCACGGGGGGATAGTGCAGCAGGCGCATGACCGAGTTGCCGTCGTCGATCGCGGGGTCGAACCAGCGGGCATCCAGGCCAAGATCGATGGCGATGGCGGAAAGCACCTTGGCGCCGGCTTCGTCGAACTGGGCGTAAAGCTGCGTGAACGTCTCGCGGAAGCCGGGGATCTCGGTGGGCCAGACGTTGGGCGGCATCGAGGCGGCGAGGGGCGAATCCGCAGGCACATCGCGGCCGACGTGCCAGAATTCCTTGAGGTCTTTCTCGCTGGCGCCCTTGGCCACTTCGGTGCGGAACGGGGTGTAGCCGCGCGCGCCGCCCTGGCCGGGGATGAAGTACTTCTGCTTGGTTTCCACCGGCAGGGCGAAGAATTCGCCGGTTAACTCCCAGGCGCGCTCGATCAAGGCAGGGTCGATGCCGTGGTCGCGGATCATCGCGAAACCGAAGGTGCGGAAGCTCTCGCCGATGCGGGCGGGCAGGTCGGCCCGGTCTGCATCAAGGCTGAGAACGGGAATTTCGGCTAGGTCCATGGTAGTGCAATCCGTATGAGTCGATATGTCGCCCGCCTTAGAGGCATGAGGGCCGGACATGAAATGGAAAGGCGAGCGATGGGCAAGAGTTACTGGCTGATGAAGTCTGAACCGGACGCGTACAGCTGGGACGACCTCGTCGCCGAGGGCGAAGGCACCTGGGACGGCGTGCGCAACCACCGCGCCGCGGGCAACCTGCGCGCCATGCAGGTTGGGGACGAGGTGTTCTTCTATCACTCCAACATCGGTAAGGAAATCGTCGGGATTGCCCAGGTCAGCAAGGCCGGCATCGCCGACCCGAGCGACCCGGAAGGCAAGTGGGCTGCGGTGAAGGTGAAGCCGGTGCGCAAGCTGAAGCGGACCGTAACCCTGAAGCAGGTGAAAGCCGACCCGAAGCTGGCGGATATGGAACTGGCGAAGTTCTCGCGCCTGTCAGTGGCGGCGGTCACCCCTGAAGAATGGGACTATGTCCTTTCGCTTGCGGGGGGCTGAGATGAAGCGCGCCGCCAGTGCGGCGAAACTCGGCGGTTCGCGATGAATTGACCGACTTCCTTGCAACCTTTCGGCGGTCTCCGGCGTTTCTTCTCTTGTAAGCGGCGGATTTTTCCGCTGACAAATCAAGGAGATAATCTCATGGGTAAGCTCACCGACACCGCAAAGGGTCTCGCTAACGAAGCCGCCGGCAACGCCAAGCAGGCGCTCGGAAATGCGCGTAACGATCCGGCTCAGAAGGCCGAGGGCGTCGCGCAGGAGAAGAAGGGCGAGTTGCAGCAGGCGTCCGGCAAGGTGAAGGGCGCCCTCGGCGACAGCATCTGACCCGGCGCACCATCGTCGAATCGGACAAGGGCTGCCTTCGGGCGGCTCTTTTTTGTTGATTTTCCGCAGTTTTATTGACGAAATTTAACGGGGGCGTCCCGTTTCGGGAAGCAGCATTCGACGCGCTTTACGGAATAGTAAACAAATCGTTAAGACGTGCCTCATGCGAAGCATCACACGTCGCGCACTCGTCCTCACGCAGGAGTCGGCCGGACACTGGTTCCGTCGCTCGCTGCCGCCTCACGTCTTCAGCGATCCGCTTCCGGCGGACGTGGAGGCAGGGGAGAATCTGGAAGCCGCCCGCCGCTGGCGGCTGAGCGGCGGAGACTGGAAAGGCTTCATGGCCGCCTATTGTGCCAGCTTCGTCGCGATCACCCTGTTCATCGCCTGACGCGCCGGTTCTTCCTCTCGGAGCGAGGGAGGAAGTAACAACCGTCAGGCGGCGCCAGCGGCCTTTTCGGCGCGGAAAAGCAAGTGGCCCAGCCAGGCCGAAGCGCCGCAGCCAAGGGCCACGATCAGCAACTGCTGCGCCACTGCGACACCCATCAATGTCATCACGCCGGTGGCCAGTGAGCCGACCACCATCGCGCCCGAGTTGACGATGTTGTTCGCCGCGATCGTCCGCGCCGTCTGCGACTTTTCGACGAAAGTGGTGAGGAAGGCGTAAAGCGGCACCACGAACATGCCGCCGCAAATCGCGATACCCAGCAGCGTCAGCATCAGCGGTGCGGCCAGCGGCTGGATCACGAAAGTGGAGACGTCCATCATCACGTCGGGCCCGGTATGGGGCGGCCAGATCCGGCAGACCTGCTGAAAGGCGACCAGGAACACGCCCATGCCGATCACCGAAATAGGCGACCAGCGCGCCGAGACGGTGCCCTTGAGCAGGGCGTTGATGGCGACCGAACCGATCGCCACGCCAACCGAGAAGATCACCAGGAACAGGCTCGCCACTTCCTTGCTGGCGCGCAGCATGTTCTTGGCGAGCGGCGGGAACTGGATGAACAGCACCGTGCCGATCGCCCAGAAGAAGCTGATCGCGCAGATCGCCAGGAACACCCGGCGGTCCTTCATCGTCGTGCGCACCAGGTTGATGGAGGCGCGAACGAAGTGATAGTCGAGCGGCTCGGGCTCGCACAGCGGCGGGGCGGGGGGCACCTGCCGGCCGGCGAAAAAGCCGATGCAGGCGACCACGATGACCCCGATCGCAGCATGTTCCACGTTGATCCAGCCGGCGACGATGGTGCCGGCCAGCACGGCGATGTAGGTTCCCGCCTCTACCAGGCCGGTGCCCGAAAGGACTTCGCCGTCGCGCAGGTGCTGCGGCAGGATCGCATACTTGATCGGGCCGAAGAACGTCGAATGCACCCCCATCGCGAACAGCGCGACCAGCATCAGCGGCATCGCCACGCCGTCCAGCGAGGCACCCTGCCACGCGAGCGCCAGTCCAGCGCCGCCGATCAGCATGATGACGATCTCGCAGCCCTTGATGATGCGGATCAGCTTTGCCTTGTCGCGCATGTCGGCCAGTTGCCCGGCGAGCGCGGAGAGCAGGAAGAAGGGCAGAATGAAGATCGCCGAGGCCAGCGCGCTGAAGCGGGCCTCCTGCGCTTCGGAGTGATATACCTCGTATACCACGAAGAGAATCATCGCGTTCTTGAACAGATTATCGTTGAACGCGCCGAGCAGCTGGGTGACGAAGAGGGGAAGGAAACGTCGGGCCCGGATGAGTTGGGTCGTCGTGGTCATGATCGAAACGTGCCGCCGGCGTTTGAAACTCTGGAAATTCTGGTCGCCGCGACACTTAATGCGGTGGGACGGGGGCACAACCCCCGTTGAGCACTTTATTCCCGTCGCAATTGCGGGCTATGGCGGTGGCACCATGCTGACTCTGCCGAACATCCTCACCCTGTCGCGTATCTTTGCGGTGCCGCTGCTGGCGTTCCTGCTGTGGTGGCCCAAGTGGGAGTTCGGCTACGGCCTTGCCTTCGGGCTCTACTGCCTGATGGGCATCACCGATTATTTCGACGGCTATCTTGCCCGTTCCAGCGGGACGGTCTCGAAGCTGGGCGTGTTCCTCGATCCCATTGCCGACAAGATCATGATCGCCGCCGTGATCCTTGTGCTCACCGCGCAAGGCATCCTGCGCGGCCCTTACGTGGGCGATGCGCATGTGATCGCGGGCCTGGTGATCCTGATCCGCGAGATTGCCGTGTCCGGCCTGCGTGAGTTCCTTGGGGGTCTGCAGGTGTCAGTGCCGGTCAGCCGACTGGCCAAGTGGAAGACGACGTTCCAGTTCATCTCGCTGGGCGCGCTGATTCTGGGCGTGGCGATGCCGTGGTGGAACCTGTGGGTGGGCGCGCTGGAAATCAACGTGCCGCATACCGTCGGCCTCACCACGCTATGGGGCGCGGCGGTGCTGACGCTGGTGACGGGCTGGGACTATATGCGCGCCGGCCTCAAGTACATGGACTGAGGTTGCGCGTGCGTGTTGCGCAATTGTAAACCAGCCGTGCGATCCTCGCGCTTGGCTGCCTCGGCCGTATCCCTAGATCGCAGGCCCGGCAGGAGAACGCCTGCGCCAAGGAGCCTGTCATTACCGCCACCACCCCTGCCATGAACACGGCGACTTCGGCCGCGCCTGCCAGTGCCATGGGCAAGCCGGTGATCTTTGCGCTGGCCGCCGCGGCCGGGCTGACGGTCGCAAACATCTATTACAACCAGCCGATGATCGGGCTGATGGAGCGCGAGCTTTCAGGCGCTGCGATCACATACGTGCCGACCGCGACCCAGTTGGGCTATGCGGCGGGCCTGATCCTGCTGGTGCCACTGGGCGACCTGATTGAGCGCAAGCGGCTGATCGTGATGCAGTGCCTGGCGCTGACGTTCGCCTTGGCCCTTGTCGCCATCGCGCCCAGCGCGGGACTGGTGCTGGCGGCGTCGCTGCTGGTCGGCCTGCTCGCTTCGGTGGCGCAGCAGATCGTTCCCTTCGCCGCGAATCTCGCGCCGGAAGAACGGCGCGGCGCGGTGGTGGGCACGGTCATGGCCGGGCTGCTCTGCGGCATTCTGCTGAGCCGGACGCTGGCCGGATTCGTTGCCGGGGCTTTCGGCTGGCGCGAGATGTTCTGGCTGGCGGTGCCGCTGTGCCTGCTCACGGCGGGACTGATGGCATTCATGCTGCCGCGCAGCCGTCCGCAGCACAACGGCATGACGTATGGCGGGCTGCTGGCCTCGCTATGGGCGCTGTGGCGCGAGTTTCCGGCGCTGCGGCTCGCCGCTTATACCCAATGCACCCAGTTCGGCGTGTTCAGCGTGTTCTGGACGATTCTTGCACTGCGCCTGCAGGAGCCGCGCTTCGGCATGGGCCCCGAAGCGGCAGGCCTGTTCGGTGTGCTGGGCGCAGCGGGCGTTCTGGCCGCGCCCATCGCCGGGCGAAGCGCCGACCGCAGCGGGCCGGGCCGCGTGATCGTCCTGGCCAGCGCGCTTACGCTGGTATCGTGGCTGGTCTTCGGGTTCTGGCAGTCTATCGCGGGTCTGGTTGTGGGCGTGCTGCTGATGGACTTCTCGGTACAGGCCAGCCAGGTTTCGAACCAAAGCATCATCTATGCATTGCGCCCCGAAGCACGGTCGCGCATCAACACTGTCTACATGGCGATGATGTTCCTGGCCGGAGCCGCCAGTTCCGGCGCCGCGACGGCGGTGTGGCATCACTGGGGCTGGAACGGCGTTTCGGTGCTGGGCACCGGGATCGCGGCGGTCGGCCTTGCGCTACAAGGGCTGCGGCGCAAGGGCTGATCAGCCCGCGCGCAGTTCGTCCGCCAGCATCCGGAATTCGTCCGAACGCGGTGAGTTCTTGCGCCATACCAGCGCGATCTCGCGGTTGGCATTGGGCGATATCAACGGCCGCGCTACGACGTTGGTACCGTTGAGAATACCCGCATCCAGCGCCATTTCAGGCAGCATCGTCAGCCCCAGGCCATTGTCGACCATCTGCACCAGCGTGTGCAGACTGGTGCCGATCATCGTCGCGCTCGCCCGCAGTTCCGGGCGGTTGCAGGCCGCCAGAGCGTGGTCCTTGAGGCAATGCCCATCCTCCAGCAGCAGCAGGCGGTGTTCGTCAATGATGTCGGGTGTGATTTCGGCGGGCGGATCGCGCGGATCGTCGGCCGGGAAGGCGACGAAGAAGGCGTCCAGTTCGATCGTCTCCTTCTCCACCTCGCCGGTGGCATAGGGCAGGGCGAGCAGTACGCAGTCGGCACGGCCGTGGTGCAGCGATTCGACTGCCGCCGCGCTGGGTTCCTCGCGCAGGAACAGCTTGAGGCTGGGGCGCTCGCGGCGCAGGCGCGGCAACATGCGGGGCAGCAGGAACGGGGCGATCGTGGGAATCACGCTCATCCGCAATTCGCCCGAGAGCGGCTTGCCGCTCGACTGGACGAGATCGGACAGCTCCTCGGTTTCGCGCAGGATGCGGTGGGCCTTGGCGACGACCGCATTGCCCAGCGGAGTGAAGCGCACGGCGCGCTTGGTCCGTTCCACCAGCGTCACGCCAAGAAGCGTCTCCAGATCGCGAAGGCCCGCCGAAAGCGTCGATTGCGAAACGAAGCAGGCATCGGCGGCGCGGCCGAAATGGCCGTGCTCGTGAAGGGAAACGAGGTACTGGAGCTGCTTGAGCGTGGGCTGATAAACGGTCACCCGGGAGCTATCGCATGAACCGTGCAGGGACGCCAACTGTTAGCGCGCCGACAAGCCGTTACCGGACCGATAATCCTGTAAAATCAGAGGGCGGTAGTCGCTCCGTATTGCTATCACTACCTGCGGCCGCAGGGCGTGCTAACTCTCGGATATGGTAATCGTTTTTCGCATTTTGCGACGTTTGTCACGCCCGCCGCGGCATCGGTCCTGCGCATACGGCGAAGCGGAGTGCATGCTCCGTTCGCCTTGCGTGAAGTGCTGGAGCGACAGTTACCCCTGAGGGAGGGGGCACCGCCATGGCGAATGCGCTTTAACGCCGTCGCCATGGCGGTAGTTATTCTTCGCCGACCTGTTCTTCGTCGGCCTGGCTGTCACCGACCTGCTCCGGGGCGGTGTCTGCCGTTTCGGCAGCCGCCGCTTTCGCCGCATCGTCGACGTGAGTCATCTTGAGCTTGCCGTTCTCCACCGCGAAGGCGAGCTTGCCCTCGACTAGGTCGAGCGCATCGCGGCCGAAAACTTCGTAGCGCCAGCCTTCCAGCAGGCTGAGGTTCTTGCGCACGCCGGCGGCCAGCAGTTCCAGTTCGTCGCTGCGGGCAAGCAGGCGCGAGGCGGCGTCGATTTCCCGCGCGCGGATCTTGAGCAGCAGCTTGAGCAGGTCTGCAACCAGCGTGCCTTCCTTGCCCAGCGGCGCGCCGCGCGGGGCGCGGGCGGGCATTTCGTCATCGGGCAAGGCTTCCGCCTTGGCGAGGACGTTCATCAGGCGGCGTCCGATATCGTTGTCCTTCCAACCCTGCGACAGGCCGCGCACCTTGGCGAGGTCACCCTGCGTCTTGGGCGGGTGGCTGGCGATGTCGGCAATCGTTTCGTCGCGGGCGATGCGGCCGCGCGGGATGTTCTTGCCCTGCGCCTCCATCTCGCGCCACTCGGAGATGGCTTTCAGGCGGCCGAGAACCTGCGGGTTGCGGCCCGGCGCCTTGATCCGCTTCCAGGCCTGGGCCGGGTCGTTGCGATAATGCTCGGGGTCGGCCAGCTTTTCCATTTCCTGGTCCAGCCACTCACCCCGGCCGGTCTTGATCAGGCGCTTGAGCATCTTGGGGAAGATCTTGGAAAGGTGAGTTACGTCGCCGATGGCATATTCGATCTGGCGGTCGGTAAGCGGGCGGCGCGACCAGTCGGTGAAGCGGGCGCCCTTGTCGATCGTCAGGCCCTGCCACGATTCGACGAGGTTGGAATAGCCGATCTGCTCGGACTGGCTGATCGCCATCATCGCGATCTGGGTGTCGAATATCGGGTGCGGCGTGCGCCCCGTGAAGTTGAACACGATCTCGACGTCCTGGCCGCCCGCGTGGAAGACCTTGAGGACGTCCTCATTGTCGGTCAGCAGGTCCCACAAGGGTTTCAGGCCGAGATCGGGGGCGAGCGGGTCGACCGCCGCCGCTTCCTCGGTATTGGCGATCTGCACAAGGCACAGTTCGGGCCAATAGGTGTTTTCACGCATGAACTCGGTGTCGACGGCCACGAAATCGGATTTCGCAAGGCGCGCGCACAAATCGGCGAGTTCTTGGGTTTTCGTTATCAGCGGGTGAATTTTCATTGAACAGGGGCGTTACGCCTAACGGCCCGGTGGATCAACGCCCCGTGTTGCGGTTTTGTCGTATGTTTATTTCCGGCCCGGCAGAAATGCGCAAATCCGCTGGATGAGTGAGGGTTTTTCATGGGCCGACAGCGCGGCGATGCTTTCGGCGGTGACGAGGCGGCGGCGCAGCTGTGATCCGGTGGTGTGGATGCCGGGCGGGGGCAGATGCCAGGCCTCCGCCTCGCCGTCGGACGGGGCTTCGGGCTCGGCAAGCCGGCGCAGTTCGAGAACGGCGGCGGAAGGCTGCTCCGGCTCGGCGGCGGCGGGGATGGGGGCATCGGCCCATTGCGGGAACGCGGGCAGGGCGCTGCTTCCGCCCTGCGGGAGGGCGGATTCCGGGAGAACTTCGTCCAGCTTGTGTGCCAGCATGTCTTGTCCTGCTTGTCTTGTGCGACCCCTTGCCCTGCCCGTTTAAAGGCCAATGGTTTATTTGGTGTTACCGCCGCGCCGATTGGCCACCGCGTGAAAACCTAGTCTGGAAATCGCCGGCCCACTCGACTAGGGCCGCGATGATCTGATTTCGACTATTTGAAGAGCACGAACCCGCCATGACCCATCCCTATCGCTCTCACACCTGCGGCGCCCTCGGTGCGGCCGAGGTTGGCCAGACCGTCCGCCTTTCGGGCTGGGTACACCGCAAGCGCGACCATGGCGGCGTTCTGTTCGTCGACCTGCGCGACCATTACGGCCTGACCCAGGTCGTCACCGACAGCGACAGCCCGGCGCTGGCCGTGCTCGATTCGCTGCGCGCGGAAAGCGTCGTGACCATCGAGGGCACCGTGAAGGCCCGCAGTGCCGGCACCGTGAACCCCAACCTTGCCACTGGCGAGATCGAGGTCTACGCCCGCTCCGCCACGGTCATCAGCCGCGCCGAGGAACTGCCGATGCCGGTCGCCGGCGAGCAGGAGTATCCTGAGGACATCCGCCTCAAGTACCGCTTCCTCGACCTGCGCCGCGAGACGCTGCACGCCAACATCGTCAAGCGCACCAAGGTCATTTCCGATATGCGCCGCCGCATGGAAGGCATCGGTTTCACAGAATATTCCACGCCGATCCTCACCGCCTCCAGCCCTGAAGGCGCGCGCGACTTCCTGGTCCCCAGCCGCATCCACCCGGGCAAGTTCTACGCGCTGCCGCAGGCGCCGCAGCAGTACAAGCAGTTGCTCATGGTCGCCGGTTTCGACCGCTACTTCCAGATCGCGCCCTGCTTCCGCGACGAAGACCCGCGCGCCGACCGCCTGCCGGGCGAATTCTACCAGCTCGACCTCGAGATGAGCTTCGTCACCCAGGAAGAGATATGGGAGACCATGGAGCCGGTGCTTCAGGGCATCTTCGCCGGTTTCGCCGAGGGCAAGCCGGTCACCCCCTCGGGTGAATTCCGCCGCATTCCGCACGCGCGGTCGATGCTGGACTATGGTTCGGACAAGCCTGACCTGCGCAACCCGCTGCTGATCAAGGACGTGACCGAGCACTTCGTCGATTCGGGCTTCGGCATTTTCGCCGGCATCGTTGCGGGCGGCGGCACCATCCGCGCCGTTCCGGCTCCGGGCGCAGGCGCGGGCAGCCGCAAGTTCTTCGACGAGATGAACAACTGGGCGCGCAGCGAAGGCTTCTCGGGCCTTGGCTACATCAACATCAAGGACGGCGTCCCCGGCGGGCCGATCGCCAAGAACCACGGCGAGGAAAAGACCGCCGCGCTGATCGAAGCGCTGGGCCTTGGCCCCAACGACGGCGTGTTCTTCGCCGCCGGCAAGGAAGAGCAGGCCGCCAAGCTGGCCGGCCTTGCCCGTACCCGCACCGGCGAGCTGCTCGACCTGATCGACAAGGACCGCTTCGAGCTGTGCTGGATCGTCGATTTCCCGTTCTACGAGTGGGACGAGGACAACAAGAAGCTCGACTTCGCGCACAACCCGTTCTCGATGCCGCAGGGCGGCATGGAAGCGCTCGAAGGGCAGGACCCGCTTACCATCAAGGCGTTCCAGTACGATCTGGTCTGCAACGGCTTCGAGATCGCTTCGGGTTCGATTCGCAACCAGTCGCCCGAACTGATGGTCAAGGCGTTCGAGATGACCGGCCTGACCAAGGCCGACGTGGAAGAGCGCTTCGGCGGCCTTTACCGCGCGTTCCAGTACGGCGCCCCGCCTCACGGCGGCATGGCGGCGGGCGTGGACCGCATCGTGATGCTGCTGTGCGGCGCGCAGAACCTGCGCGAAATCTCGCTGTTCCCGATGAACCAGCGCGCCGAAGACCTGCTCATGGGCGCACCGTCGCCCGCCGAGCACAAGCAGCTGCGTGACCTGCACATGCGCGTGGTCGAGCCAGTGAAGCAGACCGCTCCGGCGGCTGGCAACGTGGTCGCCCCCAGCGCGGGCTGAACTTCGGGGTGAAATAAGCCCCCGCAATCTTCCTCCCCCGGCGGGGGAGGAAGAGGAACCGCGCCGCGCCTCTCGGCGTTGGCAATCCATGCAGCATATTTCCCTCATCACCCTGGGCGTCACCGACGTGGCCCGTGCCAAAGCCTTCTACCGCGAAGGATTCGGCTGGGAGCCGGTGTTCGAGCAGGACGACGTGGCGTTTTTCCAGATGAACGGATTCGTTTTCGGGCTGTGGGACAAGGCCCAGCTCGAAGCGGACATGGACCGCCCCTGTGCGCCGGCGGGGAGTTTCGCACTGGCCCATAACCTCGAAAGCGCAGAAGCGGTCGACGCAAGGCTGGCACGGCTCGTCGCGGCGGGCGCCACGCTGCTGCGGGCTGCGGATGCCCCGGCGCATGGCGGTTATCGTGGATATGTGGCCGATCCCGATGGCAATGCATGGGAAATCGCTTGGAATCCTGCATGGACCGTGGATAACGCAGGTCATGTGGCCTTCGGGGTTTAACCCAAGCCCCTTGCCAGCGCGCCGCCCAGTGATTAGGGCGACTGTCGAATTACCAATCCTCCGAATTTTTGAAGGGGTCTATACACATGAGCGATACCGCCGATCGGGTTAAGAAGATCGTCGTCGAGCATCTGGGCGTTGAAGCCGAGAAGGTCACCGAAGACGCAAGCTTCATCGATGATCTGGGCGCTGACTCGCTCGACATCGTCGAGTTGGTCATGGCCTTCGAAGAAGAATTCGGCGTCGAAATCCCCGACGACGCAGCCGAAAAGATCAGCACCGTCTCCGATGCCATCAAGTACATCGAAGAGAACAAGGGCTGATTCAGGCTGCCGCCGCTGACCCTTCGGCCGTTCTTGCGGTCGAATGGGGCAGGGCGCACACCCGGATTGAAATCGACAGGCTCGACCTCTAAGGGGGCGGGCCTGTCGCCGTTTCAGGCTTCTATTCTGTTTCAGGCAGCCGCAGTCTCGGGCATCCGCAATTTTTGGATGATCGCAGATTTCGGGTAATCGCATGTCGGAGAGCATAATGCGTCGCGTCGTCGTAACCGGACTTGGTCTTGTCACCCCGCTGGGGGCTGACGTCGAAACGACCTGGGCCAATATCCTTGCCGGTAAATCCGGCGCCGGGCCGATCACGAAGTTCGATGCCTCGGACCAGAAGTGCCGCATCGCCGCAGAGGTGAAGCCGGCCGATCATGAATATGGCTTCGATGCCAACAAGCGCGTCGACCACAAGGTTCAGCGCCAGGTCGATCCGTTCATCGTCTTCGGCATCGATGCCGCGGGCCAGGCGATCGAAGACGCCGGTTTGACCGAGATGGACGAGGAAACCCGCTACATGGCCGGTTGCTCGATCGGTTCGGGCATCGGCGGCCTGCCGGGCATCGAAAGCGAATCGCTGGTCCTCGCCGCCAAGGGGCCGAGCCGCGTTTCGCCGCACTTCGTCCACGGGCGCCTCATCAACCTGATCTCGGGTCAGGTTTCGATCAAGTACGGCCTGATGGGCCCGAACCACGCTGTCGTCACCGCCTGCTCGACCGGCGCTCACTCGATCGGCGACGCTGCGCGCATGATCAAGGACGGCGACGCCGACATCATGCTGGCCGGCGGCGCGGAAAGCACCATCTGCCCGATCGGCATCGCCGGCTTCGCGCAGGCACGCGCCCTCTCGACCTCGTTCAACGACGAGCCCGAGAAGGCCAGCCGTCCCTACGACAAGGACCGCGACGGCTTCCTGATGGGCGAGGGCGCAGGCGTCGTCGTGCTTGAGGAATACGAGCACGCCAAGGCACGCGGTGCGAAGATCTACGCAGAAGTCATCGGCTACGGCCTGTCGGGCGATGCCCACCACGTCACCGCGCCGCACCCGGAAGGTTCGGGCGCGTTCCGCTCGATGGCGATGGCGCTGCGCAAGGCGGGCCTCGAACCCAAGGACATCGACTACATCAACGCCCACGGCACCTCGACTCCGCTGGGTGACGAGCTGGAACTGGGCGCGGTGCGCCGCCTGTTCGGCGATGCCATTGACAACGTCTCGATGAGTTCGACCAAGTCTGCGATCGGCCACCTGCTGGGCGGCGCGGGCGCTGTCGAGGCGATCTTCTGCATCCTGGCGATGCGCGACCAGATCGTCCCCCCGACGCTGAACCTCGACAACCCCAGCGAAAGCTGCGTGGGCGTCGACCTGGTGCCGCATGTCGCCAAGAAGCGTGAAGTGCGCGCCGTGCTCAACAACAGCTTCGGCTTCGGCGGCACCAACGCCAGCCTCGTGCTGCGCCGCGTAGAAGACTGACACCGATGATGTCCCGGCGTGGATGCGTTCTGGCAGGCGTCCTCGCCGTGGCTGTCATTGGTGCCTTGTGGAGCTTCCTTGGCGGCTGGTACGGTTCCGGCCCGCTGGCCAAGGACCAGCACTTCGTCGTCCCCAATGGCGCCAGCCTGGGGACGATCGCGGACAGGCTCCAGGAAAAGGGCGTGATCCGCTCGGCGAGCGGGTTCACCCTGCGCGCGCGCGTTTTCGGCGGCGGCGGCGGGATCAAGGCGGGTGAGTTCGCCATTCCCGCCCACGCTAGTGCATCGCGGGTGCTGGCGATCATCTCCAGCGACGATTTCGTGCGCCGCCTCGTCACCGTGCCCGAGGGGATGCCCTCGATCATGGTCTACGAACGGCTTAAAGCGCAGACCGCGCTGACGGGCGATGTTGCCTCGCCTGCCGAAGGTTCGGTCCTGCCGGACAGCTATCCGATCGAAAGCGGTGAAACGCGCGAGGCGGTGCTGCGCCGGATGCAGGCCGCGATGAGCCGCACGGTCAAGGAATTGTGGGACAAGCGCGCGCCGAATCTCGTCGTCAAAACGCCGGAACAGGCAGTGATCCTGGCCTCCATCGTCGAGAAGGAAACCGGAAAGCCCTCCGAACGCCGCATGGTGGCAGGGCTTTATTCCAATCGCCTCAGGACCGGCATGCTGCTTCAGGCCGACCCGACGATCATCTACCCGATCACCAAGGGCAAACGCCTGGGCCGCCGTATCCTTCAGTCGGAGATCCAGGCGGTCAACGACTACAATACCTATACGATGGTCGGCCTGCCCAAGCACCCGATCACCAACCCGGGCCGCGAATCGATCGCCGCCGTGTTGAACCCGGCCAAGACCGATGCGCTCTACATGGTCGCTGACGGCACCGGCGGCCACGCCTTCGCCGACACTCTGGCCGAGCATAACAGCAACGTCGCTAAGTGGTTCGCGATACGGCGCGAGCGCGGCGAACTGTAAGGTTTCAGCGCAGCGTCCCGTCCGCTGCCTTGCGGCGGGCGTAGAGCAGTGAGCCCAGGGTGATCGCGAAGATCACGGCCGGGAAGATCGTGGTCGACCAGCCCTTGGCCGCGATCATGCCGAAGCCCAGGAAGCTCCAGCTGAACTGGACCACCACGCCGGCCAGCGAAAGCGCGAAGCATATCCATGCCGCCTTGCGCCGCGTCAGCAACAGCACCGCGCCCAGCGTACCGACCCACACCGCCACGCCATAGGCGGCCCACGCCCATGCGGGCATGGAGCGGAAGGCATCGGCAGTGACGGGGTCGGTCCTGGCGAGCACATCGAGGTCGGCGCTGGCCTGCATGACATAGGCGGCGTCGCCCAGCAGGTTCCAGGCGAGGATGGCGGCGGCGATGATCCAGAATGTGCGCATGACGATCTCCTCGGCCTGTAATTCCTGCCCGATGAACTTTGCGCTGCGCGGGTCATTCTGGCAATCGGGATCGATGGCTGAAGAGGCATGAGCAAACCCGCACCCGACTGGATCGCGACAGGCCCCCGCAAGGCAGGCGCACCGCTGCTTGTCACCGCTGAACTGCCCGATGATGTGCTTGCCTGGGCGGACGCCCTGCGCCGGGCCCACTATCCGCCCGAACGTAACCGCCTGCGCGCCCACGTAACCTTGTTCCACGCCCTGCCGCCATCGGTGGAGGAGGAACTCACCGACGTGCTGCGCGCTCTCGCCAAGGCACCCGCGCCGCCGGCGCGAATCGCCGGACTGATGAAGCTGGGCACCGGCACCGCGCTTGCGGTGGAGAGCGCGGCGATGGTCCAACTCCACGGCGCCATCGCGGAGCGGATGCACGGCTTGCTGACCCAGCAGGACGCCCAGCCGCTGCGCCTTCACGTGACGATCCAGAACAAGGTGACCACCCAGGCCGCCCGTGCGCTTCAGGCGCAGCTGGGCGATCAATTGCAGCCCGTTTCCTTCCGCTTCCGGGGCTTTGGGCTCTACGCGTGGGAGGACGGATTGTGGCGTCCGATCCGCGTTGTCACCTTTCGTGGCTGAAGGTGCTTTTTCAGTGTTGACCGATGCGGGTGACCCACCTAAAGGACGCGGCCTGCACCGCAGCAATGGTGCACCAGATCGAGCCATCCCTAGGGACGGCCTTGATGTGGCGGAGTAGCTCAGCTGGTTAGAGCAGCGGAATCATAATCCGCGTGTCGGGGGTTCGAGTCCCTCCTCCGCTACCACTTTTCAAGACCTTAGCGGTATTGCAGGGAAAGTGGTTTGCACCGAGGTGTAGTCGATAGCGGCCCTTTGCTTCATCGACCGAACCTGGGTCTTTCGTTCGCCAGCTTTTCCGCTTCCTCGTCCGCGCGGCGTTCTGCTGCGGCGTCGACGTATAGCATCACCAGTTGAAAGCCGTTGGCCTTGCGAAACGTCTGGAACGCGAGCCTGGGCTGGCGGACGTCGCGGGCGATCGACAGCCAGTCACGCACGTCGGCCGGGAACCAGGCGGTTTCTTCCTTCGGCGCGGTGCTGCCCACCGCCGCTGGCGCGGGGTCGCCGGAACGGACCGAGAGGGCCGGAAAAGACCGTGACGGCCTGGTGAGCCGCACCGTACCGTCCTTGATGAAGGCGAACGCGCATGTCGTCTGGGTGAGGTCGGCATAGCGGCTGACGGCCGCTTCCAGCGTGACGCGGTAAGCGGCGGCGAGCGTGGGCAGGTGGGCGATGGCCGGCTTTCCCAGGTCTGCGACGAAACTGGCGAACAGCGGCTTGGGCATCAGCAGCCCGGCGGCAAAGCGGTTGGCCTGCATCTCTTCCTTGCGATGCGGGGTATCGCGCCGGTTCTCCGCCAGATCGCGGCTGGTGCACTGCCTGTCGCCGCGCTGCGCCTTGAGGAGGAAATGGCCAAGCTGATGCGCGATGGCAAAGCGGCGGCGCGGCGCAGAGAAGCCCGCCGCCACTGAAATGATGCCCTGTGTCTTGGCGATATCGGCCATGAGAGTGCTCGTAGCGCCATCGACGTCGAGATCGCGAAATTCGGCGATGCCTGCACTGCGCGCGATGGCTTCGACGTCTATCGGTACGGTAAGCTGGGGATAGTGCTTCAGGATCGCCGCGAGCAGCGTCTCCGGAGAAGCGCAATCGGCCAGGTCTTTCAGCAAGGCAGCATTTTTCATTCCCCGGCCCCTACCGCAAACGCGAGGGAAGCGCGACAATCGCGGCGGCGTGGATGCACTTATACCACGCTGCCGAGATGCTGGCGCATCACCGTCTGGAAATGCTCAAGCGCCGCACGGGCTTGGCCACTGCCCGATGAGGCAAGCGCATCAAGCATCGGTATCAGTTTTGCCCGGTATCCTGAAATTCGGGAAAAAGGGCTTCCACTGCGGCCTGAAGGTCTTCGGGGCCGGACAGGAGGCCATGGTGGTCGAGCAATCCCTTTACCACCCGCGCCCGGTGCGGGCCGATGCCCGGCAGTGTTTCCAGGCCGAGGAAGTCCGGGTCGGCGATGCGCTGCGCCAGATCGCCCAGCGTCCGAAAGCCGGCGGCCTTCAAGGTTAGTCGCAGGCCGGAAGGCAGGACCGACTGGCTGATGAGCAGGTCGCGATCGGTGGCGCCCGGGTCCTTTGCGCGCAGCCTTGTGCGCGATGCCTTGGCCCGCTTCAACGCGCGGCGGATGCGGGCAAGCTGGTTCCCGGTCAGGGCCAGCTTGCGGGCGATTTCCCGGTACGAAAGGCCAGCCGCGCGCATCTCCCGCGCCTCGTCCAGGTTGAGGTTTGCCTGCTGGGCCTGGCTCAGCATCGCGGCGTCAGCCTGCGGGCGGCTGCGGCGCAGTGCCCTTGCGGTCGCCGTCCTCGATCGCGGTGCGGTCGCTGGCGAGAAGTTCCAGGCGCTGGGCGACCGTGCCGATGTCGATGCCTTCCTCGCCGAAACGCCGCAGCAGGACGAGGAACACATTGCTGCGGGCGCGGTAGACATCGCGCGGAGAGGCGACGTGGGCGAAGCAGTTGAACAGGATTCGCCCGTCCGCGATCGAATCGACGAATGCCGCCGGGCCGGGGTCCTCCAGCACTGCCGGTTCGGCCGCGAAGGTGCTCAGAACGATGTCCAGGACATTGTCCACCTCGATTTCGAGCGGCACCGAGAACTGGATCTGGATACGCCCGAGCGGGCTCGACAGGGTCTTGTTGAGCACGGTCTTGGTGATGAGTTCGGAATTGGGGACGATCAGCGTCGAATGATCGGCAAGGGTGATTTCGGTGGAGCGCACGCTGATGCGCTTCACGTCGCCTTCGTCCGTGCCCACGCGCACCCAGTCGCCGATCTTGATGGGACGCTCTGCCAGCAGGATCAGGCCCGATACGAAGTTCTGGGTGATCGCCTGAAGGCCGAAACCGATGCCGACCGACAGCGCCGAGAGGAGCAGCGCGATCCGCTCGACCCCGATCCCCAGAGAGGCGAGCGCCCAAATGATCGCCAGCGCAATGCCGACATAGCGGGCGACCAGCCCGGCCGAATTGCGCGCCGAACCGTCGAGGTCGGTGGCTGGAAGGTAGCGCTTTTCCAGCCAGCTCATGAAGGCCCGCACGAGGGCGAGGCCGATCGTCAGCACCAGCGCCGAACGAATGATCGCGCCGGGTGAGATCGCAACGCCGCCGATGTCGATCCCTTGCGCGAAAGTGCCCAGCCGTCCGAAGAAACTGCCAAGCCCGCCGCTGCCGCCGAAGGGCGTCATCAGCAGGCCAAGCGCGACGAGCACCAGGAAGATGCGCAAGACGCCTGAAACCAGAACGCCGAACTGGTCCACCAGGCTTCCGCGCAGGCCCACGCTGCGGGTGAGGGCGATGCCCAGCGGGCTTTCGCGGCTGAACAGCGTGGTTGCGGCGTCGTCGGCAGTGCCCAGCAGCAGGTAGAGCGTGGCGACGAGCACCGCAGTCCAGACGATCAGCCGGGCGATGAACAGGCTGAGCCCGACGTAGCCGCCGGTCAGGGCGAACAAGGCCGCGACGACCAGCATCCAGGCGATGAGCGTGATTACCGCCAGCCCCGCGCCGGTGGAGGACCGGTTGGTGCTTTCGGTGTCGGCTTCCTCACGCGCGGCGGCATCGGCGCGCAGGCGGCCGAGCAGGAGCAGGAACGTGCCGATCCATATCAGATGCACCAGCGCCTCGGCCATCTGCCAGGCGGCAAGCGCTGTCTGGCTGGCGCCCACGGCCTGGTTGAAGGCATCGAGCAGGATGCAGGCGAAAGCGATGCCCGACAGGATCAGGATCATCGGATGGACGCGGTTTGCGGTTTCGTCGGCGATCGGTGCGATCCGCCACGAGGGCTGCTTGCGCATCAGCACGGCGCCGCCAAGCGATGCGGTGAAGGCGGCGAATCCGCAGGCGCCGATAAACCCGTCGAGCAGAAGGTCCCAGCGCTGGGGGAACAGACCGGCCCAGCGGAACCCCTGAACCAGCACGAAGGCGGCCAGCAGCGGCGCTGCCGTGCCGATGACCACGCGCCAGAGGGCATAGAGCGAACGGCGGATGCGGTGGCCGGGCGCGGTGCCGATCAGGTAGCGCTGCCCAAGCTGCCGTCCCGCGACCCGGGCCGGAAACATCAGCACGAAAGCCAGTATACCGCCCAGTGGCACCTGCCACGGTATCCCGCCGCGCCATTGCTCGCCGATCTGGGCGAAGCCTTGCGATATGAACAGGTCGACCCGGCGCATGTCGCGCGGGGCCGAGGCGAACAGGGCGCTCCAGAAGGTGGGCGACAGCGGTGAATGAAAGCGGGTGGCGAGTGTTTCGTTCAGTTGTTCGGCCTGCCCGCGGTCCAGTTCCTCGATCAGTTGCTGGGCCTCGACGTCGGCCAGCCTGCCGCGCTTGACGGCGGCATCCACCGCTGCCCGGGTCTTTGCGAGGCGGGCCCGCTGCTGCTGGATCTCGGGGGCTTCGGCCACGCCTTCGGTGACCGGGCCAAGGCCGGCGACGCGCGCATCGACCTGGGCGATCTGGTCTTCCAGCTGGTTTGCGGCGGCACGCACCGCAGCTTGCGCGGCCAGCGCCTTGGTGCGCAGCGCTGCCCGTTCGTCGTCGGCGACCTTGGTGTCGAGCGCGCGGTCGACTTCGCGCAGATCGGTTTCCGCCTGCTTGATCTGGCTGGACTGCTCCGCCGTGGGTGCGATCTGGGCATGAGCGGCGGTGCCTCCTGCGAACAGGAGAATGGCAAGGATCAGGCGGTGCAAGGCGCGCATTCGTGAAATCTCGAACTGGGGGGGACGGGCCGCAGCGTGAGCCGCTCGCAGCAATTTGTGCAAGTGCGAAACGGCAAGGGCGCCTTGCCTTGCGGTAAAGGCGGTGCGCGCCGGCTCATGCTTGCAGACAGACCGCCTCGGCCAGCGGCTTGCCGTCCATGAAGTCGCCGATGCTGCGCAGCGTGGTGGCGGCGATCGCGGTGAGGGCTTCCTCAGTCAGGAAAGCCTGGTGCCCGGTCATCAGCACGTTGGGGAAGGTGAGGAGGCGTTGCAGTACGTCGTCGTCGATGATCTGGCTCGACAGGTCGTCGAAGAAGATACCCGCTTCCTGCTCGTATACGTCCAGGGCGACGCCGCCGACCCGCTTGCGCTTGAGCGCCTCGATCAGGGCGACCGCATCGATCAGGGCGCCCCGGCTGGTGTTGACGATCACCACGCCGGGCCGCGCGGCCGCCAGCACCTCGGCGTCGATCAGGTGGCGGGTGTCGGGGGTGAGGGGGCAGTGCAGCGTGATGATGTCGGCCTCGCGCAGCAGGACTTCGCGCGGGACATAGCGCACGCCGATGTCGACCAGCGCGGGATCGATCACGGGGTCGCTCGCCAGCACCTCGCAGCCAAAACCCGCCCTCAGCGCGCGGGCGACCAGCGCGCCGATCTGGCCGGTGCCGACGACGCCGGCGGTCCTGCCGTGCAGGTTGCGCCCCACCAGTCCATCAAGCGCGAAGTTGTTATCGCGCACGCGCGACCAGGCGCGGTGTATCTTGCGGTCGAGCGAGAGCAGCAGGCCGATGGTGAACTCGGAGACGGCATGGGGCGAATAGGCGGGCACACGCACCACGGCGATGCCTTGCTCGCTTGCCGCCGTCAGGTCGACGTTGTTGTACCCCGCGCAGCGCAGCGCCACGATCCTGACGCCCAGCGCGGCGAGCTGCTCGATGACAGGCCGGTCGACTACATCGTTCACGAAGACGCAGACCGCCTCGCAGCCCGCCGCCAGCTGCGCGGTGTCACGGCCCAGCGGCACTTCGAGGAAACGCAGGTTGAAACGGTCCTGCCCGGCGGCTGTCAGGAAGTGCCGGTCGTAGGTCTTGGTGCCGTAGATCGCGATGTTCATGGATAGCAGGGTAGATGCGGCCGAACGCGAAGTCGATCAGGGAAGCATCCAGCTCTAGCAGTCAGTCGATATCCATAGCGTCGTGCGATAATGCAGCGCGCTGGACAGCCATTGGCGCTTTTCAGGCATACTGCCGAGGCAGCGCAGCCATCCTGCATCCGCGATCACGTCATCGCATACCGGGTTCACGTAGGCGATGCGCAAGGGGCGGGCGGCATTGACCGTGCGGCGGTTGTGCCTTGCCTTGTCCAGCACTTCGGCGACGATCTGGTGGCCGAAGCTGTGAAACATGTAGATCAGGGTCGTGCCGCTCAGGTCGTGGTCCAGGACATTGCGCTGGAAGAAGGCGATGTCCCTGTCGCGCAGGTGGCTGGTCGTCCGGTTGCTCTGCGCCTTGCTGGCCAGCGCCGGGATCAGTTCCACGCCTTCTGCCCGCCGGGCGCCGCGATGGCTGGCGGCGAAGACCACGCGGCCCAGCCCGCAGCCCAGGTCGGTGACGGTATCGTCCTCCTGCAGCGAGGCCAGGGAAAGCACGTCGAAGATGTCGCGGTAGGGGGAGGGGATATAGTGAAGATACCACTCCCGATCGCCCGGAGCGCCGGAGCCGGGGTGGTGCCCGAACGTACTGACGCCAAGGCGCCGGTCCCATAATTCGTCAGCGGGCTGTAACAGCCTTGCACTGAGATTGCGGTTACGAAGGCCGGCCAGCATGATATGCCCTTCCTGCTTTGCGGGAGCCGGCCGCGGCGATCACACGCGCCCGGCCAGATGCGCCAGGGTTTCGGTCATCCGGCGCGAAATGGTTGCCAGCATGTCGTAGCGGCGCCGATAGAGGCCGCGCTTGCGCGGCGGGATCTGGTCCGGCGTGCGCAAGTTGGCATATAGCGGCAGTTCGAACATCGTCTCGTCGATGCGCACGGCGCCGCGCTCCAGCCAGACGTCGTCGTAGCAGGCCCGCACATCGTTCCGGCTCTGGCCGAAGTAGGGATCGCGGTGCTGCTGGTACGCATCCGATACGAGGAGGATGCGGGACACCGCAAGGCTGGCGCACAAGGTGCGAAACAGTTCGATGAGCAGATCGCGCGGGCGCATGCCGTGGGCTGCGCGGGTCAGTTCACGGTAGCGTTCGAGGATGCCCGGCAGGTCCCGGGGGCTGCGTCCCTGCACCGCGCCGACATGAGCGACAAGGCCGCCATCCTCCTCGCGCAGGGCGAAGGCGATCGAGAAGATGCGGTCGGCATCGAGGAACAGGCTGATGACCATCGGTCCCTCATCCTTGAACCAGATGGCCTCATCCAGCACCAGCCGCAGCCCGGGGTGGACATCGGCCAGCAGGCACAAGGTGACTTCGCGGTCTTCATGCGGATCGAAAAGCCATCGCAGCTTCACCATGGCTTCGTAGTGGGCAAGCAGCTTGGTCAGCCGGGTGCGCGTGTTCCAGTTGGTGGACTGGTAGGGCCTGATGACGGCGTCCAGCATGCTGGGCCGGGCCTTCATGCGCCGGTGGAAGGGAGCGGCTTTGCGCGCGTCGGCGCGGGGGTCAAGCAGGTCCTGATGGCGCCATCCGGCATAGATGAACTGGATGCGCTGCAGGGTTGTACTGACAAGTCCGCCCTTCGCCACGACATTGGATGAACGGAACAGCCACCCGATATAGAGAAGTATTGCCGAAATACTCGACATTGCCGCTACCGGATAGAAGATGAGATATTGTGCGATCTTCAGAATCCACATGAGAGGGTTCTTGCTTCCCCTGTCAAAGGCCTTGCGGTCCTGATCGTTCCTGACGATCAGAATGTTGAAATTTCCAGACTCCTCCGCTGGAAATGGCGGGCTGACGGGTGCGGTTTGTTCATGCCATGACGGTCGCACATCAATCTCAACGTCGATATACGGCTAATATACTAGGCAGATTAAACCATCGGTTCGTCGCACTGTTATCGTGGCCTGGCGGCAGGCGCGGGCAGCGCTCAGTCTTCGGGGCGGGCGGCGCGGGCGTTCAGCTGCGCCCAGAGCTTTTCCGTTCCGGCTTCCTGCGCCTTGTTCACGTATTGCGAGGCGACCAGCCAACCCTTGATGTACTGCAGCGGCACCACGCACCCGATCCCCAGCAGCGGGAACGAGGTCAGCAGGTGGACCCAGAACGGCGGCTCGAATTTGACCTGTAGCCAGACCGCGAAGAACGTCAGCGGAAACGCGACGATGCACAGCGAGAAGAACGCCGGGCCGTCGTCCGGGGCGGCGAAATCGTAACTGAGATCGCAGGCAGGGCACTTGTCGTTCAGTTTCAGCCATTTGCGAAACATGCGCCCCTTGCCGCAGCGCGGGCACAGGCCCTTGAGGCCGCAGTGGAATATCCAACGGCCCTTGCCGGGCGCGGCTTCAGCCTCGGCGGGGGCGGTGGGGGCGAGGTGTTCGTCTGTCATGGCGTCCGTCCGTTTTCGGGTAATGCCGGGAATCGACTATTGCCTCATATGAGTTTTGTATGCATACAAAGTCAATGCAAACATCAATGCAAAAGTGGCTGCCGGATATTGTGGAGGCCGATGGCCCGGTCTATCTGGCGATCTGCGCCGCGATCGGGCGGGATCTGGATAGCGGGCGCCTGAATGCCGGTGACCGGCTGCCTCCGCAGCGCGATCTGGCCGAAGCGCTTGGAATCGATACGGGAACCGTCTCGCGCGCTTATGCGCAGGCGCGGCGACTGGGCCTGATCGACGCCGAGGGGCGGCGCGGCAGCTTCGTGCGGGCGCGTGCCGTGATTGCGGACACCGCCGAAGTCGCGCCGTTCGACACCGGCATGAACCTGCCGCCGATCCCGGCAGACAGCACCTTCGCGGGCCTGTTCACGGCCACCGTGCAGGAGGTGTTGCAAGGACCGGCGGCAGCGAACCGGATGCAGTATCAGCCGGCCGGCGGCGCGCCGGAGGACAGGCTTGCCGGGGCGGCGTGGCTTGCCGCATCGGGCATCGCGGCGGACGAGGACAACGTGCTGGTCACCAGCGGCGCGCAGACGGCGCTTCATGCGGTCGCCAGCGCCGTGCTGGAGCCGGGCGATGCGGTCTGCACCGGGCCGTTCGTCTATCCGGGCTGGACGGCGATCTGCCGTCGGCGCGGCATCGCCATCGTGCCGCTGGCGGCCGACGGCGAAGGCATTGATCCCGATGCCTTCGCGCGGGCCTGCGCGGCATCGCCCATCCGCGCGATCTACCTCGTACCGAGTAACGACAATCCGACAGCGGTGTCTCTCGGGCTTGAGCGGCGCCGCCGTATCGCCGAGATCGCGCGGCGGCATGACGTGCTCATCATCGAGGACGATCCCTATTCGCGGCTTGGGCGCAGCGACGTTCCTTCGCTGGCCGCGCTTGCGCCTGAGCGGACATGGCACGTCGCCAGCCTTTCCAAGCTGATCTCGCCGGCGCTGCGCATCGCGTACCTGCGGGCTCCGCTGCTGCGCGATGCCCTGCGGCTGGCTACGGACACGCATGAGACCACGGTAATGCCGCCGCCGCTGAACATGGCGGTGTGCACGCAGTGGCTGCGCAGCGGGGCATGGGCGCGGCTGGTGGACGAGGTGCGGCTGGAATGCGAAGCGCGTCAGGCCATCGTCGCGGCCGGTCTGCCTGTCGGGTCCTACCGCGCGGACGCGGCAGGGTATCACCTGTGGGTGCCGCTTGGCGAGGAGACATCCGCGTTCGAACTGGTGAGCGCCCTGCGCTCGCTGGGCGTTTCGGTAGTGTCGAGCGAGCAGTTCCGCGTCGATCCGGCCTGCGGCGAGCGCGCGGTGCGGGTTTCGATCGGGGGCAGTCTGGACCGGCAGCGGCTGGCGCGGGCGCTGGGCGTGCTGGACGCGATGCTGCACCACCGCGCGGGCCGGGCCAGCCCGCTGGTCTGAAGCGGGCGGCGGCGGGTCAATGCGCTGCGGCCCGGCAGTGCCGCGATGACGGCTCACAGTCGCATCAATGTAAGAAACCCGCATTAGGAGCCTCAAAGCGTGGCGGCTGCCCGCCCATGCTGGCTGGTATTACACATGCGGTTCCTGACTTCGAAATCCGAGCGGCGCGGCCCTGCGCTTGCGGTGCTGGCGCGCGAGGGGCGGCTGTTCGCCTACTCATCGGGCAATTTCGGCAAGGGTCTGGTCTTTGCCGGGGCCGACCTCACCATCCTGTTTCTGCTGACCGACCTGCTGGGCCTTTCCGCCACGGCAGCGGGCACTTTGATGCTGGTAGCGGTTGCGGGAGACCTGGTGTTCGATCTGCTGGCGGCGCGGCTGGTGATCCGCCAACGGCAGGCGGGCAGGGGATATCGCTGGCTGGTGGTGGCGGGCGCGGTGCCCTGCGCGGCCGCCTTCGCGGTGCTTTACGCCATGCCTGCCGCCGGTGCGCGCGAGGGCTGGATGCTGGCCGCCGCGCTGCTGGTCTTTCGCGGGGCCTATGCGGTGATCGACGTGCCGCACAATGCGCTGATGGCCCAGATCACAACCGACAGCCGCGCGCGCGGCCGCGTCTCGGGCTATCGTTTGCTGTTCAGCACGGCGAGTTCGCTGGCGGTTGCGATGGTCCTTGCTCCGCTGGTGCAGGGGCCGGGCGGGAGGGCGCCTTCGAGACTGGCGAGCGTGGGGATCGTCGCGGGCGCCTTGTTCGCGGTGACCATGGTGGTGTGCGTGCTGACATCCGGCCCCGTCGCCGATCGGCCTGAGGCGGCAGCGCAGGATGCGATTTCGGTGCCGCTGCGCAACCGGCTGGTTCTGGGCATGGGGCTGCTGGCGCTGATAACCGGCTTTGCGGTGCCGACTTTCGGGCGGATGATCCTTTACATCGCCACCTACGTGGTGGACCGGCCCGACCTTGTCGCCACGCTTCTGCTGGCCTTGACCGCCGGGCAGTTCGTGGGGGTGCTGGCGTGGACATCGCTGACCAGCCGGTTCGACAAGAGCAAGCTGCTGGCGATGGGCCACGGCGTCAGTGCGGTGGGCATGGCAGCGTTCGCGCTGTGCCTGCGCTGGCCCGGCGCCTTGCCGGTGTGCGCGGGACTGATCGGCTTCGGGTTTGCCAGCGTTTATATGCTGCCCTGGGGCCTGCTGGCGGATACCGTGGATTTCGTGACGCTGCGCCACGGGCGGCGGCTGGAGACGGGACTTTTCGCCTTCTACCTCGTCGCCGTGAAGGCGAGCGGGGCGGCGGCGACTGCGCTGATCGGCTGGTCGCTGGGTTGGCTTGGCTACGTGCCGGGCACGGACCAGACGGCGTTGGTCGATACCGGAATGGTCCTGCTGGGGCTGGGCCTGCCGATTGCCGGGTGCGTGGCCGCTGTCGTCCTGCTGCGCCGCTTCGACATCGGCCATGCGCGCCATGACCGCGTGCTCGCCGCGCTTTCGCGGAAGAGCACGCGCAAAGGCGTTCAGTCCGGCGCGGAGCCGGTTTCCGGGTTGAACTTCGGATTGGCGAAATCGATCGGCGAGGGCACGACCTTGGCCGGCGGCGATGCGCTTTCGGCCCAGGCGCGGCAGAGCATATCGCGCAGCATCGCCGCGCCCGCGCTGGTGCGTTCATAGACCATCTCGCGCACGTCCTTGTCAGTGAACTTGGCGAAACCGTCGCGCTTTTCCAGCTTGTAGACCGCTTCCATCTTGTCGCCTGAATGGTCGAGATAGGCGAGCACGGCGTCGAACATGTCGCCCTCGATATGGCCGGGCGCGGGGATGCGCGGGGCGATGTCCGCCACGGTCAGGCCGATGCCGTCGACGAACTTGCTTTCGAAGCGGCCGTGGACGGTGCGGTCGGTGGTGTAGCCGTGCGGATTGGCGCCGCGCCAGCCGTCGCTGTTGACCGAATCGTGCATCGGATTGGCGCCGTCGCCGATGTAGTGGCCCATGCGAAACACGTCGAAGGCGCAGTTCTGCTCGGCCACCGTAGCGTCCGTGCCCGCTGTTTGCGCGGCGCGGACCTGGCGCATGCAGACCACGATGCGGTCATAGGCCTCGATCGCGGCATAGGGCAGGGTGCCGGTCCAGCGAACGTTGGTGCGCGCGGCAGTGGCGGGATCGCTGTCCTTGATTTTCTCGTACTGCTTGTAGAGCGCGATCACGAATTCGTAGCGCGAGCGCGGGATCGGCTTCACGAAGGTGAACTGCTCGCGGAACCAGCCGTGGTTGGGGTCTTCCTCGATCTTGGAGAAGTTTTCGGAATCGCCGCGCCATGCGTCGGGCTGGGTGGCCGAGGCGGCGACATAGTCCTCATACTTGCGCAGGAACACCGGGCCATCGGCGGGAATCGCCTCGATCGCGGCGCGGTCGATCACGGCATGGGCGGTCTGGCCCCAGGCGAACGCGGCGGTGGGGGCAAGCGCGATGGCGCTGACGGCGGCGAGGGCGGTGAGGCGCATGAGAGGCTCCGTTTTCAGGTAGATGCTGGCTGGATGGCGCTGACCTTACCCTCCCGCCGTCACCCTGAACTTGTTTCAGGGTCCATTTCGCGGTTCACACGGCGGGCTGTTCGGCACGATGGACCCTGAAACAAGTTCAGGGTGACGGGGTGGGGATAGGGTCAGCGCCGCTTCAGGGATCAGGGGTCCAGCGGGTCGCGCGGGTCGACGCGGGCCGATAGGGGGGAGGGGCTGAATTCCAGCTCCGTGGGGGAAAGGCGCTGGCCGACCTTGCCCGGCTCGTAGCCCAGTTCGGTCAGGTTGCGCTGGACGAACTGGGGGCTTGAGATGGCCGCGCTCTGGCCCGGATTGCACACGATCAGCGTGTTCTTCTCCAGCGGCGCGCCCATCGTCATCAGCAGGCGCGTGGCATTGCGCAGGTTGGTGGTGGTGTGGCGGGCGTAAGGCTCGATCAGGATGGCATCGGCGGGCACGCCGTAGCGTGTCATCAGGGCCTTGCGCATCTCCACCGCCTCGGTGAAGGGCGTGGCGCGCGGGTGGGCGCGGCCGCCGGTGACGATGATGAAGGGCGCGTCCCCGCTCGCGAAACGGTTCGCGGCAAGGCGCAGGTGGTACTTGCCGAAGGGGCTGAGCGCCATGCCCTCCACTTCGGGGCCAACCCCGGTGACGATCATCGCGCTGTAGCGCCAGCGCTTCCAGTCGAGCGATTTCGCGCGCTTCATGGCGGCGGCGTTGAGGCCGCCGGTCAGCGGCTCGAAGCCGATCGCATCGGTGCGGTCGCTGCCGTCTAGCAGGGCGAGCGCGAAGTCCGCGCTGGGGTCGAGGCCTTGCGCTGAATTGCCGCGCGGGGTCTGGGACAGCCACACGGCGGCCTGCAGGCGCGACTGGATCTCCTGCGGATCGACCATGCCGGCACCGTCGATCTGGGCGTAACCGGCAGGCTGGCCAAGACCATAGGTGCGCACGACCGTGTTGATGCCCTCGATCTCGCGGCGGGCCTGTGCGGCGGCGCCGTCATCCGCCGTCGATGCGGATGTCTGCGCCGCATCTGCCAGGGTCCTGGCCAGCGCTTCGGTTTCTGGCGCCGTCCAGACCATGGCCTGCGCAGTGCAGACGAGGTTCTGCGCGCAAGCGTCGCGCCGCGCGGCGCGGGCTTGCAGCATGGTCGCCACTTCCGGCCGCGCCTTGAGCGCGTCGAGAGCGGCAGGATTACGGCCCAGCGTGTCCAGCAGCGGGAACAGTCGGCCTGACAGGCTTTCCGTCACGGTGTCCCTTTCAGCCCCGGCAAAAGCCGGGGCCGACGTGAGGGAAAGCGCAGCCATTGCCATGATCGACGCTGCGGCGCGCGCCGGGCCCCTCATCACCAGGACTTGCCGATGACGAGGCGGAAGTTGCGGCCGAAGATCGGACGGCCGTAGATCGCCTCGGCGCTGCCCTGGCCGCTCAGCGAGTCGGTGCGGGTATTGCCTTCGGTCAGGCCATGGGCGTTGAACAGATTGTCGCCCACCACCTGAAGCTGCCAGGTGCCGCGGCGCAGCGTCAGGCCCGCGCCGACGGTGCCGTAGGAAGGCAGCGCGGTGTTGTTGTAGAGGTCGACGAAGCGCTTGCCCATGTAGGTGTAGCGGCCATAGATCGACACGTCGGTCCCGTTCGTGGTGAAGTCGAAGCTGGGGCGGATGTTGCCGTAGACCTTGGGCTGGCGCACGATCTGGTTGCCTTCCACCTGCTCAGGGTCGGCGCCGGTGGAGCTGGCGAAGTTCTTGTACTTGGGATCGCTGACCGTCAGCGCGCCGTTCAGCGTGAACCACGGCGTTACCGACCATGCACCGTCGAATTCGATGCCCTTGACCTGCGCTTCGCCGATGAAGGGGATGTTCACGTCGTTGCGGCCCGTGGTCGGGTCGAACGCCAGGAACGAGGCGTTGAGCGGGTCGAAGTTGGTGTAGAAGCCGGTGACGTAGAGGTACGAGCGGCCCGAGGCCAGCTTGAGGCCCACTTCGAACTGGTCGGCCTTGGTGGTGATGATGGTCGGGTTGATGCTCATCACCGTCTGCACGCTGGGCGGCGTTTCAAGGTGCGAGGCGCGGCCGTAGACGCCGATGTGGGTGTTGAAGTCGTAGTTCGCGCCGACCGTCCAGTTGGTGGCGTGGGTCTTGAGCTTCTGGTTCAGGATCACGCCGGTGAAGGCGCGGGTGGTGTCGTCGGCCAGGGTGGTCGCATCGCCCAGATTGGCGGATTCGGTCAGCGCGGCCCAGCCCTTGTAGTTGTAGCGTTCGTGGCGAATGCCGGCGTCGATGCGCAGGCCGGGCACGATCTCCCAGGTGTCGTTGGCGTAGACGGCGTACATCTTCGCGTCCGAATCGCCCTGGTTGAGCGTGGCGGCATAGTTGAGCACGCCGTTGTCGGTGACGGTGCCGATCGCGGCGCCGGCGGCGTTGTAGGCCACTAGGTCCAGCGTGCGCGGCTGGCCGGCCACCTCGATTAGGTAGTTCTGGTAAAGCGTCTTGCTGTCTTCGCCGTAGAGGCTGCCATAGAGGCCCAGCTTGATGTCGTGGCTGCCGAAGCCGGTCTCGAACTTCTTGGCGACCGAGAGATTGGTCTGGGCCGAATAGAACTTCGAGTGGATGTCGCGGTACTGGCCCTGCATGACGAGGCCCGAGGCGGCGTAAGGATCATACACGGTGTTCGTCCCGGCCAGCACATAACCGAAGTGGTCGACGGGGCCGAACGCCGTGTTCGCGCGGGCAAGGTAGCCGCTTGCGAAGGCGGCGGGATCGGCCGGGTTGGTGGTGGAATAGAACGCGTTGAAGTCCAGCTTGCCCTGCGTGTACCCAGCCTTGGCGGAGACCAGCCAGCCGTCGAAGTCGCCTTCGTACTGCGCGCCGAAGTTCAGCATCTGCATGTGGCGGCCGTCGGAAAGGTCGCTGTTGCGGCTCTGGATCACGCCGTTGCCGTCGCGGTACTTCAGGTTGACGTTGCGGAAGGCGGGCGAGTTCATCGTGCCTTCGAAATAGTCGATGTACTTGTTCAGCGATTCGCCGGTCAGCGGGTTGTTGGTCGGGATCGGCAGGTAGAAGGCGTTGTGATCGTTGACGTAGTTGACGTTCAGCTTGATGAAGCCGTTGTCCGTCTCGTGCTTGATGTTGGCGCGGATCTGGCCGCCCTTGTCGTTGGTAAAGCCGTTGTCGCGGTAGCCGTCGTGATGGCGGATGAAGCCGCCCACTGCGTAGTAGGTCCGCTCGCCCAGCGCGCCGGCCTGGTAGGCGTCGAGGCGGTAGAGGCCGGTGTCGCCCAGCGTCACCTGCGCCTTGCCGCGCGTCACGTCGCTGCCGGTGACGGTGATGGCGTTGATGATCGCGCCGGAATAGCTGGCGTAGACCGGAGCCGGACCGCCGCGCACCACTTCGACGTGGTCGGTCATCAGATCCTGCTTGAGGATCGCGTCGCCTCGGAAGAACACGCCGTCGTTCTCGTGGAACAGGGGCAGGCCGTCCTGCTGGAAGCTGACGAAGCCGCCGTCGTTGGGCAGGCCGCGGATGCGGTAGATGTTCTGCACTTCGCCGCCGGTGATCTCGGTCTGGAAGCCGGGGAGCTGGCCGATCAGGTCCGCGAAGTTGACCGGGGCGATCTTCTCGAAATCTTCCTGCGACACGGTGTTGATCGCGTAGCTGGCCTCGAAGCGGCGCTGGGCGCGGGTCGAGCCGGTGACGATGATGTCGTCGCCTTGCGCGGCGCTTTCGGCCTCGGCGGCGGGAGAGGCGCTGGCGCTCTGGGCATAGGCAGGCGCGATGGAAACGGTGCAGATCGCGGCAAGCGCGGTTCCGGTGGCGAGAACGGTTTTGAGCATGGGGCCCCTCATGAATATCGGTGCCGCCTGATCGGCGACGGGCCGCCAATGGTCGCTCAATGTGACGTTTTTAATTATTGTTGTGAAAATAAATAATAGGTTCTAGCGGGCCGGCTCAGGAGACAGGCCATGCAGATACCCGCATTCGACAAGGACCAGCGGCGCATCATCCAGGAACTGCGCAAGGCGGGGCCGCTGTCGCGTTCGGCGCTGGCGGCGCGGCTTGAGATCAGCGGCACGGCGCTGACCCGCATCTCGCGCGATATGCTGAACCTGGGCGTGGTCGAGGAAGTGCCGGACATCGAGGTACAGGGGCGCGGCCGCCCGGCGGTTCCGCTGCGGCTGGCCTCGAAGGGCGGCTATGCGGTCGGCGCCACTGCCCACAAGGGCGTGCTCGACATCGCGCTGGTGGACTTCGCCGGAGACACCATCGCCACCCACCGCGAGGATATCGCGCCGATCGACCCGGTCGAATTCGCGCGGCGGGTGCGCATGGTCACGCATGATCTGGTGGACCGGCATCACCTGCTCGGACGGCGGATGCTGGGGCTGGGCGTGGCGGTGCCGGGGCCTTCGCTTTCGCCCGATAACAACCGCTGGAGCGTGGTGGACGACATGCCCGGCTGGCGCGGCGCGCCGCTGCGCGAAATTCTCAGCGCCGAACTGGGCTGGCCGCTATGGATCGAGAACGACGCCAATGTCGCCGCCATCGCCGAGTTCTACCTTGGCGGGCTGATGCGCGATTTCTCGACCGTGGTGGTGCTGCTGCTGGGCTACGGCATCGGCGCGGGGGTGATCGTCGACGGCCGACTGGTGCGCGGGCAGTTCGGCGTGGCGGGAGAAGTGGGCTGCCTGTTCCCCGGCGACCGGCCCAGACCCAGCCCGCTGGACCTGCTCTCCACCTTGCGGGTAAGCGGGTGCGATGTGTCTTCCGTGGCGGAGATAGACCCTTCCGCCGCCAGCCAGCGCCCGGTTATCGAAGCCTGGATGGACCGCGCCGCGCGCCAGCTCGAAGTGGTGAGCAACACTGCCTTTGCATGGCTGGACCCCGGTGCGATCGTGATGGCAGGCGCCTTGCCGGGCGAAATCCTGCAGGGCCTTGCAGACCGGCTGCACCGCGCGGAACTGGTCACCACCGTCAATGACCGGCGCCCTCCGGTGCAGGTATCGAACGTGCACGGCTCGCCGATCACGCTGGGCGCGGCGCTGCTGCCGATCCATGCGCTGTCGGCGCAAAGTTGAGCACGGCTGGGCGCTGCCGGCTCAAACGCACGCCGACACCTTCGCATCGCCGTGCAATCGCGCTATGGGCGCGCCATGCATGACCCAGTTCGCGTGGCCGCCCTGTACCGCTTCACCCGCTTCGAGGACTGCGCCGCCCTGCGCGCGCCTCTCGAAAGCCTGTGCCGCGACCATGGCATCCGCGGCACGCTGCTGCTTGCCCACGAAGGCATCAACGGCACCATCGCCGGCAGCGCTGAGGGCATCGACGCGGTGCTGGCCCATATCCGCACCCTGCCGGACTGCGCGGACCTCGACGTCAAGCTCTCGGGCGCGGAGACGATGCCGTTCCACCGCATGAAAGTGCGCCTCAAGCGCGAGATTGTGACCATGGGCGAGCCAAACATCGACCCGCTGGCGGTCGTCGGCACATATGTCGAGCCGCAGGACTGGAACGCCCTGATCGCGGACCCGGACACCATCGTGATCGACACCCGCAACGACTACGAAGTGGCGGTCGGCACCTTCGAAGGCGCGATTGATCCCAAGACCGCCACCTTCCGCGACTTCCCCGAATGGTTCCGCTCCGAACGCGAGCGGCTGCTGGGTGAGGGCAAGCCGCCCAAGGTCGCGATGTTCTGCACCGGCGGCATCCGCTGCGAGAAATCGACCGCCTTCCTCAAGCAGGAGGGCGTGGAAGACGTCTATCACCTCAAGGGCGGCATCCTGAAGTACCTGGAAACGGTGCCCGAGGAAGACAGCCTGTGGCGCGGCGAATGTTTCGTATTCGACCAGCGGGTGACCATCGGCCACGGGCTGACGCCGGGCAGCCATGCCTTGTGCCACGCCTGCCGCCGCCCGGTGAACGCCGAGGATCAGGCCTCTCCGCTGTTCGAGGAAGGGGTGAGCTGCCCCGCCTGCCACGCCGAACGCAGCGACGAGCAGCGCGCGTCCTACCGCGAACGCCACCGCCAGGAAGCCCTCGCCGCGATGCGCGGGGTTGCCCATGTGGGCGCGGTGCGCGGCGTTGACTGAGCCGGTCCTCTACAGCTTTCGCCGCTGCCCTTATGCGATGCGGGCGCGGCTGGCGGTGATGGTCAGCGGATCGCGGTGCTACTTGCGCGAAATCAAGCTATCGGCCAAGCCCGCCGCGATGCTGGAAGCATCACCCAAGGGGACGGTGCCGGTGCTGGTGCTGCCTAGCGGCGCGGTGATCGAGCAGAGCATCGACATCATGCGCTGGGCGTTGGCCCGCCGCGATCCCGAAGGCTGGCTGGCGCGCGACGACGAGGCACTGATCGCCGCCAATGACGGCCCTTTCAAGCACGATCTCGACCGCTACAAATACCCCGAGCGTCATGAGGGCGACCCGGCCGTCCACCGGGAAAGCGGCGCGGCGTTCCTGCGCGAACTCGATACGCGGCTGGCCGCTTCGCCCCAGCTTTGCGGAGATGCGCGCGGCATCACCGATGCGGCGATCATGCCTTTCGTGCGCCAGTTCGCCGCCGTCGACCGTGACTGGTTCGACGCCCAGCCGCTTACGCATCTGCAGGCATGGCTGGCGGGGCACCTTGCATCGGACCTGTTCGCCGCGATCATGGTGCGCCCCGCGCCCTGGTCGCCGGGAGATGCGCCGCTGGTGTTCGCTGGCTGAGCAGCCCACCGCGCGGCGCTGGACTGGCGGGCGCTGGCTAAGCAGCCCACCGCGCGGCGCTGGACTGGCGGGCGCTGCGCGATATGGATAGCGCCATGACGACCCCCAACGATCGCAGCAGCGCCCGGCCGGCGCAGGACAATTCCTCCATCGTCGACGCCGCGCGCAAGGTCGTGGCGACAAAGGGCCTGTCAGGGATGAGCCTGCGCACCGTGGCCGAAGAGGCAGGGACCTCGGTGGGTTCGATCAGCTACCGCATCGGCGACCGCGCCGCGCTGATCACCGCGATCCTCGGCCGCGAGATCGAGCTTATGGCCGCCACCCGCGTGCAATGGCGTGAAAGGCTGGGCGGGCTCGATCCGGTGGCGACCGGCATTCTGGCCGATCTCATCTGCGAGTGGCTGGACGAGGGCGCGGGCGCACGGCGCGTCTCGGCCACCGTCACCTGCGAACTGGCCCTGCTCGCCAGCCGGGATCCCGCTGCATTTCCGGGCATGGCAGCCTTGCTGGGCGAAGGCGAGGCGCTGTGGCGGGACTTGCTTTGCGCCTCGCCGAAGGCAGGGCCATTGGCACTGTTCATCGCCGACTATTGCCTCGATGAACAGCCGTTCTCGATCCTGCTGGCGGGTGAGACCGACTACCGGCTGCTGCGCCATTCGACCGTGCGGGGGATGCTGCGCGAATCGGGGCAGGGTCAGGCGTGCCCGGGCGATGCCAGCGCCTGGCACATGGCGCTGGTAGACCGGCTGGCGGTGCCCGCCGGCCCCGCGCACGATGCGACCGCGAAAGTCCCCGAGGGAAACAAGGCCGTGCTGGCGGATCATATCGCCGACCTCATTTCCAGCCAGGGTGTCGGCGCCTTGTCGCACCGCGCCGTCGCGCAGGCATCGGGCACGGCGACCTCCAGCGTCGCGCACCATTTTCCCGCGCACCGCGACATTCTGTTCGCCGGTGTCGAGACGCTCTATCGCCGGATGCGCAGCGAAATCCGCTCCTCCAACGCGGCGACGCCCGCCCATTCGGAGATCGTGCGGCTGACTCACGAGTGCGCGCTGACGGCGCTGACGGATCCGGCGGTCCTGCCTTTTGCCATCGATATGCGCCGCCGCCGTGCGGAAAACGTCCACGTCCAGTTCGCGGAGTGGCTGGGCATTCCGGCCGGTTCCGACCGGGCGCGGGTGCAGGCAGCAGTGATGGCATCGATCGGTGCGCGGCTGCGGGCCATGGCGACGCAAAGCCCGCCGCAGACCGGGCCGGACCTGGTTCGCTCTTTTCAGGAATGACGGTACGTTTGTTTTGAAGTGGCATAAATAGGCGATCTTAATAACAGCACGATTGTCCTGAAAGAGTCATGAATCGCCTCTAGAGGCGCGCCCTGAAGACCCACGGTCAACAGGACGGAACTGACATGTCTGCTTTGAAGCGAAAGCGCTCTCTCCACCTTCTCTCGACGATTCTGGCGGGCGCGCTGGCGCCGTGCTGGGCCATGGCCGCCCATGCCGAAAGCGCCGCCGCCGACGATGCGGGCGCCGATGCGCTGCCCGAAATCACCGTCACCGCAGAGCGCCGCGCCGAGAGCAGCCAGAAGGTGCCGCTGGCGATCCAGTCGCTGACCGGCGAGGAACTGGCGCGCACCGGCTACACTTCGGTCACCGACCTGCAGTACACGATGCCGGGCGTGCAGTACGACCCGACGCAGGGCGCCGCGTTCCAGATCCGCGGCGTGGGCAGCACCTCGTTCGACTTTTCCAACGCCAAGTCGGTCAGCGTCGTCGTCGACGACGTGGTGATGGACGGACAGCGTGCGAACGGCCTCACCGGCCTGGTCGATATCGAGCGCGTCGACGTGCTGATGGGTCCGCAGGGCACGCTGTTCGGCAAGAACGCCACCTCGGGCGTGATCGCGGTGACCACCACCAGGCCGAAGATCGGCGAATGGTCTGCCCGCGCCAGCGCCAGCTTCGGCGAGCATGACGAGCGTATCCTGAACGCCACCGTGAACGTGCCGCTGGGCCCTATCGCGGCGCTGCGCGTCTCGGGCTTCGACCAGGCGTTCGACGGTTTCGGCCGCAATGTGACGCTGAACCGCAAGGTCGGCTCGCAGCACGAATACGGCGGCCGCGCGCGGCTTTATCTGGAGCCTTCGGACAATTTCAACCTGATCCTTTCGGGCGACTACGCCTATCACTGGGACAGCAGCGTGCGCACGCCGGTTTCGGGACAGTCCGCCGCCGTGACGGCGATCCTCAACGAGCTGGGCGTCTATCCCGGCCCGAAAAGCGCCGACACCGCCGACAGCTCGTTCGGCCAGATCAAGACCGAGGAGTGGGGCACCTCGCTGCGCGTCAACGCGAAGATCGGCGATCATGAACTGACTTCGGTTACCGCCTACCGCGTCACCGGATACGATAACTCGACCCCGGCCAGCCTCACGCCTTACGATCGCTATGCCTATATCCCGTTCAACCTTGGTCAGCTGGATACCGACAAGTTCAGCCAGGAAGTGCACATCGCTTCGCCTACCGGCGGTTTCCTGGAATATGTCGCCGGCGCTTTCTACAACCGTCTTCATGCGCGCCAGACGCAGCTGCAGTGGTCGACCGGCGGGCAGCCGCTTTACAATGCAGCGGGGACCCCGCTGCCGACGCTGATCGCGCTCACCGGCGCCATCGGCGAGGCCGGCAACACCTCGCTGTTCGATTCCGTCAACGAGACGATGGCGGCGTTCGGGCAGCTAAAGTTCAACTTCACCCCGCGCCTCAGCCTGTCGCTGGGCGGGCGATATACCCACGACAACAATTCGCAGAGCATCGATTACGTCACGATCAACCCGGTGACGATCGCCGGCTACACCCCGAACTTCGTGGCATCGAGCGCGGCCCCGGCCTTCAACAATGGCCGCGTGAAGGGGAACAACTTCTCGTTCCGCATCGCCCCGCAGTTCCAGATGACCGACAACGTCATGCTCTATGCGACGTATTCCACCGGGTACAAGCCGGCCGGCATCGCCTTCGTCGGCAACAAGTACGCGCCTTATGAGGACGAGACGGTCAAGGCCTGGGAAGCGGGCATCAAGTCCGAGTGGTTCGGCCGCCGCCTGCGCCTGAACGTCGATGTGTTCCGCTCCGACTTCAAGGACTTCCAGGCCACCATCCTGACCCAGATCCCCGACGGTTCGGGCGGCATGATCAATGCCACCGTCATCGGCAATGCCGGCGGCCTGCGCACGCAGGGCGTGGAGGGCAGCCTGGTGGTGCAGCCGATGCGCGGGCTCCAGCTGTCGGGCGCGGTGACGTATACCGACGCCAAGTTCACCGACTATGTCTATAACGCCGCCACCAACTACACCGGCAGCCGCCTGACCAATTCACCGGAATGGTCGGGCACTGCCTCGGTCGATTACGATCATGAATTCGGCTCGGGCATGGGTTTCAAGGCCCACGCCGACTACGCCTATCGCAGCGAGTACTGGACGGTGGTCGGCCAGCCCGCCTATTCGAACGTGGCGGGCTACGGCCTTGTCAACGGGCGGCTTAGCGTGACTTTGCCCAACCGCAATGTCGAGGTCGGCGTCTATGCCCGCAACCTGTTCGACAAGTACTTCTCGACCGGCTGGCAGCAGTACGGCCCGCTGGGCCTGCTGCACTACACCTCGCCCAATGCGCGGCGCACGGTTGGCGGTTTCGTCAACGTGAACTTCTGATCGCCCGGGCCGGACCGGATACCCGGTTCGGCCCATCATCCCTTCTAAGCATTTTATCGGAGACGTTCATGACTACGCGCCGCGCGCTTCTTGCAGGTGCTCCGACGGCCGTTCTGGCGACCCAGTCGGTGTTCGCCCCCTCGGCACTGGCTGCGGCGCTGGGGGATGCCGGGGGTGCGGGCGCCGATACCCATGCCCTTGAACAGATGATGGCCAGGACCCTGGCCGGTGAACTGGGCGACGGCGGCGTCGCCCGCCAATTGGCCTCGCACATCACCGAAGCGGGTTTTCGCTGGGAATATCCCACGTTCCCCGTGCGCGAGGCGGACAGCGTGGTCGCCTATGCATTCGGCTATCGTTCGGCCACCGGCAAGGTGGACCCGAACACCGGCCTGTCGGACGGGGCGGAGAAGCCGGAGCCGGGTCCGGTCAACGCAATGTTGGCCGATGCCGTCCATGCGATTGCCAAAGTGCGGCCCGTGCGCGTCTATGCGCAGTGGGAAATCGCGCAGGTCCTGGCCGGGAAATACGGCATGAAGGATGTCGTGCCGATCCATCCCGCCAAGGGGCCCGGCGGCAAGACGATCTATCTGAGCACGGACGGCGTTGCCAAGGCCGTGGTGGCCCATGCCGGATCGGCGCAGGCGCTGGGCAAGGTCGCCGTCGTCGGCCACCGCGATCATGTGAAGCGCTGCGTGCTGGTCTCCCGCGAAAACGGCATGGCCGCCGCAGTGGCGCGCGAAGTGCCGCTGCCCGTGCAATACGATCCGCAGTCCGCCCAGCCCTGGACCCGGCGCCGCGACGCCTACCTGTTGACCGACCTGATCGCGCAGCTTTCCATGACGCGCGGCCGGATACTGTCGGAACTGGCAGGGTAAGCCGGAGTATGCCGGCGGCGGTGCATGAGACACCGCCGCCGCTTCTACCGCGGGTCAGAAGTCCGCCGTTGCCGAAATCCAGAGGCGGCGGCCTTCCTGGTTGATCGAATAGGCGGGCGTGAACACCGTGGCCGTGCCGCTGGCATAAGGCACATAGACCGCATAATCGGTGTCGAGCACGTTGTAGACCGTGGCGGCAAGGCGGAACGCCGGGGTGATCTGGTACGATCCGCCAAGGTGGAACACTTCATAGCTGCGGAAATCGCCCAGCGCGGTCTGCTGCGCGTTGCTGCCACGGTAGCGGCTGGAACGGATCTCGGCGCGGGTCCACACGCTGGCCTTGTCGCCCAGCTTCCAGCGCAGGTTGCCGTTCACCATGTGCTTGGGAATACCCACCAGCGGCAGGCCCTTTTCGGCGCCGCTGAGCTGCTCGGTCTCGGTATAAGTGTAGTTCACGGAGAGCGAGAGGGCGGGCGTGAAAGCGAAGCGGCCCGCTGCTTCGACGCCGCGCGTGCGCGCCTTGTCGATGTTGACCGACTGGCCGAACAGCTCGGCATTGGGGAAGTTGCCGACATCGAAGCAGCCCGCCGGCGGATTGCCCGCATAACCCCTGAACGTGCAGTTCGGAATGCCGGGGCCGCTGGCGATCTTGTCGTCGAAGTCGTTGTTGAACAGCGTCACGTTGCCGCTGAAGAAGCCGTGGCTGTCGTAATAGATGCCCGCCTCGTAGCTGGTGCTGGTTTCCGGGGTCAGGCCCGGCGTACCGATCAGCGGTGTGCGTCCCTGGTTGCCGAAGCCGATGATGCCGCTGGCGATCTGTTCGACGCGCGGCGTCTTGAAGCCCCGGCTGACGCCGCCCTTCACGGTGAAGTCGTCATTGACGTTCCACACCGCGTATGCGCGCGGCGACCATTTGGAACCGAAGGTGGAGTGATCGTCGTAACGCGCGCCGCCGGTCAGGTTGAAGCCGTCGATCACGGTGAGGGTGGCTTCGGCGAAGCCGGCCCACTGGGTGAACTCGAAGGGCGCCGGGGCCACGCCGTCGATCATGCGGGCCTTCCAGTACTGGCCGCCCACGGTGAAGGCGACGGGGCCTGCCTTGCCGGCAAAGCGCGAATCGACGATGTCGTTGCGCGCCTCCAGGTTGCGGGCGCTGCCGGGCACGGCGCCGGGGGTGCCGTTGGGGATCAGGCGCCCGATCGTCTCGGTGTCGTTGCGGGTCAGGGTGGTGTCGAGCTGGCCGAAGTCGCCCATGCGCCAGGTATGGGCCGCGACATAGTTGGTGCGGTTGAACTTCTGGCGCGGCGCATAGCCGCCCGAACCCAGCGTGCCGAGCTGGCCGCCGGAGTTGTCGTAGGACTGCTCGTTGCGGTCGAACTCGATCCACAGGTCATGGTCGGCGTGGGGGGTGATGCTCAGGCGGCCGCCATAAGTGTAGACGTCGGACTGGACCGGGTTGCGGCCCAGCGTCAGTGCCGGATCGCCGGGAATGTCGATGCTGGAGCCTTCGCGGTGGAATACGCTGCCGCGCAAGGTCAGGCCTACCAGGTCCTTCACCAGCGGGCCCTGCGCAAAGCCGTTGATCGACTGGATATTGCCGAAACGGTCATCGCCCTGGATCGTGCTTTCGGCAGAGGCGGTGCCGACCCAGCGGCTGCCGACCTTGCGGGTGATGATGTTGACGACGCCGCCCATCGCGTCCGAACCGTAGAGCGTGGACATCGGACCGCGCACCACTTCGATCTGCTCGATGGCGGAGAAGGGCGGCATGAAGCTGGTCGAGGTTTCGCCGAAGCCGTTGGGCGTCACGCCGCCGGGCGCGTTCTGGCGGCGGCCGTCGATCAGCACCAGCGTGTAGTCGCTGGGCATGCCGCGGATCGAGATGTTGAGGCCGCCGGTCTTGCCCGCTTCGCCGCCGACGTCGATGCCCTGCACGTCGCCCAGTGCCTCCGCCAGGCTGCCGAAGCGCTTGTCCTGCAGTTCGGCGCGGTCGATCACGGTGATGCTGGCAGGGGCCTCGACGATGTCCTGCTTGTAGCCGGCCGCGGTGACGACGATGGCCGATCCACCTTCGTCTTCGGCTGCGGCTTCATCCGCCAGGGCAGGCAGGGCGACGAGCGACAATGCGATGACGCTGGCTCCGGCCCCGCTCCTGAAGCGGCGGCGGGCAGGGCGATTGGTTGAGTTGGACACGTTTGAATTCCCCCGAATAAGCAAACCGTTGCGAGTGACTCGCATTTGCACGGCGGCCAGTGAGTTCGCGGTGAAGGGGTGTCAATTGCAGGGAGGCTGTAAAACCGCCCCGGAAATGCAATATAACGATCGGCAATATCTGGTGCGGCAAGGCGCAATATTGATGCAACAAAGCATTGCCGGAGACGTCATCCATGCGGGTTCGATGGACCTGCGGGCAGGGAACCGGCCTTCGCGGTCACCCCGGCGCCTTATCCGCCGGGCACTGACGAATTTGCGCGAACCGGATTGCAACACGTTCGCAATAGCAATATGTGCAGCGCACAATGGACGGTCCCGCAAAGGCCGCCCGTATTCCTACCTCGCACCGGCCGCGCGCCTTTCGGCCGGTTCGGCTTCGAACGTATTGCAGCAGAGATTTGATGACACGGCAGATACTCTTCCAGGTTCACTGGTTCCTCGGGATCACTGCGGGGCTCGTGCTGGCGCTGATGGGCGTCACCGGCGCGATGATGAGCTTCGAGCATGAGATCATGGGCGCGATCAGCCCGGGCGTGGTCACGGTCGTCCCGTCTGCTGCGCCTCGCCTGTCTCCCGATGAACTGATCGCCCGCGCCTCGGCCCAGCGCGGCGGCCTCAAGGTGAACAGCCTGCTGATGGAGGGCGAGCCTGGCTATGCGCCCAGCCTCTCGTTCGAACCCGAGCCCGGCAAGAAGGGCAGGGGGAAGAGCAGCTACGTCGATCCCTATACCGGCAAGCTGCTGGGCGAGGCGCGCGGGCAAGCCGTCTTCAGCTTCGTGAGGACGCTGCACCGCTGGCTGGCACTGCCCGGCGGCGGCAATGGCATCGGCCGCCAGATCACCGGCTTTTCCGCGATCGCGCTGGTCTACTTCGCGCTTTCGGGGCTCTACTTGCGCTGGCCGCGCAAGCCGCTGGACTGGCGCGCGTGGCTGGTGGTCGATTTGCGGATGTCGGGCCGCAACTTCTACCGCGCGCTACACGCGGTGGTCGGCGGCTGGGTGCTGATCGTCTACCTGCTCAGCGCGCTGACGGGCCTATGGTGGTCCTACGACTGGTATCGGCAGGGCGTCCTCTACGCGCTGACCGGCGAAGGCGCGCGCGAGGAAAAGCACGGCGACGAGAAGTCGGCCAAGGGCGAGCAGCCCGCGTTGGCTCCGGCATGGCGCAGCTTCCTGAAGGTGAGCAACGGGCATTTCGAGAACGTGCGCATCGCCGTCCCGCAAGGCGACAAGCCGGTGACGTTCCGCGCCCTGCAACCCGGCGCCCGCCATGAGCGGATGACCGACGAATACAGCATGGACAGCGCGACCGGCGAAGTGGTGAAGACGGACCTCTATGCGCAGCGCTCGCTGGGCAAGACGATCACCACCAGCATGTACGAAATCCACCGGGGCGCTTTCTTCGGCATGGCCGGGCGGATCGTGCTGCTGGTTACCAGCCTGACGATGCCGCTGTTCACGATCACCGGGTTCCTGCTTTACTTCGCGCGGAGGCGCAAGAAGAAGGCCCTGCGCGAACTGGACGCGGAATTGCCTCTGCACAACGGTGGGCCCGTGCCGACAGGCGGGCCCTCCGACACGATCATCGTCCACGCCAGCCAGACCGGCGGGGCGATCCGCATGGCGCGCCTCACCGCCGCCGCGTTCGGCAATGCGCCCGTGGTGGCGCTTTCCCAACTGGACACCGCGCAGTTGACCGGCGCCAGGCGCGCGCTCTTCGTCATCAGCACGTATGGCGAAGGCGAACCGCCCGACACCGCGCGCGGCTTTGTGCACCGGACGATGACCGCGCCCGCCCCGCTCGCGCATCTCGACTATGCGGTGCTGGCGCTGGGTGACCGCGAATATCCCGATTTCTGCGCCTTCGGCCATGCCGTCGATCACTGGCTCCATGCCGGCGGCGGCCAGCGCATGTTCGACATGGTCGAGATGGACGGCGATGACGGCGATGCCCAGCGGCAATGGCAGCAGCAGATCGTCGCCATCGGCGCGCGCAGCGACCTGCCTGACTGGGAGCCGCCTGCCTATGGCCGCTGGCGCCTGGCGGAGCGGCGCCATCTCAACCCCGGCAGCCAGGGCGGCGCGGCCTTCCACATCGCTCTGGAGGCGCTGGACCAGGACGGCGAGCATGACTGGCAGGCGGGTGACATCGCCGAAGTCGCCCCGCGTCATGACCCTGCGCGGGTCACCGCATGGCTGGCGGCAGCGGGCCTTGCCGGCGGCACCGAGGTCGACGGCATGACGCTGGCCCAGCACTTGTCGAATGCGATCCTGCCCGAACCGGGCGCGGGCCTTCCCGCCGATCCCGAAGCGCTCGTTCGCGCGCTGCGACCCTTGCCGCACCGTGAATATTCGATCGCGTCGATCCCGGCGAACGGGCGGGTGCACCTGCTGGTGCGGCAGGTCCACGGTGAGAATGGCGGCCTTGGCCTCGGCTCGGGCTGGCTGACCAGCCTTGCCCCCATTGGCGGCGAGATCGCGATGCGCCTTCGTGCCAATGCCAATTTCCGCCCGCCTGAAACCCCCGGCCCGATGATCCTGATCGGCAACGGCACCGGCCTTGCCGGGCTACTCGCTCACTTGCGCCAGCGCGCAGTGACGGAGGAAGGCCCCAACTGGTTGCTGTTTGGAGAGCGCAGCGAAGCGCTCGACGCGTTCCACGACGAGGAATTGCAGACCCTGCGCGCGGCGGGCGTTCTGAACCGCCTCGACCGTACCTGGTCGCGTGACGGCGACGAGCGCCGCTATGTTCAGGCTGCCGTCGCAGAAGCGGGCGCGGATATCGAACGCTGGGTGGACGACGGCGCCGCGATCTTCGTGTGCGGCAGCATCGAGGGCATGGCGCCCGCCGTCGACGCCGCCTTGCGCACCGCACTGGGCGACGACCGGGTGGAAGCCATGGTCGACGAAGGCCGCTACCGCCGCGATATCTACTAGGGACGGGAAGCGATCATCCGCCGCCACGCTGAAGTTTTAACGATCGCAATGCAGTGGGGGCGCTTTTTGGTGGTAGGATGCCACTATCATTTTCATCGGAGTCAACACCCAGCAAGTATCTCAGGTGCCTAGCCTGTCCACCCAGAGATTGTGAGCATCCCGTGCCGCTTGTAATAAAGGGTTAGACGAAGATCCGATTCTCAGGATCACACGGTCACGCCAAGGTCCGTGCCACCAGCCGCGTCGTTTCCCAAAGATGTGAACTGGTTCCCTGACCCTTAAGTCGAGGAATGCCGTGCCTTTCATGTAGAACGCATTCACCGCATCCACGTCAGACCAAGAGACATACTCAGGCCTGTTGAAAGGTAGGTAGATGCCGTCTGTCGTGATGACCGCAAGAGGAGACTTTCTGCATTTCCAATAATACCGTGTCTGCCAGAACCCAGTGTAGGAAAGCCCCAGCGAGATTAGTCCAAAGATAGACACTCCGAAGCCTACGGCTAAATCACCAGTCCAGAAACCTACCGTGCTTAGGCCGACGCACAATAAGCCGATCGGGAAGAAAAATAACCAAGCTGGTAGGAGCAGGATGAAAAAAGCCAGCAGCCAGCGGTTCCGTTCGAACGATCTCCCGCCAACGTGTTGCCAGTGCGTTGGGCTGGTATTACCGCAACTTTGCCGTTCAAGCATCTGAGCCGAAGTCTCTCAATCGTCCTTTGAGGCGACCTTCTGTCATACGCTACTTAATGTCTGGTTAGGGGCGGAACCTGCTAGTCCGCTTTCGGAAATGGGTTCGGTATGCCGTAATGGCCCAAATTGGTAGAAAACTGTCGTTTAACAGTTTGTGAGAACTACTTTTTCTCGGCTTTAAGCTTATTTTCTTCGGCTTTGCGCTTCTCCTTGTCGAAAGCATCGGGAACGCGGGCGGGCGAGGCAGGTGCTTTGGCCATTGCCGGGTTTTTGTTGCATCGAGGCGGCAAATCAAGAGCACATTGCTTGCGCCGATGATGATAGTACCCGCAGCGAACCCGATTACGAGCATGAACCGATGACGCCCGCGCCGAATAGCCCCGTCCTGAATGGCAGATCCAAAGGTAACGGCACGGCGGCCGGCGTCGCCTGCGGGGTGGGGGCGGGGGCGCTGTGGGGGCTGGTGTTCCTGGCGCCGGAACTGGCACATACCTTCAGTCCGCTGCAACTGACGGTCGGGCGCTATCTGTCATACGGACTGATTGCGGCGGCCTTGCTGGCACCGCGCTGGCGCAGGCTTGTGCCCCGGATCGGGCGGCGCGAATGGCTGTCGTTGATGTGGCTCTCGCTGGCCGGCAACACGGTCTATTATATTCTGCTGGCGAGCGCGGTGCAGATCGGCGGCATTGCGATGACGTCGCTGGTGATCGGATTTCTGCCCGTTGCGGTGACGATTATCGGCAGCCGGGATCATGACGCGGTGCCGCTGGGGCGGCTCGCACCGTCGCTGGCGCTCTGCATTGCCGGGGCGGTGTGCATCGGCTGGCAGGCGATCGCGGCGCCGGCCTCGGGGTCGGTGACGGCGCAGCTTGCCGGCCTTGCCTGCGCCATCGGTGCGTTGATCTCCTGGACCGGCTATGCGGTGGGCAACAGCCGCTGCCTGGGCCGTCTGGGCGACGTGTCGGTCCACGACTGGAACCTGCTGACCGGGGTGGTCACCGGCGCGCAGAACCTGCTGTTGCTGCCGGTCCTGCTTTTGATGCCGACGGCGGCGAACGGCGCGCGGGAATGGGCGACGTTCGCAGGTGTCTCTCTCGGCTCGGCAGTGCTGGCCTCGATGGGCGGCAATGCGCTGTGGAACCGGATGAGCCGGCTGCTGCCGCTGACCATGGTAGGGCAGATGATCCTGTTCGAGACCCTGTTCGCGCTGGTCTACGGCTTTGCGTGGGAGCAGCGGCTGCCCACCGTGTTGGAGGCGGGCGCATTCGTGCTGCTGGCGCTGAGCGTGATGTCGTGCATCGCCGGGCACAGGAAGCCAGCGGCCGAGCGGCCTGCGAGGTAGTACCCAGCCTTGCGCCTGATGCGGCGAGCGCAGGCAATCTGCCTGTCGTCATTTTCCTACACGCCTGCGCGCTGCTACATTCGCGCAGGTTCTTTCACATCGTCGAAAACACGCCCGCTAAACCGTTCAATGAACGTATCCACGCGCATGACTTTCATCAACTAAACCCCTTCTCCCAGGCCCGCCGTTCACCGTGGCCCGTCGGCCTTCAAATAATCTTTGCCTCCCGAAGCGCATCGATCCGCGCTGCGTCGTAGCCCAGTTCGCCAAGGATCTCGGCGGTATGCTCGCCCAGCATCGGCGGGGCCATGCGGATCGTGGCGGGGCTTTGCGACATCTGCGCGAGCGGGCTGGCGATGAGGTCCACCGTGCCGCTTTCGGCATAGGCATGGGGGGTGGCGGCCCGAAGGCCCCGGTGCTGGACCTGCGGGTCTTCCCATACATCCGCCAGTTCGTTGTAGCGCGCCGCCGGGATGCCCGCTCCGTCCAGCATCGCCTGCACTTCCAGGGTGGGGAAGCGGCGGCTCCAGGAGTTGATGATGTCCATCAGTTCGGCGCGATTGGTCTTGCCGCGTTTCAGGTTGCTGTCGAAGCGCGGGTCTTCGTTCAGCTCGGGCTGCTCCATCAGCACGGTCAGGCGGCGCCAGTGTTCGTCGGTGCCGGCGGTGAGGTAGATGATGCCGTCGGCGCAGTATATCAGATCGGCCGGGCCGCCGCCGTTGCCGCCATTGCCCAGGCGCGGCGGAGCGCTGCCGCTGATGAGGTAGTCCTGCATGATGTGGCTGACCATCGCCACCGAACTGTCGAGCAGGGCGATGTCGATGAACTGCCCCTCGCCGGTGCGGTTCCGGTACATCAAGGCGCCCATGATCGCGAGCGCGGTGTTGTGGCCGGTCACGAAGTCGACAAGGCTGGGCCCGGTTTTGAGCGGGCCGCCGCCGGGCTGGCCTTCGGGGATGCCGGTGACGGCCATCATGCCCCCGGTCGCCTGGAACAGCCCGTCGTAGCCGGGCAGGGCGGCCATTGGCCCGGTCTGCCCGAATCCGGTGACGGAGCAGTAGATGAGGCCGGGATTGATCTCTCGCAGGCTCTCATAATCGAGGCCGAAGCGTTTGAGATCACCCACTTTGTAATTCTCGATCAGGACGTCCGCGGTCCTCACCAGTTCCCGCAGGATCGCCTGCCCCTCGGGCTTGGAATGGTTGAGCGTGACCGAGCGTTTGTTGCGGTTGGATACGGTAAAGAAGCTGGAATGGCGCGTCTCGATCCCATCCTTGCCGGGCACCCATGAGAAGCCATAGCCGCGCCCGTCGTCGCCCACGCCGGGGCGCTCGATCTTGATGACGTCGGCGCCCAGGTCGCCAAGGATCTGGGCGCCCACGGGGGCCGCGAAAACGCGGCTCATGTCGATGACGCGGATGCCTGAAAGGGCTGCTTTGCTGGTGGCCATGATGTCTGTCGCTGTTCCGGTGAAGCCCCTGCCTAACCAGCGCGGCGGCGGCGGCAAAGGCGGGGCAGGGCAATACCGCCGGGGCGGTTCGACGCTGGCGAACGCGGCGGCTAACACGGCGGAAGAAACGGTAATTTCCGGCGGAGGACAGGCAGGGTGAAGGTAGCGATCATCACGGGTGCAGGCAGCGGCATCGGCCTCGAAACCGCGAAGATCCTGCACGGGCAAGGCTTTGCCATTGTCGGCGTGGGCCGTTCGAAGGACAAGCTGGCGACGCTGGAAGCCGCGATCGGCAACCCCGATCACGTCCTGGCGATCAGTGCCGACCTGACCGACCCGGCGGCGCCGAAGTCGATCGTGGAGCAAGCAATGGCGCGCTTCGGGCGGATCGATGCACTGGTAAACAACGCCGGCGTGGGCAGCCCCAAGCCGCTGGACGAGACGGACGACGAGACGCTCGACGATTTCCTCGACATCATGCTGGTCGCCCCGTTCCGCCTGTGCCGCGATGTGATCCCCCACCTTGGCGAGGGCGCCAGCGTGGTCAACGTGACGAGCACTTTCGCCCATATCGGCGGGCGGCGCGGCGGGGCCTATTCCGCGGCGAAGGGCGGGCTCAAATCGATGACTGAGCATATGGCTTGCGAATATGGCCCGCGCGGCATCCGCTCCAACTGCGTGGCGCCGGGCGTGACGATGACCGACATGGTGCGCCACCGCTTCGAGGACGAAGGCTTCAAGCGCGCCAACGTCGAGACGACACCCTATCCGCGCCTCGCTCAGCCGGAGGACGTGGCATCGGTCATCGCTTTCCTGTGCCTGCCGGGAAGCGAAATGATCAACGGCCAGTCGATCGTGGTGGACGGCGGCTGGACGGCGACGAAATACCTCAGCCCGCGCGTTACCCGCACGGCCTGGGTGGAGCCCGAACAGGCCTGACGGTTACGCCGCGACGCGCAGGATGCTGGTGCCGCTTTTCTTTGCAGAGTAAAGCGCAAGGTCTGCGGCTGCGAAGATTTCCTCGGGCGTGCGCCGACCCTCGCCGCCGGTAAAGGCAAGGCCCACGCTGACGCCGACCGGGATCGATGTGCCGTGCCAGTCGACGCTGCGGATCAGGGTGCTCATCCGGCGGCGCAGTGCGCTCTCTGCGGAAAAGGCAGGCAGGGTTTCGGGCAGCAGCATCGCGAATTCGTCGCCGCCGATACGTGCGACCAGGCGGGCTTGCGGAAAGGCAGAAGCAAGGCGCTGGCCGAAACGCGCGATGCAGGCGTCGCCGGCAGCATGGCCCCAGCGATCGTTGATTTCCTTGAAATTGTTGAGGTCGAAGATCGCCAGAGCACCGATCCTCGCCAGTGCCTCGGACCCGGCCGGCAAATCCAGGAATTCGGCGTGGAAACGGGCGCGGTTGCCAAGTCCGGTCAAGGCGTCGTTCTCGGCCATGCGGCGCAGTTGCTGCCATTGCTGGCGCTCCTGCGTGATGTCCTGCTTCATGCCGTAAAGCATCACTGCACGGCCGTTCTCGACGTGAGTGGCGGCGGTCAGTCGAATCCAGCGCAGATCGCCGCCCGGCTGGCGGATTTCGGCTTCCATCGAAAAGCTCGAACGGTCCCGAATGGCCTGGGCACGTAGCCGCTCCATCGTTTCGCGCGATCCCTCGCAGTAGAGCGAGACGGTATCACCCCGTTCGACATAGACATCGCGGGGAATACCGAAAATGTCGAAAACGCCATCGGTCCATTCCAGACCTTGTTTGTCGAGATCGAAGCACCAGGCGCTCATGCCGACAAGCGCTGCCGCCTGCGCGACAAGACGGCCGTCAGTGAGCGGCTGGATGCCCCTTCGATGCCGGTCGGCCTGCAGGTACACGATTGCCCCTTCACTGGACTCATCGCCAATCCGATGAATTTACAGTCAATTACGAGCTTAAGGTAAACGGTTTGCTAATGATATCGGACCGTTTGTTGCCAGCGGATGATCTTGTGCGGTCAAGTATCGGCCGTCGCGATGGCCTGCGCGCCGCTTTACGAAAGCTCCTGCAAAACGGGAAATACGGCGGCGGTTATGATCCAAGGTATCGACCATATCGGTGCGATTGCCGCGATTTGGGGGGTGAAGCGGTCCGTTGGAGAGACGACCGCCCGCTGCGAGGCCTGCTTGGCCTGCATTCCCTATCCCGACTGGACCGAGGGGTGGGAGACCGTGTTCAGCTAAGCGAGGCGACGCTGCCGCGCACCACCAGTTCCGTTTCGAAATGCATGTCGGGCGCCGAATGTCCGCCCTGCGCGATAGTCCGCGCAGCTTGCCGTCCCATGTTGCTCCAGGGGATGCGCATCGTCGTCAGCGGCGGCAGGGCGCGCCTTGCCAACGCCGTGTCGTCGAAGCCGGCAACCGAGAGGTCTGCGGGGACTGTTACCCCCATCTGCGCCGCAGCATGGAGGACACCCAGGGCCATCTCGTCGTTCGAGGCGAGGATGGCGCTCGGGCGCGGGCTGATTTCGAGCAGGAGCCGCCCGGCTTCGATCCCCGATGCGAACGAATTGTCACCCGCCACAATCAGCGCCGGTCCACGGTCCAGCCCCTTGTCAGCCATCGCGTCGAGATAGCCCAGTTCGCGCTCCCGCGCGCTCAGCAGACTTTCTGGTCCGGCGACGAAGCCGATCCGACTATGCCCTTGCTCTATCAGCCAGACGGTCATCCGGACGGCAGCACCGCGCTCGTCGCAGAAGAGTTCTTGCCGGGCCGCCGCCAGGTTGCCTTTGCGGGGGCCGATGCCGATGCAGGCCGCTTGCTCGGCGCTGCACAAGGCCGCCAGATCGTCACGGTCGGCGAGCGAGGGCAGCAGCACGATTCCTGCCGGGCGATAGCGCTTCAGGAACGCGCGCAGGCGCGGCGCAGCGGCATCGGCGGGTATGACCTGCAGAACCAGAGCCAATTCGCTGTCCGCCAGCGCGTAGCTCAACCCGGCGTGAACTTCGGCGAGAATATCGCGGTCAAGGCCTTCGTGGATCAACGCGAGTAGAGGATTTCGTCGCAGCGCCGGGGCAAGTGGTCCCGCACGCAGCTGGGTTTCGAGAGCGATGGCCGCCCGCTCGATCGCAGAGGGGGACCTGACGCGCGGCTCTTCGCATGCCCGGGCATCATCATCCGCCGGGCCTGCTAAGTTCCTTGTGCGCAGGCCTGAAACGCTGGCGATGTCGTCGGTATCGGCGCGCGCGTTGGTGATGGTCATGCGCCGATCTTCGGCGACGCGGACCGTGTCACCAACCCCGGAATGATCCGAAACGGGGCGGAAGCGCGTTACGCTCTGTTACAACCGCGTGATTGCAGAGCAGTGACAAGCCGCCTATTGAGCCGGCGAAAGAGCCCCTGGCTATCCTGCCGGGTGGCCCATCGTCATGGAAAGAGATGCAAGCCCCGCCAACCCAACGCCACTATGGAATGGACTGGCTTCGTGTCGGCGCTTTCGTGATGCTGATTTTCTACCATGTCGGCTTCTCGTTCACGCCCTGGGGCTACCAGACACCGACGCGCGGGGTCGTCCAGTGGGCGGAAATCCCGCTGTTGGCGCTCAGCGCATGGCGCCTTGCGCTGCTGTTCGCAATCTCCGGCTATGCCAGCGCGGCGCTGCTTTCACGCGACAGGGACACCGGATCGTTCCTGAAAAGCCGCCTGTTGCGACTGGGCCTGCCACTGCTGTTCGGCCTCACCGTGATCGTGCCTCCGCAGCCCTATATGGGGCTGCTCAACACTGGCTACACCCACGGCTACGGTTACTTCCTGTTCCATGACGCCTTCAGCTTTCGTAAGGTCATCTACGAGAATCTGCCGGCGGTCATGCACTTGTGGTTCGTGATATACCTGCTGGCCTATACGGTGGTGCTGTGCTTCGCGATGATGCTGTTGCCGGACCGCTGGCTCGCGGGTCTGCGGCGCGGCGCCCTGAAGGTGTTGGCGGGACCTTGGTTGCTGCCGGCCGGGTGTCTGGCGATTTACGCGGTCCGCTCGGTCGGGGCGGAGTGGACCGATACGCACAATGTCTTCACCGATGTAGTCGCGCATCTCCACTATGGCGGCATGTTCCTGTTCGGCTTCCTCCTGCGCGGCTCGGAAAGCCTGCGGCAGGCGATTGCGCGGCAATGGAAGCCTGCGCTTCTGGTCGGCCTGGCGGGCTATGCCTTCGTCGTGGTGGAGGCCTGGCATTTTCCCGGCAATGTGCGCACCCCGCGCGCCTGGATGGAACCATTGGACTTTGCCAAGGCGGTCCAGTGCTGGGGTACGGTGATCGCGCTGTTCGGGATCGCCGACCGCTTCTGGAACCGCGACGCGCGCTGGCGCGGTACGCTGGCCGAGGCGGTATTCCCGGTCTTCATCGCCCACCAGACGGTCATGGTGCTGGCAGGCTACTGGCTGCGCGACAAAGGACTAACGGCGCTCCCGGAGTTTCTGACGCTGTGCATTTTGGTCGCCGGAGGATCGTGGCTGTTCTACCTCCTAGGCCGCGAGATCGGGCCGCTTCGCCCGCTCATCGGGCTCAAGCGCGCCAAGCCTCCGCGCAAGCGAAAGGCGGCGGCGCTGCCATCCACGGCGGCGTGATCCAACATCCCCGGCCCCGCGGGAGGAGAGCCCGCGAGGCCGGAGCCGGCCGAACTTTAGTCCTTCGTAAGTAGCAGCGCGGCTGCCAGCGGACCGCCGCCCGATGTCGCCACCGCAACTCGGGGATCGCCCGCAATCTGCCGCTCACCGGCCTGTCCACGAAGCTGCGTCACTGCCTCGTGCGCAAAGCCGAAGCCGTGGAGGCGCCCTGCGCCGAGCTGTCCGCCCGCCGTATTGAGCGGAAGCTGCCCGTCACGCGCGATCCGCGTGCCGCCTTCGATAAACTGGCCGCCTTCGCCTTTCTCGCAGAAGCCAAGCCCTTCCAGCCAGGTAATCGGCAGGAATGCGAAGCCGTCGTAGAACTGCGCGGTATCGACATCGGCGGGGGTATAGTCGGTGCGTGTCCAGAGGTCGCGGCCGGCATCGTAGGCGGCGGGCCATTCGACCTGGTCCCACGAATAGCGATCGACCGAGCCGGACATTGCGGCGATGCGGATCGGCTCGCACTTGATTTCGTCCAGCGCGTCGCCGGCCGAGACGATGATCACGGTGGAGGCATCGGAAAAACGGTCGCAGTCGTAGAGGCACAGGGGCGTGGAGATCATCCGCGCGTCCATGTACTTGTCTAGGGTCAGTTCCTCCTTGGTGATCGCCCGGGCGCGGGGGTTGAGCATCGCGTTCTTCGAACCGTTGACGGCGATCTGTCCCAGTTGCTGGCGGGTAAGCCCATACTTGTGGACATGGCGTGCGGCGTACTGCGCGGTCCAACAGGCCGCAGAAGTAGCCCAGAACGGACTGGTCCACTGCGAGGCGCCTGAGACAGTCTCCGAACGGGCAGGCATGTACTGCGCCGGATCGGCCATGCCGCCAGCTTCGTAAACGGTGCGGAAGCACAGGACATGGCGGCAGATGCCTTGCTTCACCGCCCATGCGGCCATGCCGATGGCGGAAAGCTGTGCGGGTTGCTCCAGACCGCCCATCTGCCACTTGGACTTGATGCCCAGAGCCTCGATGATCTCGTCCGTGCCCACCGGCGAGAAGGCGAGATAGCCGTGGCTCTTGCCGGGGAACGAGAAGACGCCGTCGATCTGGTCGAAGGTAAGGCCGGCCTCGGCGATGGCTTCTTTCGCGGCATCCAGGGTCAGCAGCAGCGGATGGCGCGGCAGGCGCACGCCGACTTCGGACTGGCCGACGCCGGTGATGTAGGCTTCCTTGCTGGCCATCAGGCGACCTTCTCGAACAGAGGGTAGAACACGCCGTCCTGTTCCTCGAACACGACTTTCACCGCGTCGCCGAACGCCACGGCATCGACCGGGCAGTTGACGATGTTGGTGGTGAGATAGACCCCCGCCACGCCGTCGAGCGCCACGCGGGCAATGACGAAGGGCACTTCCAGCCCCTTTGCCCAAGGCTGGTGGTTGATCGTGAACGTGTCGATCACGCCGGTGCCTGCGACTGCATCAGGAGCAATGTTCTCCGACTGGCAATGGCGGCAGATGAGGCGCGGCGGGTGGGTATATTGGCCGCAGTCGCCGCACTTCACGATGTTGAGGTGCCCTTGTGCGCCGCCGGTCCAGAAGGCGGTATTTTCCTGGTCCAGTCTGGGCCTTGGCCGCGGTGGGTTCATGTGTCGCTCTCCCGGTTCTCAGGGAGATCAGTCCGGTGCCGCGCGGCCTGCGTCAATATCGCCGACGGACTCATCGCAGCGACGTTCGGGTATTACATCGTCGGTCGGCTGGCGACATGGGCCATTTCCGATGCCCGAATGGACTTTCAGGCTGAAAGGAAACTCTCGATTTCTCCGGCGATCACTTCCGGGATTTCGAGATTGAGCATATGGCCTGCGCCGGCGTGGTCGATGCAGGTAACCTGCTGGCCCATGGCCGAGATCACTTGCGCGATGAGGCGGAAATCCTCGGTGTCGCGTTCGCCGGTGAGGAGCAGCGCCGGGATCGACAATTTCGAAAGGCGGTCGATGTCCGGGAGGGCGGGGCGCTGGTCGTCCTGCACCCATTGGCGGCCGTGATAGGCTGCGATCGACGTTTGCATGGTGCGGCCTGCAGAGGTTTCGCGCAAGGTATCGAACAGTGGATGGCGCCACCACAAGTCGCGGGCCAGGGCGATGTCACCGGCGCGGGCAGCGCGGCCGATCGTCTTCCAGCGCTCGATCCAGTCGCTCGTCCATGACCAGCCGACCATCAGCGGGCTGACGAGCACCATCCGTCGCACCCGCTCGGGGCTATCGAGCGCGAAATTGAGCACACTGGCCCCGCCCAGCGACATGCCGCACAAGTCAGCCTGCGGAATTTCCAGCGCGCCGAGCAGGGCGAGCAGGTCGTCAGCGTGGGAGAAGGGCGTGCCGGGTTCTCCCTGCGACGCCCCGAAGCCGCGCAGGTCGTAGGCGATCAGGGGGCGGTCCGCAGGAAGGGCGGCGATCAGCGGCTGCCAGTCCTGCCGGGACCCGCCGAAGCCGTGGACAAGAACCAGCGGCGTGCCGGCTCCCTTTCGCGCGGCGCCGGAAAGTGCGGCGCTGCCAAGTTCGAAAGTGAAAGGTTCGAAATCCATCCGGGCAGGCTAGCGCCGGTTCCGGGTGAGTGAAAGCGCCGTCCCGGACGTGACCCGGGACGGCGTGATGTTCAGGCGGAGCCCATGTAGCGGCCGCCGTTGGTGCTGATCGTCTGACCGGTCATGTAGCTGGCTTCCTCGGAGGCGAGGAACGCCGCCGCCGCCGCGATATCGGCGACCTGGCCCAGCCGGCCGACCGGGAGCGAAGCGCCGTAGGCCTCTGCGTCGATGGGCGCACCGCGCAGCATCGGGGTGTCGATCGAGCCGGGAGGGATCATGTTGGCGGTGATGCCGGTCTTGCCCAGTTCCAGCGCCAGCGCCTTGGTCAGGCCCAGCAGGCCGCCCTTGGAGGCGACATAATGGCTCTGCGCAAAAGAGCCCGACTGAGTCGAGGACGACGTGATGTTGATGATGCGGCCCCACTGCGCGGCAAGCATGTCGGGCACGATCTCGCGGGTGACCAGCCACGGCCCCTTAAGGTTGACGCGGATGACCTTGTCGAACTCGTCTTCCGGGACATCCATGAAGGGCGTGAATGGGGCGATGCCGGCGTTGTTCACCAGAATCGTGATCGGCCCCAGTTTCGCACGGGTTTCGTCCGCAGCAGCCTTGATCGCGGCCTTGTCGGAACAATCGGCGACGATGGACAGCGCCTTGCCGCCGGCCGCCTCGATCAGCTTCACGGTTTCGGTCGCGCCTTCGGGGTTAAGATCCCAGACGGCGATGGCGGCCTTGTCCTCGGCCAGCCGCAGGGCGATGCCGCGGCCGATGCCAGAGCCCGCGCCGGTGATTACGGCAACCTTGCCGTCTAGCGAACGTGTCATGCGATTATCTCTCCCGGATTAAAATGCTGAACATGTGAACAGTATTCGGGCCGGGAGAGTCAAACCGCCTTGGCGATGAACGCTTACATCTGCTCCGCGAAGCTGCCGTAGCGGCCGCGGTGGAACAGCATCGGGTCGTCTTCGCGCACGGTTTCCATGCGCAGCACTTCGCCCAGCACGAACCAGTGATCGCCTGCTTCCGTGACCGAGTACATCTTGCACTCGATCGCCGCGATAGAGTCCTTGATGACCGGCAGGTCGTGGTCCGAGATCACGTATTCCACGCCGACGAACTTCGCCTCGCCCTTGGCGGAGACGGAGCGGCAGACGTGCTGCTGGTCGCTGCTCATGACGTTGACGCAGAAGCGCCCGGCCTTCTCGATCAGCGGCCACGAAGTGGAGGACTTGTCGGGGAAGAAACCGACCAGCGGCGGGTCGAGCGAAACCGAAGTGAAGCTGCCCACGACCATGCCGGCGGGCTTGCCTTCGTCCAGCGCGGTGATGACGCAGACGCCGGTGGGGTAGCTGCCCAGAACCTTGCGGAATTCTGCCGGATCGATCGTCGTCACACTCACGCGCTTACACCTTTTCCTGTTTCGCAATGTCGAGCCCGGTCGGCATGTCCAAACAGACCCGCCATCGCGATATCGCCAGCCACTAGTGCCCGTTAGCCCTGTGCCCGGCAAGAGGGCACGGGTATTCATGAAGAATGGTCGGCGCGCGGTCATTGCGGCCAATCGCTGAGATAAACCATGCCACAGGCGTTGCATCGGAGGCTGTTCGAGTTGACGTTTTTGCAACATCGGAAGTTTAACCGCGCGCTTAAAAAACTTGCCTCTGCCTCCCCAAAGGTGCAGGGGACGAAGCTGTGGCGGATGGCCTAACGCGATATGCGAACGGCCACCCGGATGCCTGCTTACAGCGGGGTCGGCCTGGCCGGACACCTGCGCGCAATTAAGGGAAGATGCACAATGGCCACTGCTGAACTCATCGCCGAAACTCCCGTCGCCGCCGAAGTCGCTGCAATCGTCGCGCGCTCGCGCGCGGCGCAGGCGCAGATCGAAAATGCCACGCAGGAACAGGTCGATACCTGGATCCGCGGCATGGTCTACGCCGTCTGCAAGCCCGGCATGGACGAGGAAATCGCCCGCGAAACCGTCGAGGAAACCCAGCTCGGCAACTACGAGGGCAAGTTCAAGAAGATCTCGGTCAAGACCCGCGCCACCCTTTACGACATCATCGACGACAAGTCGGTGGGCATCATTGAGGAAGACGCGGCCCGCAACATCGTCAAGCTGGCCAAGCCGGTGGGCGTGATCGGCGCGCTCTCGCCCTCGACCAACCCTGAAGCGACCCCGGTCATCAAGGCGATCAGCGCGGTCAAGGGCCGCAACTCGATCATCGTTTGCCCGCACCCGCGCGCCAAGCTGATCAACGCCAAGATCTGCAACCTGATGCGCGACGCGCTGGTCAAGATGGGCGCGCCTGCCGACCTCGTGATCCCGATCGAGGTTCCCTCGGTCGAAAAGACCAACGAAGTGATGAAGCAGTGCGACCGCATTCTCGCCACCGGCGGCACGCCGATGGTGAAGGCGGCCTATTCGTCGGGCACTCCGGCGCTGGGCGTGGGCGTGGGTAACGCGGTCATCACCGTCGACGACACCGCCGACCTCGACGATGCCGCCACCAAGATCCTGCTTTCCAAGACGCTCGACTACGCAGCGTCCTGCTCGTCGGACAACTCGGTCGTCCTGCTCGACGCGATCTACGATGCCATGCTCGAAAAGCTCAAGGGCAAGGGCGGCTTCGTGATCGAGGGTGAGAACAAGACCAAGCTGCAGAACGCGATCTGGGAAGACGGCGAGCATATCAACGCCAAGGTCGTCGCCCAGTCGGCGCAGTTCATCGCCGATTATGCCGGCTTTGAAATCCCCGAAAACACCGCGTTCTTCATCGTGCCGGAAACCGGTTACGGCGCGGACTACAAGTTCTCGGGCGAGAAGATGACCGTCACCATGGCGCTATACCGTGCCAAGGATATCGAAGACGCGATCCGCCTGACCAACGCGATCCAGGGCTATCAGGGGCAGGGCCACTCCTGCGGTATCTACTCGACCAGCGATGCAAACATCATGAAGCTGGCCGAAGGCACCAAGACCAGCCGCGTTATGGTGAACCAGCCGCAATCTGCCTCGAACTCGGGCAACCTGTGGAACGGCATGCGCCAGACCTTCTCGCTGGGCTGCGGTTCGTGGGGCGGCAACGGCACCAACAACAACGTCACCTGGCGCGACCTCATCAACGAGACCTGGGTGTCCAAGCCTCTCGCGCAGAACAAGGTGATCCCGTCGGACGCCGAACTGTTCGGCAAGGACATCATCGAGCTGGTCGGCTGATCTTTTCACGGCAACCGGATATGGGGTCGGAGCGTTTCTTCGGCCTTTATCCGGCTACCGTGAAATGGAGACGACCGATGAACCGCACACTTCCTCTTGTCGCTGTAACCGCCGCGCTGGCCTTGGCGGCCTGCTCGAAGGAGCCGGCGGCGCCTGCTTCGCAACCGGCCGCGGCGCAGACGGAGGAAGTGTTCCAGGAAGAGCCGGTCTCTCCCAGCGAAGCCGCTGAACCTGCGGCCAGCACCGCCTCGGTGGACGAAATCCCGCAGGCCGCGCGAGGCCGCTGGGGCCTGGTCCCGGCGGACTGCACCAGCACCAAGGGCGATGCCAAGGGGTTGCTGGAAGTGTCGGCGGACCAGCTCAAGTTCTACGAATCGGTGGCTAAGCTGGGCACCATCAAGGAGGCGGGCGAAAGCCGCATCCGGGCCACGTTCGCCTACACCGGCGAAGGGCAAAGCTGGAACCAGGACGTCGTCCTCGATGCGCAGGACGATGGCAAGACGCTGATCCGCCGCGACTACGGCAAGGACGCCATGCCCGGGCCGCTGAAATACACCCGCTGCACGTGACGAGGTCACGGCAGGTACACACACAGGGGCAGAGATGACCGAACAATTTGGGCTGACCGAGGACCAGATCGCGATCCAGGAGACCGCGCAAAAGTTCACCGCCGACCGCATCACGCCCTTCGCGGCCGAGTGGGACGAGAAGCACCACTATCCGGTCGATGTGTGGAAGGCTGCCGGCGAACTGGGCTTCGGCGGCATCTATGTGTCCGAGGAAGGCGGCGGCATCGGCCTGGGCCGGCTCGACGCGGCGCTCATCATGGAAGCGATGGCCTACGGCTGCCCGGCCACCAGCGCCTATATCTCGATCCACAACATGGGCGCCTGGATGATCGACACGTTCGGCGACCAGCAGCTCAAGGACCGCTACCTCCCCGAACTGGTGACGATGGAGAAGATCGCCTCCTACGCCCTCACCGAACCGGGTTCGGGATCGGACGCGGCGGCGCTGAAAACTTCGGCGCGGCTGGACGGCGATCACTACGTCCTGAACGGCACCAAGCAGTTCATCTCGGGCGGCGGCGTCAACGACGTTTACGTGGTCATGGCCCGTACCGGCGATCACAAGTCGCGCGGGATTTCCTGCTTCGTGGTCGACAAGGGCACGCCGGGCATGAGCTTCGGCGCGCCCGAGAAGAAGCTGGGCTGGAACTCCTCGCCCACCGCTCAGGTCGTGTTCGAGGATTGCCGCGTGCCGGCAGAAAACCGCGTCGGCGCCGAGGGGGACGGCTTCAAGTTCGCGATGGCCGGGCTGGACGGCGGGCGCATCAACATCGGCGCCTGCTCTCTGGGCGGCGCACAGCGCTGCCTCGACGAGGCGATCCAGTATTCCAAGGATCGCAAGCAGTTCGACCAGCCCATCGCCGAGTTCCAGAACACACAGTTCCGCCTCGCCGAAATGGCAACCGAACTGGAAGCCGCCCGCGCGCTGCTCTACATGGCCGCCGCGAAAGTCACCGCCGGGTCGGCGGACAAGACGCGCTTTGCCGCCATGGCCAAGCTGCTCGCCAGCGATACCGGCTCCTCGGTGGTGGACCGCGCGCTGCAGATCTTCGGCGGCTACGGCTACCTCAAGGACTATCCGATCGAGCGCTTCTGGCGCGACCTGCGCGTCCACCGCATCCTCGAAGGAACCAACGAGGTCATGCGCATGATTATCGGCCGCGACCTGCTCAAGTAAAATTAGGGGGCTTCATGACCGACGAATTGCTGACCCGGCGCGAAGGCGCCCTCGGCGTGATCGCGCTGAACCGGCCCAAGGCCATCCATGCGCTTACACAGGGCATGTGCACCGCGATGAGCGCGGCGCTGACCGAGTGGGAGAACGATCCCGCCGTCAAGGCCGTGACAATCGAACACGCCGAAGGGCGCGGCTTCTGCTCTGGCGGCGACATCAACCTGCTGCGCCAGTCGGCACTCACTGACGGGGGAGAAGCGGGCCGCCGCTTCTTCTTCGACGAGTATCAGCTCAACCACCAGCTGTTCACTTACGCCAAGCCCGTGGTCGCGTTCATGGACGGGATCACGATGGGCGGGGGCGTCGGCATATCGCAGCCCGCGCAGTTCCGCGTCGCTACCGAGAACACCCGCTTCGCCATGCCCGAAACCGGCATCGGCCTGTTCCCGGACGTGGGCGGCGGCTGGTATCTGTCGCGCCTGGACGGGCGTGTGGGCCAGTTCATGGCGCTCACCGGCGCGCGGCTCGACGGGGCGGAATGCCTCTGGGCAGGCCTGGCCACCCACTACCTTCCCGCCGAGGCACTGCCCGAAGCCAAGGCGCGTATCGCCGCCGGTGAAGACATCGCCGCCGTTCTCGCGTCGCTGGCGGTCACCCCGCCTGAGCCGAAAATCGCCGCCCATGCCGGCGACATCCGCAAGCATTTCGCCTTCGATACGCTGGAGCAGGTTCTGGCCTCGCTCGAAAGCGATGCCAGCGAAGACGGGGGCGAGTGGGCGGCAAAGGAACTCACCACCCTGCGCAGCAAGAGCCCGCAGGCCTGCAAGGTTTCGCTGCGCCAGCTCGAAACTTCGCTGGGGCTTGAGACCTTCGCGCAGAACATGACGATGGAATACCGCCTTGGCGGCCGCGTCCTTGTGCTCCCCGACTTTGCCGAAGGCGTGCGCGCGGTGATCGTCGATAAGGACCAGAACCCCCAATGGAACCCGGCCACCCCCGAGGGCGTGACCGAAGAGATGCTGGACGCGATCTTCGCGCCCCTTGCCCTTGAAGAGGAATGGAAGCCGCTATGAGCACATACGAAACGATCCTCGTCGAGCAGCAGGGCGGTGTCACCGTCATCACCTTGAACCGTCCGCAGGCGCTCAATGCGCTGAACTCGCAGGTTCTGACCGACCTGATTGCCGCCTTCGCCGCATTTGAGGCCGACAAGTCGCAGGGCTGCGCGGTTCTCACCGGCTCGGGCGAAAAGGCCTTTGCCGCCGGCGCCGACATCAAGGAAATGGCCGACAAGCCGAGCGCACAGTTCTATTCCGACGATTTCTTCGCCGGCTGGACCAGCCAGCTCGTCAAGACCACCCGCAAGCCCTGGATCGCTGCCGTCAACGGCTTCGCGTTGGGCGGCGGCTGCGAACTGGCAATGATGGCGGATTTCATCATCGCGTCTGAAAACGCGAAGTTCGGCCAGCCCGAAATCAAGCTGGGCGTCGCTCCCGGCATGGGCGGCTCGCAGCGCCTGACCCGCGCGGTGGGCAAGTCCAAGGCGATGGACATGTGCCTGACCGGCCGGATGATGGACGCCGCCGAAGCAGAGCGTTCGGGCCTCGTCAGCCAGGTCGTACCGCTCGCGTCGCTGCTGGAGACTGCGTTGAAGTCGGCCACCGCCATCGCCGGGATGCCGCCGTTGGCCGCGATGATGAACAAGGAAATGGTCAACCTCGCCTTCGAGACCACGCTGGACACCGGCCTCGTGCTGGAACGCCGCATGTTCCAGGTGCTGACCGCCACCGAGGACAAGGTCGAAGGCATGACCGCCTTTGTCGAAAAGCGCCCCGGCGTGTGGAAGGGAAAGTAATCTCATGAAGATCGCATTCATCGGCCTTGGCAACATGGGCGGCGGCATGGCCGCAAATCTCGTCAAGGCAGGCCATGAGGTTCAGGCCTTCGACCTTTCGCCTGACGCACTGGCCAAGGCCGCCGAGAACGGCTGCGCCACCTTCACCGCCGTTCCCGACGCCGTCGCCGGCGTGGACGCGGTTGTCACGATGCTGCCCAACGGCGGCATCGTGAAAGCGGTCTACACCGCCGACGTGATCGGCAAGGCTCCGGCGGGCGCGCTGTTCCTCGATTGCTCGACGATTGACCTTGCCACCGCGCGCGAAGTTGCCGAACTGGCGGTCGCAGCGGGTTACGAGATGGTCGACGCGCCGGTTTCGGGCGGCATCGCGGCGGCCAATGGCGGCACGCTCACCTTCATGGTCGGCGGCGAGGATGCCGCCTTCGAGAAGGCCAAGGCCGTGCTCGATCCGATGGCCAAGGCGGTCATCCACGCCGGTGAGATCGGCGCGGGACAGGTCGCCAAGATGTGCAACAACATGCTGCTGGCGGTCCACATGATCGGCACCTGCGAGGCACTGGCGCTGGCTGAGAAAGCGGGCCTCGATCCGCAGAAGTTCTATGAGATCAGCTCGAAGTCGACCGGCTACTGCTGGTCGCTGAACGATTACACCCCGGCTCCGGGCGTGGGTGCGGCCAGCCCTGCGGACAACGACTATGCGGGCGGTTTCGCCTCGGCGCTGATGCTCAAGGATCTGCGTCTGGCTATGGCGGGTGCAGGCACGGCCGGCGCCACGGTGCCGCTGGGCGAGCATGCGACGAAAATCTACGAACAGTTCGTCGAAGCTGGAAACGGCGGCAAGGACTTCGGCGCGATCTTTACGACGTTGTAAGGTTAAATTCCTCCCCGTCGCGCGGCGATGGGGAGAAACTTTCGGATTGCCGTCGTTCCCGCTCGAATGCGGGTACTTTCATGCCCTTGGTGCGGCTGGTCAGGTGATATCGCCGGCACAGCCCGCAGCGATAGGGGCGTAGCGGGAAGGGTGCCTTCGCGGCGACTTCCAGTGCGGCGTCCTCACTCGCATAACGCGCCTTGCGCTGGCAGATGCCGGGGCGCGTGCGCATGTCAGCCGAGCAGCTTCGGCCCCAGCAGCGTCAGAATCTTCACGTCGATGGCATAACCCTCGGCGCGCCAGTCCTTCAACGCCTGCTCGATCCTGGCGAGGGGAACACGGTGGACCACGATATCTTCGCCCTCCACCCCGCCGCCTTCAGCCACTCTCGTCAGCCCGTGCGCGCGGAACAGGGTGAAACTTTCGCTGACCATGCCGGGGGAGGAAAAGAACTCGCCCACCTTTTCCATTGTCCCGGCGTGGTAGCCGGTTTCTTCCTCCAGTTCGCGGGCGGCGGCGATGGCAGCGTCTTCGTCGGCGTTGTTGTCATCGTCGCCGACGAGGCCGGCGGGCAGTTCGATGCAACGCTTGCCCAGCGGTACGCGAAACTGGTCGACGAGGATCACGTGGTCTTCCGCGTCGACGGCCAGGATCACTGCGGCGCGGATGCCGCGTGCGCGGCTCACGTATTCCCAGCGGCCCTGACGCCTGGCAGTGATGAAGCGGCCTTCCCACATCGTTTCCACGGGCAGGTCTGCGTCGTGGTGGCCAGAAGGCGCGTGGATTTGCGAGGTCATACTTCAATCAGCCTGTCGGGAAGTTCGTTGACGTCGCCCGGCTGGCGGGGGACGTGGGTGGCAAGCACGGGGGCGACCTTGCCGATGGCCGCGATCATCGCATCGGCGGTCCGGCCTTCGCGCAGTTCGGCGAGCAGGGCATGCATCGCCTCGGCCCAGACACCTGGCTCTACCTTCCCGGCGATCGCTTCGTCGGCGACGATCTCGGCGCGGTGTTCGCGCATCGAGATGTAGATGAGAATGCCGGTGCGCCCCGTGGTGCGCTGTTCGGTGCCGATGCGGAAGGCGCGCAGAGCCCGGTCGTGGACGCGCATGGTGCGGATCGGCGCAGGGATCATCCAGAACTTGAGCGGCTGCCATAGCTGGAGCAGCAACATGCCTGCGAACTTGAGGCTGGCCACGCCGAGCGCCAGCGAGAGGATCATGCGCGGCGTCCATTCGTGCCCCCAGTCGGCGATTAGCCGCTCGTAGAGGGTCATGTAGAATTCAGGTGCGATGGCCAGCACGCCGAGCGCCAGGAACGCCACTAGCGCCGACCAGGCCAGCGCCACGTCTGTGTAGCCGTCGGAACGATCGGCGAGGATCGTTACGATCTCGCCGGAACTGAGCAGTTCGCCTTCGGCCACAGCGGCGCGGATGCGTTCGTGGTCCTCGTCGGACAGGTATTGGGGACGTGCCATGATCTACCAGCTCCCGCTCGAACCGCCGCCGCCGAAATCGCCGCCACCGCCGCCGAATCCTCCGCCGCCCCAGTCGCTGCCGCCGCCTCCGCCCCAACCACTGCCGGAACCGCCGCCGAGACCGCCGGGAAGCCAGACGATCGGGCCGCCGAAACCGCTGCGCCTGCGTCCACCGCCGCCAGTCGCCGCGCGCATGATCGGCACGACGAAGAAAAAGATGACGACAAGTATGAAGATTACCGTACCGGGCGACAGATCATCGCCTGCATCGGCGCGCTGCTTGTCGGCCTGTGCGGCGATTTTCTGTGCTTCTTCGGGGGGCAGGGTGAGCTGCCTGATGATCGCGTCGGTGCCCGCCGCGATGCCGCCGGGCATGTCGCCTGCCTTGAAGCGAGGCAGGATCTGGTTGTTGATGATGAGGAAGCTCATGCCGTCGGTCAGCACCGGCTCAAGGCCGTAACCGACCTCGATGCGCACTTTGCGCTCGGTGGGAGCGACGATCAGGATCGTGCCGTTGTTGTCGCCCTTCTGGCCGATTTTCCAGTGCCGGCCGAGTTGGTAGCCGTAGTCGGAAATCTCGTAGCCGCCCAGGCTTGGCAGCGTCACCACGACCAACTGGCGGCGGGACTGTGTTTCCAGCGCCGCCAGCTTTTGCGTCAGCTGCGCTTCCTCGGCCGCCGGGATCACGTTCGCCGCATCGACGACGCGCCCGGTCAGTTTGGGAAACTGGGGGCCGGCAGCCTGCGCAAACGCCGGCGCGCCTGCAAGCAGGGCGCACAGGGCCAGCAATGCGGCCGTCAGGGCGGCCCGGAAGCGCGTCACCGGATCAGAGCTTGCCCTGGAGTTCCGGGGCCTTTTCGGCGCCGGGCGTAACCGACTTGTACGGCACCAGCGGATCGGCACCGCGCAGGCGTGCGCCGATCATCGAGGGGAAGGTGCGTACTTCGGTGTTATAATCCTGCACCGCCGCGTTATAGTCGCGGATGGTGATGCGGATGCGGTTTTCCTGGCCCTCAAGCTGGCTCTGGAGCATCTGGTAGTTGGCGTTGGACTTGACGTCCGGGTACGCCTCCACGCTGGCGATCAAGCGGCCGATGCCGGCACCCAGTTGGGCCTGAGCCTGCTGGAACTGCTCCATCTTGGCGGGGTCGCCCAGATCGTCGCCGCTCACCTGGATCGAGGTGGCCTTGGCGCGCGCTTCGGTTACGCCCACGAGGATGCCCTTCTCCTGCTCGGCCGCGCCCTTGGCGACGGCGGCGAGGTTGGGGACCAGGTTGGCGCGTTCCTGGAAAGCGGCCTCGACGTCGGCCCACTTGGCCTTCGCCGCTTCCTGCTTGGTCGGAACCGAGTTGAAACCGCAGGCGGCAAGCGACAGGGCCGCTGCAAGTGCCAGTACGGTGCGCCCGCGGCGGGCGGCGTTGGAAAGCGACATCGGCGTTATTCCTCCACTGAACCGTCGGCGCTGCCGGCGGCTTCCACGAGCGATAGATAGCGATGCCCCATGACGGATCAAGCGCGGCTATCATGGTACGTGGAAACCGACAGGGTTAACAATCGTTTGAGGGGCGGGCAGGAGTGTGTCAAAATGCACACCTCCCCCTCCCCATCGCCGAAACAGGGACTCAAGCGAATGGCAATATTCGACGAATTCAAGAAGTTCATCTCACGCGGCAGCGTGCTCGACCTCGCGGTCGGTGTGATGATCGGTGCGGCTTTCGGCAAGATCGTAAGCTCACTCACGGAAAACGTCATCATGCCCGTCATCGGCTGGGCGTTCGGTGACATCGACTTCTCGAACTATTTCATCCAGCTGGGCGAAGTGCCGGCAGGGTATGCCGGCAACGTGGGCGATTATGCCGCGCTGAAGGCCGCAGGCGTGGCCATGATCGGTTACGGTGAGTTCATCACCCAGATCGTGAACTTCCTCATCATCGCGATGGTTCTGTTCCTGCTGGTGCGCTCGATCAACAAGATGGTCGAATCGGTGAAGAAGGAACAGGCCGAAGCGGAAGCTACCGCCGCAGCCGACACGCCAACCGATCCGCAGCTCGATGCGCTCAAGGAAATCCTCGCGGAACTGCGCAAGGACAGGGTGTAAGCGCAGGCGCGGCGCGGCGCCGGCGCAGGTCGACGCTGCGCTCCTTCACGCGGTCACTTCACATTCAGGATCAAGGCCCTATATGGGCAAGTGCCGGCTTAGGCCGGATATGATGATAAATTGTTACGTACAATAGATGCAGCGGACCCGGGGGCGGTACCCGGCGGCTCCACCATCACCCGTTCCGAAAGGAACAACCCCGTTGTCGCGGGGGTGATGACGGGGCCGAACTAGGATCGACGTGTGTTGAAAAGCGTAGTTTTCATTCGGGCTGAGTAACCCGTTCAAGGCTCAAAACTCATAAGTGCCAACGACAACGACGCACTTGCTCTCGCAGCGTAATTCTAGGGGCTAACGCCCTGAAGTTACAAAGTTAGAACACGGCTGGGCCCGCCGGGTAACAGAAGGGATTCCAGGGGCCCGGGGTGAGCCTGTCAACAGAATCACCCCACCTTCCATCATTGATGTGCGCTTTGTGGCTGGGGCGAATCGGGCGCCGGGCCGCGTTGGCCACCGCCGTCTGCCGTGAGGTCAGGCGGCCTCGCGCTCGATGATCGGCGGGGCAGGGACTTCAGAGGCCCGCCGCGCAAGCAAGGCGGCCTTTTCGAACTTGATGCAGTCGAGAATCTTGGCGCCTGCCATGAACACCGCGCCGGTGCAGGCCAGGAACAGCAGCTTGCCGCCAAATCCCGGGAACCGCGTAAGATACACGCTGCCGCGCTCGACCGCTCCGAGGGCCAGCGCGTAGATTATCATATACGCTTCCCAATTGGTCTTGATGATAAACAGGCGACCGATCTTTCGGAGCATTTCCATCCCTTTGTTCTGGCCACTGCTCAGCAACGTTCGTGCCAACCCTGCGTTCCCGCCGCACTCGATGCTTAACGAATGCTGGAATGTAAGGGTTACCGACGGCCTCTGTAAATCCGGAGGAATCCCTGTGTGCCGTCACATGACACTATTATAACCAATGGAACCCGGACCTTGGGCGCTGTTGCCAATCGCGCGAGGTTGGGCCATAGCTCTCTCCGATCCTTCCCCAGGGCAATTTGGTAATAAACGTGACCGCTACAGGCCGTATCCACGGCGTGTGCGTTCGCAAACCAGTGCGAGGAAGTATGACTGACAGGGTTGATCGTTCCGGGCTTCAGGTCGATGCGAAGCTGGCCAGGTTCGTCGAGGAGCAGGTGCTGCCCCCGATCGGACATGACGCCGCCGCCTTCTGGCAGGGCTTTGCGCAGCTTCTGAGCGTATATGCGCCGCGCGGTGGCGCGCTGTTGGGTGCCCGCGATTCGTTGCAGATGCAGATCGATGCATGGCACCGGGCCCGCGCCGGCAAGCCCATCGACCAGGCCGAATACCAGGTGTTCCTGCGCGAGATCGGCTATCTGGTGCCGGAGCCGGGGGCTTTCACCATCACTACTACCGGCGTCGACCCCGAGATCGCGACGATGGCCGGGCCGCAGTTGGTCGTCCCGGTCCTCAACGCGCGCTTCCTGCTCAATGCCGCGAATGCGCGATGGGGCAGCCTTTACGATTCATGGTACGGCACCGATGCGCTCGACGCGGCGCCCGCGCAAGTTCCGGGCTACGATGCGGCTCGCGGCGCGGCGGTGATCGCTGCGGGCCGTGCGTTTCTCGATCAGGCAGTGCCGTTGAAATCCGGTTCCTGGGCCGATCTTGCAGATGTTACCGCCCTTGAACTCGCTAACGAGGCGCAATTCGTCGGCAAGACGGCGGCAGGCTTGCTGTTCGTCAATAACGGCCTCAACATCGAGGTTGTCGTCGACGCGGCGGGCCAGGTCGGCAGTACCGACAAGGCCGGCATTTCCGATATCGTGCTGGAAGCGGCGCTGACCGCGATCGTCGACCTCGAAGATTCGATCGCGGCGGTCGATGCGGCGGACAAGGTGCTGGCCTATGCCAACTGGCTCGGCGTGATCCAGGGCGACCTCACCGACACCTTCCAGAAGGGCGGCAAGGCGCTGACCCGCGCGCTGGCGCCTGACAAGGAAGTGAACCTGCCGAGCGGCGAAGCGGCGCTGCTGCCGGGGCGTTCGCTGCTGTTCGTGCGCAATGTCGGTCACCTGATGACCAATCCGGCGATCCTGCTGCCCGGCGGCGGCGAAATTCCCGAAGGCATTTTGGACGCAGTCATAACCAGCGCCATTTCGGCGCAGGACGTGCGTGGGCTGACGAAGTACGGCAACAGCCGCGAGGGCAGCATCTACATCGTCAAGCCCAAGATGCACGGGCCGGAGGAATGCGCTTTCACCAACGACTTGTTCGACGCGGTCGAGGATCTGCTGGGCCTTGCCCGGCATACCATCAAGGTCGGCGTGATGGACGAGGAGCGCCGCACTTCGGCCAACCTTGCTGCCTGCATCCACGCCGTGCGCGAACGCATCGTCTTCATCAACACCGGCTTCCTCGACCGCACCGGCGACGAGATCCACACCTCGATGCAGGCGGGTCCGATGATCCGCAAGGCTGCCATCAAAGCGTCTGCATGGATCGCCGCCTACGAGAAGCGCAACGTCGCCATCGGGCTGGCTCACGGCCTTTCGGGCGTGGCGCAGATAGGCAAAGGAATGTGGGCCGCGCCCGACATGATGCGCGACATGATGGAGCAGAAGATCGGTCACCCCAAGACCGGCGCCAACACCGCGTGGGTGCCGTCGCCCACTGCCGCCACTCTCCACGCCATGCACTACCATCAGGTCAACGTCTTCGGCCTGCGCAAGGATATCGCCGCGCAGGAAGTGCCCGGCCTCGATCTGTTGCTGCAGGTGCCGCTGGCGGACGGGGTGAACTGGTCGGAAGATGAGGTCCGCGAGGAACTCGACAACAATGCTCAAGGGTTGCTCGGCTACGTTGTGCGGTGGATCGACCAAGGGGTGGGTTGCTCCAAGGTGCCTGACATCAACGACGTCGGCCTGATGGAAGACCGCGCGACGCTGCGCATTTCCAGCCAGCACATGGCGAACTGGCTGCTCCACGGTGTTTGCTCGCCCGATCAGGTGATGGATTCGCTGAAGCGCATGGCCGCCAAGGTCGATGCGCAGAACGCGGGCGATCCGCTTTATGAATCGATGGCGGGCAATTGGGATACCAGCATGGCGTTCCAGGCGGGCTGCGACCTTGTGTTCAAGGGTGTGGATCAGCCCAATGGCTATACCGAGCCGCTACTTCATGCCTGGCGGTTGAAGAAAAAAGCCGCTGGCTGAGGCTGGTTCTTCCGGCTTGGCGCATAGTTTCCGGTCCGCCATCAGGCGGGCCGGAAATGCCACCGGAATGAACCGGAATTAACTCCAGAATAACTATTTGTACGTAGTACGTTTTCCAGCTCTGGCTAGGGAACGGCGGGCATGTTCATTCACAGACAGCGTATGCAGGCGCGCACGGTCGTCGCGGTAAAGGCAGCGATGCGCATTGGCGACCGGGTTGCGGACGCGACGCTGACCAATGCGTCTTCGCGAGGCGTTCTTGCCCTCGTTGCTTCGCCGCCTCCGCGCGGGACGGCGATTGAACTGGATATCGGCGGGCACATCCTGAAGGGGCAAGTGCGCTGGCGAGGCGCCGATCGCTGCGGCATCGCGCTGAAAAGCGAAATCAGTGTGGCCGACCTGATCGAAGGCAAGCTCGTTCCGCTCGTCTATGTGCCCGAGCGTCTTTCCCGCAGAAGCCCGCTCGAAATTTTCCGTGCGATGCTGGGGTAGGTCTTCAGCGCGCGTCGAAGTCTTCGCGCGCGCTTTCGACCCGGTCGAGGTTGGCCGCGGCCCATATCCAAACTCCGCAAAAAGCCTCACTCAGGCTCGATCCGAGCGGGGTGAGCGCATAATCGACGCGCGGCGGCACCACGGCATGAACGTGCCGGGTTATCATGCCGTCGCGTTCCATGCGGCGCAGGGTTTGCGTGAGCATTTTCTGGCTGATGCCCGGCACAAGCCGCGCGATCTGGGTGAAGCGCTGCTCCCCGTGTTCCTCGAAAACTTCGAGCAGGATCATCGTCCACTTGTCGGCGACGCGGCCGATCAGTTCGGTCACCAGCGCTTCGATGCGCGGATCAATGACCTCGCATTCACCCATCCTGGCCGGGGGTTCGATCGCATCGGGCGCTGCGGTCTCCATGGGACGGTCACTCTCTTTCGGGTAAGTATAAATCTTTGGGGTGCCTTCTTACCATTCGAATGTGCTGCGCTACATCGATGGCGTCAACCAAGGAGGTTCCAATGAAAAACACCGGAAACACCATCCTGATGACCGGCGGCGGCTCGGGCATCGGCGAGGCGCTGGCACAGCGGTTTCACGATCAGGGCAATGTCGTGATTGTCGCCGGGCGCAGGCTCGAAGCACTGGAAGCGGCATGCAAGGGCCGCGAGAACATGCATGCGCTGGTGCTGGACGTGGAAAGCGCAGAGGGTATCGCCGCCTTCGCGGCGCGGGTTCTGGAGGACTTTCCGGCGCTGAACGTCCTCATCAACAATGCCGGCATCATGCGCTACGAACGGCTCGATACCGCGCGCGATCTTGGCGATGCGGAAGCGACGCTGGTGACCAACGTGCTGGGTCCGATCCGCCTGATCGATGCGCTGGTGGATCACCTTGCCGCGCAGGAGGACAGCGCGATCGTCAATGTCACGTCGGGGCTGGCCTTCGTCCCGCTTTCAGGCACGCCGACCTATAGCGCGTCCAAGGCGGCCATGCACAGCTACACCCAGTCTCTGCGCGAGATGCTCCGCGGGCGCGTGGAAGTGATCGAACTGGCGCCGCCTGCCGTCCAGACCGACCTTACCCCCGGCCAGAGCACCCGCGAAGGCTATCAGCCGCTCCCCGAATTCGTGGGGGAGGTGATGGCCCTGTTTGCGCAGGACCCGACGCCGGAGGAAATTCTGGTCGAGCGCGTCAAGCCGCTTCGCTTCAGCGAAGTGGAGGGCAGGCAAGGCGCGATCATGGCCAACCTCACGGCCGTTTCACGCAAGATGTTCGAGCAGCTCGGAACCTGAGCGACAGGGCGCGCACTTGGAAGGTGCGCGCCCTGTTTTGCGCGGGGCGTCAGTCCTCGCGCGCGTCGAAGGTGGTATATTCGCGGCGGGTGAACAGCCACGCGCCGTCGATTTTCGCCAGTTCATCGACGTATCGGCCACGCAGGCGCATGGTCTTGGAAGTGGCCGGATCCTCGAAGATTTCCGAGGTGTAGGAGATCGCCGTGGCCCGGTCGCCGTCCACCAGGATTTCGCCGGGGTGGGCGACATAGACCATTGGCCGCGCCGCACCGCCGCCAAGGCCGTAGTGCTTCATCGATTCGCTCCAGCCAGCCACGATCGCCGCCTTGCCGGTGAACCCGCCCAGATCGGGAAATTCGGGCAAGGCCCAAAAGGCGTCCTCGGCCCAGGTGGCCGCCCAGGTTTCGACGTCGCGGGTCATCACGCCGTGGGCGTATGTGTCGAGCAGTTCGCGAATGAGGATGCGATCCTCCAGCGGTCCGGTGAATGCCATCGCTGCGTTCCCTACCAAGCGTGCTTTTCGCCGTTCCACTTGTAGAACTCGCCGGTGTCCTCGATTGCCCAGCCATCGGTGAGGGCCATGATCGAGGAGGCGCTTTCCTGCGGGGTGATGTCGGCGCCGGGGCCGCTCATGTCGGTCGAAACGTAGCCGGGGTGGATCACACCGACAACGATGCCGCGATCCTTCAGGTCGATGGCGATCGAGCGCATCATGCGGTTCAAGCCGGCCTTGGCCGCCGCGTATCCCCAATAGCCGCCGTAGGGCCAGGTCGAGGCGCCAAGCTGGCTGGAGAAGTTGATGACCTTCGAACCCTCGCCAAGGCAGGGCAGGAAGGCGCTGAGGACGCGCAAGGGGCCCTTCAACATGATCTCGATAGACTGGTCGAAGTCTTCCCAGTCTATATTCTCGAAATCGGCTTCGGCGTTACCGGTCACGCCGGCGACGTTGTAGAGGATGTCGATGGGTTCAGCGCCGGTCGATGCGGCGCCGGACTTAACCGAAGCGCTGTCGCTCACATCCATCGTATGGACCGTCACCTTGCCGCCGGACGAAGCCGCGAGGTCGTTGAGGGCATCGGCGCCTGCAGCATTGCGCACAAGTGCAAACACGCGGTCGCCGCGTTCGAGGTGTTGCTTGGCCAGTTCGAACGCGATTCCGCGCGCTGCTCCGGTGATTGCCACGTTCGCCATCAGGTTTCTCCTTCGATTCAGTTCTCTGGGGCCTCGGGCAAAGCGCGAGGCCGGTTCGAATCGTTATCCCGGTCAAGTCTGGAAGAGTAGGCGCCGCAGGGACACCTGTGACTTTGGAGAGAACGGGGGGGAGAGAACGGGGGGGAGAGAACGGGACGGGCAGGGCCCCCGCCTTCAGCGTTCCTCGCTGAGCCGCTGCATGGTGCGCGCGGCGAAATGGCGCAGGCGTTCAAGCCGCTCCCCGGTGCCGAAGACCGGCGCGTGGAGCAGCATGCCCATGTGGATGGCGCTGGTGAAGTCGTGCGCCAGCTTGAGGTTGTCCCAGTCTTCGCGCCACTGCGGAAAGGCCTCGATCATCTCGCTGGTCCAGACCGCGTCGTAGCGGCGCGCGGCAGGTTCGAAGATCGCGGCCAACTCGGCGTCGGTCCGCGCCGCGACAGCCAGTTCGACCCAGGCGGCATAGTCGCGCGTCTGCACCGAGCGCCAGTGCGCCTCGACCGCCATCTCGATCATCGGTTCGTCCACCCGGCGCGAAACGGCCTCGAAGTAGTCGGCAAGGAAGGTGCGCATGCGGTGGTAGACGGCGTGTTCAACCACGGCCGAAACCAGTTCCATGCGCGTCTGGAAGTGATGATGCATCGCTCCGCGCGAAACTTCGCAGGCCGCCGCCACGGCAGCGGTCGTCAGGCCGGGGTAGCCGCCCTCGACAAGGCAGTCGATCGCGGCGGAAACCAGCCGTTCGCGCATCAGCGCGCTTTTGCGCTGCTGCCATTTTTCGGGTGGGCCATTTTCAGGCGAGCGGGCGTGCATCTCGGGCGAGAGTGCGCTGAGCATCCGGTCCTGCAGAGACTGCGCTTTCAAATATCTCTCCCCCTTCGGGCGTCAGCGGTGCGCTTGTCGCCGCTTGCTCGAACCTAGCCAAAGTCGCAGGTGAGCAAGTGGGCCATAAGGTAGCATAAAAAACCGGCAGGTGAGTCGGTTTATTTCGAAACGGCTGCGGATGGCCAGAGGCGCGCGAAAATGCAGACGCGCCCTGATCGGGAACGGGAGAGTTGAAAAGGCATGCTCCATTCACGCGCGAATTCCATCCCGAGGCTTGCCCCGTGGACGCAGTGACGACAAAAGCCCGGTTCGACCTTGAGGCCGAGGTCCGCGATCTTGCCGCCCGGCGTGACATCGCCGATGCGGCGGCGCGCTACATGCGCGGGCTGGACCGGCTCGACCCTGTTCTCCAGCGCACGGCCTTCCACGATGACGCCGTTGTCGACTGCGGGCTGATGAAGGGCTCGGCGGACGAATTCGTCGATTTCGCGCAAGGCTTCCTCGCCGACATGGGCGCCACGCACCACCTGCTCGGGCAGTCGCGTATCGCGGTCACGGGCGAGACGGCCAGCGGCGAATGGTATTTCCAGGCCTGGCACTCGCTGCCGACGCCCGAAGGCAGTGTGCGCGACCTGTTCATTTCCGGGCGGTATCTTGATGAATATGCCTGCCGCGATGGCGACTGGCGCATCGTGAAGCGCGTCCTCGTCACCGACTGGGTGAAGGACGATCCCGGCACACTCGATTTCTTCGCGGCCAACCCCGGAGCGCCAAGAGGCGGCCGGCGCGGCGCCGATCCCAGCCAGTAGAGCTTACAGAAAAAACGCGAAACCACAGGATACCCAGCCTATGAACATCCAGACCCAGGCATCGCGCTACTCAGCCGATTTCGACATGCCGGTGCGCGGCGATCCCATCACTGCCGACCGTTACATCTCCAAGGAGTGGATGGACGGCGAGATGAAGAACCTGTGGCCCAAGGTCTGGCACCTTGGCGGCCTGCTTGCCGAACTGGAGGAGCCGGGCGACATCATCCGCCACAACTTCGCCAAGGAATCGGTCATCATGGTTCGCCAGGAAGACAATTCGATCAAGGCGTTCTACAATTCCTGCCCGCACCGGGGTAACCGCCTGATCGTGGGCGAACAGGCCAGCGTCATGCGCATCACCTGCGCCTATCACAGCTGGACTTTCGACCTCGACGGTACGCTCGCCAAGGTCCAGGACCCCGACGATTTCGAGGGCGGGACGCCTTGCGGACGCCTTCACCTTTCCGAACTGCGCTGCGAGACCTGGGGCCCCTTCGTGTTCTGGTGCATGGACGATGACGTCGCCCCGCTGCACGAATGGATGGCGCCGCTGCCCGATCGCCTGAAGGGCTACGGCGTCGACAACTGGGTGCGCGTGCTCAAGGTGTCGGCAGACGCGGATTTCAACTGGAAGATCATCCGCGACAATTTCAACGAGAGCTACCACCTCCCCACCATCCACCCGGAACTGGCGACCTTCATCAACGACGGCCTGCCCGATACCCTGTTCGAGATGTACCCCTCGGGCCACAACTCGATGTGGATGAAGGGCCATCAGGCGACCACCCGCGTCGACTATCACACCAGCGAAGTCCCCGCCCCGCTGGGAGAGGCGGCGCGCGCATGGGGCATCGATCCCGAACCGTACAACGGCCGGACCGGCGACCTGCGCGAAGCCATCATCGAGGCCAAGCGCCGGCTGGGTCCGGGGCGCGGCTACACCAATTACGACAATATGAGCGACCAGCAGTTGGTGGACTATTTCCACTGCACCCTGTTCCCCAACCTCACTCTGACCATGAGCCCCGAACAGCTTCAGGTCCTGCGCACCGAACCGCATCCGACCGACCCGGAAAAGTGCGTGTTCCAGCACTGGTGCCTCTACCCGCCGGTAGAGGGCATGAAGGAAGTGTTCACGCCGCTGGGCATGTTGCCGCTGGAACATGACGCGGTGGCGCGTCACTCGGTTTACGGCGACGGTGTTTCGGTGGGCTACGTGGCTGATCAGGACCTGTCGATCGGCACCACGCAGCAGCAGGGCCTCAACTCTCGCGGGTTCAAGGGCTGCAATCTGCCGGGCCAGGAAAAGCGCATCCAGCGCTTCCACGAACTGCTCGACGATTACGTGAAGGGCGAGAAGCCGGCCTGAGCATGATCCCCGTTCCCGGCCGGCCCGGGTCCCACGTCATGCAGGTTGCCTTGATGGTCGACGACATCGAGAGCGCCTGCATGAACTGGGTGCGGACCACCGGGATCGGGCCGTTCTTCCACGTCCCGCGCATCGTTCTTGAAGAGTACGATTACCGCGGCCGGACCGCTTCCGGCCTCGATTTCTCGGTCGCCATCGCTCAGTCGGGCGGAGTGCAGATCGAGCTTGTGCAACAGCACTGCGATAGCCCTTCGGCCTACCGCGATACCATTGCCAGGGGGCAGGGCGGCTTCCACCACCTTGCCATCTACACCGGCGACTATGACGCGGCCTACGCCGGATACGTCGACCAGGGCTTTGCCGCTGCGGTCGATGGCAGCTTCGGCGGTTTCCGCTTCAGCTATATCGACACCAGCGCGGCGATCGGCTGCATGATCGAACTGATCGAGGAAAACTCGCTACAAGGCGATTTCTTCGCGCGCATCGCCGATGCAGCACGCGACTGGGACGGCGTGACCGATCCCATCCGCCCCGGCTTCCCCGCCGAGGCGCAATGACCGACAGCCTGAGAGGAATTCCCGACATGACTGCCTGCCCCGTTGAAGATCGCCTGGCGATCCAGGACCTGCTCGTCTCGTACGCCCACGCGGTAGACAGCCTGCACGACCTCGACGGCATCTGCGCCGTGTTCGAGGAGGACGCGGTGTTCGACCTGTCGGGCATCGGCTTCCCCAGCCTCAATGGCCACGGCGAGATCCGCAAGTTCTTCGAGGACACGTTCGAGGCGATGGCGGCGCACGCGCACTACCTCACCAACTTCGCGATCACCGCCTATGACGGCGATACGGCTTCGATCCGCGCCTATGTGATCGGCATGGGCAAGTACAAGGCGGGCGGCGGCATCACCGTCAACGGACGGTATTACTTCGACGTCGTGCGCACGGCTGCAGGCTGGAAGGCCAAGCGCTACACGATGGATTTCCTTATCCCGATCGAGGGATAACAGGGCCATTTCGCCATTTCACACCGCCGTCACTCTGAACCATGTTAGGGTGACGGCGGTGTGAAACACCAAGCCAATCAGGCTCCGGCCAGAGTCACCCCGAAAATCTCCTTCCGGGGCCAACCGTCGTCGGCGTAGACCGGCTCGATCCCGGCGGCGGTATAGAGCTGCACATGAAAGCCGGTCAGTTCGTACCGTTCCAGATGGCTGCGCATATCGGCATAAGGCGGGTCGGCGAAGTGTTGGAGCAGCGCTTCCTCGCTGTCCCACTCCTCGTATACGTGCATCTGCCCCGGTTCCAGCGGGTCCACTGCCCAGTTATAGGCGGTGCAGCCCGTTTCCTCGCGGGCGGCGGCAATATGATCGGCGCCGCTGACGATGATCTCGGCGCAGGTCTTCTCGTCGCCGGCGAAACGCAGCCAACCGGCCACGATGATACGCATGGAATAGTCCTCTCTCGATTATGTAGGGAGAGGCTAGGGCTGCCCCGGCACCCGCGCCTCTGGCACTTTGCACAGGTGCATGGCGGCCGCCCACGCCGTTCAAGGACGGCAACACAAGAACAGACGACGGAGAGCGAGTGATGACGGGTCGGATCGAAGGCAATGTGGCGCTGGTCACTGGCGGGGCCTCCGGGCTGGGCGAGGCAATCGTGCGCCGCTTCGTGGCCGAGGGCGGCAAAGTGCTGATTACCGACATCGATGTGGCGGCAGGCGAGGCGCTCGCCGTCGAACTGGGCAAGGCGGCCGCCTTCGCACAGCTCGACGTGACGCAGGAAGATCAGTGGATCGCGGCCTTGGCGCGCATCGAGCAAGACCATGGCCGGATCGACACACTGGTCAACTGCGCCGGGATCACCACCGTCGGTTCAGTGGAGGATCTGACGTTCGACGCTTTGCGGCATGAACTGGATATCGACGTCGGCGGCGTGCTCCTAGGCTGCAAGCATGTGATCCCGATGATGAAGCGCACTGGCGGATCGGTCATCAACATCGCCTCGATGGCCAGTATCCGTGCACGCGACTACCTAGCCGCCTATAATGCGGCGAAGGCTGGGGTCACTCATATGACCAAGTCGATCGCGCTGCACTATGCCCACAAGGGGTACGGCATGCGCTGCAATTCAGTGCATCCCGGCGTGATCCTGACGCCCATGCTGGAAAAGGTGATGAACCAGTCCGAGACGCCCGATGCGCTCTACGCGGAATGGGTGGCCGGGCATCCCATCGGGCGGCTGGGCAGGCCCGAGGAAGTGGCGGCGCTGTGCCTCTATCTCGCCAGCGACGAAAGCGCGTTCGCGACCGGCGCGGAATTCGTGCTGGACGGTGGATCGTCGCTTTAGGCGTCGGGCAGGCTCAGGGCTCTACTGCCAGTTCCGGTTCGGGCGCCGGTTCGCTTTCTCCAAGCACGCCTTTCCAGAAGTGCACGATGTTTTCAGCATTCACACCCCAGCTGAAGCGGCTGACGTGTTCCGCCACATCGGCCTGGCTGGGCGGATCGGAGAGAATCTCGGCGACGGCCGAGGCAATGGCTTCGGGCGTGCGTTCGGCAATCCGGCCGGCGCTTGCGTCGCTGACGATCTCGCGCGCGCCGCCGATATCGGGGATCACGATGGGGGTTCCGCAGGCAAGACCCTCGATCCACACGTTGGCGAGGCCCTCGCTGGCGGAGGGCAGCACCAATACGTCTGCCGCACATAACACATGCGGCAGCAGTTCGTGGTCTATCAGCCCCAGGAAGTGGACACGTTCCTCCACCCCCAGCCGCCGGGCGAGGGCTTTCAGACGTGCCTCATCCTCACCCGCACCGGCCAGGGCCAGGCGTGCTTCGGGCAGGCGGGTTAGCGCCTCGATAACGATGCCCTGGCCCTTGCGGGGGATCAGCGCGCCGGGCGTCACCAGCAGGGGCCCTTCGGACCATATCTGCAGGTTGGGCATGGCCGAGACCAGCGCGCGGGCGGCGCCGCGCTCGATCGGGTGGAACTTCTCGCGGTCCAGCCCGGTGTAGTGGATGGCGATGCGATCGGCCGGCATGCCCAGCGCGATCATGTCCTCCCGCAGCGCCTGGCTGACGGCGAGCAGGCCCGCCGCCTGCGCCGCCGCATCGCGCATCTGCTTCAGGGCATGAGGGCGCTGGCCCCAGAAATGGATGTCCGCACCGCGAGACTTGATGGTCAACGGCAGGCCCAGTTCGCGCGCGATGATCGCGGCGGCGGGACCATCGGGGAAGAAGAACTGCGCATCGACGAGATCGAAAGGCCGCTCGGCATGAAGGCGGCGCACCAGTGGCAGCACGGCATGCGCGATACGCGCCGGGTTGGTGTCTCCGCCGATCTTGGGAAAGGTCGTGAACTTGGGATAATAGACCGGGAAACCGGCAGTATCACCGACATCGGGGATGGCCTTTAGCCGCGCATAAGGTTCGCGCATGGATAGCGGCCAGGGCGGCACGCCGATCGGGCTGACCACGGTAAGCTGGATATCCCCCTGCGCCACGACGGCGCGCATCTGGTTGCCGACGAAAACCCCGAACGAGGGCTTTACCGGGTTCGGGAAAAGCGTTGCGATCGAGAGAATATGCATCGAGGGGCGTGTGCCTTCAGAGTTTCCGGACCAGCATTTCGGCAACAGCCAGCCATGCGGGATGTTCCACGCTTACGCGGTCCTGTCCGCTGGTTGGAGGCAGAAGCACGATGGTATCATCGCTGCCTTCGATCAGGCGGCCGAAGGAAAAGTGGCCGCCCGGGCGCGGGGCCAGCACGTCGCGGTTCATCAGGCGGGCAGCTTCGGCGGCGGGATACTGGCGCAGCCACACCTGGTCGCCGGCGCGGTATTCGCCGCAGGATGCCTCGACAGCCAGCACCAGCCAGGGAGTGTCGGCGGCAAGCGAATGGGGCAACACCGCCTCAATCGGGGTGCGCAGGGCTTCGGGGCCTTTGCCGCCCAGCGTGGCGACGATGCGGGCAGGTTCAGCGCCTTCGCTGCGCAGGAGGGTTTCCGGTTCGACACCCAGCGCGGCGGCGATGCGGTTCATCCACACCAGCGAGAGGTTGCGCATTCCGGTTTCGAGCCGGCCGATGGTCTGCGCCGTCGTCTGCGGGTCGCAGGCGAGCGCCACGTCGGCCAGGGTCATGCCCTTTTGCGCGCGAATGTCGCGGATGCGGTTGATCATGCTTCTGCCCCTAACCGATCTGGTTTTTCGCTTTCCTACAGGGCGAGGGATTTGGCAAGTCTCAAGGCTCAGCCGGAATCACGAGGCGGCGGCCATGCAACAGCAACCAGGAGCTTGGGAACCGACCGGGCTCAGCCTTCCACCTGCTCCGCCAGTTCGAGCCAGCGTTCCTCGGCAGCTTCCTTGTCGCCCTGCGCCTTTTCGATCGCGGCGGTGAGGGCGGCGAACTTCTTCGGATCGCGGGTGTAGAGCGCGGGGTCGGCCATTGCCTGCTCGTCGCGGGCGATGGCGGCTTCCAGTTCCTCGATGCGCTTGGGGAGCAGCTCGTAGTCGCGCTGGTCCTTGTACGAGAGCTTGGCCTTCTTTGCGGGCATCGGTGGCGGCGCGGCGGTTTCGGCCTTGGCCTTCTTGCCCGAGGAGGCGGTGCGTTCGCGGCGCTTGGCTTCCCAGTCGGCATAGCCGCCGACAATCACGTCGATGAACCCCGACCCGTCGAGGCCGAGCGTGAGGTTGACGGTGCGGTCGAGGAAGTCACGGTCGTGGCTGACGATCAGCACGGTGCCTTCGTAATCGGAAATGACTTCCTGCAGGAGGTCCAGCGTTTCCAGATCGAGGTCGTTGGTAGGCTCGTCGAGCACCAGCAGGTTCGAGGTGGTCGCAAATTCGCGCGCGAACAGCAGGCGCGAGCGTTCGCCGCCGGAAAGGGTGCCGACTTTTGCCTCGACCATGTTGGGGTCGAACAGGAAGTCCTTGAGATAGCCTTGGATATGCTTGCGCACGCCGCGCACGTCGATCCAGTCGCCGCCTTCGGCTACGACCTCGCGGATGGTCATTTCCGGGGCCATCCGGCTGCGCTGCTGGTCAATCACGGTGGGATTGAGCGTATTGGCCAGCGTGATCTTGCCCGAATCGGGTTCCAGCTCGCCCATCAGCAGCTTGAGCAGGGTGGTCTTGCCCGAACCGTTGCCCCCGACCACGCCGATGCGGTCACCGCGCTGGATGCGCAGGCTGAAGTCCTTGATGACGGTGCGCTGAGAGTCTCCGTCCCCGAAGGACTTCGTCACCTTGTCGGCGACGATGACGGACTTGGTCTTGCTGTCGTCGGCGACCACGGCCAACTTGGCGGCGCCTTGCGGACCCATCATCGCCGCGCGGGTGGCGCGCATTTCCCACAGCTTGGCAAGGCGGCCCTGGTTGCGCTTGCGCCGCGCGGTGACGCCGCGTTCCAGCCAGTGGGCTTCGATCTTGAGCTTGGCGTCCAATTTCTGGGCGGCGCGCTCCTCCTCGGCGTAGACTTCGTCTTCCCAGGCATCATAGCCGCCGAAGCCGATGTCCTTGCGGCGCAAGCCGCCGCGGTCGAGCCACAGCGTCGCATTGGTCAGCCGGGTCAGGAAGGTACGGTCGTGGCTGATGACCACGAAAGCGCCGTTGTAGCGTTGCAGCCACGATTCCAGCCAGTCGATCGCGTGAAGGTCGAGGTGGTTGGTCGGCTCGTCCAGCAGCAGCAGGTCCGGTTCGGAGGCCAGCGCGCGGCACAGCGCGGCGCGGCGGCGCTCACCGCCCGATGCGCTGGCGGCTTCGCGCGAAAGGTCGATGCCAAGCTGGTCGGCGATCGCTTCCACTTCGTGGCGCGGCGGTGCATCGTCGCCGTGGATGGCGAAATCGAGCAGGGTGTCGAAACCGGTGAAGAACGGGTCCTGCTCCAGCGTGACCACGCGCGTGCCCGGCTGGACCGAGCGGGTGCCCTTGTCGCCCTCCACGATCCCGGCGATCAGTTTGAGCAGCGTGGTCTTCCCCGCGCCGTTGCGGCCGATCAGGGCCAGCCGGTCACGCGGACCGACGTTGATGTCGAGGTTCTGAAAGAGCCAGCCATTGCCCTGGACAAGGCCAAGGCCTTCCCAGCTTAGGATCGGTGCGGTTGCCATATGAAGGCGCCCCTACAGGCGGGGCGGGGAGGGCAAGCGCAGGGTTTGTCGGCGCGGCATATCAGGTCTGCGACGAGCCGAACCTTTCGGCCACCTTCCAGCCACATTCAGGACTTGTTCAACGCGTCGGAATTAGGCACCGAAGCCGTGATGAAAAGGTTTTCCTCCCCGTTGGCCGCTCTGGCCATGCTTTCCCTCCTTGCAAGCACTCCTGCGGTCCATGCCGATTCCGGCGGCGATCAGGGCGAGGCGCGCAGGGAGCGCAAGGCTGGCAACATAATGTCGATCCGCCAGATCGAGCAGATGGTGTTGCCGCGAATGGCGGGCAAGCAATACCTTGGTCCGGATTACGATCCTGCCGCGATGGCTTACCGGCTGAAGTTCATTCAGGACGGAAAGGTTTATTTCGTCGACGTCGATGCCCGCACCGGGCGCATCATCGGCCAAAGTCGCTGACCCGCTCCCTTAACAGGGTGCGGGAACCTAGCGCGGCTGAGCGGCTTGACCCTTGCGGGCTTTCGCCCCATCTCAGGCCCGTTCATATAGGGAGGACGATACATTGCGCATCCTGATCGTCGAGGATGAGCCCACCCTGGGCAATCAGCTCAAGACCACGCTGGAGCAGAACGGCTACGCCGTCGATCTGTCCACCGATGGCGAAGACGGGCATTTCCTCGGCTCGACCGAAGATTACGACGCGGTGATCCTCGACCTCGGCCTGCCCGAGATCGACGGGCTGACCGTGCTCGGCATGTGGCGCCGCGAAGGGCGGACCTTCCCGGTCCTCGTCCTTACCGCGCGTGACAGCTGGTCGGACAAGGTTGCAGGGCTTGATGCCGGCGCCGACGACTATCTCGCCAAGCCCTTCCAGACCGAGGAACTGATCGCCCGCCTGCGCGCGCTGATCCGCCGTGCTTCGGGCAATACTTCCAGCGAACTGACCGCAGGCGACGTGCGCCTCGACACGCGCTCGGGCCGGGTCACCCTGGCCGGCGAGCCGGTGAAGCTGACCGCGCAGGAATATAAGCTGCTGTCCTACCTGATGCACCACAAGGGCAAGGTGGTCAGCCGTACCGAACTGATCGAGCATATCTACGATCAGGATTTCGACCGCGATTCGAACACGATCGAGGTCTTCGTCACGCGCATCCGCAAGAAGCTGGGTGCCGACGTCATCACGACGATCCGCGGCCTTGGCTACAGTCTCGACGATCCCGCCCACCCCGGCCGCGGCTGAGCCGGTCGCCATGGGCGCGGCCGATCCCGGCGTGCCCGGCCCGGATTCCGTCCAGGTTTCCGGGCAGGGGCCGGGCTCAGATGCCGGCCCGGATTCGGACCCCTTGAAGACGCGCGCGCGGCGCTCCGGCAACACGGGGTCGCTTGCACGGCGCATGATGCTGATCGCGGCGGGGTGGATATCCTTCCTGCTCCTCGCGGGCGGACTGGCCCTCGACCATACCGTGACCGGCATCGTCACGCGCAATTTCGACGAGGGCCTAAGCTACGTCCTTACCGGCATGATCGGTTCGGCCGAAATCGGCGCGGATGGGGAAGTATTCTTCATCCGCCCCCTTGGCGACCAGCGGTTCATGGAGCCCAATTCGGGCCTCTACTGGCAGATTCGCGCGAAAGGGCACGAGGATTTCCCGTCGCGCTCGCTATGGGATCGCAGCCTCGATGTGCCGGCAGGTCATTTCGATGCCGAGCCGCACGTCTACGACAGCGACCAGTTCGCGGGCGAGCCGCTGCGCGTGCTGGAACGCTCGATCATTCTGCCCGGCAGCAATACGCAGTGGATGTTCACGGTCGCCGCCAGCCGCAAGGACCTGAACGACCAGATCAAGATGATCCGCTCGATCCTGGTGTACAGCTTCGTTGCGCTGGGCTTCGGCCTCATGCTGATGTCGGGGATGCAGACCTGGTACGGCCTGTTTCCGCTGCGCCACGTGCGCCGCGCTATCCAGAAACTGCGCACCACCGGGGCGAGCCGGGTCAACGATCCGCTGCCCCGCGAAGTGGAGCCGCTGGTCAATGAGCTGAACGCCCTGCTTGCCCATACCGAACGGCAGGCGGAGGAAGCGCGTACTCACGCCGGCAACCTTGCCCATGCGCTGAAGACGCCGCTGACGGTGGTTATGAACGCGGCGACTGCGAAGGCGCCCGATCTTGCCGATACCGTGATTCGCGAGGCGGCGGTGATGCGCCGTCAGGTGGACCACCATCTTGCGCGGGCCAGGGCGGTCGGCCGCCGCGCCGTGGGGATGTCGCGGGCGGAAGTCTGGCCCAGTCTCGAAGCGGTGTTGCGCGCCGTCGAGCGGCTTTATACGCAGGCCCGGCTGGACCTCGATGGACCGCGCGACATCGTCGTCGCCATTGAGAAGCAGGATCTTGAGGAAATTCTCGGCAACCTGATCGAGAATGCGGCCAAGTATGGCGGCGGCAGCGTGTTCGTAACGGTGGATGCGGCGAAGGAGCCGCAGTTCTGCGAAATCTGGATCGAGGACGACGGCATGGGCATTCCCGAGGCGGAGCGCGTGCGCATCTTCGATCGCGGCGCCCGGCTCGACACCGGCAAACCCGGCACTGGCCTTGGGCTTGCCATCGTGCGCGATGTCGTGGAAATCTATGGCGGCACCGTCCATCTCGATGAGAGCGAGGATCTGGGCGGCTTGCTGGTGAAGCTCAGGCTGCCGCGTATCCCAGTCTGACGAGAGGTGCAATTTATCCGGGGGAACCGCGTGAAGGGCGGTTGTGGTTCTCGCCGTTCGTGCTCATCTGCCGCGCATTGCACACCCAGGAGTCTTCATGTCCAAGCCTATCAATGTCCCGCTCACCTCCGACGAGATCGAAATGCTGGTCGACGCGCTTGAGGTCGATCTCGAGGGTTACCTCGAATCCGCCAAGGAAGCGCGCGGCAATGGCAACCGCGAGGACGTGAAGACCTTCACCGAAGCAGCGACCCGCATCCAGACGCTGATGGCGCGCCTGCAGGAATTCGTGGCAGAGTGATTTTCTCGGTTCTTCCCCGGGCTCGCTCGGGGAGGAATTGATGCATCAGGCCCCGTTTTTCGCCTGTTGGTGATGGCGGATCACTTCGTCGATGATGAAGCGGATGAACTTCTCGCCGAAGTCGGGGTCGAGATGCGCGTCTTCCGCCAGTGCGCGCAGGCGCGTGATCTGGCGTTCTTCCCGGCCGGGGTCGGAAGCGGGCAGGTCGGTATGAGCCTTGTATTCACCCACGGCCTTGGTGATCCGAAAACGCTCGGCGAGCATGTGGATCAGCGCGGCGTCGATATTGTCGATGCTGGCGCGAAAGCCCGCGAGTACGGGATCGGCGGTGGAGGGTTCCTGGCTCATGGGCCCGCCCGCTAGCACGGCTTCGCCTGCTCTTCCAGTCGCCTCGATCCACCGTTTGATAGCGTTTGCACTTGCGTTGGCGGCTCCTTGCGCGCAATGCGCCGGACAATGAGTGCAGATGTCGTCGCCCTGCGTTCCCGCAGGCCCCAGCCTTCCCTTGCTCCCATGCTGGCGCTCACCGCTGCCGGCATGAATAGCGTCAACGCCGTCATTCTTGACCGCATGCAAAGCGAAATACCGCTGATACCGGCGCTGGCCGGGCACCTGATTTCGGGTGGCGGTAAGCGCATGCGGCCAATGCTGATGGTCGCCGCGGCGGAGCTGTGCGGTTATCAGGGAACCCGCCACCACAAGCTGGCGGCTGCCGTGGAGTTTCTCCACACGGCAACGCTGCTGCACGACGACGTGGTCGACGGGTCGGACATGCGGCGCGGCAAGGCCGCTGCCAACATCGTATTCGGCAATCCCGCGACCGTGCTGGTGGGCGATTTCCTGTTCACCCGCGCCTTCGAACTGATGGTCGAGGACGGCAGCCTCAAGGTCCTCAAGATCTTCTCCAAGGCCAGTTCGATCATCGCCGAGGGTGAGGTCGACCAGTTGACCGCCCAGCGCCGGATCGAGACGAGCGAGGAGCATTACCTCCAGATCATCGGCTCAAAAACCGCTGCCCTGTTTGCCGCCGCCACCCGTATCCCGGCGATCGTCGCGGAAAAGAGCGAGGCCGAGGAAATGGCGCTCGACGCGTTCGGGCGCAATCTGGGCATCGCGTTCCAGCTTGTCGACGATGCGATCGACTACGATTCGGAAAGCAGCGAATCGGGCAAGGACAAGGGCGACGATTTCCGCGAGGGCAAGATGACCCTGCCGGTCATCCTCGCCTATGCGCGCGGCAATGCCGAGGAACGCAAGTTCTGGGAGGACGCCATCGCCGGTTTCCGCACTGAGGACGAAGACCTTGCCCATGCGGTTGAGCTGATCAACCGCCACGGCTGCGTCGAGGCCACCCGCGAACGCGCGCGCCTTTATGCCCAGCGTGCGATCGATGCGATCGCCGGTTTCCCGGCGGGTGAAGCGCGTGCGGCAATGGGCGAAGCGGTCGATTTTGCGGTCTCCCGCCGATACTAGTCCGGTCTGCCGGCCGGGCGCAGGCCCGGCTCCTGCGACAGACTGAAACAATGCTGTAATTGCGACGCGAGCCTGGCTCGCTTAAGGAGGCGCTCCATGCGCTCCGATGCCGATCGGGCAGTCACGGGCTACCAGCCCGGCTCGCCCCGCCAACGCCTGATCTCCATGCTGCTTTCGGCGGCGATAATCGTTATTGCCCTGTTGATTGCGCTCTACCAGACCACGGTGGCGCCGGCGCTGAAGAAGGCGAACAACCCGGTTACCTTCAACGTCGAGGGCGAAGACGCCGACAGCGGCGCCAAGTCGCCTGACAAGGCTAAAACTCCGAAGGCCGAAAAGACCGAGAAGGACCAGCCCAAGCAGACTGAAGTGCGGGTGGAGGCCCCGGTTCCTCCGGTGGAAAAGCCGAAGGAGCCGACTGAAAAGCCGGCGTTCTCGTTCCTCAAGGTGTCCCGTTCGGACATGGCGGCAGCCGATATCGGCGCGATGAAGCGCTCCGGCAACGGCTCTGCCGCGCCCGGCGGCGGCAGCAACGGATCGACTTATGGCCCCGGCGAAGGGCCGGGCGGCGCGGTGCTCTACAATGCCGAATGGTACAAGGAGCCGAGCGATGCGCAGCTTGGCGGCTATCTCAATGCCAGCGGACCGCGTCAGGGCTGGGGCATGATCGCCTGCCAGACGCAGGACCATTACCGCGTCGAAAACTGCCAGATCCTCGGCGAATCGCCGCGCGGTTCCGGCTTTGGCCGCGCCGTGCTCAACGCCGCCTGGCAGTTTCAGGTCCTTCCGCCGCGCATCAACGGCAAGGCGCAGATCGGCACCTGGGTTCGCATCCGCATCGATTACGGCTCGCGCCAGGCGGGCTGATCTTATTTAGGTAAGGGGCTGATCTAGCCTGCCGCTGCCCACATCGAGGCGCCGGGCTGGGCCAACCGCTCCAGCATATCTTCCAGCGGCATTGGCCGGGCGATGAAATATCCCTGCGCCAGCGAGAAGCCTGCGAGGCGTGCGCTGACCAACTGGTTCTCCGTCTCGATCCCCTCGATCACGCATTCCAGCGAAAGCGAGCGGGCAAGATGGCGGATCGCGGTGATCAGCCGCCGCCCGGCCGCTTCATCCAGCCGGACTGCAAAGCTGCGATCGATCTTCACCATGTCGAGCGGCAACTGGTGCAGCGACGACAGGCTGGAATAGCCGGTGCCGAAATCGTCCAGCGCAATGCGCATGCCGGTTTCGCGCAGGCGTTCCAGGGCGGCGCCGGCCTTGTCCATTTCTTCGATCAGCGAGGATTCGGTGATCTCGATCAACATACGCCGGGGATCGCAGCCCGAAGCGTCAAGGCGCGCCAGCAGGGCATCGATCGTGCCGGTGTTGCCGATGTCGTTACCGGAAAGATTGAACGACAGGCGCAGCGGCGCGGGCAGCCGCACCAATGCCTCCATCGCCTTGTCGAACAGCGCCAGAGTGACTTCGCGCGCGCGGCCCAGCCGTTCGCCGGCCGCGATCAGCATTTCCGGCGAAATCTCGCCCAGCCGCGGCGAATGCCAGCGGGCGAGGCATTCTATGCCGATAGGGTCGAGGTCCTCGGTCGCGACGATCGGCTGGAACACCAGCGTCAGTTCGCGTGCAAGGTCGGCGCCCTGAAGCGCGGCGTCGATCGCCTGTTCGGTGCGGATCATCCGCTCCAGCTTGTCCGAGAACAGCACGCATTGCCCGCGCTTGTGGTTCTTGGCGTGATAGAGTGCAAAGTCGGCGCGGTCGTATAGCAGGTCGGCGGTCACGGCGGTGTCGGGATAGACCGACAGACCCGCCGAACATCCGACGGAAACCAGCACGTCGCCGATGCGCGCGGGCTCCCGGATCGCCTTGCACAGTTCGTTGGCGATACGTTCGGCCTGCTGCGGGCCGCCCATCACGATCAGCCCGAATTCGTCGCCGCCAAGCCGTGCGACGATGGCGTCGGCCGGACAGTGGCTCATCATCCGCCCGCCGATCACCTGTAGCAGGCGGTCGCCGTTGGCGTGGCCGTGGGTATCGTTCACCGGCTTGAAGCGGTCGAGGTCGATCAGCCCGACGCTGAATACGTCGCCCTGGCCCGGCCGGGCGAGCAGGCTTTCCAGTGTCGTGAAGAAATAGCGCCGGTTGGGCATGCCCGTCAGCGCGTCGGTCTGCGCAAGCCGGGCATTCTCTTCGCCCAGCGCCTGCGCCTGTTTGCGTTCGCAGTTCAGGTCGCGCTGAGACGTTTCAAGTTCGACGAAGGACCCGTAGGAAGCGCGCAGGATCTTGAGGATGACGACGGCCACCAGCGCGATGTTCCCGGCGATGGCGATCAGCACTTCGGTGCCGTTCCACAGCGAATAGGCCAGGAATGTGCCGAGTACCGAAACGCAGACCACCACGGCGGCGTTGGGCAGGAAGCCAAGGCAGAACACGCAGCCCAGCACCGTCACCGAGATGAAAACCGCGACATGACCATGCTCGTAAGGCCCGCCGTACTGGTCGAGCCAGAGCGCCCAGCCGACGAACGCCATGGCCATGACCCCCGCGACAGCGAGCGTCTTGCGCATCCGACGTTCGACGAGCGCGGGTTCGAGTTCCTCGGGCTTGACGGGCCGTATCCAGATCGCCGTTCGCACTACGCAGGCGGCGAATAAAATCGCAGGGACGGAGTAGACCAGCAGCGCCGGGGCGAGCGCCCGGTGAGTGAACGCCAGAACGGCAGCATTTATCAGCAGCAGCCCATACATCGGCGGTATGTGCTCGCGCAGACGCAGATATTGCGCGACGCTGAGGGGGTAATGACCGGCGCGATGCATAGTATGCAGGTACTGCGTGTAGTTGAAGGAAAGCGGGCGGAGGGTCTGCGATTACGGAACAAGTCTTTAGGAAGAGTGGACGTTCCGCAAAAATGGGTCCGGTTTGGTGCCAAGCCGCCGCTGGCAAGTTTCGTCTCGGCGCTTTCCCATAGCGAGTGCGCGCACTAAGGCTGCGCGGGTGACCACTCTGCCCATCCACGCCGTCCTGCCCGATCTGCTCTCCGCCTTGCGTGACAGGACCGGCGCCGTGCTGATCGCGCCGCCGGGCGCGGGCAAGACCACCGCGCTCGCCCCGGCGCTGCTGGCCGAAAGCTGGTGCACCGGCACCGTGATCCTGCTTTCCCCTCGCCGCGTTGCCGCCCGCGCCGCTGCCGAGCGCATGGCTGAGCAGCTTGGCGAACAGGCCGGCGGCACCATCGGTTACATCACCCGCCTTGATGTAAAGCGCACCGCGCGCACGCGGGTAGTGGTGATGACCGAGGCGATTTTCGTCTCCAGCATACTCTCAGACCCGGAGCTTGCCGGCGTGTCTGCCGTGCTGTTCGACGAGGCGCACGAACGCCATCTCGACAGCGACCTTGGCCTTGCGCTTGCCATCGAAAGCCGCGCTGTGCTGCGCGAGGACCTGCGGATCGTCGTCATGTCCGCCACCATCGACGGCACGCGCTTCGCCCGGCTGCTGGGTGAGGGCACCCCGGTGATAGAGAGCGCGGGCAAGGCCTGGCCGCTGGATTTCCGCTGGCTTGGCCATGCGGCGGAGCGGCGGATCGAGGATGCCATGGCCTCCGCCGTCCTCACCGCGTGGCGCGAGCAGGAGGGCGACGTGCTCGCGTTCCTTCCCGGCGTGCGCGAGATCGAGCGGGTTGCCGAAAGCCTTGCACAGAAACTGCCCTCGGCGCTGGTCCTGCCGCTTCACGGGCAATGCGAGCCGGGCGCACAGCGCGCCGCCATCCGGCGCGATCCCGATGGCCGCCGCCGGATCGTGCTGGCGACCGCCATCGCCGAAACCTCGCTGACGCTGGACGGCGTTTCAGTGGTGGTCGATGCGGGCCTTTCGCGCCGGGCCGAGTTCGACAAGGCGGCGGGCGTCACCCGTCTCGTCACTCACCGCGCCAGCCGCGCCTCGGCCGCGCAGCGTGCAGGCCGTGCGGCGCGGCAGGGGCCGGGCGTCGCCTATCGGTTATGGGAAGAGGCGGCCCACGCAGGGCGGCCCGAGTTCGATCCGCCGGAAATGCTCACCAGCGACCTGACCCCGCTGACGCTGACATTGGCGCAGTGGGGCGCGGGCGACCCTGCAGCGATGGGCTGGCTCGATACGCCGCCCGTGCCTGCGCTCGATGCGGCGCGCAAGGGGCTGGCGGCGCTCGGCGCGCTGGATGGGGAAGGGCGCATCACCGCGTTCGGCCGCAAGGTTGCCAGCCTGCCGATGGACCCGGCGCAGGCCGCGATGATCCTGCGCGCGGGCGAGCATGGCGAGGCCGACATCGCGGCCCGGCTGGCGCTGCTGCTCCAGGAACGCGGCCTTGGCGGGCGCAGCGACGATCTTACGCAGCGCCTCTCGCGCTGGGATGCCGACCGTTCGCCCCGCGCGCAGGCTTCGCGCAAGCTGGCGGCAGGCTGGGCGCGGCGGGCGCAGGCGCTGGTCAGCGGGCCTGCGCAGCCGGATGATGTGCCGCCCGGCGTGCTCCTTGCGCTCGGCCGCCCAGACATGCTTGCCCGCCGCCGTGATGCCTCGGGCGAGACCTGGCTCAGCGCCGGGGGCAGGGGCTATGTGCTCGACCCGGCCTCGCCGCTGGCGTCCCGCGATTGGATGGTGATCGGCGATGCGCAGGGGCAGGCCAAGGGCGCCCGTATCCTTTCCGGCGCCTCGCTGGAGACCTCCGAAGTGGAGGCATGGCTGGGCGACGCCATCGAACGCCGCACGGTGCTGCGCTGGAACGACAGCGATGCCCGCGTGGAGGCGCGGCTCGAACGGCGGCTGGGCGCGATTACCCTCGCCACCGGCCCCGATCCGGCGCCGAATCCGGAGGCGATCCGCGCCTTCCTGATCGAACGTATCCGCCTCAAGGGCCTCGCCATGGTGCCGCTGGGCAAGGGCGCGCAATCGTTCCTGCGCCGCGCGCGCTACGCCGGGGTCGAATCGCTTTCGGATGAGGCATTGCTGGCGGACCTTGAGGAATGGCTTGGCCCGCTCCTGGGCCGCCGTCTCGATGCGGTGGACGGTACGGCGCTGTCGCAGGCCCTTCGCAACCGGCTGACTTGGGACGACCAGCAGGCGCTCGACCGCCTCGCTCCGCCGGAATTTCGCAGTCCCGCCGGTACATCGCACCCCATCGACTACGAGGACGAGGGCGGTCCCTCGGTCGAGGTTCGGGTCCAGGCGTTGTTCGGGCTGGACCGGCATCCGACATTCGGCCAGCCGCCGCTGCCTCTGCTGCTCAAGCTGACATCGCCCCCCGGCCGTCCAATCCAGACCACGCGCGACTTGCCGGGCTTCTGGCGCGGATCGTGGCGCGACGTGCAGCGAGACATGAAAGGTCGCTACCCCCGCCACCGCTGGCCGGACGAGCCGTGGAACGAAGACCCCAGCCTCAAGACCCGCAATGCATTCGAGCGCGGGCGAAATGCGTGATTCGCGCTTGATTTTCGCTGCGATTCGGGGGCAAGGCTTTGGCCCATGAGCGCACGCATCTATCAACGCCCGAAGAACGCCATGCAGTCCGGCAAGGCGCTGCTTGACGAGTGGACCCTCGAATTCGCCCCGGCGGAAGCGAAGAAGCCCGATCCCCTGATGGGCTGGGCCGGTTCGGGCGACATGCAGCAGCAGGTCATCCTGCGCTTCCCCACCGCCGATGAAGCGAAGGCCTACGCCGACCGCTACGGCATCGAAGCGGCCATCCACACCACCCCGCCGCGCCGCCTCAAGATTCAGGCCTACGCCGACAACTTCCGCTGAGATAACAGCCGGTCAGGTTTGTTCGCCTCAAGGGCTGGACAAACCCGACCGTCCCCGGCATATGCCCGCCCGGGAGTCGGGTGGACGTTTTCGTCCGCCAACTTGGTCAGGTCCGGAAGGAAGCAGCCACAACGGATTGCGGCGGGTCGCCCGGCTCCTATTTCACCACATCGATGGCAGCATCAGCTGAATTTTGCGCCCCGCAGCCTTTGCTGCGCGCATTCTTTATCCACACGGCGCGAAGGCTGTGGAGGACGGCGCTTTTCCCCTGACATTCGCTGGCCCAGCCCCTAGTTTGCGCGGCGATGGACGATTCACGCGACATGTTCGGCGATACGCCCCCCTGGGACGACGAAAACGAGAACCAGGACGAACCCGGCGCCGCCGAACTGGAGGCCGCCGGCCAGCAGTCGATGTTCGGCGAGCCGGCGCCTGAGGCCGAAGCAGTCCCCGAAGCGGAAGCCGCTCCCACCATGGCCGAACTGGAAGCGGCAGGGCAGTCTGCCATGTTCGCCGAAGCTGCAGCGCCAGTGCCCGAAGCGAAACCCGAAGCCGCCAAACCTGCGCCGGTCGCCGCGCCCAAGACGCCCGCGCCCGCTCAGGCCGCCGCCGCGCAGCCATACCGGGTGCTAGCGCGCAAATACCGTCCGCAGACTTTCGCCGAACTGATCGGGCAGGAGGCGATGGTCCAGACCCTCGCCAACGCCATCAAGCGCGACCGGCTCGCCCATGCCTTCCTGATGACCGGCGTGCGCGGGGTCGGCAAGACGTCGACCGCGCGCCTTATCGCCAAGGCTCTCAACTGCATCGGCGCTGACGGGCAGGGCGGCCCGACGATCGACCCCTGCGGCAAGTGCGAGCCTTGCGTGGCCATCGCCGAAGGCCGCCACATCGACGTGATCGAAATGGATGCTGCCAGCCACACCGGCGTCGACGATGTGCGCGAAATCATCGAGGCGGTGCGCTATTCCGCCGTTTCGGCGCGCTACAAGATCTACATCATCGACGAAGTCCACATGCTGTCGCGCAATGCTTTCAATGCCTTGCTGAAAACTCTTGAGGAACCGCCGGCGCATGTGAAGTTCCTCTTCGCCACGACCGAGGTCGACAAGCTGCCGGTCACGGTGCTGTCGCGCTGCCAGCGTTTCGACCTGCGCCGTATTCCCGCGCCGATGCTGGCGGGACACTTCGCCTACGTCTGCCGGCAGGAAGGCGTCGAGGCCGAGGACGAGGCGCTCGCCATGGTCGCCGCCGCTGCCGAAGGTTCGGTGCGCGATGGCCTGTCGATCCTCGACCAGGCGATCGCCCATGCCGACCTTGACGGCGCCGATCTTGACGGGGTTGTCCAGGTCAGCGCCGAAAAGGTGCGCGATATGCTGGGCCTCTCGGACAAGAGCGTGCAGCGCGGGCTGGTCTCCGCGATCCTCGAAGGTAAGGGGCCTGACCTGCTCGACATCGTCGCGCGCCAGTTCTCGCTGGGTGTCGAGCCGATCGCGATCATGCGCGGGTTGATGGACCTGATCCACCGCATTGCGGTGGCGCAGGTCGCCGGTAATGCCGCCGACGCCCATTCCACCGAGGAGCGCGAGGCGATCGAGGGATGGGCCCAGCGCCTGCGCGCCGGTCAACTCCATCGCTTGTGGCAACTGCTGCTCAAGGGCCATGACGAAGTGAAATCCGCGCCAGATCCGCTGGTCGCGGCGCAGATGGCCCTACTGCGTATCATGCATGCCGCCGACATGCCCGATCCCGGCGCTCTGGTGCGCAAGCTGGAGGAGATCGCCGCGCGCGCTCCCGCAGCTGCACCTGCGCTGGAGGGCGGCGCGCCTGCGCCCGGCGCACCTGCCGCCTCTGCTCCGGCGGCGATCATGCCGCGCTGGGAGGCGCTGGTCGATGACGTCGAGCATATCGGCGAGCTGTCCACCGCCAATACCATGCGCATGCAGGTGCGCGTGGTCGAACTGGCGCCGGGCCTGCTGCGCTACACCCAGCCGCCCGCATTCAAGGAAGATATCGCCTCCATCCTGCGCGGCGGCCTGCAGGCTGCCACCGGTGAGCGTTGGCAGGTCGAGCGGGTGGACGCGGATGGCGCGCCCACCCTGGTGGAAATTGCCGAAGTGAAGAAGGGCGCGGATGCCGAGGCCCTGCGCGCTGCGCCGCTGGTCGAGGCGACCATGGCCGCCTTTCCGGGCGCCGAATTGATTGAAGACGACCGTCCGGCCGCCATCGGCGGCGGGCGCAATTGGAGACGCTGAAATGAAGTCGATGGAAGAGATGATCCAGGCCGCGCAAGCTGCCGCCGAGACCATCCAGAAGCAGATGAACGAGGCCCAGGGCAAGCTCGACCAGATGGAGGTCGAAGGACTTTCCGGCGGCGGTCTGGTCAAGATCCGCTGCTCGGCCAAGGGCCGCGTTATCGGCGTGGGAATCGACGACAGCCTGATGCAGCTCAGCGAAAAGGGCATGCTCGAAGACCTGATCGCAGCTGCCTACAACGATGCTCGCGTCAAGGCGGACTCGGTTGCTAACGAGGAACTCGCCAAGGCGCAGTCGGGCATGGGCCTGCCGCCGGGCTTCAAGATGCCGTTCTGAGGCTTAGGCTACGATAGGGGCGGAGCGAGGGCGGTTTGATCCGCCCCGCTCACCCTCGGATTTCCCGGAAAACCAGTTCTACCTCGAAAACCGTGCCAACTTCCCCCGGACGTCACCGTAACGGATCAGCCCCTGGATGCCCGGGAGTGATCCGGCCCGTATCAAGAAGGGGCAGAGCGGGGCTTTGCACAGTCTTTAACCCGCAAAAGATTGCATGGTGGCGTAAACACCCCATATCCTGAGCAAGAGCCGGGGCGCGCCGACAGGTCAAGCCCCGCGCGTGATGAATGGATACTGCCTTGAACCTGCTTCCGCTTCTGCCTTTGCGTGACATCGTCGTCTTTCCGGGCATGGTCGTGCCTCTTTTCGTCGGCCGTGAGAAATCCGTAGCCGCGCTTGAGGCGGCAATGGCCGGAAACAAGGATATTTTCCTTCTGGCCCAGCTGGATCCCGGCTGTGACGATCCCGACCGGGATGACCTTTACGACACCGGCGTGGTCGCCAGCGTCCTGCAGCTCCTGAAGCTGCCGGATGGTACTGTGCGTGTGCTGGTCGAAGGTCAGGACCGCGCCCGCCTCGAATCGCTGCGCACCGAGCAGACCGAAGAAGGCGAGATGCTGGTAGCCGGCGTCGAGATGATCGACCCGATCGCGGCTGACGGCACCGAAACCGAAGCGATGATGCGCACGGTCGTCGACCAGTTCGGCGAATATGCCAAGCTCAACAAGAAGCTCAGCCAGGACGCCGGCGAACAGCTGGGCGACATCGAGGATGCGGCCAAGCTGGCCGACACCGTCGCCGCGCAGCTTTCCGCCAAGGTATCCGACAAGCAGGCCGTTCTGTCCGAGCCCGATCCGCTCAAGCGTCTTGAGATGGTCTATTCCTTCATGGAAGGCGAACTCGGCGTCCTGCAGGTAGAGCGCAAGATCCGTGGCCGCGTTAAGCGCCAGATGGAAAAGACCCAGCGCGAGTATTACCTCAACGAACAGCTCAAGGCCATCCAGTCCGAGCTGGGCGGCGGTGAAGGCGATGAGGGTAACGAGCTGCAGGAACTCGCGGAGCGCATCGAAAAGACGCGCTTGTCCAGGGAAGCCAAGGAAAAGGCCGTTGGCGAGCTGAAGAAGCTGCGCTCGATGCAGCCGATGAGCGCCGAGGCGACCGTCATCCGCAACTACCTCGACGTCCTGCTCGGCCTGCCTTGGGGCAAGAAGAGCAAGCTCAAGCGCGATATCTCCACCGCGCAGGACATTCTCGACGCCGATCACTACGCGCTCGACAAGGTCAAGGACCGTATCATCGAGTATCTCGCGGTTCAGGCACGCACCAATAAGCTGAAGGGGCCGATCCTGTGCCTCGTCGGGCCGCCGGGCGTGGGCAAGACCTCGCTGGGCAAGTCGATCGCCAAGGCGACCGGGCGCGAATTCATCCGCCAGTCGCTGGGCGGCGTGCGCGACGAGGCCGAGATTCGTGGCCATCGCCGCACTTACATCGGCTCGCTGCCGGGCAAAATCGTGACCAACCTGCGCAAGGCCGGCAAGTCCAACCCGCTGTTCCTGCTCGACGAGATCGACAAGCTGGGCCAGGATTTCCGCGGCGATCCGGCGTCCGCTTTGCTCGAGGTGCTCGATCCCGAACAGAACGCGAAGTTCCAGGATCATTATCTGGAACTCGACATCGACCTGTCGGACGTGATGTTCGTGTGCACCGCGAACAGCCTGAACCTGCCGCAGCCGCTGCTCGACCGTATGGAGATCATCCGTCTCGAAGGATATACCGAGGACGAGAAGGTCGAGATCGCCGAGCGTCACCTGATCGAAAAGCAGGTGGAAGCGCATGGCCTGAAGAAGGGTGAGTTCACGCTGACCCAGGACGGCCTGCGCGACCTGATCCGCTATTACACCCGCGAAGCCGGCGTGCGCACGCTGGAGCGTGAAATCGCCCGGCTGGCGCGAAAGTCGCTACGCCAGATTCTCGAAGGCAAAGCCACCTCAGTCGTCATCACCGCCGAAAACCTTCACGACTTTGCCGGTGTCCAGAAATACCGCCATGGCATGGGCGAGGAAGAGCATCAGGTCGGTGCGGTGACGGGTCTCGCCTGGACCGAAGTCGGCGGTGAACTGCTCACGATCGAAAGCGTAACGGTGCCTGGCAAGGGCCAGATCAAGGCGACCGGCAAGCTGGGCGACGTGATGAGCGAGTCGATCCAGGCCGCCTTCAGCTTCGTGAAGGCGCGCTCGCCTGCTTATGGCATCAAGCCGTCAGTGATCCAGAAGAAGGACATCCACATTCACCTTCCCGAAGGTGCGGTGCCCAAGGATGGCCCTTCGGCAGGTGTCGGCATGGTCACCTCGATCGTCTCGACCTTGACCGGCGTTCCGGTGCGCAAGGACGTTGCGATGACCGGCGAAGTCACTCTGCGCGGCCGTGTGCTGCCGATCGGCGGCCTCAAGGAAAAGCTGCTTGCGGCGCTTCGCGGGGGTATCACCACGGTGCTGATCCCTGAAGAAAACCGCAAGGATCTCGCCGAAATCCCCGATAACGTGAAGGAGGGGTTGGATATCATCCCCGTCGCTCACGTCGATGAGGTGCTGGCCAGGGCTCTCACAGAACCGCTCACCGCGATCGAATGGACCGAGGCTGACGAACTGGCCGCCGCACCGGCGCCGCATGCCGCGTCGACGAGTGCCACCGCGCACTGAGGCGCTGCCGGAACAACCGGGAATTGAGGAAGGGCGCTGGGTAATCCGGCGCCCTTTGTCGTTTTGAGAATAGTACATTGAATGGAAAGAATAAAATTCCCGCAATTTTATTGTAAGGGATTTTATTGCCTGAACTATTTTTCACTTCTTGGCTATTTCAACCAAATTGACGACTTTCGCGGCGTGAAGTAATCTTCGTCCAACAACTTGCGGGGGCGGCAGATGGCGGGCGAAGCGGTGGAACTCGGCCCGGTTCGCGGGCGGGCGCGGATCGATGTTCTCGATGTGATGCGCGGGATCGCGATCCTGGGCATCCTGTACATGAATATCCCTTACATGGGCACGAACGTGGTTTCATGGATGGCTGACATCCGCCGCCTGTCTTGGTCGGCGGCGGATCAAGCAACCTGGGCGACCATCGCGATCATCTGGGACGGCACCCAGCGCGGCCTGTTCGAATTCCTGTTCGGTGCCGGGGTGATGGTGTTCACCGCCAAGGCCATGCGCCCCGATGACCCGGTCGCGGTGGCGGACCTTTATTATCGCCGCAACCTTCTGCTTGTTGCTTTTGGACTGATCGACATCTTTATAGTCGCCTGGATCGGCGACATCCTGCTGGCCTACGGGCTTTCCGCGCTGTTCCTGTTCCCCTTCCGCAAGGCGCCGTCCAAGGCGCTGCTGGCGATGGGTATGGGCTTCGCCGCCTTCGTCGCCATCAGCGGCGCGATCGAGTACAACGAGCGGACCACGACGATCCACAAGGTCGCGGCGCTTGAGGCGACGCAGGCGCAGGGCGCCAAGCTGAACGATGCGGACAAAAAGACCCTGTCCGACTGGCAGGAAAAGCGCGACGCCCACGATCTTTCCAAGCCGCCGAGCAAGAAGACGCAGGCCATGATCGACGCCGAACGCAAGGCGCATGTCGCGGGGCCCTGGGTCTTCCTCAAGAACAACTGGGGCGTGTGGAACAAGGTGTTCGGCGATGGCAATGGCACTTTCTTCACGGTGCTGGAGGCGGTTTGCGCGATGTTCATCGGCATGGCGCTGTGGAAGTGGGGTGTGATCCAGGGGGAGCGTTCGACGCGCTTCTACGCTGTGACCGCGATTGTTGCCTACGCGGTGGGTTGCGGACTGCGTGGATGGGGTGTGGCAGAAACATTCCGCTTCGACCTGGCACCCAAGGCGGGCTGGATCACCGAAGAATTCGCGCGCCTGGCGGTAACGTTGGGCCATGTCGCACTTTTCAACCTGGCGATGAGGACGGGCGCGGGCCGGTCGCTGCTGGCGCCGTTCAAGGCGGTTGGGCGGATGGCTTTCTCGATCTACGTGTTGACCAGTGTGGTGACGCTCTGGTTCATTTTTGCGCCTTGGGGGCTGGATCTGTGGGACAGGTTCGGCTGGGCCCAGCTTGCCGCTGCGGCGAGCGTGATCAACGTGTTCATGCTGGTGTTCGCCAACCTCTGGATGCGCTTCTACGTCAGCGGGCCGCTGGAATGGGTGTGGCGTTCGCTGGTTTATGGCAAGCGTCAGCCGTTCGTGCGCCGCCTGGTCAAACCGTCCGTGGGCACGCTCGCCCCGGCCTGAACGGATGGACGATGCTGGGGCGGCGCTTGCCCTGCGCGTAGTCTGGCTGTAACCCGCCGCCTTCATACAGGCGCCGTTCGCGCGCTGCTGGAAGGATATTGCCATGGGTTACCGGGTTGTCGTCGTCGGCGCGACGGGGAATGTCGGGCGCGAAATCGTCAACATCCTGGCCGAGCGCGAATTCCCCGCAGACGAGATTGCCGTACTGGCATCGTCGCGTTCTACCGGGTCAGAGATCGAATACGGTGACACCGGCCGCATGCTCAAGGTCAAGAACCTCGAGCATTTCGATTTTACTGGCTGGGACATGGCGCTGTTTGCCGCCGGATCGGAAGCGACCAAGGTCTATGCGCCCAAGGCTGCATCGCAGGGCTGCGTGGTGATCGACAACTCTTCGCTCTACCGTATGGACCCCGACGTGCCGCTCGTGGTGCCCGAGGTGAACCCCGACGCGATCGCCGGCTACAAGGCCCGCAACATCATCGCCAACCCCAACTGCTCCACCGCGCAGATGGTCGTGGCGCTCAAGCCGCTGCATGACAAGGCGAAGATCAAGCGCGTCGTCGTCTCGACCTACCAGTCGGTTTCCGGCGCGGGCAAATCGGGCATGGACGAACTGTTCGAGCAGAGCCGCGCGATCTTCGTGGGCGACTCGGTCGAGCCGCGCAAGTTCACCAAGCAGATCGCCTTCAACGTGATCCCGCACATCGACGTCTTCCTGGACGACGGCTCCACCAAGGAAGAGTGGAAGATGGTGGTCGAAACCAAGAAGATCCTCGACCCCAAGATCAAGGTGCAGGCAACCTGTGTGCGTGTGCCGGTCTTCGTGGGCCACTCAGAATCGCTCAACATCGAGTTCGAGGAAGAGATTTCCGCCACCGAAGCGCAGGATATCCTGCGCGAGGCGCCGGGCGTGATGCTCGTCGACAAGCGTGAGGACGGCGGATACGTAACCCCGGTTGAGGCTGTGGGCGACGGGGCCACCTATATCAGCCGCGTGCGCGAGGACTCCACGGTGGAGAACGGGCTGGCGCTGTGGTGCGTCTCGGACAACCTGCGCAAGGGAGCGGCGCTGAACGCGGTGCAGATCGCAGAACTTCTGGGCCGCCGTCACCTCAAGAAGGGCTGAGTTTTCGCGCACCGTCCGGTTGAAAAGCTGGTCCGGTGCGCGCACCTAAGCCTCTCGGGATTCATGGGAGGATTAGGTGGACGCAGTTGAAACGAAGAAGGCGCTGGCGTTGCTCGCCAGCCGCCTCACGACGCTGTCGGGCATTCTGGACAAGGCCGAAAGCGCGGCCGGCTCAGAGAGCCTCGACGATCTGGCTGCCGCGCGTCTGGCCGAGGACATGCACCCGCTGGCATGGCAGGTCTCGGCGGTCTGTACCCAGGCGCAGCAGTTTCTGGACTGGTGCCACGGCGGCGAGCAGCCCAACGTGGTCGGCCCGATTGAGGGATGGAGTGCGGCGCGCGGCGTCCTTGCCGATACGCTTGCCAAGATCAGTGCCGCCGAGGCCGAGGGGATCGTGGCGCCGGCCGAAAAGCGCATCACCATCGCGCAGATGGGCGTTTACGTGGACCTGACGGCGCAGCGCTATCTCGACGACTGGATCCTGCCGAACCTCTACTTCCATCTCAGCATCGCCTACGCGGTCCTTCGCATGAAGGGCGCGCCGCTGGGCAAGGCCGAATTCATGCAGCACATTGTGGGAGACCTCCGGCCCATCCCGGCGGAAGCGCGTGCATGATCCACAGCATGAAGGGCGGCTGTCAGTGCGGCCGCATCCGCTATACCGCGCAGGTCGACCCGGAAAAGGCGTACCTGTGCCATTGCAAAATGTGCCGCAAGGCGACGGGCGGCGTGTCCATCGCTTTTGCCAATGCGCCGCACGACAAGGTGATCTGGCACACCGAGCCGGACTGGTATCAGTCCTCGCCGATCGCGCATCGCCCGTTCTGCTCCCATTGCGGCACGCCACTGGGCTTTGCGTTCCTGGAGGGCGGCAATCTGGACCTGACCGTGGGCAGCTTCGACGATCCTTCGCCTTTTCGCCCCAGCCAGAACTATGCGACCGAAAGCATGTTGACCGCCTGGGCGGACGTGCGGCACTTGCCCGGCACCGCCAGCGCGGACAATCCCAACGTGGTGAAACGATGGCAGGCCGCGGGGCTGGACCTTCCCGATTGACCACCCTGATTTTGAGTGAGTTTGCCAGTGGCTGATGTGAAGACCGAATTCGTCGAAGGTTTCGGCGGCGCGAAGCTGGCGGTTCACTCGCTGGGAGACTCTGGCGGGCGGCCGTTGTTGCTGCTTCACGGGCTGTTCTCCAGCGCCGAGGTGAACTGGATCAAGTTCGGCAATGCTCGAATCCTTGCCGACGCCGGGTTCGAAGTCTTCATGCCGGACCTGCGCGCCCATGGGCAGAGTGATGGGCCGCACGATCCGGCTGCCTATCCCGCCGACGTGCTGGTGCAGGACCTGCAAGCCGTGGTCACCGCGCTGTCCTTGCGCGATTACGATCTCGGCGGCTTCTCGCTAGGTTCGCGCACGGCGGTACGGGGCGTGCTGGCGGGGCTTGCGCCGCGCAAGCTGGTGCTGGGCGGTATGGGCCTTACCGGGCTGTCCGGCTGGGCGCGGCGCAGCGCGCATTTCGTGGACGCCATCGACCGCTTCGGCACCATCGAGCGCGGCGACAAGGCGTTCGTCGCGCAGGCCTTCATGAAGACGATGAAGATCGACCGGGTGGCCGCGCGGCTGTTGCTGGGTTCCGTGGACGATACGTCTGCCGATGCCATCAGGCAGGTGACGATGCCGACGCTATGCGTCTGCGGCGCCGAGGATCACGACAACGGTTCGGCGCAGGAACTGGCCGCAGCGCTGCCGCATGGGATTTATGCGGAAACGCCGGGCAACCACATGTCGTCGGTGACTTTCAAGGACATGGGCCGCGCGATCGCAGAGTTCCTGGGGTGAAGTTTCAGGGCCGCGCTGCGCTCCACTCATTCTGAACTGGCCGGATCGCTCGTCTGGGGCAGCTGACAAATCAGGGGGCATGCAACCTCGGTCACACCAGTGGAAATCCGCCGGCCGATGTTGATCTGCGGCCATTGCAGGCTAGTCTCCGGCTCATTCAAAGGTTCAGAGAGGTTCCCCCCCCCCATGAAGTTCGCTTCCACCGCGCTGGCAGCGCTTGCCGCCAGCCTGTCGTTCGCCGCCGCGCCGGCGCTAGCCCAAGGGGCGGCGCAGGAAACGCCGGCCTATCCGATGACCGCCGAGGGCGCCTCCAGGTTCGTCGCCGATGCGGAAAAGGATTTGTTCGACTTCTCGCTCGACAACAATCGCACCAACTGGGTCAACTATACCAACATCACCGAGGATACCGACGCGCTGGCCGCAAAGTCGAATGGTGAGCTGACCGAAAAGCAAGTGAAGTACGCGGTCGAGGCGGCGAAGTTCGCGAAGGTTTCCGGCTTAGACGCGGACGTCTCGCGCAAGCTGGGTATCCTGCGCCAGGGCATCGTCCTGCCCGCGCCGACCACGCAGGGCGCGGCTGCGCAACTCAGCGAGATCACCACGCGCATGACCTCCACTTATGGCAAGGGCAAGGGCACGCTGGACGGCAAGCCGATCAACGGTTCCGACATCGAGGAGCAGATGGGCAACGCCGAGCGCACGCCCGCGCAGCTGGCCGAGATGTGGACCACTTGGCACGACAACGTCGGCAAGCCGATGAAGGGCGACTACGTCAAGATGGTCGGCATCGCCAATGAAGGCGCGCGCGAGCTTGGCTATGCCGACGTTGGCGCGATGTGGCGCTCGGGCTATGACATGACTCCCGAGCAGTTCGCCGCCGAAACGCAGCGCTTGTGGGAGGAGACCAAGCCGCTCTACCTCGCGCTGCATACTTACGTGCGCCGCAAGCTGAACGAGAAGTACGGCGACGCCGTGCAGCCGCGCACCGGCCCGATCCGCGCCGACCTGCTGGGCAACATGTGGGCGCAGGAATGGGGTAGCATCTATCCGCAGGTCGCGCCGGCCGGGGCAGGTGACCTTGGCTATGACGTGGGCGACCTGCTGAAAGCGCAGAAGAAGACGCCCGTAGACATGGTGAAGGCGGGCGAGGGTTTCTACTCGTCGCTGGGCTTCGATCCGCTGCCCGATACGTTCTGGACCCGTTCGATGATCGTGAAGCCCGCCGACCGCGAAGTGATCTGCCACGCCTCGGCCTGGGACGTCGACAACAAGGACGACATCCGCATCAAGATGTGCACCAAGGTGAACGCGGAAGACTTCACCACGATCCACCACGAACTGGGCCACAACTACTACCAGCGCGCTTACAACAAGCAGCTGTTCCTCTACCTCAACGGTGCCAATGACGGTTTCCACGAGGCGATCGGCGATTTCGTGGCGCTGTCGATCACCCCGCAGTACCTCGTGCAGATCGGTCTGCTCGACAAGGCGAAGGTGCCCAGCGCCGATAAGGACACCGGTCTGCTGCTGCGCCAGGCGATGGACAAGGTGGCATTCCTGCCCTTCGGCCTGCTGCTCGACCGTTACCGCTGGGGTATCTTCGACGGCACCATCAAGCCTGCCGACTACAACAAGGCATGGACGAAGATGCGCCTCGAATATCAAGGCATCACCCCGCCCTCGGCGCGGCCCGACGATGCCTTCGATGCGGGCGCTAAGTATCACATCCCCGGCAACACGCCCTACACGCGCTATTTCCTGGCGCGCATCCTGCAGTTCCAGTTCTATCAGGCGGCGTGCAAGCAGGCCGGCTGGAAGGGCCCGCTGCACCGCTGTAGCTTCTACGGCAACAAACAGGTCGGCGCGAAGCTGAACACGATGCTGGCAATGGGCCAGTCCAAGCCCTGGCCCGAGGCGCTGAAGGTGTTCACCGGCTCGCCGCAGATGAGCGCCAAGCCGATGCTGGAATACTTTGCGCCGCTCAAGAAGTGGCTCGACGAGCAGAACAAGGGCGAGAAATCCGGCTGGTAGTCAAACAGGCATTGCGCCACAACGCGAAGTCCGCAGCGTAGAAGTCCTTCACGAAGGCCTCCTGGCTCGGACTGAGCGGCGGCGGGGCGGCGCTGCACCCGTTCAGGCGGGGCAGGTCGTCCAGCCGGTCCAGCCCCACGATCTGACCTAGCTGGTCCAGCGCCTCGTACGAGACCAGCCGGTCGATGCGGCAGGCGCCCTCCGCGTCGGTGAGATACCAGCTCTGCGGGCGGAAAATGTGGTCGATGTCGAACGGGCTGCGCGCACAGGCGAGATGGTCGATGGCGTCGTCGATGCCATCGAAAGCACCGTAAAGCGCGGCAAATGGCGGGACGACGCGCCTGTCGCGGGTGCCGCCGCTGCGTGCATAAGCAAAAGCGGAACGAAACCGTGCGATCGGATCGCGCATGATGGCGAAGCTGGGCAGGTCCAGCAGGTCTGGCGCGACCTTGGCGTAGTATTGCACCGTCTCGTGCTTGATCTGCTGGCCGTAGAGCTGCTCGCAAACGGATGTGCCGGCATTCTTGGGCACATGGATGAACAGCATCCCGCTGCTGCGAACGACGGCAATGCGTTCGCGGCGCCGGTCGTTGAGGCGGTAGGGAATATGCGACCGGGCCAGGCGCTCGGGAATATCGCTGACGAGACGGACCCGCAAGGCGGCAGCGATCAGGCGGTTGATATGCGTTTTGGGAGAAGTGGGCTGGTGCATGGCCGCCAGCCTATTGGGGTAGGTTTGGCTGACGATTTCAGAATGTTGCAGGAGGGGAAAGAGGAAGACTTGGGGCCATTGCCCCAGACCCCTTCAATGTCGAGGTTATGCATGCAGCGTCGTTTGGCACCCACGGTGAGCCGGGAGACATTATAGCCTGCGGCAGCAAGGAGCGCGCAAGGTCGCCGCAAGCACTACGACGACACTAAAGGGGTCTGGGGCAATGGCCCCAGGTCTTCCCCTTCGCCTCAACCTCAATGCCTTACCGGAACGGTGGCTCGTTGAACGCCCGCAGCTTGCGCGAATGCAGGCGGTCGCCCTGTTCGCGCAGGAGGTCGCATGTAATCAGGCCGATCTTGAGGTGGCTGGCGATGGCCTCCTCGTAGAAGCGGTTGGCCTGTCCCGGCAGCTTCAACTCGCCGTGGAGCGGCTTGTCGGAAACGCAGAGCAGGGTGCCGTAGGGTACGCGGAAGCGGTAGCCCTGGGCGCTGATCGTGGCGCTTTCCATGTCGATGCCGATGGCGCGGCTCAGCGAGAAGCGCTTGGCGGAATCGGTGTAGCGCAGTTCCCAGTTGCGGTCGTCGGTGGTGACGATGGTGCCGGTGCGCATCCGCTTTTTCAGGTTCACGCCCCCGCCGCTGACCATTTCCGCGGCCTGGGCCAGCGCCATCTGTACCTCGGCGATGGCGGGCAGCGGGATTTCTGGCGGCAGCACCGGGTCGAGGACATGGTCATCGCGAAGGTAGGCATGGGCGAGTACGTAATCGCCGATGCGCTGGCTTTCGCGCAGGCCGCCGCAGTGGCCGATCATCAGCCATGCTTCGGGACGCAGGACCGCGAGGTGGTCGGTGATGGTCTTGGCGTTGGACGGGCCGACGCCGATATTGACCAGGGTGACGCCCGAACGGTCCTCGCGGATGAGGTGGTACGCGGGCATCTGGTGGCGGCGCCATGCGGTGTCGGACAGGCGCGCGCGGGCATTGTCGACCGGGGCGTCGATGTAGAGACCGCCCGCACCCGAGAGAGCGACATAGCCGTTCGAGCCGACCTGCTTGCCTGCCCAGTCCACGAACTCATCGACGTAGCGGTGGTAGTTCGTGAACAGGATGAAGCGCTGGCAGTGGTCCGCGCTGGTGCCGGTGTAGTGCGCCAACCGCGCGAGGCTGAAGTCCGTGCGCAGGCCGTCGAACAGGGCGAGGGGCTGCGGTTCGTCTTCGGCGAAGATGTGGATGCCGTCGGCGATCTCGTCGCCGATCATGGCAAGGTCGGTGCTGGGGAAGTGGGCCGCCAGTTCCTGCGGCGTCACTGCACCGACAGGCACACCTTCGAGGACGTAAGGGAAGGGGATTTCCTGCCCCGATGCGCTGACCGTGAATTCCACCTCGTACTCGGCCTCGATCCGGCCGAGCTGGTCGGACAGGTAATCGGCGAAAAGATGGGGGCGGGTCACCGTGGTCGCGTAAGTGCCGGGCACTTCGAGCCGGCCGAATGCGCGAGAGGCGCTGGCAGCGCGTTCGGTGCCGCGATAGGTGATGCGCAGCTCCGGATAAGTCCAGAGGCGCTTTTCGCGGCGGTCGGCGGGGGGGAGAGTACCGTGCTCGACGAAGGCGGTAATATCGGCCTTGAGAGTAGAGACAGCGGCTTCGTAGACGCGGACCAATTCCGCGATGGTTTCGTTCATCATCTGCATGGCCATCTATTACGCAATCTTCGTTTCGGCGCAATAGCAGGCGTTCGGGGCAGGGGTGTGACGGGTTTGGGCTGGGCGCCGGGGGCTTCGACAAGCTCAGCCTGAGCGGAATTCAAACCACATTTTCTTCCGGATCCCGCTCAGGCTGAGCCTGTCGAAGCCCCCGGTCCCCGCCATGCAGATCTGCGGCACAAAGGAAAAACCCCCGCTCCACGAGGGAGCGAGGGTTTTTTATTCCTCAGGCAAAAGCCAAAGGGAAAGCTCAGGCCTGAGCTTCGCCCTCTTCGGCTTCTTCCTCGATCGCGATTTCGCCGGGTTCGGCGTTCGGATCGTAGGCTTCGGTGAAGCCCGAGACGTCCTGTTCGAACATCGCGGCCATCACGTCCACGCCCTGCGTCTGCAGCTCGGCTTCGTCGGCCGAGCGGGCGACGTTGACCTTGATGTTGACGGCAACTTCAGGGTGCAGGCTGACCTTGACGTCGAAGACGCCGAGGGTCTTGATCGGGCGTTCCAGCACGATCATGTGCTTGGCGACGTTCGCGCCTTCAGCCTTCAGGCCGTCGACGATGTCACGCACCGAAACCGAACCGTAAAGCTGGCCGGAGTTCGACGAGGCGCGGATCAGGATGATCTGCTTGCCGTCGACGTTGCCCGAATCGGCCTGAGCAGCCGTGCGGCGCTCGGCGTTGTCGGACTCGATCTTGGCGCGGTTGGCCTCGAAGACCTTCTTGTTACGCTCGTTGGCGCGAAGAGCCTTCTTGTTCGGCAGCAGGTAGTTACGTGCGTAACCGTCCTTGACCGAAACGACGTCGCCGATGGCGCCGAGCTTCTCGACGCGCTCGAGGAGGATGATATCCATGGGTCAGTCCCTCCTTACTTGACGATGAAGGGCAGGAGGCCGATGTGCCGGGCGCGCTTGATCGCCTGGCTCAGCTCACGCTGCTTCTTGGCGGAAACCGCCGTGATGCGGCTGGGGACGATCTTGCCACGCTCGGACATGAAGCCCTGCAGCAGACGTACGTCCTTGTAGTCGATCTTCGGCGCGTTCTTGCCCGAGAACGGGCAGGACTTGCGGCGACGGAAAAATGCACGTGCCATGGTGTCAGTTCCCTTCGCGTTCGCGGCGGCGCGTACGCTCGCGGTCGGTCTTGCGCATCATGACCGAAGGGCCTTCCTCGTGCTCTTCCACGCGGATGGTCACATAGCGGATCACGTCTTCGTTGATCGCAGTCTGACGCTCGAGCTCGGCGACGGTGGCGCCGTTGGCTTCGATGTTCAGCATCACGAAGTGCGCTTTGCGGTTGCGCTTGATCTTGTATGCGAGATTCTTGAGGCCCCAGGTCTCGGCCTTGATGACCTTGCCCTCGTTGGTCTCGACGATCTCGGTGGCGGCGGCGGCAAGTGCATCGACCTGCGCCTGGCTGAGATCCTGGCGTGCCAGGAAAACGTGCTCATATAGAGCCACGGCAACTTCCTTTTCTCTGTCTAACCGATCGCTGGCGACCCGCAGGATTGCGGGGCCCCTCCGGCTTTCTTGGGTTTCCCGGCGGTCTGGTGACTGCGGGGAAGGCGGGCCCTTACCGGATTCTCACGCGAATGCAAGCGCGGCAGGCAAAAACGGCGGCCACGCAGGAACAAAGCCTTGCGTGCAAAGTTGCGCAGAAGGGTAAATTTGTTGCGTGCGGGAGATCGGACGTTAGCTAGTCCATTCCCGAGGAAAACGAGTCGCCCATGAAAATCAATGTTCGCTGCGCCGTGTTGGCGCTTCTTGCAGGTGCCGCCATGCCGCTGCCAGCTTTTGCCCAGTCATCGACCTCGAAGGGCGCCACCGCCGAGACGGTGACCACGCAGCTTCCGCGCAGCGTCCGCCCCAGCCATTACGACGTCACCGTCACCCCTGATGCAAAGGCGCTGACCTTCGCCGGCAAGGCCGCGATCACCGTCGACGTGCTGGAGGAGACCCGCACGATCACGCTGCAGGCCGCCGATCTGGCCATCGCCAAAGCCGCGTTGGCTACTGCAGCGGGCAAGCGTATGGGCGCGCCCACCGTCGCCATCGACAAGGATGCGCAGACCGCGACCTTCACGTTCGCCAAGGCCGTGGTGCCGGGCAACTACGTCCTGTCGATCGACTACACGGGCAAGATCAATACCCAGGCCTACGGTCTTTTCGCGCTCGACTACAGGGCGGCGGACGGCAGCGCCAAGCGCGCGCTGTTCACCCAGTTCGAGAACTCGGACGCGCGCCGCTTCATGCCCTCATGGGACGAGCCATTCTACAAGGCGACCTTCAGCCTCAAGGCCGTGGTGCCCGAAGGCGAGATGGCCGTCGCCAACCTGCCGGTTGAAAGCCGCAAGAGCGCGGGCGAAGGCCGCACGCTGGTCACCTTCGGCACCAGCCCGAAGATGTCGACCTACCTGCTGTTCCTCGGCCTCGGCGATTTCGAGCGCAAGACCGTGCAGGCTGCCGGCACCGAAGTAGGCGTGCTGACCAAGCGCGGCGACCTTGCCCAGGCGGAATATGCGCTGGAGCAGTCGGCGGCGCTGCTGCCGTGGATGAACGAATACTTCGGCGAGAAGTATCCGCTGCCCAAACTCGATCACATTGCGGCGCCGGGACGCAGCCAGTTCTTCAGCGCGATGGAGAACTGGGGCGGCATCTTCTACTTCGAGAACGCGATGCTGCTCGACCCCAAGATCGCGTCGAATTCCCTGCGCGAGCGGATTTTCACCGTCATCGCGCACGAGATGGCGCACCAGTGGTTCGGTGATCTCGTGACGATGTCCTGGTGGGACGACCTGTGGCTGAACGAGGGCTTCGCCTCATGGATGGAAAGCCGGGCGACTGCCCATTTCCACCCCGAATGGAACCCGGAGTTGACCGGCGTGGGGTCGCGCGAACTGGCGATGGCGCAGGACGGCTATGTCACCACGCACCCGATCATCACTCCGATCAAGACGGTGGAAGAAGCCAGCCAGGCCTTCGATTCGATCACCTACTCCAAGGGCGAGGCGGTGATCCGCATGCTGGAGGCCTATGCCGGTTCCGACCAGTGGCGCACGGGCGTTCAGGCCTACATGAAGCGTTACAAGAATTCGAACACGATCACCGACGACCTTTGGGCCGAGATGGAAAAGGCATCGGGCAAGCCCATCGCGCAGATCGCCCACGACTTCACGTTGCAGCCGGGCATTCCGCTGGTGAAGGTATCCGCCTCGTGCGCCGCCGGGCAGACCAGCCTGACCTTGGAGCAGGGCGAATTTACCCGCGACCGGGCCGACAAGCAGCCGCTGAACTGGCGCGTGCCGGTGCGCGCGGCGGGGCTTGACGGTGCATCTTCCGAGACGCTGCTGCAGGGCAAGGGCGCGCTTACGGTGGCGGGTTGCGGCCCGGTGGTCGTGAATGCCGGACAGTCGGGCTATTACCGCGTGCTCTACGACGCCAAGACCTTTGCGGGACTGGCGAAGTCGATCGCCAAGGTGCAGCCGGTCGACCAGCTCGGCATCCTCAACGATTCGGCGGCGCTGGGTTATGCCGGCAACCAGCCGATGGCGAACATGCTCGATGTGGTGAAGGGCCTGCCCGCAGACGCCTCGCCGCAAGTGATGGAACGCGCGGCCAATGTGATCGCGGGCCTCGCCGGCTATGCGCGCGGCAATGACAAGCGCGAGGCTGCGCTGTCGCGCTTCGCCTCCGCGCGGTTGCTGCCGGTGATGAAGCGCCTGGGCTGGACCCCGCGTCCTAACGAGCCGGTGACCGAGGGCGACCTGCGCGCCGCCCTGATCGAGACGCTGGGCGACCTTGGCGAGCCCAGCGTGCTGGCCGAAGCACGCCGCCGCTTTGTAGCGTCCAAGACCGACGAGAGCGCCATCGATCCCTCGCTACGCGTGGCGATCCTGTCCGTGGTGGCAAAGAACGCCGACGCAAAGACCTGGGACGCCCTGCACGAGTTGGCGAAGGCGGAGACTTCGGCGCAGGTCAAGACCACGCTCTACTCGCAGCTCGGCATGGCGCGCGATCCGGCGCTGGCCGATAAGGCGCTGGCGCTTTCGCTGACCGACGAGCCGAGCGTGACCACCAGCCCCGTAATCATTACCTCGGTCGCCAGCGGAAATCCGGACAAGGCGTTCGACTTCGTGTCGGCCAATTACGATGCGGTCATGGCCCGCGTCGACAGCTCGGGCGCGACCCGTTACGTCGCCAAGCTGGCGCAGGGCAGCGCCGATCCTGCGATGGTCGAAAAGCTGAATGCCTATGCGAAGGCCCATTTGCCGTCCGGTGCCCGCCGCCCGGTCGACGAGGCGGTCGCCAAGATCCAGGACCGGATCAAGGTGCAGAAAACCCGCATGGGCGAAGTGGACGCCTGGCTGGCCAAGGCCGGCTACTGATCCAGGGGCGCAGGAGCGGCAACGGCTGCTCCTGCGCCCACAGAGAAATGCATAAAGTTGCCAGAACCCCGCTTGCCTGATGGCGCATCCCCCGCTAACGGCTTCGAACCGGCTTCCTCGATGGGCCGGTAACGGCACGGCGGGCCTGTAGCTCAGCGGTTAGAGCTGGCCGCTCATAACGGCTAGGTCGCGGGTTCGAATCCTGCCGGGCCCACCAATGCCAGTCACCTGCGCTTTGGCGGGTGAATTTCATCGATACCCCCGGTCGGGGAGTGGCGCAGCCCGGTAGCGCGCTTGCTTTGGGAGCAAGATGTCGCAGGTTCGAATCCTGTCTCCCCGACCAATTTCTCCCGTTTTTTCAGGCCATCCTAGCTGTAACGCGGCTCTGACGCACGTAACCGCGCGAGCTTACGCCGTGCGTTACTCTCGAAGGATGGCAAAAGAGATCGAGCAGGTCTGCGCCGCAGAGGCCGCAAGTCGGTTCCTGCCCGGCCCGCTCGTGATGGCCGCGTCAGCTGGTTTTTTGTATCCAGCGACCGCCTTTAGGTTGCCGTACAATATCCCGGCCACAACCCTGGCACATCCTGACGTACATGCTGCCATTCCATTTATCGCTGCCCTTACGGGGCTTGTGGCGGTTGCGAAGGCAGTTGAAAATTTGAAGTATCACAGCGAATTCGTATCCATAGCTCAAGCAATCGGAGGTCTCATCGCCTCCTCAATGCCCCGCCCATAGCCATGTCAGAACTCCACGTCGAGTTCCTCCATTTCCTCCGGTTCGGCTTTTGCCGCTTCCACCCATTCGCGCATCGGTGCCCATTCGGCGATCGTGCGGCAATAGGCCGAGCATTCCGGGGGCAGGGCGACCGCGTACGTCACGAATCGCGTCGTCACCGGGGCGTACATGGCATCGGCAACGGTAGGCTGCGCGCCGAACAGGAACGGGCCGCCGAAAGTCTGCAGGCAATCGATCCAGATTGCCTCAATTCGTTCGATATCGGGGCGGGCGCCGGAGAAGACCGGAAATTTCTCGTGCCGTACCTTGAGGTTCATCGGCAGGGCCGAACGCAGGTTGGTGAAGCCGGAATGGATTTCTCCCGAGATCGATCGGCAGTGTGCCCGCGCGATCGGATCGGCAGGCAGCATTCCGGCGTCGGGAAACTGTTCGTTGAGGAATTCGGCGATGGCCAGGGTGTCCCACACGCTGGCGCCCTTGCAGGTCAGCCGAGGAACCAGGACGGAGGGCGAAAGCAGCAGCAGTTCTGCGCGGTTGGCGGCGTCGTTGGCGACGGGTTTTTCCACCACGTCCAGCCCGGCAAGGCGGCACAGCAGCCACCCGCGAAGCGACCATGCGGAGTAGGTCTTGCTGGAGATCGTTAGCGTAGCAGGGATTTCGCTGGCTTGGGTCATCGGCCTCACTCCTGGCTTTAGTGCGGGGCACTTTCGCTTGCATCAGCCTATGATGCAGCGCAGCATGAATCCAGTACCGATTGCAGCCGCCCGTCCGAATCGCGGCGGTTGCAGCGGGATCGCGGGGAATGTTGCATATGCTTTATCAGGCCTACCAGGCATATTGCGACATGCTGGCACCGGCCCGCTTCGCCGCACGCACGGCAACCGATCTTCGCGACAAGTTCCTGGGCGGCGCCGAGAAAATGCCTTCCGTCCGGCGCCTTTTCGCGCTGGCCGAAACGTTCGAGAAAGCAGCGGTCACTCATGCCCGCCCTTCTTACTCGATCAACAAGGTCATGGCGGGCAACACCATGACCCCGGTGGTTGAGGAAGTGGCGCTTTCGCTGCCGTTCGGCGACATGCTGCATTTCGCCAAGTCCGAAGTCACCGTGCCCCAGCCCAAGGTTCTCGTCGTCGCCCCGCTGTCGGGCCATTTCGCCACGCTGCTGCGCGGCACGGTGGAAACCCTGCTGCGCGACCACGACGTCTATATAACCGACTGGAAAAACGCGCGCGACGTGCCGCCTTCCGCCGGGGACTTTGGCCTCGACGACTATATCGACTACGTGATCCGCTTCCTTCGGGAATTGGGCGACCCGGCCGAGAAGCGCGGCGCGCATGTGCTGGCGGTGTGCCAGCCCTGTGTTCCGGTGCTTGCCGCCGTTGCCCTGATGGCGCAGGACGATGACCCCTGCCAGCCGCGCACGATGTCGCTGCTGGGCGGTCCGGTCGACGTGCGCGAATCGCCTACGGTGGTGAACGATCTTGCCAATGCGCAGACGTTCGAATGGTTCGAGAAGAACCTCATCCACACCGTGCCGTGGCGCTACAAGGGCGGGGGGCGCAAGGTGTACCCCGGCTTCATCCAGCTTTCCGCCTTCATGTCCATGAATTCGGCGCGGCACTACGCCCAGTTCCGCAAGCTCTACCAGCACATCGCCGATCTTGAGCAGGTCGAGGTCGACAAGATCGAGCATTTCTATGACGAATACCTGGCCGTGCTCGACCTGACGGCCGAATTCTATCTCGAAACGATCGACAAGGTGTTCCAGCGGGCGCTCCTTGCGAAAGGAGAGCTGACGCATCGGGGCCGCAAGGTGGATTGCTCGGCGATCCGCAAGACCGCGTTGCTCACCGTCGAGGGTGAGCGCGACGATATCTGCGCGGTGGGGCAGACGGCGGCGGCGCATCTCCTGTGCACCAGCCTGCGCCCACATTTGAAGCGGCACCACCTGCAGCCGGGCGTGGGTCATTACGGCGTGTTCTCCGGCTCCAAGTGGGAGCGCGAGGTTTACCCGCAGGTGCGCAACATGATCCTGGCGATGGCCTGAGCAAGGCTGTCGTCCCGGACCAACTCCGGGACGAGCGCAGGTTTCAGACCGGTTTCACCGATGCCATGATATCGGCCACGCTGGTTGGTTTCACGCCGCGCTTTGCAAGGTGCGTGAACAGCGCGCGCCACCAGTCGTAAAGCGCGTCGAGGTCCGCCTCGTTGCGCACGTAGGGGGTGTGGCCGGGTGCCAGCGAGGGGCTGTGAAACGAAAATACCAGCACCGGCAGGCCTTCGTCGATGGCGATGTCGACGCCGCGCAGCGCTTCTTCCGCCGTGATGCCCTCGGGCGTCAGCGGAATGCGTTCGAGCAGACCTACCCGCGCGAGCACGCCGCGCACCTGCGGCGCGCGCCAGAGGTGGGGGTAGATCACGTTGCCGACCTGGCGCAGCGGGCCCCAGTATACCGTCGTCAGCGGTAGTTCGAGCAGGTTCTGCTCGGCATCGGTCCAATAGGGGCGCAGCGGATGTTCGCGGTAATTGGGGCCGCCGGCGGCGCTGTAGTCCCAGCGTGCGCGTACCGAAGTATCGATGGCGATGCCGCATTCGCGCAGGATTTCGGCCGTGCGCCGGCCCAGCCCGTAGCGGCCGGCGCGGTAGATCTGCGGGGCCACGCCGAAGGCACCCTCGATCCGGTCGCGCAGGGTGTGCAGTTTCTCGCGCTCAAGCTCGAAGGGCAGGTTGCCCGCGAAGCTGTTGAACTCGGTCACTTCCTCGACGAAGGGCGGGCTGACCCAGGGGTGCAGCTGTACGCCGACCTCTGCGGTGCCGCGCGTCACGGCATCGCCGATCGCCTCGGGCGCGAAGGAGGAACAGGCGACCGGCCAGTCTATCAGGTATGAGGGGATGACCCCGAAGCTTTCGCAGAACTGCTGGAACTTGCGGAGCGCGGGCACGGCGGCGACGCTGTGTTTTTCGCGGTCGAGCGGAGCCGACCAGTCGAACTCCTCTTCGGTGTCGACAGTTACGATGAAGCGCTGGCCGAAGTCCTTGCCGAATGAGGCGAAGGCATGCGGGCCCGGCGGCTCCAGGAGATTGGGTCCCGGCAAAAAACTTTCCCCTCTGCGGGTCGCATCCGTCAGGGTGACAGGGTCTGGTAGTGCTTTAGGGCGAAAAGGTTGCCGAAGTGCTATTGCCCGCATTTACAACGGTCAAGGCAGGCAAGGACAAGTGCAGCGCATTGTCGATGCGCTGCAGCATTCCCCCGGCCGCAGCGGCTTCGGCCACGGCGAGGCGCAAGGTAAAGCCAATCCCGAACATGCCGGTGGCAAGCGATTGCCCGCGCTCTCCGGCGACCGCCTCGAACAGCGTATCGGGATCGCGCGCGGCCAGTACGGACGGAAGGGCGACGGTTACGCACACCATGCCCGCGCGCGCCAACCAGCCCAGTTCGAGTGCCTCGCCCGGTGCGGTGGAGCCCGCCAGAGCGGCGAACAGACGCCAGATCAGCCGCTCCACCTCGGCGCGGGCGACCCGCACCGGAAGGCTGGCGGCGGAAGGGTCTGATGTAAGCGCGAAGCTGCTGCCGCGCGGTTCGGTCCAGGTACGCAGGCGCACCACGGTCTGGGCAAGAACGCGGGCAAGGTCGCACTCACCCTCGTCTAGCGGCAGTGCACCGGTTTCCAGTTTCACCAGCCGGTCCAGTTCCTCGAAACCGGCGAGGATATGGGCGCAGTCTCCTGCGATGGCGGCAGCAAGCGCACGGTATTCATGCGGAGCGGGGCCGTAGAGCTGCTGCTGGATGATCTCGGCGGCAACCTGGATGGCATTCGCAGGCGTGCGCAGTTCATGCAGCACTTCGCGCATGCGGTCGGCTTCGGCGGTGTCTGCGGCGGGCGCCGAGGGCGGAGCGATAGGCGGAGAAGGACGGCGCAGGCGCCCGCAATAGCCGATGAAACCGCCGCCCTCGAAACGGGCGATGGCATCGACCTGCCACGCGCCGCTGACCGCCGGAGCCCCGGCTACGGCGATGCGCACGGAGCGCAGCGGCAGGCGCTGGCGCATGGCCGCGGCAAGATCCTGCGTATTGCCGCCCCCGTCCTGCGCGGCGGGAAGATTGAGGCCGATTACCGAGGACGCATAGGGCCCGTCCGCCCAGGCGATGCGGCCGTGCACATCGGTGGTGAAGTCGATCGCCAGCGCCAGCCGCACGGTGACGGGCGCGGTGTCGCCCAGCGGCAGGCGCGGCGCATTGGCGTCGGCGTTGGCGGCTGCGCCCACGGCGCCTTGCATCGCGCGGGCCTTGCGGAATTCCTCGATGCGCCGGACGATGGCGCCGATCCCGGCCTCGCCGGAAGTGGCTCCGCCGGACCTGCCATCCCCGGAATGGTCCGCATTGGCGGCCTTGAGCTGTAGATCCTTGTGCTGCTGCGCCGCGCGGGCCTTGGCCCAGTCGCTGAGCGAGGTTGGAGCGGGCGGCGCGGTGTCCATGCCCAGCAGTTCCAGCACGTCGTCCGACATGTCCTGGTCGACGGCGATGTTGCCGGTCGGAGCATTGAACGACGCGCGCGGTTCTTCGGGAAGCGGCGCTTCGGGATCGGGCTCGAAATCGAGGTCGGGGCCCAGGCCGAAATCCGGCGCGGGGTCTATATCTACAGCCTCATCCCCGGGCAGAGCTTCATAAGCGGCGGGCGGCAGAGCGCGGTCGCGCACGCCCAGCCGGCTTAGCAGCGCCTCTACGCGCGGCGGCAGGTCGCGGCGGTGGCGTAATATGCCGCGCGCGCGCACGGGAAGGGCGGGGATCAGCGCAAGCCAGTCCTCATCGTCCAGCCGGGCGGCGCGAATCGCTGCGCAGGCGACGTCGGGTTCGGCCTGAGCCAGCCATGCCAGAAGGCGCGGATTGGTCATCGCCTGAAGCGGCGCGCGCAGCAGGCGGGCACGGTCGGCAGTGGGGATCTGGCGGCCCAGTTCCTGCAGCCGGGTGAAGCCCGCTTCCACGGTTTCGCTGGGTTCACGCGGGTTCGGCGCCCGGCCGAGAATGTCGACGAGCTGCTTGAACTGGATACGCGCCAAGCCATCCCCAGAGGGAGGCAGGCGCAGAACCGTGGCAAGGCGATCGTCGAAATGCATTCAGTCTCCGGCGGTGCTGCCGTCATGGCAGACCAGTCCCTATGGACCCCCTATGTTTACTATAAGGAAAACAACAGGGGGAGAACCTCCTAGCAAACCAGTGGGAGAGCGGAAGAGGCCAGTTCGCATAGCACAGCAGGCGTTGCAAAGCGGGACGATTACGCTATGGCATAATAATATTACGGCACACTGACCTTTTCGATGTGTAAGTTGCAACGCGGTGATGCCGAAGCACTCCGCCGGGGAAAATTCGAATGATCAATCTCGATGAAATCGACCGTCGCCTGCTTGCCGAACTGCAGGCCGAAGGTCGGATCACGAATGTCGAGCTGGCCCAGCGTGTGGGGCTGACGGCGCCGCCGTGCCTGCGCCGCGTGCGCAGCCTTGAGGAAGCGGGCGTGATCCAGGGCTATCACGCCGATCTCGACGCGTCGAAGCTGGGCTTCACGATCACCGTCTTTGCGCTAGTCAGCCTCAAGAGCCAGGCCGAGGAATCGCTGCGCGCCTTCGAGGACCACATGAAGGGTCTGCCCGAGGTGCGTGAATGCCACATGCTCAACGGCGAGATCGATTTCATACTGAAGATCGTCAGCCGCGACCTGCAGAGCTTCCAGGAATTCCTCACCAGCAAGCTGACCCCGGCGCCCAACGTGGATAGCGTGAAGACCTCGCTGACGATCCGCACCGCGAAGAATATTCCGGGCGTCCCGCTGGGCTGAACGAAGTGGCGGCGATGACAAAATCCTCGCGGCGTTCGCTGCTGGTCGCGGTGGCTGTCGCCTTGCTGGCGGCGAATGCCTGGTGGTTCTTCCTGCGCACGCCCGAACCGCAGCGGCCGGCGTTCGAACTGGGCAGCACCGGCGGCCTGAGTGTAAACGTCGATGCCCCCGCCGCAGCGTCGGCGCCTCTGTTCGATCCGGTTCACGATGGCTGGACGGTCGGCACGGACGCCGTGCAGGATTTGCCGTCGAGGGTTCGCCGTTCCGCCCCTGCAGACACCGCTCCCGTCGTCGATTTCCTGATGGTACGCCTTGCGGACGATGCCAACTCGGAGCAGGTGCGCCGCGCGTTGCTGAGCCTTGCGCGCCAGCGGATATGTTTCGTGGCGCTGGTGGATGAGGCTGGCCTGCCGAAAGACGGCAGATACGCAGCCACTCCGGTTCACCGTATCGTTTCCGTGCGCGGGAATGATGGCGAACAGGTCGGCTGCGCGCCGCTTCAGAACCCGGCGGCGGCCTCCAAAGCCACCATATAGCTCTGCGCGCCGAAACCGGCGACGGTGCCCTTTGCGCCCATGCCAACCCAGGACTTGTGGCGAAATTCCTCTCGCGTGTGCGGGTTGGAGAGGTGGACCTCGATCACCGGCACCTTGATCGAACGGATTGCATCCAGCAGCGCGATGGACGTGTGGGTATAGGCCCCGGCGTTCAGCAGCACCGCGTGAGCACCGCTGTCCTGCGCTTCGTGGAGCCAGTCGACCAGCGCGCCTTCGTGGTTGGACTGGCGCATCTCGATGGTCATGCCCAACGCCTCGCCGCGTGCGGCCAGCATGGCGCCGATATCGTCCAGCGTCTGCGAACCGTAGATTTCGGGTTCGCGCTTGCCCAGCCGGTTGAGGTTGGGGCCGTTGAGCACATAGACCAGCTTGTTCGCCATCGCTTCGAAATTCCCGTGAACGTCAGGCGCCGAGCTTTAGCGGGGCGACCGGCGGGCGCAAGCCGCCGCAGTCCAGCGTGCCGCGGTCATTGCGGGTTGGGAAGGGGCGGGCCGGGCGGCATGTCTGCTGCGGGGGCAGGGCGCGCCTCGGGCGCTTCGGGTGCCGGGCCGCCCAGGTCCTCGTCCGGCGCGCTGTCCTCGGAGCCGCCATCGCCCGCGTAGAAGGCAGCGAGCGACTGGTCGTTGTCCCTGGCGCGGGCGGCGGATGCCTCGTGCCGGGCCTTGAGGGCGGCGGCTTCTTCAGCTGCGGCGGCCTGGGCTTGGGCGAGCTGCTTTTCCAGTTCGTCCTCACGTGAGGAACCGCAGGCGGCGAGGGCAATGGGGAGGCAGAGAGCGGCAAGCCGCGCGGTCATGCGAAACACTCGAACGCTCCTGGGTGGTGCGGATAGGGTTGGCCTTCCCCTTTAACGCGCGATGGTTAGCGTTTGCTTAGCGGTCGGACCCACGGGTCTTGCCCCACTGGCGCATCGCCGAATACCCGAGGTAGCCGGTGCCGAACAAAGCATAGAGCGGCTCCGGGATGCCGTTAAGGTAGGCGCTCATGCTTTCGCCGATGGCGCGGGCGGTGCCCGGGCTGAGTGCGCCGATCACGCCCATCGGCAAAGCCCAGAGGATCATGACGTAGATGACGTAGAGGAAGCTGGGCCGTGCGCGGCTGGTCCAGGGATCAGCGGAATTGGCCTCGGCGACGATGGCCGAAAGGCTGGCCTGCAGCATTTCCAGATCCTGCGAACTCTCCAGTTTGAGCAGTTCCAGCTTGGCACGGTCGCGCGCTTCGGGGTCTGGGACGACCTTGTCGATGATGCGGGTGACGGGGCCGAGCAGCGAATCGAGCAGAGCCATGAGCGAGTCCTTTTTCAGTAACTCGCGATCATATAACCATATCGGTTCGTGTAGGAAAACCGTTTTCGGCTTAGGCCGGGTAAATTGCGCTTACGGTTAGGTGTCGTTGAGGCCGCGCTCGTATTGGGACCGCTTGCGACGGTCAGACGTCTGACGGTATGGGCCTGCCGAGGTAGCTGGTGTCTCCGTGCCGGCGCGCTTCCCAGGCGTTCGTGCGTTCGCGGGCATATGCCTTTTGAACCCGAACCCTGCTGATGCCATAGCGCTGGGCAAGCTCGCCAAAGGTCGCGCCGTCGATGACGGCAACGTAAATGGCTGCATTGCGTGCGTCAGTGGGACTTGGATTTGCTGGGGTCATGGACTTGCTCACCCGTTCATGCGGCGAAAGGGCGCCGCGCCCGGTTCGCCGCGCCGCCAGTTCCAATACGAAAACGCCGTCTCCCACACGAAGCAGGAAACGGCGGTTTTTCTTGGTCGGGACGAGAGGATTCGAACCTCCGACCCCCACACCCCCAGTGTGATGCGCTACCAGGCTGCGCTACGTCCCGACCAGAGCGCGGCCTATAGGCAGGTCCTTTCGGATACGCAAGCGCCTCTTGCCAGGAATTTGCCGGTGCCGCTTTTTCCCGGCGCTTCAGAGCCTCCCGTCATCGGACCAGAGTTTTTCGCCGTGCTTGCGGGGCGCTTGAACGTGCTGCGTCAGACCCTATCTGCCTGCGTGTCGGCGGGGGAAGCGCGGTGAGCGCGCGTTGCCAGCGGTGCGCTTTATTGCTACCCGCGCGCATCCGGTTGCGTCCGGTCCGGGATTTTTTCCGACGGGATGCACGGCCGGCTGGCGTGCGATTCGCCGACAGGCACGCCGCGAAGCCGGCACGAAACAAAGAAGGCCCATCATTTCCATGCAGACCTCGATCCTCGCTCAGCTTGCCGCCGCCGCACCCGCCGGTGCGCCGCCGGCCTGGATTACGTACATGCCGTTCGTGGCCATGGCGCTGATCTTCTGGTTCCTCATCCTGCGCCCGCAGATGAAGCAGCAGAAGGAGCATAAGAACAAGCTCTCCTCGCTCAAGAAGGGCGATGAAGTGCTGACCGGCGGCGGATTCGTCGGCAAGATCGTCAAGGTCGACGACAACTACGCCGAGGTCGAACTGGCGCAGGGCGTGAAGGTCAAGGCGCTCAAGTCGACGATCGTCGACGTGATCCCGCCGGCCGGCTCCAAGCCCGCCAACGACTGATCCGGCCGCAATTCCAGGACGCGGCAACGCCTGCGTCCCTTTGGAGAGAAGCGATAGGCAATGCTTGAATTTTCCACCTGGAAGAAGGTCTGGTACTGGGGGCTGACGCTGGTCCTGTGCGCGCTCGCGCTGCCCACCTTGCTTTCCGTCACCAACATCCGCTGGCCCGAGGCCATCCCGCATCCGAAGATCAACATGGGCCTCGACCTTGCGGGCGGCTCGCGCCTCCTGCTCGAGGCGAACCGCGACCAGGTGGTCCAGCAGCGACTGGAGGGCATGGAGGATTCGGTGCGCACCAAGCTGCGTACCGCCGAACCGCGCATCGCCATCGGCGATGTGTCGAGCCGGGGAGGGCGCTTGTCCTTCACCGTGCGCGACAGCGGGCAGGTCGACGCAGCGCGTGAGGCGATCCTGCCGCTGACCACCGGCGCGGGCCTTTCCGGCCAGCGCGACTGGGACATTCAGGTCGTTAATGGCAACCAGTTCATACTGGCGCCAACGGCAGCGGGCATCGACCTGGCGGTCAGCAATGCGATGGAGACCGCGGTTGACGTCGTGCGCAAGCGTATCGACGCACTGGGCACCAAGGAGCCCGACATCCGGCGTCTTGGCGGCACCCGCATCGACGTTCAGGTTCCCGGCCTGCAGGACCCTGCGGCGCTGAAAGCGCTGCTTGGCCAGACGGCAAAGCTCGAATTTAAGCTGGTTGACGAGACCGCCGTGCCCAGCGACCTGGCACAGGGCATCGTTCCTCCCGGCGACGAGGTGGTGCCTTATGCCGACGCTGGTGCAGCGGGCGGACAGGCCCCGGTCATCGCGGTAAAGCGTCTGGGCGGCATCAAGGGCGATGAACTCACCGATGCCAAGCAGTCCTTCGAATCAAAGACCAACCAAGCCGTCGTCTCGATCACCTTCAACCAGCAGGGCGGCGAGAAATTCGCCCGGCTCACGACTGAGAACGTCAACAAGCGCTTCGCCATCATCCTCGACGGCAAGGTGCTTTCCGCGCCCTCCATCAATGAACCGATCCTGGGCGGTAGCGCGCAGATTTCGGGCAGCTTCAACGTCCAGTCCGCCACGCAGCTCGCCATCGCGCTGCGGTCGGGCGCGCTCCCGGTCGATCTGACCGTCGTCGAGGAACGCACCGTCGGTCCCGATCTCGGCGCGGATTCGATCAACAAGGGCGTTGTCGCCATGGCCGTCGGCACCGGCCTGCTGATGATCTTCATCCTCGTCACCTACGGGCGCTTCGGCATCTATGCCAATGTCGCGCTGGTCGTGAACCTGATGATGATCCTGGGCGTCATGGCCGTATTCGGCACCACGCTGACGCTGCCGGGCATCGCCGGCTTCGTGCTGACGATCGGCGCTGCGGTGGACGCGAACGTGCTGATCAACGAGCGTATCCGCGAGGAACGCCACCGGGGGCGGCGTGTCGTGCAGGCAGTGGAGATGGGCTACAAGGAAGCCAGCCGCGCGATTTTCGACGCGAACATCACCAACGTCATCGCCGCCGTCCTGATGGCCTATTTCGGTACGGGTCCGGTGCGCGGTTTCGCCATCGTCCTGCTGATCGGCATCGCGACTTCGGTCTTCACCGCCGTCACGTTGACCCGCATGTGGGTCGCCGGCTGGTTGCGCAAAGCGCGGCCCGCAGACTTGAACCTGTAAGGGGAGAGGACATATGAAGCTCCTCAAGCTGATTCCCGACCACACCAACATCCACTTCCTGAAGTGGCGGATCCCGTTCTACGTCGTCAGCTTCCTGCTGATCGCGGCGTCGATCGGGCTGGTCGCCACCAAGGGCCTGAACCTGGGCGTCGATTTTGTCGGCGGGCAGGTGATCCGCGTGACGTTCGAAGGCAGCACCGATGCGCCGGTGGCGCAGCTGCGCGAGGAAGTCGACAAGCTGGGTTACGGCGAGCCGATCATCCAGCGCTTCGGCCAGGCGAACGAAATCTCGATCCGCATGAAGCTGCCAGTGGGTACGGATAAAAATCCCAAGCTCGCCAGCGCGATGGCGAACACGATCAAGGCCGATATCGTCAAGAACCACCCCGGGGCCAAGATCGGCAGCGTCGATTCGGTTTCCGGTAAGGTCTCAGGCGAACTCGGCCGCAGCGCCATGCTGGCGCTTGGCCTGGCGGCGATTGCGGTGGCGATCTACATCTGGGTGCGCTTCGAATGGCAGTTCGGCGTAGGCGCGCTGTTCAGCCTTATTCATGACGTGACCCTGACGATGGGCATGTTCGCGCTGACGCAGATGGAGTTCGACCTCAACATCGTGGCCGCGCTGCTGACGCTGATCGGTTACTCGCTCAACGACACCATCGTCGTCTACGACCGCATCCGCGAGAACCTAAAGAAGTATCGCAAGATGCCGATGCCCGAGCTGCTCGACCTTTCGGTCAACGAGACTCTGGCGCGTACCATCGTGACCTCGCTGTCGATGCTGATCACCCTGCTGGCGCTGCTGTTGCTGGGCCCTGACGTGATCTTCGGCTTTACCGCCGCGATCGTGCTGGGCATCTTCGTCGGTACTTACAGCTCGATCTACATGGCCGCGCCGATCCTGATCTGGCTGGGCGTGAAGCCCGACAGCTTCGTGACCACGGAGAGCGCGATCGACCGTCAGGACCGCCTTGCCCGTGAAGCGGGTGCCCCCAAGAGGGGCTGATCCGCACACGCGGTCTGCGAAAAAGGAAAGGGCGGCGCATGATGCGCCGCCCTTTTTCGTTGCGGGGTTGTTCGCGGCGCCAGGGGTGATCCGGGACGCGCTCAGCTTTTGGGTTTGGTCAGCACTTTCGCAACGCTGACGAACTCTGCCACCGAAAGCGTTTCGGCGCGGCGCTGGGCGTCGATCCCCAGGCTCTCCAAAGCCTCCAGCGCGCCGGGCACGCCCTTCAGGCTTTGGCGCAGCATCTTGCGGCGCTGGCCGAAGGCGGCCTCCGTCACCCGTTCCAGCACCCGCATCGATACGCCTTCAGGCGCTTCGGCCGGGGTGACGTGGACGATTGCCGACATGACCTTGGGCGCGGGGGTGAAGGCGCTGCGGTGGACCTTCATCGCCAGCTTCGCGGTGGAGCGCCACTGCGCCAGAACCGCAAGGCGGCCATAGGCGGAGGTATCCGGCTCGGCGATGATGCGGCGGGCCACTTCCTCCTGGAACATCAGGGTCAGCGAAGCCCACTGCGGCGGCCAGGTTTCACCTGAAAGCCAGCCGATAAACAGCGCCGTGCCGACGTTGTACGGCAAGTTGGCGACGATGTGATAAGGGCCGTCGAACAGCGAGGCCGGGGTGATCTTGAGAGCATCGCCCTCGATGACTTTCAGCTTGCCGGGAAACGCTGCTTCCACTTCCGCGAGCGCGGGCAGGCAGCGCGGGTCCATTTCGACAGCGGTGACGCTGGCGCCTGCACGCAGCAACGCCCGCGTCAGGCCGCCAGGACCGGGGCCGACTTCGAGGACATGCTGGTCGCCGAGCGAACTGGGGATCGCGGCGATGCGGTCCAGCAGATTTTCGTCGAGAAGGAAATTCTGGCCCAGCGCCTTGGAGGCCGAAAGGCCATGCCGGGCGATGACTTCGCGCAAGGGCGGCAGGCTGGGGGTGGGAACGGTGGTCAAAGGGATCTCCTGGCGGCGCATTCACCCGCCATGCGGATCGCGGCGATCATGGCGCCGGCGCTGGCTTGGTGTTTACCGGCGATGGCGAAGGCGGTGCCGTGGTCTGGCGAGGTGCGCACAATGGGCAGGCCGAGGGTGACGTTCACGCCCTTATCGAAATCCAGCGTCTTTATCGGGATCAGTGCCTGATCGTGGTACATGCACAAGGCCACGTCGTAGCGGGTTCGTTCGTGCGCTGCGAAAAGGGCATCGGCGGGATGCGGGCCGGTGACAGTCAGCCCCTCGCTGCGCAGCGCGGCGATGGCGGGGGCGATGACGTCGCGGTCTTCAGTGCCCATGCGCCCGTCCTCACCCGCGTGGGGGTTGAGGCCGGTGATCGCGATGCGCGGGGCGGCAAGGCCGAAATCGCGGGCGAGCGCGAGGGCGACGATGCGGGCCTTGCGCTCGATCAGTTCGCGGGTGACGAGGCCGGGTACGGCGCTGAGTGCTTCGTGGACGGTCAGCGGCACAGTGCGCAGCGACGGACCGGCCAGCATCATCACCGCGTCTTCGTGCGGAACGCCGCAGGCGTCGGCAAGGAATTCGGTCTGTCCGGGCTGGGTGAACCCGACGGCCGCCAGCCTGGACTTGGCGATCGGCCCGGTAACCACCGCGCCCGCCTCCCCGGACAGCGCCAACTGCGTAGCGCGTGTGAGCGAATGGAGGGCGAGCCGGGCGCCGTCTACGGTCGGCTCGCCGAAAGAGGGTGCGCAGTCCTCGTCGCCCAGAACGGGCAGGGCGGCGGCGAATGTGGCCAGCGCATCTTGCGGGTGAGCAATGGGCGCTATCGCAAGGTCGAGACCAAGCGTGGCGGCGGCCGCTCGCAGGACGGCCGCGCCGCCGACGACGAAGAACGGGACAAGCTCCTGTTCTTCGCGCCGAACCCATGCCGTGACGATGACTTCGGGGGCGATGCCCGCCGGGTCGCCCAGCGAAACGGCGAGCGGCAAAATGGTGTGCGGGGCCGCCCCCGTCTTTCCAGGGGTCATGTCAGCAGCCCCGCCCGAAGATCAATTGTATTCGATGATCGCGTCACGGCGCAGATCGCGCAGGTAGGTCTGCGCGCGCTTGTTGACGCGGTCGTCCTCTAGCTGCGCCTGGAGCTGTTCGAAGCTCGGGCCGTCGTTGACCTGCGGATCGTCGCGGCCGCAGAGCATGAGGATGCGAATACCCTCGTCGAGCGAGCCGAACGGGGGCAGCGTTTCGCCGGGCGAAAGCTGGAGGATCGAGGTCTGGATCTGGGCGGGCAGATCGCGTGCCTTGACCTGATCGTTGGTAACGACCTGGGCGCCAAGACCGGTTGCGACCTTGTCGACATCGCCGCAGCCCTTGGCCGCCTTGATGCCGGCCGCGAAGGATTCGGCGCGCTTGCCGGCCTCGGCCTCGCTGACGCCCTTGGGGAAGGGCAGCGAGATCTGCTTCAGCGACAGGACCGCATCGCGCGGATCGGCGGTGAGGACCTGACGCTTGTCGATCAGGTAGAGGATGTCGAAACCGCCGGGCACTTCGACCGGGCCGACCAGCTGGCCGGTTTCAAGGTCACGCGCGACGACCTGCAGTTCGCTGGGAAGCTGGGCAAGGCGGACCCAGCCCAGGTCGCCGCCTACCGATGCGGTGGTGGCTTCCGAATACTGGCGCGCATAAGCGACGAAGCTGCCGCCCGAGCGCAGCTGCTGCACGATCTTCGTGGCGTTTTCATAGACCTGCTGGCGCGCGTCCGGCGCCGCCGACATGTAGATCTCGCCGAGACGGTATTCTTCGGTGCCCTTGGCCGCCTTGAGGCGGGAAAGGTTCTCGTTCACTTCGTCGTCGGAGACGTTGATGAAGGGCTGGACGTTGCGCTGCAGCAGGTTTTGCCACGACAGTTCGCCGCGGATCTGGCGCTTCAGCGATTCCGGCGAGGAGCCGATACGCTTGAGGTAAGCGTCCATTGCGCCGACGTTCTGGTTGAAGTTCTGCTGCGCCACGCGGGCGTAGGACTGGTCGATCTGGGCGTCGGCGACAGATACATCGGCAGCCTTGGCTTCCTGGATCTGCAGCGTCTCGTCGATGAGGTTGCGCAGGATCTGCAGGCGCAGGCGCTTCATTTCCTCGTCGTCGATCTTGCCCTGGTTGGCTGCGACGATGAGGGCGAGGCGCTGGTCGACGTCGGTGCCGGTAATCACGTCGCCGTTCACCACGGCCGTGGCGCGGCGGAGGTTGGGATTGTCGTTGCCGAAAATCTTAACGTCGTCAGGGATGACGATCTCGCCCTGGGGCGCGGACTGCGCCTGAACCATGCCGGCGCCGAGCGCCGAAGCGAGTGCGGCCAGGCTGCCGACGGAAACGAATGCTCGCCTGATGAACCTGCTGCGCCTGGTCTGGCTGAGCGTATTGACTGCTTGCACCGTGATTTCAATCCCGTCTTCGACCGGCCGAAGCCGGATCATCCCGGGCAGGCGCCCTGCTGGAGCGGCCTGCCGTATCGTATTGCGTACCTATCCCCACGTGCCCCGGGGCGGCTTAACTGAAAATGAGCACACCCGATAGCGGCTTTGCTCGGGAGTGCCAATGTTTCCGGCACGTACATTGAGGGATGTCGGCGCCGGCTTCGACATGCCCGCCCAAAGCGGGATATCGAAGCCGGCATTTACGCCGGATCAGTGTGCCCCGATGTTCTTCAAGGCGAAACCGAGCTGGAACGAATCGCCCCGCTTTACGTCGCCCAGCGCCACATAGTCACGCCGCCAGGTGAGCGAAATCTGGATGCAGTCGTCCTCGTAAGCGGCGCCGACGCGGGTACGCAGCGGCTGAAAACCGTTCGAGCCGTTGTCGGGATCCTCTTTACGCGCCGTCATGTTGACGACTGCCGAGCCGAACAGCGACCAATACTTTGCGAAAGCGATGCGTCCTGCGGCCCGCAATTCCTCGCGGTCCTGGAGATCCTCGATTTCTTCGGAAATGTCGCGGTTCAGTTTGGTGTAGCCGACTTCCAGGTAGGAGCGGGTATTGCCGATGACCGCGTCGAATTCGTTGCGGCGCACCGCCAGGGTATCCTTGTCGACGCGGAAGCGGTGCACGAAATTAATGGCGTCGCGGTAGCGGATCTCGGTGCGGCCGACGATGTCAGAGGTCTTGTTGGCAAGGCCGGTGCCGTCGGGCAGCACGGTCGCACGGTTGGACAGGCGGACCGACTGGCCAACGGTCGTCTTGATCCGCCAACGTGGGCGTTCGAATTGCCAGTCGAAGCCGTAAGTGAAGCGCACGCCGTCCTCGATCCGGTCGTAGCCGGGGAAGCGGTTGAGCGCGAAGAGGTTGCCGGTGTCCAGTTCGATCGCGCGCGAATCCTCGTTGGGAATCGCGAGGTTCTTGATCTTCGGGCTGGCAACGACCTGGAAACGCGGGGTCAGCACTTGGGTGCCGCCGAAGACCTGGCCCACGAACGGCCATTTTACGTCCAGGGCAGCGGTGGCGATGCCGCGTCCCTGCCATCCTTCCGTGCCCCGGTAGAGCGCGGTGTCGGTCTTGAGATTCTCGTCCGAATGATAGACGTCGCCGCGCACGAGGCCGGTCAGCGTCACTTCCTGGCCCATGCCGGTCAGCTTGCGCAGCGACCATTGCCCGCTGGCGAAGGCGCGCTGGGTATCCTGCCCATCGGACCGCATGATGCCCAGCGTATTGGCCTGAAGTTCGAATTTGCCGCCCAGCAGGGGGTCGTCGATGCGGCGGCGATAATCGATCACCGGCAGGGCGACGGGGATCTGCCCCTGCACACGGTCCGACTGCATGGTCTGCGTGGTGTAGCCGGCGAAGGAGAAGTAGCTGTCGTCGTCGATCCGCTCCACCTCGATGGCCGAGCGCAGGCGATCGTCGCGGCTAAGATCGTAGCGGCGCAGGAACGTGCGGTCGGTGGCACGCCGGATCGAGCCGGTCACGCTCCAGTTGTCGTCAAGCTGCAGGCGGCCGTTGGCGAAGATGTAGCCGCGAAATGCACGCTTGCCGTCGGGGCTGGTGATGTCCGAGCCGCCGGCGATGGGAATCCTGCTGCTGGACGTCGCGTAGCCGGTGATCTGGTACGCGCTGCGATCGGTGAGCGCCCGGTATTGCACCGAGGCCATAGGCGCGGCCCCCGTAAAGGCCGAAAGAGTGCCGGTAAGGTCGCGGTTTTCGGCGATCTTCCAGAAATAGGACTGTGCGAGTTCGAAGCCGTTCGACGGGCTGGAGCGGATGTCGGGCATCAGGAAGCCGGAAACCGAACCGCCATCCGTGCCGATGGTCAGCCCCAGCAGAGGCAGCTGGATGATGCCGAACAGCTCGATCCGCGCGTCCTTGAAGCGCACGCGCTTCTGTTCTTCGGAATAGACCACCTGCTTGGCGACGATGCGCCAGGTCGGCTTCTTGGGGCAACCGTCGTCATCGGTGACGTCGCAGCCCGTGTAGGCTGCCTGGTTGAGGATGACGTCGCCATTGGCGATTCGCTCGCCCTTGAGCGCGGCCATCCTGCCGCCTTCGCGCATGACGAGAAGCATGTTCTCCATCATGCCGGTCTTGAGCTGATCGGTCAGCTCGACCTGCTCGGTGTAGAGCTGGTTGCCGTCCTGATCGACGAGGCGCACGTTGCCGGTGGCCAGGATCTTGCCGCTTTTGCGGTCCCAGGTAACCTTGTCCGAGCGGACGGACTGGGCCTGGCCCTTTTCGTCGCGGCGGCGAAGCACCACATTGCCGGTGGCGGTGACCAGTTCGCTGTTCTGCTCGTACTGTACGTCATCCGCCTCGAAGGCGACGGGCTCCGCGTCGGCGGTGGCCGGCGGCGGTGCGGGGGGCTGGCCTTCCATCGGGCCGGTGTCGACCTGACGCGAAACGTCCTGGGCCAAAGCAGCGCCGGGTAAGGCAGCGTAAAAAACGGGTGCAGCAGCGATGCCTAAAGCCAGCGCGCGCAGGGAAAGAGGGCGCAAGCAGCGGATCTTGGTACGGATCGGGGCTTGCAGCGGGTTCTGCGCAGGCGGGAGCATGGGTTGCCTATCGCATCGCCTGTGCCTAACTGCAATCCAGTCATGCGGTGAAGCGCACAAGATCAGCGTTTCACCGGGGAAATCCAGGAGAATCCATGAAGATCCAGTTCCTTGGCGCGGCAATTGCCCCCAATGCCCGTCTCGTTGCGCGCTTCGTCAACCAGGACGCGCTGCCCGCCGACCTTGAGCCGGTGCTGGCCGAGGGTGCGAAGAGGGCAAGGTTTTCCGGCAAGGCGGGCCAGGTCTTCGAGGGATTCGCTGAGCGCGGTGGCAACGTCGTGCGCGCGGCACTGGCTGGCATCGGCGAGGCTTCGGGCAAGGATCGCAAGGGTGCGATCGAGCGTGCGGGCGCCAATGTTGTCGCCAAGTACCTGACAAGCGGCGAAACTGCGCTCACCCTGGACCTCACCGGCGCCGGCCTCACCGCTGAGGAAGCGGCCGGCGCGCTGCTGGGCGCGGTGCTGCGTTCATGGCGTCATGACGTCTACCGCACCAAGCTGGGCGCGGATGCCAAGCCCAGCCTCAGCGAAATTTCCGTCGTCGGCGCGCCGGAAGGCACCGAGGCCGCCTGGGAGATCGAGCAGGCCATCGGGCAGGGCGTGTCCTTCACCCGCGAACTCGTCACCGAACCCGCCAACATCATCTACCCCGAGAGTTTCGTGGAGCGCTGCAAGGCGCGCATGGCAGGCACCGGCCTCACCATCCGCGTCCTCGACGACAAGGACATGGCTGCGCTCGGCATGGGCTCGCTGCTCGGCGTGGCGCAGGGCTCGATTCGCCCCGCGCGCATCCTCGTCATGGAATGGCTGGGCGGCGTCGAGGGCGAGAAGCCCGTGGCTTTCGTCGGCAAGGGCGTGACCTTCGACACCGGCGGCATCTCGATCAAGCCGGCGGCCGGCATGGAAGACATGAAGTGGGACATGGGCGGGGCCGGTGCGGTTGCCGGCACCATGCTCGCGCTCGCGCTGCGGGGGGCCAAGGCCAACGTGATCGGCGTTTGCGGCCTCGTCGAGAACATGCCCGACGGCAATGCCCAGCGCCCGGGCGACGTCGTCACCTCGATGTCGGGCCAGACCATCGAAGTCATCAACACCGACGCCGAAGGCCGCCTCGTCCTGTGCGATGCGCTGACCTGGGTGCAGCGCGAATACAGCCCCGCGAAGGTGATCGACCTTGCCACGCTAACCGGTGCGATCATCCTCAGCCTCGCGCATGAATATGCCGGCCTGTTCTCTAACAACGACGCGCTCGCAGCCGAGCTGAACGCTGCCGGTGACGCTTCGGGCGACCGCCTGTGGCGGATGCCGATGGGTTCGGCCTACGACAAGATGATCGACAGCCCGATCGCCGACATCAAGAATGTCGGCCCGCGCTCTGGCGGCTCGATCACGGCGGCGCAGTTCCTGCTGCGCTTCATCGAGAACGACACCCCCTGGGCGCACCTCGACATCGCGGGCACCGTATGGACCGACAAGGCCGGGGCGACCTGGGACAAGGGCGCAACCGGCTTTGGCGTGCGCCTGCTGGACCGCTTTGTGCGCGATACACTGGAAGCGTGAGCGAAAAAGGGTCGCAGCTCGTGCGCGTGGACTTCTACCAGCTGAGCCGCGACCCCGCCGAGGCGGCCTTGCCGCTGATTGCGCGCAAGGTTCTTTCGGACGGCGCGCGCCTGCTCGTCGTCTCGGGCAATCAGGATCAGCGGATGCGGATTTCGCGCGCGCTGTGGTCGCTCTTGCCCGAGACGTTCCTCGCCAATGGCCATGCCGGGCAGGGAGACGAGGATCGTCAGCCGATCCTCGTCTCCGATACGCCCGAACCGTCCAATGGCGCGGCGTTCCTCGCCATCGCCGATGGCCAGTGGCGTGAGGGGCAGACGCCTTTCGCGCGCACGTTCTATATGTTCGACGACGAGAGCGTGCAGCAGGCCCGGCAGGTCTGGCGCGAACTGCGCGCCCGCGAAGGAGTGGAACACTTTTACTGGAAGCAGGAAGGCGGGCGCTGGGTTCAGGCGGGATAACTGCGGGGACTTCGACAAGCTCAGTCTGAGCGGATCGAGGAAACTGCTTTGAAATCAGACGCGGCCCTGGGTCTGGCTTACTCTGCTCAAATCCCGCTCAGGCTGAGCTTGTCGAAGCCCCCTCCAGCACGCGCTCCAGCGAAGCATGCACTGACCCGGTGACGCCATGCTTGCCGCTTTCGGCAAAGCCCGCTAGGGGCGCGCCCAACAATTCACACTTTCCCATTCGCAAGGAACAGTTCCATGTCGGTCACCCGCACTTTTTCGATCATCAAGCCCGACGCAACCCGCCGCAACCTGACCGGCGCCGTCACCAAGATGCTTGAGGAAGCCGGCCTGCGCGTCGTCGCTTCCAAGCGCATCCAGATGTCCAAGGAGCAGGCCGAGGGCTTCTACGCCGTTCACGCCGAGCGTCCCTTCTTTGGTGACCTCGTCTCGTTCATGATCTCGGGCCCGGTCGTGGTTCAGGTTCTCGAAGGTGAAGACGCCGTGAAGCGCAACCGCGACATCATGGGCGCCACCAACCCCGAGAACGCCGATGCCGGCACGATCCGCAAGGAACTGGCCGAATCGATCGAAGCAAACTCGGTCCACGGTTCGGATTCGGAAGAGAACGCAGCGATCGAGATCGCCTACTTCTTCAAGCCGGAAGAACTGGTGGGCTGATTGCCTAACTTTAATTGCGGAGGTTAACTCTTCGCAACAAAGATGAAGGTCGCCGGTTTCGGCGGCCTTTTTCTTTGGCTCGCCTCGCAAGCGCGCCTAGCGTCCGTGCCTATGAGAGAGGCTGCGGGCCTCGTTTGCGGGATGTGGAATTTCGATGACCAGAACGATTATTATTGCCGGATCTCTTTCGTTTCTGGGCGCGGTTCTTTTATCTCAGGCGGCCAGCACGGTGTCGTCCGGCGCTTCGGACCCGCGCGGCGCAATCGCTTCGCCTGATGCAATCAGCATAAACGCCGCAATCACCTCACACTGATGCCCGCCTGCGCCGCCGCCCGATATCGGGGCGGCGCTGCGTGCCATGTCATTTCGATTTGAACCACTGTGGACCGCTGCTGTACGATGCTTTCGCAAAAGGAGAGCGGCAATGCAGGACAAGGGCGAAACGGGCGAGAGCTGCCCTTTCGAATTCAACTTCGATGAGAAAACCTTCAAGATCGGCGACACCGTGAGCTTTCGCGTCAACGGCAGCCTCGAAGGTTTTCCTTTCGTCGGAACCCTGGTCGAAGTGCATGACGATCATGTCCTGATCGCTGGCGATCCGCAGGACCCGGCGAAGCATTATCGTGGCACCCGCGAAAGCAGGCCTCAGGTGGAATATACCGAAGTCTGAGCCGGTTGAGGCTCAGAATGCGTCGGCAGCGTCCAGCAGGATCGTCAGCTTTTTGGGCGCTACCGCGCGCCAGGACCGGCCAAGCCAATCGCGAATCGCGTCCCAATCGGTATCGCCCAGATCCAGACGGATGCCGATCCACTCGTTGCCGAAGTAAGTGGGGCGGTAATAGCGCGCTTCGTCCTGTTCGATCAGCATGGCCTGTTCATCCGGCCCGCTGATCTTGACCAGCAAGGCGACGCGGCCGTCTCCGTGATGGTCGGCGCTGACGTAAGCGAACTTCTTGCCCTTCACGATGCCGAAGCAGGCCATGCCATGGCTGACAGTCTCGTCCGCTTCGGGCATTTCCATCGCCCGCTCGCGCACGCGTTCGAGCAGCCATGCGGGGCTGGTTTCGCGCGTGACGAGGCTGGCAAGGCAGCGCGAATAGAGCTGGTGCTCGGCGATCAGCACGCGGGCAGCAAGGCTGTCCGCCGTGTCGCCGGGCAGGATCGCAACCGGGGTCTGGCCCAGCACAGGGCCGTCGTCCAGCTGCGCGGTGACGAGGTGGACGCTGACGCCGCCGTGGCTGTCGCCCGCCTCGATTGCCCGTTCGTGGGTGTGCAGGCCGGTGTACTTGGGCAGGAGCGAGGGGTGGATATTGACCATCCGGCCTTCCCACTTGCCCACGAATTCTGGCGTAAGAATGCGCATATAGCCGGCCAGCGCCACCCATGCGGCGCCGCTGGCGCGGATCGCGCCGTCCATCGCCGCGTCGTGCTCCGGGCGCTTCATGCCTTTGTGGCTGAGCGCGAAGGTTGCAACGCCTTCCGCTTCGGCCAGGCGCAGACCTTTGGCCTCGGGATCGTTGGCCGCGACAAGCACGATCTCGTAAGGGCAGTCGGCCGCGCGGCTGGCATAGAGCAGCGCGGCCATGTTGGTGCCGCTGCCCGAGATCAGGACGGCGACTTTAGCCCTGTCAGCCAAGGTGGACGGCTTCCCAAGGTTCTTGCGCGGACCAGGTCTCCACCGAACCGGTAACGGTGCAGCCCTTTTCGCCGGCCTCGATGGTGCCGATCGTGAAGACGGTTTCGCCCGCTGCCTCGAGATCGGCCGTGAGCGAGGCGACTTCGTCCGCTGCGACCGCCAGCACCATGCCGACGCCGCAGTTGAAGGTGCGCGCCATCTCGCCCGGCTCGATGTGGCCCTGCGCCTGCAGGAACGCCATCAGGCGCGGCTGGGGCCAGGCATCAGCGTCGATTCGCGCATGCAGGCCCTTGGGCAGCACGCGGGGAATGTTCTCCAGCAGACCGCCGCCGGTGATGTGGGCCAGGGCATGGATGCGCGCCGGCTTTCCGTCCTTTGGGCGAACGAAGGGCAGCAGGCTTTTCACATAGATGCGCGTAGGCGCCATCAGCGCGTCGATCAGCAGCACTTCAGGGTCGAACAGGGCAGGGCGGTTCAGCTTCCAGCCCTTGTCCTCCGCAAGGCGGCGCACCAGCGAATAGCCGTTCGAGTGCACGCCCGAGGAGGCGAGGCCCAGCAGCACGTCGCCTGCCGCGACCTTGTCGCCGGTCAGCTGTTCGCCGCGCTCCACCGCGCCGACGCAGAAGCCGGCGAGGTCGTAGTCGCCGGCAGCATACATGCCCGGCATTTCAGCGGTTTCGCCGCCGATCAGGGCGCAGCCTGAAATCTTGCAGCCATCGGCGATGCTGGCGACGACTCGCTCAGCGACGCCGTTCTCCAGCTTGCCGGTGGCGAAATAGTCGAGGAAGAATAGCGGCTCCGCGCCTTGCACGATCAGGTCGTTGACGCACATGGCGACAAGGTCGATGCCGATCTGGTCGTGGCGGTCATGGTCGATGGCCAGCTTGACCTTGGTGCCGACGCCGTCGTTGGCGGCGACCAGCAGCGGGTCTTTGTAACCGGCTGCGCGCGGATCGAAGAAGCCGCCGAAGCCGCCAAGCTCCGCGTCTGCCCCGGGCCGGGCGGTGGATTTCGCGAGCGGGGCGATGGCCTTGACCAGCGCATTTCCGGCCGCGATCGAGACGCCGGCCTGCTCGTAGCTGTAGCTCTTCTGAGAGTTATCGTCGGACATTGGGCGCGCCTAGCGCTTTGTGACTTGGATTTCCATCGCCGTTTGGGCAAAAGGCCCACGGTTTCGACAGATGGCGTACACGATCTCCCAAAAAACCCTGCGGTCTGCCCGCATTAGTCCAATGGGGCGCAAGGCGCTGATCATCGGCGGCGTAGCTGCGCTTGCGCTCTGCGTCGTTGGCGGCGTGCGACTCGCCGCCCAGATCGAGGGCGATCGCGGCATCGCCCCGCTCGCCAATTCCGAGGATATCCAGGTCAACGGCATCCAGGTCGATGTTACCGGCAAGACCGGGGCGGAAGCACGGCTTGCCGGCTGGAAGCAGGCGGAAAAGGAAGCCTGGAAGAAGCTGGGCGGCCCGGACATGCCAACCGAATCGATCGATGCGATGGTCTCCTCGGTGGTCATCGGCCACGAGCAGGTCGGCCCGCGCCGGTACATGGCGACGCTGGGCGTAATTTTCGACAAGGCCAAGGCAGGGCAATACGTAGGCAGCGGTGCGGGCACCGGCCCGCGCTCGCCGCCGCTGCTGCTGCTGCCGGTCCTGCAATCGGGCGGCGTGCGTCAGGTCTTCGAGGTTCGCGGTCCCTGGCAGAAGGCCTGGGCGGAATTTCAGGCAGCGGCCAGCCCAGTCGACTATGTGCGTCCGGCCGGTTCAGGCGGCGAATCGCTTATTCTCACCGCTGGCCAGCAGGGCCGCCGCAGCCGCCTGTGGTGGCGCACGGTGCTGGGGCAGTTCGAAGCCTCCGACGTGGTCAGCCCCGTTGCGCGGCTGGAACGCCAGTGGCCAGGCGGTCCGATCAACGGCACGTTCACGGCCCGCTACGGCCCCGACAACAAGTTCCTCGGCAGTTTCACGATGACGGCGGCAAGCGAGCAGGATCTGCCGCGCATGCTCGACCAGGCGGTGACGCGGGTCGACGGGCTTTACCGCGATGCGCTTTCGCAAGGCGTGCTGCAGCCCGATCCGACGATCAATGCTGGCGGCGTCGCGCTCGACCGCGCTTTCGAGGAACTGCGCCAGAAGCTCATGCCCAAGGGCGACGATCTGCCGGCGGTGGTCATTCCCCAGCCTACCCCCACCATTCGCGCCGAGGATGTCAGCGGCGCTCCGGTTGAGACCGTCACGGTCCAGTTCGCCACGCCCGATGCGGCAGCGGTGGATGCGGCGCTGGCTGCGGTTCGCGGTGTGCCCGGTGTTCAGGGCGCTGCGACAGTCAGCCTTGCGATCGGCGGCACTTCGGTCATGCGCGTCACAGCTGCGGGCGGCTCCGAACGCATCGCTTCGGCCTTGCGCGCGCAGGGCTGGAAGGTGTCGAGCGGGGGCGGCGCACTCAGGATCAGCCGCTAAGGCTGCACCCGGTAATGAGGCAGATCGCCCTTCCGCTGTCCGCTGCGAGCGACAGCCCGCCGCGCATTGTCGTGGCTGCCGCCAATTCCGGCGTGGTCGACGCGCTGCTGGAACCCGGCAGCTGGCCATTCCGAACCGCAATTCTGTCCGGCCCAGCGCGTTCCGGCAAGTCGCTGTTGGCACGCTGGTTTGCCGAATCGGGCGCGGGCGATGCCATCGACGATGCCCATCTCATGGAAGAGGATGCGCTGTTCCACCGCTGGAACCGTGCGCAGGAAAGCCGCCGCCCACTGCTGATCGTCGCCCAAAACCGCTTCGCGCCCGGAACGGGTGACGGTGAAGGTGCTGGAGAGGAGGCGCGCTGGCGGGTGACCTTGCCCGACTTGTCCTCGCGGCTGGGTGCAGCGCTCGATCTGGAGATCGGCGAGCCGGACGATGCCATGCTGGCCGGGCTCATCGAAATCCACGCCGAGATGCGCGGGCTCATCCTCGATGAAACGGCGATTCAGTATCTTGCAGGACGGTGCGAGCGTAGCCATCTGGGCGTCGAACGTCTGGTCGCCGCCATCGACCGGCTCAGTCTTGAGCGTAAGGTCGCGCCTACCATGACGATCTGGCGCGACGCCCTGATTGAGACTAAAGGCGGCGACACCAGGGAGCCGTGAGGGCGCATCTGTTGCAGGGTAGTTGCAAACCGAACCGATTGATGGGAGATTCGGGTAATGCTGGGTGATATTGTCCGCTACCTGGATTCCGTTGTCGCACGTGATCCTGCGCCGCGTTCGCGGTGGGAAGTCCTGCTGTATCCGGGAGCGTGGGCCGTGTTCTGGCACCGGATCGCCCATGCGCTGTTCCAGGCCGACCTTTTCTTTCTGGCGCGCGTGGTGAACCACCTCTCGCGCTTCATGACCGCCATCGACATCCATCCGGGCGCGACCATCGGCAAGAATTTCTTTATCGACCACGGTTTCACCGTCATCGGCGAAACCGCGATCATTGGTGACAACGTGACGATCTACCAGTGCGTGACACTGGGCGGTTCGAACCCCACCAACGGCGTGGGCGGCAAACGCCATCCGACTTTGCTCGACAACGTGATCGTGGGGTCGGGCGCACAGATCATCGGCCCGGTCACGATCGGCAGGCGCGCGCGCATCGGCGCCAGTGCCGTGGTTACCGAGGACGTGCCCGAAGGCGCGACGATGATCGGCGTCAAGGCCCGCTCCACCCTGGTCAAGGCAGAGACCTACGCCAAGGAATTCATGCCCTACGGCACGCCCTGCAAGGAACCTTGCGAGCCGGTAGGCAACCAGCGCGTCGACGAACTCGAAGAACAGGTCGCCCTGCTGCGCTCGCAAGTGGAATCGCTTCTGGCAGCGCGTGAGCATGAGACCCGCAAGGTCGAACGGGCAGGCGAATCGGTGCTCAAGGGTCTTTGAACCGCATGGCGGCAGGCCCTCAGGGCGGCGGCTCCGTTACCGGCAGCGTCGTTCCCTTTCCCGGTGGCGGCGCGCTTCAGGTCGGTTTCGACCGGCTCGAACTCCAGCGCATTCTCGATCTTTACGGCCGCATGGTCGCTGCCGGAATGTGGCGCGACTATGCGATGGACTTCGCGCGCGATGCCGCCAGCTTCTGCGCGTTTCGCCGCGCTGCCGAGCGTCCGCAGGCCCGGATCGAGAAACGCCCGGCGCTTCGCGGCAAGCAGGGCATGTGGACGCTGTTCGGCGAAGTAGGCCAGGTGCTTAAACGCGGGCACGACTTGTCCAATATCCTCAGCCCGCTGGAGCGCAAATTGCTCAAGATCGTCGAGGACTGAGTACGCCGGCCATGGCGATTGCTGCCGATTATTTTTCGCGTTGAAATCTTCCTGCTAAATATCACGGACAGACCGCTCCCATGCGCAAGATTTCCCTCATCCTCGCCGCGGCTTCGCTGTCGCTGATCCAGTCTCCTGCGGTTCACGCGCAGGGTATGCCCGGCGGCATGGATGGCGGTATGGGCGGCGGCATGGGAGACATGGGCGGCGGTCCCGGCGGAGACGGTGATGGGCCGGGCAGCAGCAAGCCATCCGCGCCGCGTCCGCCCAAGCCGGTGAAGCGCAAGCAGTTCGACAAGATCGTCACCGCCATGTTCCGCGAGGCCGACGCCAACAAGGACGGCATGGTGACCATCGACGAGCTTCACGCGGTCGTCGACGCACGGCGCGAAGCCACGATTCGCGCCCGCTTCGAGGCGGTGGACAGCAATCGCGACGGCAACATCTCGCCGGCCGAATTCATGGCCTGGCAGAAGCGCATGGGATCGGCCGCCTCCAGCGAGGCAAACGCTTTCGGGGACCGTAACGGGCCGATCGCAGATGCCATCACGGCGACCAGCGACAATCCCGACGATTACGTTCTCATCCAGATGATCGAGCCGCTGAACGGCACGACGATCGCGCGCGCCAATACCAATTACGATGCCGGTGTCAGCCTTGAGGAACTGCTGGCCTATGAAGGCAAGCACTTCGACGACGCCGACAAGAATCACGACGGCGAGTTGAGCATGGAAGAACTGCGGCCTGCAGGTGGTCCGGGCAAGGGGCCGGGGCGCGGCGGTCCCGGAGGCGCGGGTGGCCCGCCGCCGTGCCGGCCGGGCCAGAACTGCTGAGGGCAGTCGTCAGAGCACGTATGATGCCGTCGTCCTGGATCAAGTCCGGGCACGGCATCCTTAAACGCCTGTTCTACGTCTTCGTCAGCATCGAAAGCGCGTGCTGGGCCTGCTCCATGCCGTTCTCGAAGATATGGTCGTCCCGGCGGTCGGCGATGCGCGGCCAGGCTGCGGCGATGTCTTCGGCGCTGCGGTGGCCTTCGGGTAGCAGAATACCGTCGTTCATGGTGATCCAGGCGCCTTGGAACACGCCGCCGCCCGCGGCCACGATCGCATCGGTGGGCGCATCTCTCGATACCAGGAATATCGCCGCAGGCGCGACGTTGCCGGGCTCGAAGGCCTTGTAGGCCTCATCGGGAAAAATGTCGGCGGTCATGCGGGTGCCTGCGGTCGGGGCGATCGAATTGACGCGGATGCCGTATTTCGCGCCTTCCAGCCGAAGTGTGCGGGCAAGGCCCAGCACGCCCGCTTTTGCGGCGCCGTAATTGGCCTGCCCGAAATTGCCACCCAGCCCGGTTGAGGATGTGGTCATCAGCACCCGGCCGTAGTTCTGCTCGCGCATCGTGTCCCACACTGCCTTTGTGGCAAATGCGCTGCCCAGCAAATGGACCCGCAGAACCAGCTCGAAATCGGCCGGGTCCATCTTGGCGAACGTACGGTCGCGCAGGATGCCGGCGTTGTTGATGAGCACATGGACGCCGCCCCAGGCCTCTTTCGCGCGGGCGGTCATGGCTTCCATCTGCGCGTAATCGGAAACGTCGCCGCCATCCGCCATCGCCTCGCCGCCGGCTTCGCGGATTTCCTCGACCACGGCGAGGGCGGCATCGGAATGGCCGGTCCCATCGCGCGCCGCGCCCAGGTCGTTGACCACCACTTTCGCGCCGCGCCGGGCGAGATCCAGCGCATAGGCGCGGCCCAGCCCGGTTCCGGCGCCGGTGACAACTGCAACCTGCCCGGCAAAGGAAATGTTCATTGGACTTGGAACTCCGCTTCGGCGCAGGGCTGCGACCGCCACTCGCAGATGGCAGGTTGGGCGGGGTGGTTCAATCTCGCGCACCCGATTTGACGCATATCCGGGGCATTTCCGGGACAATCCTGGCTGATGGGGCAACAGCGTGACTTGCCCCGGCGGCGCTGGGAAGTCATAGGCGCTCGCAACGAATCTGCGCCCGCAAAGCGAAAGGCCCTTCAGATGAAAGTCCGCGTCCACGTCAGCCTCAAGCCCGGCGTCCTCGATCCGCAGGGCCGTGCGATCCACCATTCGCTCGAAGGCCTGGGCTTTGCCGGCGTCAACGACGTGCGCGCCGGCCGCCTGTTCGAGCTGGACGTCGCCGACAGCGTTTCCGACGAAGCGATCGACGAGATGTGCCGCAAGCTCCTCGCCAACATGGTGATCGAGAACTACCGCATCGAGAAGGTGGCCGCCTGATGGCCTTCACTTCCGCCGTCATCACCTTCCCGGGCTCGAACTGCGACCGCGACATGGCGGTGGCGCTGGAGAAGGTCTCGGGCACTGCGCCTCACCGCGTCTGGCACGGCGATAGCCAGTTGCCTGAGGGGCTGGACTTCATCGCGGTTCCCGGCGGGTTCTCCTATGGCGACTACCTGCGCTGCGGCGCCATTGCTTCGCGCTCGCCCATCATGCAGGCGGTGATCGCCGCTGCGGAGCGCGGGGTGCCGGTGCTGGGCGTATGCAACGGCTTTCAGGTGCTGACTGAAAGCGGCCTGCTGCCCGGCGCGCTGCTGCGCAATGCGGGCCTGAACTTCGTGTGCCGCGAAGTCAGCCTCGAAGTCGCCAACGCGCAGTCGCTGTTTACCTCCGCTTACGAGACCGGGCAGGTGATCCGTGTTCCCGTGGCGCATCACGACGGCAACTACTTCGCCGACGATGCCACGCTCGACCGTATCGAGGGTGAGGGCCGCGTGGCCTTCCGCTATGCCGAGGAGGTCAACGGTTCGGCCCGCTCGATTGCAGGCCTGCTCAACGCGGCCGGCAACGTGCTGGGCATGATGCCGCACCCGGAGCGCGCGATCGAGGCCACCCACGGCGGCACCGACGGACGCGGCGTGTTCGAAAGCGCGATCCGGGGCCTCGTCGGGGCCTGATCGCTGTCGTTCGCGCTGCGGACGATGCCTATGAAATGAAAAGCCCTCGGGATGGTCTCCCGAGGGCTTTTCATTTGTGCAAGTGCGCCGCCTGGCTCATGCGGGCTTTGGCGCGCCCATCAGCCGCTTGGCCAGCAGCAGCTTGAACAGTCCGAAGCCGACCAGGCCAACCATCGCGGTGCCTGCGTGGAGCAGCCAGAACTGCGTGGTGGGCATCGTCTCGAACAGGGTGCCGATCTTGCCGACCGCCAGGTTCGCGCCGAAGAACGCCAAGTAGTAGATGCCCACGATCGATGCATTGAGCGCGCGCGGCGCGAGCCGGGTGAACAAGGCCAGGCTGACCGGCAGCAGGTGCGAAAAGCCGATCGAGTTCACGAGGTGGAACATCACCGGCCAGAACAGGCCGATCTTGCCGGTCCCCTGCGTCAGCGCCGCCATATAGAGGCACAGCGCACCGCCGAGGATGAACACGCAGCCCAGGATCATCTTGCCCAGCTCGTCCGGTTCCTTTCCGGTGCGCTTGCCGACGAAAGCCCAGAACGCGGCGACGGCCACCAGCATCGAGAAGCTGAGCGTCGCGTCCAGCGTGATCATCCAGCTGGTGGGCAGGGTGGTGCCCATGAATGTCAGCTGGAACTGCTGGTCTGCCCAGACGAGATAGGCGTTGAAGATCTGCTGGTTGGTCAGCAGCGAGAAACCGAGGATCGGCACCAGCACCAGCACGGCGGCAAGGCGGGCACCGTCACCGGGCTCGAATTTGACGCGGGCCTGGTCCGTCTTTGCGGTCCTGGGCTTGTCCGCCGGCAGCCACGGGCGCGCGGCGAGGTAGATGAGCAGGCCTATGACCATGACCACCCCGGCAGCGCCGAAGCCCCAGTGCCAGCCGATTTTCTCGCCCAGCGTGCCGGAGATCAGCGGCGCGGCGATCACCGAGACGTTGATGAAGATGTAGAAAATCTGGAACGCCATGGCGCGGCGGATGTCGTTGGCGCCGTAGAGTTCGCCCACCTGGCTGGCGATATTGCCCTTGAACAGGCCCACCCCGATAACCAGCGAAAGCAGCGCCAGCAGAAACGCGCCCTCGAATGCCATCAGGAAATGGCCGAGCGACATAATGACCGCGCCCGCGATCAGCGCCGCGCGGCGCCCCAGCAGCAGGTCGGCAAGCAGACCGCCGAGAATCGGCGTCAGGTAGACCAGTGCAGTGTACGTCCCGAAGATTTCCGAGGCGAGCGGCTGGCCTTCGATGCCGGAAAACAGGTGGGTTTTCAGCCACTCAAGCCCGATCACGCTTTCCTGGCGGCCGGGGACCAGAAGGTACTTGACCATGTAGAGGGTCAGCAGCGTCTGCATCGAGTAATACGAAAACCGTTCGCACCCCTCCACCACGCCGAGATAACCCAGTCCCTTGGGGTGGCCAAGGAAGGCACGGTCGCTGTGCGCGGCCTCCTCGGGAAAATCGAGCTGCGGTGTCGCTTCGGCTGCTGTCATGGATGAGGTGACTTTCTCGGCCCGTAATTATCTTGTCGCGGTGCGCAATCGCGGTGCGTGCGCGAGCAATGTCACGTCGATGTAATGCCGTCAATTTTCGATGTTCCCGAGGCGGGTAAGGCGGCAGGCCCCGACAAAGCCTGCCGCCTCCGGTACGCTCCGGGGGATTCACGCGAAGCGTAACGGCCCCCCGGCCGTGCTGTAACGCGATAGAATCGAGGAACCCATACAAGGAACGGGCATGGGCCGGATCGCGTTCCCCGCGTCTGGCGCTTCGACGGTCATAAGCAACGCTGCGGCTTGTATCGCTGTCTTAAAGCCCAGGCTATCGCGCGGGCAGACAAGTTCGGGTTGATGGATGTTGCTTAGGCGGCGCGGGCAAGCATAAGTCGTGCAGTCCACCGCTGTTGTGAAGCCGTCGTCGCAGGCTGAAGGTCGAGAATAGGCGGTTAGCGGACGGAGTGTTCAGAAGCGGCCTTCACGAAAAGCAGATATTCGTTTTACGGGCAGTTAGTATTCGCGTGATAATCCAGCCTCAAAGGAGATGCAGATGCGGAAGCTCACATTGCTCGGCGGAGCGTTTTTTGTTGCCAGCATTTCGTTGCCTACGATGGCGAGCGCTTCCCCGGACCTGCCAGTTCGGTTCTTCAACACCATACCAGACGTGTGTTTTCAAGCAGCTAGGGGTAAGCCGCCTACACCAGAGAATGCCGAAAGTCTCGGCCTCGAGATCGCTTCCGATGTTCCTGCAACTGTTCGGGCGCACTTCAGTCGTGTCCCGAGTTGGTTTCGCCTGAAATCGCAGCCAAAAGAGGTATTGGTTGGCATCGGCGACAGCCCGGGCGCTTGCCATGTTGTTCTCGCTGACACCAGTGAGACAGTAGAGGTGCGCACAAAAGTGGCTTACCTCCTCAAAGCTGGCGGATTTCAAATGATCCAAGAGAACACCACGCCGGGTTCGGACGTGGACATGTTATTCGTCTCAAAAGCACCTGATGGCTACATGCTGGTCTCCCTTCAAGCACCTCGCCAAGTTGTTCGCCACGGGATCGGAGATCAGGGGGCAGTTCATGTTAAGCTGATGCCTACGGCAATGTTCGAGTCCATGCGGCAGAAACGCTAGACGCCAGCTCAGCCGATTGATCAAACGCCCTCCTAGCTGCCGCAACGGGCGTAACCGGATAGTCAGCTCGTGGCGAAAAATGGCGTGAGTCCGCCACTCCTAGCGCTATGGTATTCGCCCACGCAGCCTAAACTGCCTGTCCCGATGTTACGCCGTGCGCGTTAGTTCCTCGTCGAGGAAAGCGGCGACGTCGTCCAGGGAAACTTGCTTGTCGAGGTAGGTCTGGCCGATGCCCTTGAGTAGCAGGAAGGGCAGGGTGCCCGCGTCCATCTTCTTGTCATGCAGCATGTGGCGCACAAGGCCCGCGCCTTCGCAGTCCATACCCAGGGCGGGAAGGCTTGCGGGAAGGCCGATTTCGGCGATGTGCCGGGCAATGTGCTCGGCAGTGGCGCGCGGCATCAGTTCGCGGCGGGCGGAATAGCGCGCGGCCAGGACCATGCCCAGCGCAACGGCCTCGCCGTGCAGCAGGCGCTGGGAAAAGCCGGTTTCGGCCTCCAGCGCGTGCCCGAACGTGTGGCCGAGGTTGAGCAGGGCGCGGCGGCCGGTCGTCTCGAACTCGTCCTCGGCGACGATGCGGGCCTTGGACGCCACCGAATGGGCCACCGCATACTCGCGAAGAGCGCCGTCGCCGGCGATCATCTTCGCGGCATTGGCATCGCACCAGGCGAAGAAATCGGCGTCGTCGATCAGGCCGTACTTCACCACTTCGGCATAGCCGGCGAGCAGTTCGCGCTCCGGCAATGTGTCCAGCGCCGAAAGGTCAGCCAGGACCAGCGAGGGCTGGTGGAAGGCGCCGACTAGGTTTTTGCCCGCCGGGGTGTTGATCGCGGTCTTGCCGCCCACGCTCGAATCGACCTGCGCAAGCAGGGTCGTCGGCACCTGGATGAACTGGCAGCCGCGCTTCAGAACCGAGGCGCAGAAACCGGTGAGATCGCCGATGACGCCGCCGCCCAGCGCGATGATATGGTCGCCGCGTTCCACTTCGAGGGCGAGCAGCCAGTTCACCGTGGCGGCCAGTTCTTCCCACGACTTGGTTTTCTCGCCCGGAGGCAGGATGCGCCAGTGCGGTTCGTGACCATTGTCGCGCAACGATGCCTCGACCACGGCGCCCCAGGCGGCGTGGACGTTGGAGTCGGTGATGATCGGCACGCCGCGCCTGCGCAGCCTGCCCCGGCAATTGGGCACGAGTTCGGCCAGCAGGCCGGCGGCCACGCGCACTTCGTAGGGGCGCGATGCGATATCGACGGGGATCACAGCCATTGCGAAATTCCCTGGAGGACCTTGTTGATCGTCTGGACGTGCGGCCCGCTGCCGCTCGTCACATGGATGGGGGCCTGGGCATAGTGCGGCGCGCGTTCTTCGCGCAGGCGGCCGAGGATTTCATGCGGGTCGCCCCCGCGCAGCAGCGGGCGGTTTTCCTTGCGGGCAGTACGCTCGACCAGGGTATCGACCTCGCTGTCGAGCCAGATGGTGATGGCGTTGGCGAGGATCAGTGCGCGTGTTTCGGTATTGCAGAAAGCGCCGCCGCCGGTGGCGATGACGATTCGCGGCTTGCCCGAATTAGCCCGCTCGGTGACAAGGCGGGCGATAACCCGGCGTTCACCATCGCGGAAATAGTCTTCGCCGTAAGTGTCGAAGATTTCGGGGATCGTCATCTGCGCCGAACGCTCGATCTCGTCGTCGGCATCGACGAAGGGGCAGTCAAGCAGGGTTGCGAGGCGTTTGCCCACGCTTGACTTGCCGACACCCATCATGCCCACCAGCACGATCGGGCGGTCGATACGGCGGGCGAGCGCCGCAATTTCCTGCGTGGAAAATCGGGTCTGTTGAACGTCCATTGCCCGATCGCCTATAGTTGCGCTAGGTCGCAGCGCAAGCACGGTTAAGATCGGGCATGATGAAGGAAGACGAGTGACGATCATGAAGCGCAGGCGCAGGCTTGCAGGAGCAATCGCCATCGCCGTTCCGCTCGCCGTGGTCGCCCTGGGCGTCGCCGCATGGAGGGACGCGGGCGTTCAGCCGGTAGCGCACCAGACTATCGCCGTTCCGCTACCGGAGCTTGCGAAATGAGGGCGGCTTACCTTCTCGCAGGTGCCGCGCTGGCGCTGACCTCGGTCTGGGTCGCGGCGCAGGACGCACCCGAATCGCTGCTTCCAAAGATGTTCGATGAGCCGGCGCCCTCGCGCACGGCCGCGCCGCGCCCCGCAGCGCCGCGCCCGGCGGCGCCGAGCAGCGCGCCGTCGTCTTCGGCGCCGCGCGCGGTCTCGACGCCGATGGTGCAGGCCATCCCGACCGGGACGCCGGAAGTTCCGGCGCTGGTGCAGGCGCAGGATCAGGGGATGCTGACGCGCGTGCCCTCGCTCGACGAACTGGCGCGCATGTCGCCGGAGGATTTCGAGGCTCTGCTGGGCAGCAAGATCGTGATCGACATGCCGCCGCAGGCGCGCCGCTCGGTCGATCAGGCCGGGCTGCTTGACGAGGAAGAGGGCGGATTGGCCCCCGATTCGCTGGCGATCCAGAACGGTCGTCTGATCCAGGTTGCGCTCTCGGGTAACCGCGGCATGCTCGTTTCGCGCTGGGGACACATCCTGCTGCGCCGGGCGCTGGCCTCGCGCCTGCAGCCGCCGCGCGGGATGAGCGCGCAGGACTTCCTGGCGCTGCGCGTATCTCTGCTGCTGCGCATGGGCGAAACCGACGCCGCGCGCGCCGTGCTGCAGGACATGGATATCGCCGATTATAACCCGGCGATCGGTGCGGTGGTGCTCGACGTCTATTCGAGGAACGCCGACTTCACGGGCATGTGCCCGGTCATGGCGACGCAGGGTTCGCTGCGTGACGATCCGGCATGGGGCGTGACCCGCACCATCTGCGAGGCGTTCCGCGGCAATAGCACTGCCTCGATCTCGCGGCTGGAGCGTGATCGCAATCGCGGGACGATGGACCAGATCGACATGCTGCTCGCGCAGAAATACGCGGGCGCGGCCGGCAAATCGCGCCGCGCGGTGACGATCGAGTGGGACAAGGTGACCGGGCTGACGTCGTGGCGCTATGGCCTGGCGATCGGCGTCGGGCTGGAGCCGCCTGCCGCACTGATGAAGAGCGCGGGCCCGTCCTATGACTATGTCACAGCGCTGGCGCCGATGGTGGGCCTTGCCCGCCGGGCTGCAGCGGCAGACCGCGCCGGGGCCGCGGGCGTGCTGTCCAACGCGGCGATGGTAGACCTCTATTCGCAGATCTACGCCGACCCGGATGTGACCGGTGAATGGCAGGACCGCGCCGAATCCCTGCGTGATGCCTATACTCAGGAAGATCCGGCTGCCCGCCTTGCGGCGATGCAGGCGCTTTGGAACATCAGCGGGCCGCTGAAGTATTCGCGCGAAGTGCTGACGGCCGCTGCCGCCGCGCGCATGGCGCCCAGCGCCGCGCTGGCGGACAGCGCCCCATCTCTGATCGCTTCGATGCTGGCGGCGGGTTACGATGCCAATGCCCTGCGCTGGGCGAACGTGGTCAATGCCGGTTCGCGCGGGTGGGGCCTGCTTGTGCTGGCGGCGCCGGGACGCGGGCCCACGGTCGATTCCGGCACGGTCGGTACTTATGTCGACGACGACGACAGTGTGAACAAGCGCCGGTCGGCCTTCCTTGTCGCGGGTCTTGCGGGGCTTGGCCGGATCGACGGCGGCGAAGCTGAGCGTGTTTCCGGCGAAACCGGGGCCAGCATCGGGGGAACCACCCGCTGGACCCAGGCGATCGACAGTGCGGCCCGGCGCGGCGATGCCGCCAGCGTGGTGCTGCTTGCCGGGTTCGGGATGCAGGGCGACGACTGGCAGCGCATGACTCCGCGTTTCCTGTTCCACATCGTCTCGGCCCTGCGCGAAGTTGGCCTCGATGCAGAAGCCCGGATGATCGCTGCCGAAGCGGTGGCGCGGGTCTGAGCGGGTGACGGGAGAGGATCTCCCCGAACGCTTCCTCGCCATGCTGGCCGTCGAGCGCGGCGCGGCGGCGAACACTCTGGCCGCCTATCGCCGCGACCTGGAAGCGGCGCGTGAAGTGCTGGGCGATGTCGCGGCGGCGCAGCCTGAAGAACTGGAGCGGCTGGGTTCGGCGTGGAGCCAGCTTGCCGCCTCCAGCCTTGCGCGGCGCTGTTCGGCCTTGCGCCAGTTCTACGGTTTCCTGATCGACGAGGGGCTGCGCGCCGACGATCCATCGCCCGCCCTGCCGCGCCCGCGCACCCGCCGCCCCCTGCCGCGCCTGCTTAGCCATGAGGAAGTGGAGCGTTTCCTCGCCACTGCCGACGAGGAGGCGGTCAGCGAGCATCACGATGCCGTGCGGCTGCTGGCGCTTCTCGAAATGCTCTATGGTTCGGGTCTGCGCGCAACGGAGCTGGTTTCGCTGCCGCTGACGGCGGTGCCGCGCGATGCGCCCTTCCTCCATGTCACCGGCAAAGGCGGGCAGCAGCGCATGGTGCCGGTCAGCACCCGCGCGCAGGCCGTGCTGTCGCGATGGCTTTTGGTGCGAAAGGGCACCTCGCGCTACCTGTTCCCGTCGAGCGGGGCGAGCGGTCACCTGACCAGGGTGCGATTGTTCCAATTGCTGCGGGCCTTGGCGGCGCGTTCCGGGATCGATCCCGAGCGTGTTTCGCCGCACGTGCTGCGTCATGCCTTCGCCACGCACTTGCTGGAAGGCGGGGCGGATCTTCGCGTGTTGCAGATGCTACTGGGCCACGCGGATATCGCGACGACCCAGATTTACACCCATGTCGACAGCGCCCGATTGGTTGCGCTGGTCAACGCGCGACATCCGCTGGCGGGCGGCAAGGTGCAGTAGGCGGACGGAACAAGGCAATTGTTGCCTCGTTCTTCGACACGGGAAGAATACTTGAGAGCCAACGCAAAGCGGCGGCGTTTTGCGCAGGGAAGGGAAGCGACATGGCCATCGAATTGAAACGAGCCTCGAAAACATTGCTGCGCGGGGGGGCTAGGTTGCGCGGGGCCACCGCGCTGGGCGCTGTGGGCCTGCTGGTCACGCTGGCGGGACCGGCGCCGCTGGATGCGCAGGCTGCCAAGGCGGCCAAAGTCTATGCCATCAGCCCCTCCGACAAGGCGCAGGGCGCCAAGGCCCACCCGGAACTGCTGGCCGAGTTCGGCGGCGCGGTCACCGGCGCGCAGGCCAGCTACGTCGAGCAGGTCGGCAAGAAGATCGCATTGCAGTCGGGGCTGTCGAATACGGCTGGCGACTTTACGGTAACGCTGCTCAATTCGCCGGTGAACAACGCTTTCGCGATACCCGGCGGCTATGTCTACGTTACGCGCCAGCTGACCGCCCTGATGAACAACGAAGCGGAACTCGCCGGGGTGCTTGGGCATGAGGTCGGCCACGTTGCCGCGCGCCATTCGGCGCAGCGGCAGAAGGCGGCGCAGCGCAACCAGATCATCGGCCTGCTCGGCTCGGTGCTTGCAGGGGCGGTGCTGGGCGACAATGCCTTCGGGCAGCTTGGCCAGAAGGTGTTTTCGCAAGGTTCGCAGCTGCTGACGCTCAAGTTCTCACGCTCGCAGGAACTGCAGGCGGACCAGCTGGGCATCACCTACCTCAAGCGCGCGGGCTATGATCCACGGTCTATGGCGACAGTGCTGGAAAGCCTGGCGCGGCAGAACGCCCTGGAAGCGCAGCTGCGCGGCGGGACAAGCGAAACCCCCGAATGGGCCTCGACCCACCCCGATCCCGCGTCACGCGTGCGCACGGCGATGACGTATGCCGGTAATTCGGCGACGGGCGCCACAAACCGCGATGCGTTTCTCAGCCGAATCGACGGTCTGGTGTATGGCGACGACCCCAAGCAGGGCGTGGTCGACGGCCGGAAGTTCACGCATCCGGTGCTGCGTTTCGCCTTCGATGCCCCCGATGGCTTTTTCATGGTCAACGGCACCAGTTCGGTGTCGATCAGCGGAACCTCGGGCAAGGCGCAATTTTCCGGCGGCAAGCTCAGCGGCACTCTCGATTCGTACATCGGCACGGTCTTTGCCGGGCTGACCGAATCGAATCAGGCGCGAATTACGCCGACCGCCATCGAAAAGACCACGGTGAACGGCATCCCGGCTGCCTATGGGACGGCGCGGGTGCAGTCTTCAAGCGGCACTGTCGATGTGGTGGTCTTCGCCTATGATTTCGGAAACGGGCAGGCCTATCACTTCGTGGCGCTGGCACAGCAGGGAGGGGCGGAGGTCTTCACCCCGATGTTCCGCTCGCTGCGGCGCGTCTCTGCGGCCGATGCCGGCAGTGTGAAGCCCCGATTGCTCGATGTCGTGACTGTAAAGGCAGGCGACACCGTGCAGTCTCTTGCCGCAAAAATGGCCTATTCCGATGCGCGGGTGGATCGCTTCCTGGTGCTGAACGGGCTTCAGGCTAATTCGGCACTGACGCCGGGCCAGAAGGTGAAGCTCGTTACCTACTGAGCAGGCCCGGTTTTCCCGTGCTTAATGCAGGTATCGCAGACAAACGAAAAGGGCGGCAGGTTTCCCTGCCGCCCCGAATTCGTGTAATTGCCAGTAATCGGCTATTACTTGATGCCTTCAGACATCTTCGACGAAGTCTTGTTGAAGGTCGACATCAGCTGCGAACCCATGCCCTGCATGGCGGCGATGGCGGCAACTGCGATGAGAGCGGCGATCAGACCGTACTCGATTGCGGTGGCGCCCTTTTCGTTGCGGCGCAGCTTGGCGAGAAACTTCATGAATTGTCTCCTGATAAAGCAGTCTAGTGTACCCGGTCCGCCTCGCTTCAGTCTCTCTTCTGCGCCTTGGACAATTTGTTCTCTACAGTGCAATCGTTGACAAAGGTTTAAGCTGAATTGTTCCCTGCTTGCGGTGAGTTCAGATTTTTGGCTGTGCCGCAGAAAATTTCGACGCGATATCGATCCACAATTGCACGGTCTGAGTAGCGGTCGCCTGTATGGCGATGAGGACGATCAGGACGATGAACGCGAGGATCAGCCCATATTCGACCGAGGACGTGCCGCGTTCGCTTTTCGTGATCGTCGAAAGGATGCGCTGCAGCAGCATGTTCACCGTATAATTCCCGCAAGTGGAGGCCGGGATCGCACCGGTGCGTTAAATTGCCTTTAAGGCTGGAGGTTCGACTGCAAAATTTTCCGACACCCATGCTGGTGGTTGCCGTGGCGCTGAGGGCGGGCGATGGCACAGTCCTTATGCAGCGGCGCGATTTCGAGGCCGTGCATGGCGGCTTATGGGAATTTCCCGGAGGCAAGGTCGATCCGGGCGAAACGCCGGAGCGGGCGGCGGTCCGCGAACTGTCCGAGGAACTGGGCATCACGATGGATATTGCCGCGCTGAAAGCGGTGGGCTTTGCCAGCGGGCATACGGTGCCGGCGGAGCAGGGCGGCAAGGGGCCGTCACGCCCGTTGGTCATACTCCTTTATCTATGCCGTATATGGCAGGGCGTGCCGAGCGCTCTGGAGGCGGCTGAGCTGGCCTGGACGGCGCCTGAGGCGATTTCCTCATTGTCTATGCCGCCGCTCGATTATCCGCTCGCCGAGGCGCTGGGGCGCTACCTTTCTGCCGGTTAATGCATTTTCCAGGCAGAAGGCGCGATATAGGCGTTGACCCCGTCCGATTCCCTTCCTAAAGGGCCACCTCCAACGCACCCATAGCTCAGCTGGATAGAGCATCAGACTACGAATCTGAGGGTCGGGCGTTCGAATCGCTCTGGGTGCACCACTTTCCCTTTTGGGTTGCGGTACATTTCGTGTGTTGGAAAAATGGTACTGTGCACCCATAGCTCAGCTGGATAGAGCATCAGACTACGAATCTGAGGGTCGGGCGTTCGAATCGCTCTGGGTGCACCACCGTTACAAAGAAACCCCGCCAGTGGCGGGGTTTTTTCGTTTCAGTTCCAGGTTCAGGTTGCCGCTTCGAGGCGCTGTTGCCCTCCGCCTTAGGCAGTCGATGCCGGGGCGGCGGTCTTTGTGGTGAAACCGCGCGACAGGCCGTGGTACAGCTTTTCCCGGCAGACCAGCGTGCTGACGGCGTCGGCGATGATCGCGGTGAGGAACAGCGGCACGATCATGCCCCGGCTCGCCGTCGTTTCCATAAGAATGATCACGGCTGTAAGCGGCGCGCGCGTCACGCCCACGAAATATCCGGTCATCCCCAGCAGCACTACCGCGGGCATTGGATCGTCAGGGAAGACATAGGACAGCAGTTGCCCGAATCCGGCACCGACGGAGAGCGAGGGGGCGAAGATGCCTCCAGGCGCCCCTGAGACGGCGGTGGCGGCCGTGGCGAGAAACTTGGCGGGGCCGAACCACGCGGAGACGCCGTCCTGCCCCTCGATCATGGCGCGTGTGCTTTCGTAGCCGGTGCCCCAGGTCGAACCGCCGCTCAGGATACCGACGGCCGCGACGATCAGCCCGCACACGACAGCCGCAGTGACCGGGCGGCTGCGGACGGTGAGGAACCACGGGTGAGTGCTACGCGCGAAGCCGAGGAGCGTGCGCGAGAACATGCCGCCCAGAACGCCGCCGAAGATGCCCGCGATGGGGGCGACCACCACGACCGAGCCGATCACCAGCGTCTGGTGCATCGCGCCGAAGTAGACGTAATCGCCCGCGATGCTGAGGCTGACGAGGCCGGAGACGACGACGGCGGCCATGACCAGCACGGCAACCCGCTGCTCGAATGCGGCGGCCAGTTCCTCGATCGCGAAAGCGACGCCCGCGAGCGGCGTGTTGAAGGCTGCGGCGACGCCCGCCGCGCCGCCGGCGATGAGCACGCCCGAGGTGACGGGCACGCGGAATATCCGGTGCAGCGCGACCATTATCGCGGCGCTGACCTGCACCGTGGGGCCTTCACGGCCGACCGAGCCGCCGCCCAGCATCATCGTCACTGTCAGCAACAGCTTGGCGATGGCCGTGCGCATGGAGAGCATCGGCGTGCGCGCAAGGTCGAGGTCCTGCCCCGCTGCCATCACTTGCGGAATGCCCGAACCGCGCGCGGCGGGCGTCCATCGCTGGGTGATAAGCACCACCGCCCCGAATACCAGCGGGGTGAGAACGAGCGGCGCATAAGGGTGAACGTGGGCGAACTGGAGGAAGATCTTCTGTGCGCTATCACCCGCCCAGGCGAACGCGATGGCGACAAGGCCCAGCAGGACCGCACCGATCCCTGTTGCTGCACGGCGACGCGCAAGATCGAGCGATCCGTCGATGCCGGGGACGGCGAGGAAGAAAGCTCGGGCGCGTTCCAGAAGGGTCAAGGTGGGTCCGCTCGCTGTTCAGGCGACGCGGCTTCGCGCGTCTTTGGAAGGGCTCGCGATCCCATTGGGGCAGTCACGCCGGGTATTGCAAGGCGAAACCCCGCTTCGCGCGTGCGTTCGGCGTATGCCCGGCTCTTCGACTACAAGACGAAAAAAGGGCCGGGAGGCGACTTTACATCGCGTCCCGGCCCCATTTCATCACGCCCGAAGGCGCGATGGGAAGCAAGCTTCGTTTACTGGCCAGTGGTGTCGCTGGCGGCAGCAGTGCCGCTTGCGGCCGCGCCGGCGTCCGTGCTGGCCTGAGCCGAACCGGCGGCCTGCGTTGCCTTGGCGAAGTCTGCGGCGGTCATGCCGAGAGCCAGCGAACCGTCGGTGCCGAGGCCGATGTAGGACTTCTTGAGGGCGGCGGCCGAACCGTTGCTGAGTGCTACGGTTACGTTGTCACCCTCAACCTTGGAGACGGTGCCGACGACGGCGCCGTCGCTGCTCTTGATCGGCGCATCGGCGACAATGGCGGCGTCCTTGGCAGCCGTGTTCTCAGCCTTGGCACCATTCACGGCCGCTTCGAGCTGGGCTTTGTTCATGCCAATCGTCAGGCCCTTTTCGCGTGTTACGAACGCGCTGGTGGGCAGGCCGGCGCGTGCAGTGCCGGTGGAAACGGTCACGACGTCGCCCTGGACGGATTCCACGCTGCCGACTTCGCCGCCCTCGGCGTCGAAGACCTTGGCGCCTACCGTCGGCGTAGCCGAAGCGGCTGCTGCCGGGGCAGGAGCGGCCTGGGCCATTGCGGCCATGGGAGCCAGGCTTGCGGCGGCAATCGCGGCGGCGATGATGGTTTTCTTCATGGCGTACTCCTTCTTTACGGGGCCGTGGGAGGGCGGCCTCGGGACAGACCCCCTGTCAGGGGCGTGAAAGGCGGTCCGGGATCACGAAAAGTACCCGGACACAGACCCCATCCGGCATGGCCGGGACCGCCGCCGCGATCGGTATCGCGGGTCGGCAGATGGGGTGGTGAAAGACTATAGGGAGCCGAATGCGCGGTGAGGTGAACGGTTGCCGGAACAAGGGGCGAATCGCCCCATAAGCGCGATGAACGGCCCCGAGCTTGTGGAAAATGCGCGGTTTTCAGCCGATCCTGATCCTTGTCCGGTCCCGTTAACCGAGAATCACCTGCCGGGATGGGTCAAAGCGCACCGGCCTGCCAGCACACAATCGAGCAGCTTATGTGTGTCAAAGGGAACATTCGCGGGGCTGATGGCTTAAGGGCGCGTGGTGGACACTCCAGCAGGGCTATCGATGGACGAGATTGCGGCGGAGGGCACCCTTGAGGATGCCCTGCCAAGTAAGAATGATGCCGCGAGAACGCGGCACGACGACGCGGTTTCGCCCTCCGTGTGGCGTTATGCGATGGCACGCCGAGCGCATGTCGTTATTGACGCTGCCGATTATTTCGAGGTGATCCGGGAGGTCATGGAGGAGGCGCAGCAGCGCATCTTCATGGTCGGCTGGGACTTCGATTCGCGCATCCTGCTGACATCCGGCAGACGCTGGTGGCAGCGTGGCCGGCACCGAAAATTTCCCGCGCGCCTGGGCTCCTTCATGCTGTGGCTGGTGAACCGCAAGCCGGGGCTGGAAATCCTGCTGCTGAAATGGAACTTCGCGGTCGTGAAGTACATGTTCCGCGGCACCATGCTGTTCGATCTGGCGCGCTGGGCGAAGCATCCGCGCATCGACTTCAAGTTCGATTCCGCGCACCCGATCGGTTGCAGCCATCACCAGAAGATCGTCGTGGTCGACGATACCGTGGCGGCCTGCGGGGGCATCGACATGACCTCAGACCGCTGGGATACGCCGGACCATATTCCCAAGGATCCGCGCCGCCGCCGGCCGACCGGGCACCTTTATGGCCCCTGGCACGACGTCACCATGCTGCTGGAAGGCGAAGTGGCCGCCGCGCTGGGCGAGCTTGGGCGCGAGCGCTGGAAGATTGCCGGCGGGGACGAGCTTGCCCCATGCCGGCCGCAGCAGCAATCGCCTTGGCCGGCCAGCTTGCGTCCCGAATTCGAGAACGTCGAGGTCGGCATTGCCCGCACCCGCGCCGAATATGGTGATTGCCCGCAGATCAGCGAGATCGAGCAGCTGTTCGTCGAACAGATCCGCCGCGCGAGACGCTTCATCTATGCCGAAACGCAGTACTTCGCCTCGCGCGCCATCGCCGAGGCCATCTGCGAACGGTTGCTGGAGGACGAGCCGCCCGAGTTCTTCATCGTCAACCCGGTTACCGCCGATGGCTGGCTGGAACAGCAGGCGATGGACACCGCCCGCGTCGAACTGGTCGAAACCCTGCAGAAGGCCGATCATTCCGGCCGTTTCCGCATCTTCACCCCGTCCGCCTCGGACGGGACGCCGATCTATGTCCATGCCAAGCTGACGATCGTCGACGACGAAATCCTGCGCGTGGGTTCGGCGAATATGAACAACCGTTCGATGGGGCTGGACAGCGAGTGCGATGTTTTCATCGACGCCGCGCGTCCGGCCAATGCGCATGTGGGCAATACGATCACCGGGCTGCGCCTGCGGCTGCTGGCAGAGCATTGCGGCATCGCCGAAGGCGAAGTGGCGGCGGGGATCGCGCGGCACGGTTCGATGGCGGCGATGGTCGATACGCTCAACCGGGCGACACCGCGCACTGGCAAATATCTCGAACCCTTGCCCTTGAAACAGTTGTCGGAAGCTGAAAGAGCAATCGGCAAGAGCGGGGTGCTCGATCCGGAACGCCCCGGCGAAATGTTCGAGCCTATCGAGCGACGTGGGTTGTTCCGGCGCAACGGACGGCTGATGCGTATGCGCCTGATGAAGAGATTGAAAAGGAACACGAGGGATGAGCAGTCTGGTCGGTCACGATGACGATGATCCGCAGGATGGACCTCTCGGCAAGCCCGCAGTCCCCGGACATGTGCAGGACGCCATCCGCACGCTGATCGAGTGGGCGGGCGACGACCCGACGCGCGAGGGCCTTGTCGACACGCCCAAGCGCGTGGCGCGGGCATGGCTCGAATACTGCCAGGGTTATCAGGAAGACCCGGCGGTCCATCTTTCCCGCATTTTCGAGGAAGTGGGCGGCTACGACGAAGTCGTGCTGCTCAAGGACATTCCGTTCCAGTCGCACTGCGAGCATCACATGGCGCCGATCATCGGCAAGGCAGCGATCGCCTATCTGCCGCGCGACCATGTGGTGGGCATTTCCAAGCTGGCGCGTGTGCTGCATGGCTTTGCGCGCCGGTTGCAGATTCAGGAGCGCCTGACAGCCGAAGTGGCGCAGTGCATCTGGCAGCACCTGAACCCTCAGGGCGTGGCCGTGGTGATCGAGGCGAACCACGCCTGCATGACCGCGCGGGGCGTGCGTACGCCGGGCGTCAGCATGATTACCAGCCGGATGATGGGCACATTCCTTGAGGACGAACGTTCCCGCAAGGAAGTGCTCAGCCTGATGGGTTACTGATCGGCGAAAGAGGATGTGATGGGACAGGCGCAGGTTCTGGAGGGTGGTTGCCGCTGTGGGCAGGTACGTTTCCGGTTGACCGCGCCGCCCCTGATCGAAAGCCTTTGCCACTGCTCGGGCTGCAAGCGGATGACCGCGAGCGCTTTCTCGACGACGATTTCGGTTCCCTCCGGCGGCTTCGAGCTGGTGTCGGGAGAGCCCGAGGTCGGCGGCCTTCACGGCGACGAGGCGCACCACCACCATTGCCCCTGGTGCAAGTCCTGGGTCTTTACCAGGGTCGACCCGGCGATGGGTTTCATCAATGTGCGCGCAACGCTGCTCGACGATCCACGGGCGTTCTACCCCTATGTGGAAATGCAGGCGGCCGATAAGCTGTCCTGGGTCCATACCCAGGTGGAGCGCCGCTATGATCGCTTCCCGCAGCTGGACGAATATCCCGAACTCATCGCTGGCTACGCGGCATGGCGGGCTGCGCGTTAGGTCCTTACCGAGAGCCGGCAGAGGGACTGAACCGACATTGTTTCCCCGATTGCCCCGAATGAGGGCTTGAACACGCAGGCGGCTGCGGCAAGAGACGCATGTTTCTGGGGCATACAGGCAGATGATCGAGCACATTCGCAGCACACCGGGCAGGAAGGTGCACGCAGCAGGCATACTGCTGGCGTTGGTCCCGGCTGCCATGCTGCTGTGGCTTCTGCTGCGCTCCGTGTGGGACGTCGATATCTTCTGGCAGCTCAAGCTGGGTGAGCTGATCCTCGACCGCCCGGGACCGATCTCGCATGAGCCTTTCTCGGCGCTGCACCTGGGCGATCCGATGCCATCGGTGGCCTGGGCGGGGCAGGCGCTGATGGCGCTGGCACGGCGGGTCGGCGGCTGGGACCTGCTGCGCGTGGTGGATGCCCTGTGCTGGCTCGGCGGCTTCTGGGCCGTGGCTGCCGCCTGCCGATTGCGCGGTGCGGCGATGCCTGCGGTCATGCTGGCGCTGGTCCTGACCTTCATCGCCGCGCTGCCGACCGCGAGCATTCGCCCGCAGAGTTTCGCATGCCTGTGCTTCGGGCTGCTGCTGGCCCTTCAGCGGCTGGGTCTGCGCCCGCTGCTGACAATCGCGCTGGGCGCGCCGCTGCTGGTGGCGTGGCAGAACCTGCACCCCTCGGTCAGCGTGGGCGTCATCGCGATGGGGCTGGCGTCCTTGCCGGGCTGGATTGCCTGGGTGGGCGACCGTAGCCGCACCGTGCCGGTGGCGACGAGCGTTCTGGCACTGATCGGCGCGGCGGCGGTTTTCGCGACGCCTGACGGAATTTCGATCATCCAGACTTCCGCTACGAATGCCGAAGCGAGCATCGCCATCGGCGCCAGCGAGTGGCTGCCCCTTTGGATTTCCGGCAATCGCTTGAATGCGGTGCCGGTGCTGGTCACGGTCTTGCTGGCCGCGCGGCTGGTCATGGGCAATCGTCGGCGGATCGATGCCGGCGAACTGGCAACGGCGATCGGCCTGCTGCTGATGACGATCACAGCCTATCGGTTCGTGCTGTTCTGGGCCGTGGCAATGGTCCCCGTCATCGCGCGCGCCGGCGCCGAGCCTGATGATAAGCGCGGCATGGGTGGCGGCTGGGGCACGGTAAGGGTGGTAGGCCCCATCCTCCTTGTCACCCTGTTCGCGCCGCTGCTGGCACCTACGCGTTTCGCCTCGACCTTGCCGCTGGCCGCTGTGGAGCGGCTGCGCAAGGAAGGCGTGCGGGGCACTGTCTACGGAGATTTCCCCTTCGGCGGCGCGATCATCGATGCCGGCTATCCGGCGTGGCATGTCGCCTACGACGGGCGCTATTACCGCTATTCGCGCAAGGAGTGGCAGTACAACGGCGGGATCGAGAACGGCATCGTCCCGCTGGTCGACGTTGTGCACAAATGGCAGCCGGCGGCCTTTGTCCTCGATGCGACGCACAACGCTCCGCTTGCCGGAGAACTGGCCCATAGCCGCGAGTGGCGCCGCATCTGGTCGCGCGACGGGATCGTCGTCTACGTTCCCCGGCGGCTCTGAAATTCAGCCGCCGCGGGTCACCGGGATCAGCGCGCCGCTGATTGCGCGTGCACTGTTCGAAGCGAGGAAGCCGATGACGTCGGCAATGGCGCCCGGCTGCACCCAGGTCGAGAAATCCGCATCTGGCATGTCGGCCCGGTTGACCGGGGTGTCGATCGTGCTGGGCAGGATCGCATTGACCGTGACGGCGGTTTCCGCCAGTTCCTCGGCCAGTGCTTCGGTGAGGCGGTGGACGCCCGATTTCGATGCCGCATATGCGCCCATTCCGGCGCCCGCCCGGTTTGCGGCGCCGGCACCGATGTTGACGATGCGCCCCGCCGTAGAGCCTTTTAGCGCGGGCAAGGCAAGCTGTGTGATCGTGGCCGCCGTCAGCAGGTTCATCGACTGCATACGCGCCCAGGACTCGATCGAGCCGCCTTCCAGTGTTTCCCAGGTGAAGCCTCCGGCGACATTGACCAGAACGTCGATCCCGCCATGCGCCGCCGTAACTTTGGCCAGCGCCGCTCCGGTCGACGCGGCATCTGTCAGGTCGACCCCGCCGATGTCGAGCGCGCCGGGCAGGGCGCTTCTGGCTTCGGGCGCAAAGTCGATCCGCGCCACTTTGTCGCCGCCCTGTGCGAAGGCCTGCGCCACCGCGTCGCCCAGAAAGCCGAAACCACCGGTGACGATAACCGAACGTGACATATGCTGTTTCCCGAAGTGAGCCTGTTTTCGTAGTGCTAACTTGGGTGCAGGTGGGCGACAAGGCGGGCGGGCCTTCCAACGCCCTGCCGATGACTGCGCACCATGCGAAAAGGGCGGCCCTTCCTGAAGGAAAGGCCGCCCTCTTGCGATCAACCGGTCCTGAGGATCAGAGCTGGCCGAGCATGTAGTCGGCCGAGGAAACCTCGAACGTGCCGGGAGCCTCGACGTTGATCTGCTCGACGACGCCGTCATTGACGACCATCGAGAAGCGCTGGCCGCGCGTGCCCATGCCGAAGCCGGAACCGTCCATCACCAGGTCCACGGCTTTGGCGAAGTCGGCATTGCCGTCGGCCAGCATGGTCACGTCGGACGAGCCCGAAGCCTTGCCCCATGCACCCATCACGAAAGCATCGTTGACGGCGGTGCAGGCGATCTCGTCGATGCCCTTGGCTTTGAGGTCTGCCGCCTTGTCGACGAAGCCCGGCAGGTGCTTGGCGGAGCAGGTCGGCGTGAAGGCGCCGGGGACCGAGAACAGCGCAACCTTGCGGCCTGCGAAGAAGTCCGCGCTCTGGACCGGCTCGGGACCACCTTCGCCGACCTTGATGAACTTGACGTCAGGCAGCTTGTCTCCAACGGCGATGGTCATGAATTCGTCCTTTCGTTCAGGGGGCAGTAGCGTCGCGGGAGATATAGGGCGGAGCGGCGCAGCGGCAACGGCTGGGAGATGGGAAATTTGCGCCGCAGGTTGACGGCCGACAATCTGTGCCTCGACTCGGGTGAAGCGTTTGGATGCGCGGTACGGGCGCAGAGGCGTGGACGGCGCGTTGTGTCCAGAACTCTGCTTTCCCGGGCGTTAGGAGCCGTGAATTTTCTTTTACCAATCGCAGGGCTGCGGTCACTACTGAGCGCTGGAAGGGGCCGCATGTGGCAAATTCGCCCCTAAAACGGCGTAACCCCGATGGTAAATTTCGATTCAGGATGACCTTTCAGAAATAGGTAAATGCAAACGTTGTCATCGTGTTCTTGCGGGTATTAACTTGCGGGGATAACGGCAAAATGTGCAATTTTGAACATAAAGGCAAAAATTGGTTTTCAGCGGCTGCGGCAATGGCTTGCAGCCTTGGCCTGGCAATGCCAGCCCATGCCGAGGCGGGGGACGCGCAGAAGCTGCGCCGGATGGACATCATGCTGATGGTCACCGGCCTGCGCTGCCGCACCACGGAAGACAATTTCATGGAAGACTACGGCCGCTTCACCAGCAGCCACATGACCGAACTCAACGAAGCAAACGGTGAATTGCGCGCTCAACTCGCCGTAGAGGCGGGCGAGGAGGGGGCAGTCAAGGCGCTCGACAAGATGAGTGTCGTCATGGCCAACGAATATGGCGCTGGGCACCCCTGGCTCTCGTGCCACGAACTCCACCAGGTGGCGCAGGGACTGGCCGCAGTACAGGGCCGCGAGACGCTGGTTGAAGTGGCCGGGCAGCTTCTCGAACGCCAGCCGCGTCCTTTGCTGGCACTGGCCGGCCGCTGAGAACGGCGCGTATTCAACGTGCGGCAATCATATAAAGATATCTTTATATTTGCCACCGGCGGGTGGAAACGATAGGGAAGCGTCATTGTCGGCGCTGCGCTCGGGGTTCGTCCCGTGTGCGGCGCCGACGTGACAAACCCCAGGAGCTTTCCCTTGGCCACTGCCTCGACCGCCATTCAAGACTACGTGATCGCCGACCTGTCGCTTGCCGACTTCGGGCGCACCGAAATCGACATCGCCGAAACCGAGATGCCGGGCCTGATGGCCCTGCGCGCCGAATTCGGCGACAGCAAGCCGCTCAAGGGCGCGCGCATCACCGGTTCGCTGCACATGACGATCCAGACCGCTGTGCTGATCGAGACGCTCGTCGCGCTCGGCGCCGACGTGCGCTGGGCCACCTGCAACATCTTTTCGACGCAGGATCACGCCGCCGCTGCCATCGCCGCTGCCGGCATTCCGGTCTACGCGATCAAGGGTGAGAGCCTGTCCGACTACTGGGACTACGTCGGCAAGATCTTCGACTGGGCGACCGACGAGAACCCCGACCTCACCGCCAACCTGATCCTCGACGATGGCGGCGACGCCACCATGTTCGCGCTCTGGGGCGCGCGCGTCGAAGCCGGCGAGACCCTGTTCGAGCCTTCGAACGCCGAGGAAATCGAGTTCGTGCGTGCGCTGAACGCCTTCCTCAAGGCGCGTCCGGGCTATCTGACCGCTTCGGTCAAGGCGATCATGGGCGTTTCGGAAGAGACCACCACCGGCGTCCACCGCCTTTACCACCTCGCCAAGGAAGGCAAGCTGCCGTTCCCCGCGATCAACGTGAACGACAGCGTCACCAAGTCGAAGTTCGACAACCTCTACGGTTGCCGTGAATCGCTGGTCGACGCGATCCGCCGCGCCACCGACGTGATGCTGGCCGGCAAGGTCGCCTGCGTCGCCGGCTTCGGCGATGTCGGCAAGGGTTCTGCCGCCAGCTTGCGCAACGGCGGCGCCCGCGTCCTCGTTACGGAAGTCGATCCGATCTGCGCACTGCAGGCGGCGATGGAAGGCTACGAGGTCGTCACCATGGAAGACGCCGTCACGCGCGCCGACATCTTCGTGACCGCCACCGGCAACGAAGCCGTCATCACCGGCGAGCACATGGCCGCGATGAAGGACAAGGCGATCGTGTCCAACATCGGCCACTTCGACAGCGAGATCCAGATTTCGGCGCTCGACAATTACGAGTGGAAGGAAGTGAAGCCGGGCACCGATCTCGTCACGTTCCCGGACGGCAAGCAGATCATCATCCTCGCCAAGGGCCGCTTGGTGAACCTGGGCTGCGCCACCGGCCACCCCAGCTTCGTGATGTCCGCCAGCTTCACCAACCAGACGCTGGCGCAGATCGAACTGTTCACCAAGAGCACCGAGTACGAAAACCGCGTCTACGTGCTGCCCAAGCACCTCGACGAAAAGGTTGCTGCGCTCCACCTCGAAAAGCTGGGCGTGAAGCTGACCGTGTTGTCCAAGAAGCAGGCCGACTACATCGGCGTGCCCGAGGCCGGCCCGTTCAAGCCGGACCACTACCGCTACTGATCGGTCTTCGATCCGACAGGCAGAGGGGCGCGTCCGCAAGGAGGCGCCCCTTTTTCGTGGGCCGGTAGAAGAAGTCGTTCCGGGGTTGACGGGCGCGCCTGCCTTGCCGAATGCCGCGTGCAGAACATAGCCGCCTACAGGAATGGAAGATCAATGACCGCATCAGTCCCCGCCCAGGATCTGCGTGACCACTTTGCCCATTGTATTCAGGTATTTGGCGGCGTTACCGCATCCTCGCGGCGCCTGGGTATCGACGAGCGGGCTCTGCGGCGTTTCGTCAATGGCGAGTTGCCCGTAAGCGCGCGGCTGCTAGGCGACACCGCGACCGCCTTGCGCGCCCTGATCGCCGAAGCGACGGCAGCGGCGGACCACATCACCGCAGCCATCGGAGACGGTACGGACGAACCGCATAGCAAGCCGGCTTGAACCGCAGCTGTGGTGCGGCCCCTGGGAGCAGGTGGATGGCTGCAAGAGGGCGGCTGCCGTACTTTCGCGTAAGAATTCGTTCACGCATTTACAGTGCAGACAGCGCTCGCTGCGTACAGTCTGACAATTAAGCTAACGTCTTGCGTGAGAATTATTTTTTTGCCAGACGTGATAACTGCATTGGGGGCAATGTCAGATTTTTAGGCCATGTGACGTTGCGCTAAGGCGGCGCTTGTCCCTTATACCAATGAGCGCTGGTGCTGACTCACGCTTGGGATTCCCAAGCTGCTAATTTTCTGATTCACCGGAGCAAGCACGAGGAGGCTTGCGATGGCGGCGGCGATTGGTGTTCGATCAGATTTCACTTCGGCGGATTTGCGCCGATTTTCGCGACGATGTGATGACCCCGGCCAGGTTCGGCGATTGCTGGCTCTGGCGCTGATCCTAGATGGCGGGAGCCGGAGTGATGCGGCCAGGATGGCCGGCGTGACGCTACAGATCGTGAGGGACTGGGTGCTGCGTTTCAATGAAGTCGGCGCCGAGGGGCTGGCCACGCGCAAGGCGCCCGGCCCAGCCTCGATCCTGAACGACGAACAGCGTGCGCGTCTGGCGCAGCAGGTTGAGGCTGGCCCGATCCCTGCGGCTCATGGTGTAGTGCGCTGGCGGCTTGTAGATCTGTCCCAGTGGATATGGGACGAGTTCGGGCTGTCGGTTACGCGCTTCACGCTGGGGCGGGAGTTGCGGGCGATGGGCTATCGCAAGCTCACCGCTCGGCCCCGCCATCATGGCCAGAAGGACGACGATATCGCCGATTTTAAAAAACATTCGCAGCCCGCCTGGCAAAAATCAGAAAGACCCTTCCCAGAGGCACACCGATAGAGCTGTGGTGGCAAGACGAGGCTCGGATCGGCCAGCAGACCAAGCTCACGCGCCGCTGGGCGCGGCGAGGAACCCGGCCATCTGCGCCCAAGGATCAACGCCGGGCCTCGGCCTGGATCTTCGGGGCGATCTGCCCATCTGAAGGCAAGGGGGCTGGCATCGTAATGCCCCGCTGCAACAGCGAGGCCATGAGCATGCATCTCGAGGAGATCGCCTTCCACGTCGCGCCGGGAGCGCATGCCGTTCTGCTCTTGGATCAAGCCGGATGGCATGGTTCGGCGGAACTCGTCGTGCCCGACAACATCACCCTCTTGCCACTTCCGCCCAGATGCCCCGAGTTAAACCCCGTCGAAAACGTCTGGCAGTTCATGCGCGACAACTGGCTGTCGAACCGAATCTTCTCATCCTATGACGACATCGTCGATCACTGCTGCTTCGCCTGGAACAAGCTTGTCGATCAGCCTTGGCGCATCATGTCTATCGGTCTGCGACAATGGGCTCATGGGTTCTAATCAATGCACGTTGGTATTATGTCCATTGGCGATCAATCGGGTCGCGCGGAGAATTGGGAATGGGCAAGGTTGTTTCGGTTTTTACTTGTATCATTTTAAGTAGCTGCGGCGGGGATTCCGATGATTCTACCCCCAATACTCCGGTTCCCGTCGTGCCGACGCTGGCGGTTACGCTCGCCCCGTCTGCTGCAAGCCAGGCTGCGACTGAAGTAGATTCCGTTACGTCGTTCACTGTTGATGCGACTTATGCCGGTAGTTCTACCGATTCTGTGGTGCCGGTCCTCACTTTCGACACATCGCTTCTTGCCCTTGACGGGAGCATCGTGCAGTCGGGAAACAAGTTCACCGCGAATTTCAAGACCGTCAGCGGCCTTCCGGCGGCAATTCACAAGACTACGATCGCATTAAAACTCTGCAAGGAGGCCGGGTGCGCTACGGTGTATCCCGGTTCGACCCAGAGCTTCGAATATACGCTTGACGTGAAGTTCTCCGATTGGACGACGCGTCAGCGCAATCCTTCGCATAACGGCTATGTCCATGCGATAATCGATCCTGCAAAGATCGCCAGAGCATGGCAATACGCGCCTTCAGCCACTCAGGCTTTCCGGGAAGTGGCGGCAAGAGCGGGAACGATCTATGCGACCAAGGTGGTTTCGGACGGGTCGAGCGTGGCCGTGGCGCTGGACGCATCTTCAGGCGCCGAACGCTGGCACTACAGCCTTGGCAATGTCTCCAATGCGAGCGGCCCTGCGCTTTCTGCGAGCGATGTAGTTTTTGCTACGATGTTCACATCATCGGGTCAAAATCCGCTGGTGATTCTCGATGCGGCGAATGGACAGTTCAAGCGTAACCTGATTTTCGCCTCTCAGTGGTCGACCTTTGCTCCGCCAACCCTCTATGATGACAACGCTTATCTCGCATCGGGGTATTACGGGAACGAGGTTTATGCCTTGGATTTGAAGGCATTCACCAAGACATGGCAGACGAGTGGATCGGGTGGCAGCACGTGGGATGGCGAGGCCCCGGCGGTTGATGCCAAGTATCTGTATTACTATTCGGGCAACCTGGATGTGATCGACAGGGTGACCGGCGTCATCGTCAAGTCGATCGACGACCCATTCTGGCAATGGAATGGGTATTCTTACGGCGGCACGCCGATGATCGGTTCGGAAAACCATGTCGTTGCCTATTCTGGCAATGGGCAGGGCACATATTCGATTTCTTTCCCCTTGGTCAGCTACGACATCGCCAAAGGAACTCATCGCTGGCGGACGGCAAGCGGGTACACCGTCATTCCGGCGGTTGGTAAAGGCATGGTCTATGCCGCGAGCAACCAGACGTCCGAATTCGATGCGATCGACGAGGAGACCGGCGGCGTGAAATGGGCGTGGCCCGTGCCGGCAGGCGAGAAGTTTATCGGCAATATCGTTTTGACCGACACGCTGGCGTTCATCAGCACCGACGCCGGAGTTTATGCGATCGACCTTACCAGCCATGCCGCGGTCTGGTCGGCAAGAACACCCGGCCTTCTGGCGATCACGCCTGATGCGCAATTGGTGGTAAGCTCTCCGACTTCCGGGCTGATCACGGCTTATTTGTTGCGCTAAGGGCGGTCCGGCCCCTTAGCCAAGTTGGAACGGGCGGGCATCCACCGCCTGTTCCAACCGGATGACATCGGGTGAATGTTCTGGGACGCAGTAAAATGGGCTTTGGATCACATAACCTCGTGTCAGCATTCGGCCTGCAACGCCTTACATATCTTATAGAGTGACCAGATAGGGTAGGTAAGCCGGCATTTGCCTCGCCCGAAATACAAAGGCACGAGGGTGTACCGAACCGAGCCGGGCTGCCTGCTTTCAGCCGGCCATTTGCAAGTGGCTGCGGACTAAGATAACCGCGTCCCGGCAAGGACGCTCTCCGTGTTGGCCCGACGTTAGTTTGCAGCTGCTTGATTACTTCAGGTGTAATCCCGCTTTCGCTGGTGGGCGATTTGGACGTCCATCGCGTGTCACTATGGCGCGCGTATCTACCGGAATCGCGCCATTCCCCATTGTCAGCACCGGCGGCGCGCAGCATAGCCTTGCGCAATGGAATTTTCCCGCTTCCTGCCCGTTCTGATCGGCTTGCTTCTCGGCGGCTGGACCATGGCTGCCGCTTGGGCCGTGCTTGCCGCCCGCGCCCGCCAGAACCGCGCCGAACACCAGCTTCGCTCCGCCCGCCGACTTGGCCGCATGGTCGAGGAGTCTCCGGCGCTGCCGCTGTTGGTGCGCACCGACGGCCGGATCGAGGCGAGCCCGCGCCTTGGTCAATGGCTGGGGCTGGACGGGGTGCCGCAATATCTCTCCGAACTCGATGGAAACGGAAAGGGCTTGCCCGCAGAGAAGCTGGCCGAACTGACCGAGGCGGTGCGCCGCTGCCAGAAGACCGCCGCCCCGTTCCGCATGGTGGCAACGCCCCATGGATCGAGCCGCAGCCTGGCCCTGCGCGGCCACCTTGCTGACCCGCAGGTGTCCCCCGGCGGCGCGGCGATGGTCTGGGTCTTCGACTTCAGCGACAGTGAGACCGAACTCACCCGCCTGCGTGATGAAGCGGCCCGCGCCCGCGGCGATTTCCACGCGCTCGTCTCGTTGATCGAGGCGGCGCCGATGCCGATGTGGTTCCGCCGGCCGGACGGTGAATTGCAACTGGTCAACCACGCCTATGTCGCTGCCGTAGGCGCCGATAGCGCCGATGCGGTGGTCGCCAAGGGTACCGAGCTGATCGAGGCGGTGGACGGCATCGCCCCCGGACACGTCGCCCGGCAGGCGATGGAAAAGGGCATTCCGATAGAGCGCATCGTTTCCACCACCATCGACGGCCAGCGCCGCGCCCTGCGCGTCAGCGACCTGCCGCTGGGAGAGGACGGCGTGGCGGGCTATGCGGTGGACATCGAAGACCTGGAGGAAATGTCGCGTTCCTTCCGCGCCTTCCGCGAGGCGCAGCGCGCGCTGCTCGACCAGCTTTCCGCCGGCGTCGCCCAGTTCGACGCGAGGCGCCGCCTGACCTTCGCCAACCAGCCATTCCAGCGCCTATTCAAGCTGGATGGCCGCATCCTGGTCGATCCGCCTGCGTTCGAGCGCCTGCTCGATGCCGCGCGCGATGCCGGCCGCGTGCCCGAGGCGCGCGACTTTCCGGCATGGCGGCGCGAGAAGGCGGCATGGTTCTCCGCCGGCAGTACGCAGGAGGAGCCGTGGGCGCTGGCGGACGGCACGCATTTGCGCATCGTCGCCCAGCCGGTCCCCGATGGCGGCCTGCTGCTGATCGTCGAGGATCGCACCGAACAGCTGCGACTTTCCGCCATGCGCGACACCTTGCTGCGCACCCGCACTGCAACGTTCGACAGCCTGTTCGAATCGATCGCGGTCTTCGCGCCCGATGGCCGGATGCAGATATGGAACCGCCGCTTTGCCGCCGACTGGGGGCTGGAGAACGAGTTTCTCGATACACACCCGCATATCGAAGCGCTGCTGCGCAAGATCGCCTCGCGCCTTAAACGCCCGGTCGAGGCGGAGACTGTCGGCAACGTCGTGCGCGCCGCCACGCTCGACCGCACACAGACCGGCGGGCGCATTGCGCTGGCGGACGGACGGATGCTGGAGTTTGCCGGGGTGCCGCTGCCCGATGGCAATGGCCTGCTGGCGGTGCTGGACATTACCGATTCGCAAAAGGCCGAGGACGCCCTGCGTGAAAGCAACGCCGCCCTGATAGAGGCCGATGCGATCAAGACCCGCTTCCTGGGCAACATGAGTAAGGAACTGCGCACGCCGCTGACCTCGATCGGCGGCTTTGCCGAGATGCTGGAAATCGGCCTCGGGGGCGATCTCAGTGATGCGGGCAAGGACTATGTCGGCTCGATCATCAGCGCTTCGGCGCAACTGGGCGAACATATCGACAGTCTGCTCGACCTTTCGCAGAGCGAAGCGGGCCTGCTCCCGCTCAAGCTGGAGGAAATCGACCCGATGCCCTTCGTTCGCGCCGTGGTGGAAGAACGGGCAGGGCGGCTCCAGAAGGCCGGGCTAACGCTGGACCTGCAGGCCAACGGCCTGATGCGGCCGCTGGTGGCCGACCGCCGCCGACTGGCGCGCGCCATCGGCCATATCGTCGACAATGCCATTGCCGCCTCGCCGCGCGGAGCCCGCGTGCTCGTCCATGTCTCGCGCCGCAAGTCGGCTGCGGGGGAGGACGTCGTGCGGATCGTGGTGCAGGACAAGGGCGCCGGGCTCGACAGCCGCAGCCTCGCTCGCGCGCTTGATGGCATGAAGGTGAGCGCCGACGGTAAAAGCGTGGACCGCCGGCAGGGCCTTGGCCTGCCGCTCGCCCGCCAGTTGGTGGAGGCCCACGGCGGTTCGCTGCGCCTCGCGTCCGAGCCGGGCAAGGGCACCAGCGCGATCATCGAACTGCCATGATCCTGCTACCAGATCTTGCCGCGATGGACCGCCTTGGCCGCGCGATTGCGCAGGAGCTGCGCGCCGGAGACGTCGTTGCGCTGACTGGCGGGCTTGGCGCGGGCAAGACCACGCTTGCCCGTTCGATCATCGCCGGACTTGGCCATGACGGCGAGGTGCCGTCGCCCAGTTTCTCCATCATCGAGCCTTACGATCCGCCCAGTGTGAGGCTACCGCTGGTCCACGCCGACTTCTACCGCCTGAAGCACCCGGACGAGGCGCAGGAGATCGGTCTCGACGATTACCGCAGCGGCGCCGCGCTCATCGCCGAGTGGCCTGATCACGCTGGCGGCTTCGCACATGAGCTGGGCTGCCTTTCAATCACGCTGGAAGTTGCGGAAGAGGGCAGGATCGCCATTGTCGAAGGTGGGCCAGATTGGCTAGGGCGGATGCCACGATGACGCAGAACACTGTCCCTTTGCCCGCCACGTCCCTGCCCGACGGCGTCGACGCTTTCCTAGCCGCCGCTGGTTGGGGGGCTGCCGAGGTGGAGCCATTGCCCGGCGACGCCTCGTTCCGGCGCTACTTCCGCGTGCGCAAGGCCAGCGGTGAAACCGCCATGCTGATGGATGCGCCGCCGCCCAACGAAGACCCGGAACCGTACCTGCGTGCGGCGCACTGGCTCGACGCCAACGGAATGCGCGCGCCGCACATCCTGGCAGAGAACGCAGTGCGCGGCCTCGTTCTGATCGAGGATTTCGGCGACGCACGCATGCGCGACTACCTCGACCAGTGGCCGGACGACGAGCCTGCGATCTACGGCGCAGCCGTCGATGCGCTGACTAAGCTGCACCAGCTGCCGCCGGGGCCTTTCCGCGACTATTCGATGAGCGAGTATCAGCGCGAGGTGCGGCTGTTCATCGATTGGTACTGTACCGCGCAGAACCTTTACGTCGATGTCGCCGGGTTCGTTTCCGCATGGGAGTCGGTCATGGGCGAACTGCTTAGCCGCCAGCGTCAGAACGGCGTTACTGTGCTGCGCGATTATCATGCAGAGAACATCATGCTGCTCGGCAGTCTGGAGAAGCAGGGCCTGCTTGATTTTCAGGACGCGCTGGTGGGGCACCCGGCATACGACCTCGTCTCGCTGCTTCAGGACGCCCGCCGCGATGTCTCGCCCGAACTCGAGGCGCAGATGTTCGATCATTACGTGCGCAAATCCGGCGCCGATGCCGACACGTTCCTGGCCGATTACGCGCGCCTTGGAGCGCAGCGTAACGTCAAGATCATCGGCATCTTCGTGCGCCTGTGGCGCCGCGACGGCAAGCCGCGCTACCTTGACCTGATCCCGCGCGTCTGGGCCATGCTTGAGCGCGACCTTGCGCATCCGGCGCTGGCGCCCATGGCGGCGTGGTTCGATGCGAACATCCCGGCCGCCTTGCGCGATGCCGACGGGGGCACTTTCGAGCGATGAGTGGAAAGCCGCTCGCCAGCGATACGGCGATGATCCTGGCCGCCGGGCTGGGCAAGCGCATGCGTCCGCTCACTGCCAGCCAGCCCAAGCCGCTGGTGCGCGTGGCGGGCAAGTCGTTGATCGACCATGCGCTGGACAAGGTTGGCAGTGCCGGGATCGCACATGCGGTGGTGAATGCCCACTACATGGCGGATGCGCTGGAAGGCCACCTCAAGGTCCGCAAGACCGCGCCGCAGGTCACCCTGTCTGATGAGCGCGAGCAGTTGCTGGAGACCGGCGGCGGCATGGTGCGCGCGGCCTCGCTGCTGCCCGATCCGTTCTTCTGCCTCAACAGCGATAATATCTGGCTCGATGGTCCCAGCGACGTCTTTGCCGAACTGTCGCAGGGATGGGATGCAGAGCGCATGGACGCGCTGGTGCTGGTGGTGCCACATACCCGCGCCTTCCATTACCGGGGCGAGGGCGATTTCCACCTCGATCCGAATGGCAAGGTCACCCGCCGCCGTCCGGGCCGGGTTGCGCCGTTCATCTATACCGGCATCCAGCTCGTATCGAAGCGTCTGCTGCGCGATGCGCCCGAAGGGCCATTCTCGACCAATGTGCTGTGGAGCCGCGCTATCGAGGAAGGCCGCCTCTACGGCGTTTCGCATATGGGACTGTGGTTCGAAGTGGGGGAACCCGCAGCGATCAAGCCCACCGAGGAATGGCTGACGCGTGCCTGAGAGGGCGCCCATCGGTAAAGGTGGCCCTAAAGTCTACTCGATTGCTGCACATCGCGGATTTGCCGATGCCTTGGTAGCGGGCCTCGTGCCGCGTTACACGCAAGGCGAACTCGGTCTCGCGCGGCTGACGCTGCTGCTGCCGAGCCGCCGCACGGTGCGCACGATGACCGAGGCGTTCGTGCGCCACTCCGGCACCGGCCTGCTGCTGCCGCGCATGGTGGTGGTGGGCGATCTCGATCTGGACGATACGCTTGGCCCTCTGCTCGATCCGCTGGGCGCTGCGGATATTCCGCCCGCTGCGGACCCGACCCGGCGCTGGCTGCGGCTGGCTCACTACTTGCGCGAAGTCGAAGGCGATGCGGCTGGAAAGGGCGCGGCATTGCTGCGCCGTGCCTGGGAAATCGGGCGCACGATGGACCGCCTTCTGGCCGAGGGCATCGCCCCGATCGACCTCCTGTCCGACCGCGTGATCGGCATCGTCGGCGAGATGGCTGGCCACTGGACCGACAATACCCGCACCTTCCTGATGGTGCAGCAGCACTGGATCGCCGAACTCGCCGCGCGCGGGGAAATCGACGCGCCGGAACGCCGCAACCGCCTGTTCGATCACGCCGCAGCGCGCTGGGCGCAAAGCCCGCCTGCGTGGCCCGTGGTGGCAGCGGGCGTGACGGGCGCATCGCCTGCCCTCGCGAAATTGCTGCGGGTAGTGAGTGAGATGGAGCAGGGCAGCGTCGTCCTGCCCGACCTCGACCTGTCACTCGATGCGGAGGTTTGGGACGAACTTGGCACTGCGGGCAATCCGGCTCAGTATGACGACCCGCCGTTCGGCCGCGGCGATGCGGTTACGCACCCGCAGTACCATCTGAAACTGCTGCTGAACCGCATGGATCTGCGGCGCGACGAAGTGCAGGCCTGGCACCGTTCCGGCCCCGCCGCCGCGCCGCCCGAGCGCCGCCGCGTGATCTCCAATCTGTTCCTGCCGCCGCGCGCATCTGCGGCGTGGGTAGATCTTCCTGCCGAACATCGGCGCCTTTCCGGCGTGCGGCTGATGGAAAGCACTCACCCCGGCGAGGAAGCGCAGGCCATCGCGGTGCTGATGCGCGAGGCACTAGAAACGCCCGAGCGCCGTGTCGCCCTGATCTCGCCCGACCGGGGCCTTGCCGCGCGCGTCGTGGCGCATCTGGAACGCTGGGGCATCGCGGCCGACGACACCGCCGGCCGGCCCCTGCCGCAGACCGCCGCCGGACGGCTCATGTTGCTGCTGGCGGAAGTGGTGGCCGAGCAGGCCGCGCCGGTCCCGTTGATCGCGCTCCTGGTCCATCCACTGGCGGGCGCAGGCGAACGCCGCCCGCGTTGGCTGGAAAGTGCGCGGCGGCTGGACCTTGCTTTGCGGGGGCCGCGCCCCGGTGTCGGCCTCGCGCCGGTTGCCGCCAAAGCGCAGGCGGCCAAGCTGGGCGACTGGTGGGCCGAGGTGGAGACGCTGCTGACCCCGCTGTTCGCGCTGACCGATGCCGAGCCGCTGGAAAAGCTGCTCGGCATGCTGGCCGATGCTGCGGAGGCACTGTGCGGCGAAACGGTGTGGAGCGGGGCGGATGGCCGCGCATTGGGCGCTTTCGTCGAAGAACTGCGCGATGCCGCTGGGGCTGCGGGAACGCTGCTCGACCCGCGCGAACTTCACGCTGTGCTGCGCGATGCGATGGACCGCGCCTCGGTGCGTCCACCTTGGGGCGGGCACCCGCGCGTCTCGATCTACGGCCTGCTCGAAGCGCGCATGAGCCGCGCCGATCTCGTCATTTGCGGCGGGCTTGTCGAAGGTGTCTGGCCGGCCAGCCCGGCGCAGGATTCGCTGCTGCCGCCGGCCGTGCTGCGCTCCCTTGGAGTGCCGGGCGCGGACTTTCGCATTGGCCTTGCCGCGCACGATCTGGCCGCAGCATTGGGCGCGCCCGAAGTGGTGTTGAGCTGGGCGCAGCGGGACGAGGGCGGCCCGGTGATCCCCTCGCGCTTCGTGCTACGGGTGCGTGCGATGCTGGGCGACCAGCTGGGGCGCCACCTTGAGAGCGACGCGCTGCGGCTGGCGCGTCTGATCGACGATGCTGCATCGGTGCCCCCGCATCCGCGTCCGGAGCCCAGCCCTTCGGCAGAGCAGCGGCGCGTCGATCTTTCGGTGACCGGACTGGACCGCCTGCGCGGCGATCCCTATCAGTTCTACGCCAGCGCGATCCTGGCCCTGCGCACTCTTGATGGTCTTGATGCTGAGCCGAGCGCGGCCTGGAAGGGCGAAGTTGCGCACCTCATCATGGAACTGTGGCACCGCGCGGGTGAGCCTGAAGGCGGCCTGCACGCCATCGCGCAGGATGTACTGACGCAGCAGAACGCACATCCGCTGATGCGGGTGCTGTGGTGGCCGCGCTTGTCCGCCGCACTGGAGACGTTCGAGCGCAAGATCATCGCGGCCAAGGCTGCCGGGCGCGAAGTGCTTGCGGTGGAGGCATGGGGCGACATGCAGCACCGCGATATCCGCATACATGGCCGAGCCGACCGTCTGGACCGGGCCGAGGACGGCTCTCTTGCCGTGGTGGACTATAAGACCGGGCAGCCGCCGACCGGGCGGCGCGTGGAGGAAGGCTTTGCGCTGCAGCTCGGCCTTGTCGCGCTGATCGCCGAGGCTGGCGGGTTCGAGGGCGTTTCGGGCAAGGCGAATGCCTTTGAATACTGGTCGATGGCGAAGGCCAAGGACGGCAGCATGGGCTATGAATTCGAACCCGTGCTGGAGGGTCGCAAGAAGTCGGGCATCCCGCGTGAGGACTTCCTGCCGGAGACGATGCGCTATCTCGACGATGCGCTGGACAGGTGGATTTTGGGCGATGAAGCCTTCATCGCGCGGCTCAACCCGGAATTGGGCAGCTATGCCGATTACGACCAGTTGATGCGCCTTGACGAGTGGATCACGACGCTGGGCGGCAGCACGGCGCAAGGCGGGGAGAACGCAGCATGAGCGGCCCGGCAACCGTCCATCCGCTACATGGCAACCAGATGCTGGCGGTCGACCCGCAGGAAACGGTGTGGCTTTCCGCCTCGGCGGGAACGGGCAAAACGCAGGTTTTGTCCTCGCGCGTGCTGCGGCTTTTGCTGCAACCCAACGTCGAGCCTTCGCAGGTCCTGTGCCTCACTTTCACCAAGGCGGGCGCGACCGAAATGGCTGCGCGCATCAACGGCACTTTGGCCGAATGGGTACGGCTGGACGACACCGCGCTGGGGATGCGGCTGGCTGCTATCGGGGCGACCGCCAGCGCAGAAAGCAAGGCGCGGGCGCGCACGCTTTTCGCCTCGGTGCTGGACAGTCCGGGCGGGGGGCTGCGGATCGACACGATCCATGCCTTCTCGCAGTGGCTGCTGGCGACGTTCCCGCAGGAAGCCGATCTCATTCCCGGCAGCCGCCCGATGGAGGAGCGCGAGCGCGAACTGCTGGCCCGGCAGGTGCTGGCGGATCTGCTGGTGAATGCGCAGGACGATCCGCTGGGCGACCCGGCGTTGCTGCGCGCGGTGGAAGGGCTTTCTCTGCGGCATGGGCCTGACGCCGTGCTCGGTTTCCTGCTGCGCTGTGCCTCTGCGCGTTCGGCATGGTTCGGACCGGGCGGCTGGCAGGCGGGCGACATGCGCGCCAATGTGCTGCGGCTGGTCGGCCTGTCGCCCGAGGCGGACCGTGACTGGCTTGCCGGGCAATGCGCCGATGCTGAATTCGACGCCATATCGCTGCGCCGCTGCATGGAGGTAAACCACGAATGGGGCACCAAGACCGGACTGGGCGCGGTCGATACGATCAGCGAATGGCTGCTGGGCGACGGCGCGCAGCGACTGGCCGGGCTGGACGCGCTGACCGGCGTGTTCCTGACGCAGAAAGGTGAGCCCAAGGCGAGCAAGTCTCAGGAAAAGATCGACCCTGCCTACGGTGAATATTGCGCCCGCGTGGTCGAGCGTATCGAGGCGATCCGCAGAGCGCGGGGTCTGCTTGACCTTGCCGACCGGCTAGTCCCGGCGCTGCGCCTGGGCCGGGCTTTCGCGATCGCCTGGGACGAGGCGAAGCAGCGCGAGGGGCTGATCGATTTTGACGATCAGATCCGCCGCGCCGCCGACCTTCTGGGCAACCGGGGGCAGGCAGACTGGATCCGCTACAAGCTGGACCGGCGCTTCGACCATATCCTCGTCGACGAGGCGCAGGATACCAATGCTGCGCAGTGGGACATCATCTTCGCCATGGCGGGCGAGTTCTGGGCCGGGCTTGGCCAGCATGAGGGGCGCGGGGATGGCCGTCCCGGCGAACTGATGCGGACGCTGTTCGTTGTGGGCGATTACAAGCAGGCGATCTTCCGCTTTCAGGGCACCAGCCCCGAAAACTTTCGCCGCGCCGCAGACCGCGTGCGGCGTGAGATGGGCGAAGCAGCGCACAACGCGCAGATGCTGCGCAGCAATTTTTCGCCGCGCAATCTGCTGGAACTCGGGCTGGACCGTTCCTTCCGTACCGCCCAGACGGTGCTGGATTTCGTAGACGAAGCGATCGTCGGCATCGGTCACGCAAACTTTGGGCTGGATGCCCCGCCCGGACGGCACGAAGGGCAGGACCGCAAGGGCTACGTCGCGCTGTGGCGGCCGGTCAGCGATGCCTCGGATGGCGAGGACGAGGGCGCCGGCGAGGAAGATGGTGAGGACGGGACCGCGCCGAACTGGCTGTCGCGCCCCGACCGTCAGATGGCCGAGCGCATCGCGCTTCAGCTCCGGGAATGGCTCGATCCGCACGGTCCCGGCCTGACGCTGGTCAAGGGTACGCCGCGCCGCGCTGGGGCGGGCGATATCATGGTTCTGGTGCGCCAGCGCAAGGAACTGGCGGGGCTGATCGTGGCGCGGCTTCATGCGGCTGGGGTGCCGGTTGCGGGCGTCGACCGCCTGCGCCTGGGGGCGCCGCTTGCGGTCAAGGATCTGGTTGCGGCGCTGCGTTTCGCAGTGCAGCCGCTCGACGATCTCAACCTTGCCGGGTTGCTGGTCTCGCCGCTGGTGGGGTGGAGTCAGGAGCAGCTTCTGGCCCATGCCTATCGCCCGAAGTATACGGCTTTGTGGGAGCATTTGCGCCGCTCGCGCGAGCCTGAAGTGGCTGCGGTCATGGCACAGCTGGTCGATCTGCTCGGGCGCGCCGATTTCAATCCGCCGCAGGATTTGCTGCACTGGCTGCTGGTCGGCCCGTGGCAGGGGCGGCGGCGGCTGGTCGCGCGGCTGGGCACCGAGGCGAACGATCCGATCGACGAATTGCTCAATGCCGCGAAGGCCTATGTCGTCACTGATACGCCCAGCCTTGCGGGCTTTCTTGCGTGGTTCGATGCCGGTGACGGCGAACTGAAGCGCGAGGCGGACAATGCCGCGGGTCTGGTGCGGGTGATGACGGTGCATGGCTCAAAGGGCCTGCAGGCGCCGATCGTGATCCTGGCCGATGCCACCAGCAATCCAGACAACGCGCGCGAACGCGGCATGGACTTGCCTGATCCGGCTAACGAGGCGCGCGCGATCCCCTTGCCGCCGCTCTCCAAGGATGAGAAGCAGGGCCGCATCGCCGCGCATATCGAGGATGCCCGTAGCGCTGATGAGCAAGAGCACTGGCGGCTTCTCTACGTCGCGATGACGCGCGCCGAGGAAGCGCTGTTCGTGGGCGGCGCATTGGGGCCGAAGGACCGCGAGGGGCCTAGCTCGAAAAGCTGGTATGCGCGTCTGCGCGATGTGTTTCCTGACGGGGCCGAGGTTGCCGATCCGATATGGGGGGCGCGCTGCGAGCATGGCGGGCTGGCGGCGCCGGTTGCGGTGAAGGCGGCTGCGGCGCAGCTCGACTTACGCGATCCGCTGCCGGTCTGGCTGGAGCGTGGCCCCCCCGCTGAACCGCGCCCGCCGCGCCCGCTGGCCCCTTCCGCGCTGGGCGAGGAAGACGCGCCCGATCCGCCGTTTCCGCCGGGAGCGGGGCGCGATGCCGCCCGGCGCGGTACGCTGGTGCACAAACTGCTCGAACGTTTGCCCGAAGTGGCGCCTGATGCGCGCGAAAGTGCCGGTTCAGCCTGGTTGGCGCGCCACGCGGCGGACCTTGGCGGCGAGGACCGCGCGGGCATGCTGGCCAGCGCGATGGCCGTGCTGGGCAATCCTGAGTGGGCGGACCTGTTCGCGCCTGACAGCCTTGCTGAAGTGCCGGTGGCGGCGGTCGTGGGCGGGCAGGTGGTTGCCGGTACGATCGACCGTCTTGTGATCGAGCCGACGCGCATCCGCCTTGTCGACTACAAAAGCGCGCGCCGTCCTCCCGAAAGTCTGGACAAGGTGCCGAAAGGGGTGCTGCGCCAGATGGGCGCCTATGCCGCCGCGCTGGAAGCGACATTTCCGGGGCGCGACGTCGAGGTGGCACTGCTCTACACCGCCGTGCCGCTGCTGATCGAGGTTCCGGCCGAGGTTCTGGCCTTGCACAAGCCGGACTTGACCGTTCGGGAGTAAAGCTTTCATGCGCGCGGCGTTGCGTCCTCGCGTTTCATCCCTAGATTGCGCATCAACCTATTCCCCCCGACCTATTTCCCAGGAGCTATTCGATGTCCACCATTGCCGTTACCGACGCCAGCTTCGAGGACGACGTCCTCAAGTCCGACAAGCCCGTCCTCGTGGATTTCTGGGCCGACTGGTGCGGTCCGTGCAAGATGATCGGCCCGGCTCTCGAAGAAATCGGCGAGGAACTGGCCGACAAGGTGATCATCGCCAAGATGGACATCATGGCCAACACCGGCGTTCCGGCGCAGATCGGCGTCAAGTCGATCCCGCTGCTGGTGCTGTTCAAGGACGGTCAGCCGGTTGCGCAGAAGCTGGGCGCAGCGCCCAAGAACGCGCTCAAGGGCTGGCTCGAAGCCGAGCTTTGATCGGCTGAGTTTCCAAGGATTTGAAAACCCCGTCGCAGCGATGCGGCGGAGTTTTTCTTTGGTTTGAACGCCCTCATCCGCAGAGAGGGTAGGCGTCAGCCGATTTTAGCGACGATCTTTGCGAAGTCGTCCCACAGCGCCGGGCTGGAGGCGCCGATGAGATCGCGGCGCTCGTATTCGTCGGCGCGGTAGGCGCTGCCGTCGGGACGGGCGGCCTTGCCGCCGGCCTCGTTCAGCAGCAGCACGCCCGCCGCGTGGTCCCACGGCAGAGTGCGGTTGAACACCGATATGTCGTTGGTGCCCAGCAGCAGGCGCGGGTACTGTTCGGCGGCGCAGCGCGGGATGTCGACAAGGCGGTAATGCGGGGCGATGTGGGTGAGCACTTTCTCCCGCGCGCCTTCATCAAGGAAGATCGTCGAGATGGCCGCTACCGGCGGCGTTTCGCCGGTGGTGCGGGCAGTGATCCGCTCTCCGCCGATCCAGGCGCCGGTGCCAAGGCCGGCATGGCAGAACCGGCCGCTGAGGCAGTCGAGAATCCAGCCGCCGAGGATTTCGCCCCGGTCAGCCAGCGCCACGATCACGCCGAAAGGCGGCTTGCCGGCGGCGAAGTTATTGGTGCCATCCACCGGATCGACGATCCAGCACAGGCCGTCCTTCAGGCGCTCCATCACCGAGGCGTCCTCGAACACGGCTTCTTCGCCGACTACCGCTGCTTCTGGCAGCAGGGCGGAAAGGCGCTCGGTCAGCAGGGCTTCGGCTTCGCGGTCGGCAATGGTGACGACGTCGTCCGCCGCCTTGTTGTCGATCTCGCTGGCGGCAAGCGACTGGTAGTGCGGCAGGATCGCACGCTCGCTGGCCTCGCGCATGATGGCTTCCACGGCGGCGTGGAGGGGGGGCATTATCACGTCAGCGGGATCATCACTTGGGCGGCGAAGCCGGGGCGCTTGCACAGCCGCGTGTACCAGTCGGCCACGGCGGCGAACTCGGGCTTTTCGAAAGGCAGGCTGAACCAGGTGTAGGCGTAGACGCCCATGGGGATGTCGCCGATGCCGAAGGTGTCACCCGACAGCCATGGTTTTTCCGAAAGGTACTTGTCCAGCACCGTCATCTGGCGGGCGCAGGTTGCCACATTACGGGCGATGGCTTCCTGGTCCCAGTCTTCGCGCGGGGTGCGGGCATGGCTGAGGAACGGCACGCGCTGCGCCTCGGCATAAGTGAATTGCCAATCCATCCAGCGGTCGGCCAGTGCGCGGTCGATGGGATCGCGCGGGAACCAGCGCTCGCCGCCGTATTCGGCTGCCATGTAGCGCAGGATCGCGTTCGATTCCCACAGCACCACCTTGCCGTCCTCGATCATTGGGATCAGGCCATTGGGGTTCTTGGCGAGATAGTCGTCGGTATAGCCGAATTGGCCGCCGATATCGTTACGCACGTAGTTGAGGCCCAGTTCCTCGGCGAACCAGGCGATCTTCTTGACGTTGTGGGAGTTCAGTCGCCCCCAGAGCGTGAATATGGGAGAGGCCATGTCAGCTCCGGTAATCAGCATTGATCGAGATGTAGCCGTGCGTCAGGTCGCAGGTCCACACGGTGGCGCTGCCATCGCCAAGGCCCAGGTCGACCTCGATCGAGATGTCGTGGCCCTTGAGGTGCGCGGCGACAGGAGCCTCGTCGTAGTCGGGCAGCGGCAGACCTTCGCGTGCAGCCCAAGTGCCGCCGAAGCCGATCGAGAGCTTGTCGCGGTCCGCCGGTTCGCCTGCCTTGCCCACGGCCATGACGACGCGGCCCCAGTTGGCGTCCTCGCCCGCGATGGCGGTCTTGACCAGCGGCGAGTTGGCGATGGCCATGCCGACCTTGCGGGCGCTCTCGTCCGAGACGGCGCCGGTGACGGCGACTGCGATGAACTTTTGCGCGCCCTCGCCGTCGCGCACGACGAGGTGGGCAAGCTGGCGGCACGCGTCATGGACGGCGGCGGCGAAAGCATGGGCGCCGTCGCTCTGGAACGAGGTGAGCGGGGCGTTGCCTGCCTTGCCAGTGGCAAAGGCGAGCACGGTGTCGCTGGTCGAGGTGTCCGAATCGACGGTGATGCAGGAGAACGTGCGCAGGTTCGCGGCGGAGAGGCAGGCCTGCAGGAACGCCGGCTCCACCGCTGCGTCAGTGAACAGGTAGCCCAGCATCGTCGCCATGTCGGGCGCGATCATGCCCGAGCCCTTGATGATGGCGCTGATCGTGACCTTGGTGTCGCCGATCATCGCCGTTGCCGCAGCGCCCTTGGCGAAGGTGTCGGTTGTGGCGATGGTGTTGGCGGCGTCTTCCCAGGTGCAGGGCTGGGCGGTGAGCGCCTTTTCAACGCCTTCGCGCGCCTTGTCCTTGGGCAGCGGCACGCCGATCACGCCGGTGGACGAGACGAACACCTGCTCACGCGCGCAGCCGATGTGGGCGGCGACCTGATCCATGATCTGTTCCACCGCTTCGCGGCCGCGGTAGCCGGTGAAGGCGTTGGAATTTCCGGCATTGACCACCAGTGCACGGGCACGGCCTTGCACCACGTTGTCGCGGCCCAGTTCGACCTCGCTCGAACAGCACAGGTTTTTCGTGAAGACGCCCGCGACGGCGGTGCCTTCCTCGAACGTGACATAGGTGAGGTCGCAGCGGCCCCAGTCCTTGTAACCGGCGCGCACGACGTGCGGCGTCACCCCCGCGATCGCGGGCAGGGCGGGGAAGGGCGAGGCGAGCGGGGAGACGGGGTAGGCCATGGTCCAAGCGACTAGCGCATGGTTATGACAGGTCAAGCGTCGGCGAGTGGAACCGGTAAGGGCCTTCGTGCGCTCGCCCGCTGCGAGATGGCGCGGGCGAGGATAGCGGCAACGGCGATCGCCGCGAAGATGCCGACGACGCGTCCCGGCTCGCCGCCGCCAAACCGGTCTGCCGCCAGCAGGATCGGGAAATGTACGGCGTATAGCGGGAAGGAAATCGCCCCGAGCGTTTCCAGGATGCGCTCTCCCGATTGCGTCGGAACGGCGCTGGCGGCGATCCAGAACAGTGCAGGGAAAACCACGGTGATGACGATGACATCGCCGCCCCAGGCGACAAGCGGCAGGAACGGGAGCGCCATCACGACAGGCACTGGCAGCAGCAGGGCGATGCGCCAGTCCAGCAGCGGTGCTGGCCGGCGTTCGCGCCAGATGCGGGCAAGGACGATGCCCAGCGTATAGGACCAGCCCGCCCGCAGCAGTCCTGCCGGCAATTGTGCGATCCCCGCGCCCAGATTACCGTCTCCGGCGCGCGCCATCATCGCCGCCATTCCCAGCGCGCAGGCACAGGCCAATGCCAGCAATTGTGCGCTCGTCATGCGGTGAAGCCAGCGGGCATGGACGGCATTGGCGATCAGCTCGACCATCAGCGACCATTGCGGCGGGTTAAGCGGGAAAATCGTCGCCATAGGCAACGGGATCATCGCGGCCGACACTACCAGGGCCAGAACGCAGGCGACAAGGGGATAATCGCGCCCCAGTAGCGCCAGAAACCCCATCGCAGCGCCCGCCGCGATCATCGGCAGAAATCGGCGCAGCCGCTGGCGCAGGAAGGGCGTTGCCGCCAGCCCCCCGGCGAAACGCGTCTCGAAGGCCAACGTCAGCACGAAACCTGACAGCAGGAAAAACAAGTCGACGAACAGATACCCTCGCGAGAAGGCGTGGCCGGCGCCGCTCAACTGGGCATGGAACAGTACCACGCCGATCGCGGCGACGCCGCGCAGCCCGTCGAGCAGGACAAGCCGCCCGGGGCCTTTAGGTCTGTCGGTTGTCGCCGGGTTCATGCACGGGGTCTAGCTGCAACAAGGTAAACATGCGGTAAGCGTAGCCCGCGTCTTTCGGCGCTCCCCGCGATGTTGCCGGTGGACAGGCTGCATCGTCGCCCTTATCTGCTCTGTCATGGCACATCGCCTGCTCTTGACCCTGCTTGCCCTGCTGACGGGCCTTGCCGCGCAGATCGGCCCTGCCGACGCGTGTGCGTCGCGGGTGGCGAGTGTGCAGGTGACGGCACTGCGCGAAGTTTCCGCGATCAAGGCGCCCCGCGCGCCCGCCGCATTGGCGCAATTGCCCGAACCGGGCCTGCGCAATACCCGGCTCCATGCCCCGCCGCGTATGGCCGCGCCGGTTCAGATCGCGGTGGCGACAGTCCTTACAGGGATAGACCGCGCGCGCGAATAACGCGCGCCGTCTGCAACTCTTCGCTTTCTCGCGAGCTTTTGACGCGCCCGGGCCATGCCCCGGCTGCGCGCAATTTCGATTTTACGCATTCACGAAAAACAGGGATTTCCCGCCATGCTCGGCGCACTCGTCAAGTCCATCTTCGGCTCGTCCAACGAGCGTTACGTCAAGTCGCTCGACAAGGTCGTCGCGCAGATCAATGCCTTCGAACCGGCAATCGAAGCCCTCAGCGACGAGGAGCTTTCTGCCCAGACCGCCAAGTTCCGCGAGATGCTTGCGAACGGCTCGACCCTCGACGACCTCTTGCCCGAAGCGTTCGCCACCGTGCGCGAAACCTCGCGCCGCGTGTTCGGCATGCGCCACTTTGACGTGCAGCTGATCGGCGGCATGGTCCTGCACCGCGGCGAAATCGCCGAGATGCGCACGGGTGAGGGCAAGACCCTGGTGGCCACCACTGCCACCTACCTCAATGCGCTGGAAGGCAAGGGCGTCCACGTCGTCACCGTGAACGACTATCTCGCCCGCCGCGATGCCGAGCAGATGGAGCGCGTCCACGGGTTCCTTGGCCTCACCGTCGGCGTGATCGTGCCCAACCTCAACGAGTTCGAGCGCCGCGAGGCTTATGGCGCCGACATCACTTACGGCACCAACAACGAATTCGGCTTCGACTACCTTCGCGACAATATGAAGCATGAGCGCAGCCAGATGGTGCAGCGCCCCTTCAACTACGCGATCGTCGACGAGGTCGATTCGATCCTGATCGACGAGGCCCGCACCCCGCTCATCATCTCCGGCCCTACCGACGACAAGAGCGAGCTTTACGTCCAGGTCGACGCCATCGTGAAGCAGCTAGTCCCCGAGGATTACGAGGCGGACGAGAAGACCAAGAACATCAGCCTGACCGAGGACGGCGTGGAAAAGGCCGAGCGTATGCTCGAAGCCGCCGGCCACCTCGAAGGCTCGAACCTTTACGACGTCGAGAATACCCAGGTCGTTCACCATCTCGACCAGGCGCTCAAGGCCGTGGTGATGTTCAAGCGCGATACGGACTACATCGTCAAGGACGACAAGGTCGTCATCATCGACGAGTTCACCGGACGCATGATGGACGGCCGCCGCTGGTCGAACGGCCTACACCAGGCGGTGGAAGCCAAGGAAGGCGTCAACATCGAGCCCGAGAACCAGACCCTCGCCTCGATCACCTTCCAGAACTATTTCCGCATGTACCCCAAACTTTCGGGCATGACCGGCACCGCCGCGACCGAAGCGGGCGAATTCTACGACATCTACAAGATGAACGTCGTCACCATTCCCACCAACGTCGCCGTCATGCGCGTCGACGAGGAGGACGAGTTCTACAAGAACACGATGGACAAGTTCGCCGCCATCGCCAAGCTGATCCGCACAAAATACGAAAGCGGCCAGCCGGTGCTTGTCGGCACGGTTTCGATCGAGAAGTCGGAACTGCTGTCGGACTTCCTCAACAAGGAAGGCGTCAAGCACTCGGTCCTCAACGCCCGTTTCCACGAAATGGAGGCGCATATCGTTGCGCAGGCCGGTTCGCTCGGCGCGGTGACGATCGCCACTAACATGGCGGGCCGCGGCACCGACATCCAGCTTGGCGGCAACGTGGAATTCCGCGTCGAGGACGAGCTGCGCGACATGCCGGAAGGTCCCGAGCGAGATGCCGCCGTGGCCAAGATCAAGGCCGAGGTCGGTGAGCAGAAGCGCCTCGTCCTCGAAGCTGGCGGCCTGTGTGTGATCGGCACCGAGCGTCACGAAAGCCGACGCATCGACAACCAGCTGCGCGGCCGTTCGGGCCGTCAGGGCGATCCGGGCTTGTCGAAGTTCTACCTTTGCCTGGAGGACGACCTCCTGCGCATCTTCGGCCCCGACACGCTGTTCTCCAAGATGATGAACAACAACCTTGCGGACGGCGAGGCGATCGGTTCCAAATGGCTGTCCAAGGCCATCGAGACCGCGCAGAAGAAGGTCGAGGCGCGCAATTACGAAGTGCGCAAGCAGGTCGTCGAATACGATGACGTGATGAACGACCAGCGCAAGGTCATCTACGAGCAGCGCTCGGACATCATGGACGCCGAGACCGTCGACGACGTCGTCGTCGACATGCGTAACGACACCATCAATGCCCTGATCGCCGATACCTGCCCGCCCGGCTCCTATCCCGAGCACTGGAAGATCGAAGAACTCAAGGAAAAGGCGAAGGACATTCTCAATGTCGATGCGCCGATCGATGCCTGGGTCGAAGAGGACGGCATCGACCCGGAAGTGATCGAAACGCGCATTTCGGACATCGCCGATGCGCAGATGCACGAGAAGATGTCGCAGGACGACCCGGCGATCTGGCGCCAGGTCGAAAAGTCGATCCTGCTCGATCGTCTCGACCACTACTGGAAAGAACACCTCGCCACGCTCGACGCGCTGCGCCAGGTGGTGTTCCTGCGCGCGTATGCGCAGAAGCAGCCGATCAACGAATACAAGCAGGAAGCCTTCAGCCTGTTCGAGCGCATGCTGGAAACGATCCGCGAGGACGTAACCCGCATCATCTCGGTCAGCGAACTGCGCATGCCCGAACCGGCACAGCTGCCTGAACTGCCGGACTTCCTGACCGGGCACATCGATCCCTTCACCGGCCTCGACAATTCCGCTGATGGCGATGGTTCCTCGCTGAACCCGGCGCTGTTCGGCTCGCTTGCCGGCAGCCCGCAGGGGTACATCGACCAGGATGCCGGTAGCCAGGATGGCGGCGAGCAGGCAGGCAATCCGTTTGCCGACCTGCCGATCAGCCGGAACGCGCCGTGCCCTTGCGGGTCGGGCAACAAGTACAAGCACTGCCACGGCGCGCTCGTATAAAAGTGCCCGGTTGAATGAAAAGGCGCTGCCCGTGCTTCTGCCGGGCGGCGCCTTTTTCATGAACTGGCCCCGGCGGTGAAAGTGGCGGAGCTTTTAGGAGCGGGCGCCGCGACACCTGGATCGTTGGGCGTAATTGCTATCAATGGAGCGCCTGCAGCCTTTCGATCAGGCTGGAACCAATCCTGCTTCGATCGCGGCGCGCACGCCTTCGGGCCACTCGACCGGGCGGTGGCTGACGAGGTCCATGCAGACCAGCACGACCTGCGCGCGCAGGCGTTCGCGGCCTTCGCCGGTGAACACGATGGAAATTCCGCAGGAAGTGCGGCCAAGACGCTGGGGAGTGATGGTGATTTCCAGCCGGTCGCCAAGGCGGCTTGGCGAGACGAATTCGGTCTCCAGCTTCACGGTCGGCACGCCGATATGATGATCGAGGTGCATGGACGCGAAATCCATCCCCAGTTTCTGCTCGAACCAGTCCTCGACCGCGCCGTTCAGCATTTCGAAGTATCGCGGGTAGAAGACGATTCCCGCCGGGTCGACATCTGCGAAGCGCACCTGGGCGCGGGTGGTGAAGGGCATCTTGGACTATCCTAGGCGATGGATGACTTGAGTTGGCTCAACAGGTCGAGGAGGTGCCGCTGGCTGGTTTCAGGGAACTCGGCCAGCGCCTCGCGGACCCAGCCGTGGTGCGCCTCGGCCAGCATCGCGAACTGAGCGCGGCCTTGCGCAGTCAGCGATACGATCGCGGAGCGGCCGTCGTCCGGGGCAGGGCGCGAATGGACGAGGCCCTGTTCCTGTAACTGGCGCACGATCGCGGTGACATTGCCGTTCGATACCAGCAGCGCGCGCGACAGTTCGCCCATGCGCAGGCCGTCGGGCGCTCGGTCCAGCGTTGCTAGAATATCGAAGCGGGGCAGAGTGGTGCCGAACTGGTCCTCGAAATTCCGGCGCAGGCGCTTCTCGATGATCTTCGCGCAGTCGAGCAGACGGACCCATACGCGCAGGTCCAGCGTACTTGCAGATGCAGGTTTATCGAACTCGCCCATCGCCTCGAAAGCTCCTCTTTCGGAAGGTTCCATAGCGCGCAGAGCGGACATGTCGATTCCTGCAAGTGACATTTAAGCGCCCCTGCCTGCTGTGGGCCTGCGATTGATCCGCCATCCCCGCGCAGGCTGGGAGCTGCGCGAGGATGACGAAACCGGTTGGCCGAAATTCGCCCTCAGCCTCAGGCCCGGCCGCGTGCGGCGCGCAGGGCCATGTCCTGACCCGTGCGATAAGGCGCGGGGACCGGCTGCTCCGCATATCCGGCATCGGCGGCGGCGCGCAGAGTCCATACCGGGTCGAACAAGTGCATGCGTCCCAGCGCGACGAGATCGGCGCGCCCGGCGGTCAGGATCGAGTTGACCTGATCGGCGTCGGCGATGTTGCCCACGGCGATGGTCGGCACACCCGCTTCGTTGCGGATCTGGTCGGCGAACGGGGTCTGGAACATGCGGCCGTAGACGGGACGACCCTCTGGTGCGGTCTCGCCGGCGGAAACGTCGACGATGTCGACGCCTGCTTCTCGCAGCATGCGGGCGATCTGGACGGCCTCGGCAGGGGTGACGCCGGCTTCGCCGACCCAATCGTTGGCGGAAATGCGCACCGCCAGCGGCTTGTCCTGCGGCCATGCGGCGCGCACGGCGGAGATGACGCGCATCGGCAGGCGCATGCGGTTTTCAAAGGCACCGCCGAACTCGTCCTCGCGCTTGTTCATGACCGGGGTGATGAAGCTGGAGAGCAGGTTGCCGTGGCCGGCCTGCACTTCGAGCATGTCGAAACCGGCCTTGTCGGCGCGCAGGGCAGCGGCGACGAACTGCTGGACGATCAGGTCCATCTCGCGCGCTTCGAGGGCCTTGGGCACGGTGCCGTCCTTACGCCAAGGCTGCGCGCTGGCCGAGACGGTGGGCCAAGGTTCGTCCAGCGCTACGTCATAGCCGGCGCCTTCGCCTGGCACCTTGCAGGCCGCGCGGGCACCGGAGTGCCCGATCTGCGCGCAGGTTTTCGCGGACGAATGCTTGTGGGCGAACTCGTTGAAGGCGGACCAGCGCTCGGCCTGACCGTCGTGCCACAGGCCGGGGCAGGCGGGGGTCGCGCGGCCTTCAGGGCTGACGGCCAATAGTTCGGTCACGACAAGACCGGCCCCGCCCAGCGCGCGGGCGCCGTAGTGTACCGAGTGGAAATCCGTCGCATAGCCATCCGTGTCGGCCGAATACGTCAGCATCGCCGGCATGACCACGCGGTTGGGCACCGTCATGCCGCGCAGGGTATACGGGGTGAACATCGGTTGCACCGGGGTATTGCGACCCTCGTTGCCGCTCCAGAACCAGCGCTCAAGACCTGCCAGCCAGGCGGGATCGCGCAGGCGCAGGTTTTCGTGGCTTACGCGCTGCGAGCGGGTCATCAGCGAGTAGGCGAACTGCGGCAGGTCAAACCCGAGGTAACGGTCGAGAGTCTCGAACCATTCTGTCGAGTTGCGCGCAGAGTTTTGAATTTTAAGGACTTCGATGTGGCGCTCTGCCTGATATTCGGCAAGCGCGCGGGCCAGTTCCTGGCGTCCGGTGATGCCGGGGCGATCCAGAACCTGCGCCAGCTTGATCGCATCCTCTAGCGCCAGCTTGGTGCCCGATCCGATCGAGAAGTGCGCGGTATGTGCGGCGTCGCCCAACAAGACCACGTTGTCGAACGACCACTGGCGGCAGATCACGCGGCGGAAGTTGATCCAAGCCGCCGAACCGCGCAGGTGGGTGGCGTTTGTGATTAGCGGGTGGCCGTCCAGATGGCGGGCGAACACCTTTTCGCAGAACGCGATTGAATCGGCCTGCTCCATCTTGTCGAGGCCAAGGCCTTCCCACGTCTCGGGCGAGCATTCGACGATGAAGGTCGAATGCGTGGCGTCGAAGCGGTAGGCATGGGCCCAGATCCAGCCATGGTCAGTCTTTTCGAAGATGAAGGCGAAGGCGTCGAACAGTTTGGTGGTGCCCAGCCACGAAAACTTGTTACGCTTGGTGTCGATATCCACCTCGAATTTTTCGAGGTTGGCGGTGCGAACCATTGAATTGATGCCGTCTGCGGCAACGATCAGGTCGAAGTCGGTGTAAGCGGAGAGGTCTTCGCTGAACATCGTTTCGAAGTGCATCACCACGCCCAGTTCGGCAGCGCGCGCCTGCAGGATTTGCAGCAGGTGCTTGCGGCCGATGCCGATGAAGCCGTGGCCGGACGACGTGACGGTGTTTTCGCCTACGCTGACGTCGATATCGTCCCAGTGGGCGAAGCTGTCAGTAATGGTGGCGGCGCTGACCGGATCGTTGGCTTCCAGGTTCGCCAGCGTCTGGTCCGAGAACACCACGCCCCAGCCGAATGTGTCGCCTGAGCGGTTGCGCTCGAAGACGTGGATCTCGTGGGCGGGGTCGCGCAACTTCATCGAGATGGCGAAGTAGATACCGGCAGGTCCGCCGCCGAGACAGGCAATGCGCATGGAAGCCCTCCTAAAGATGCTTCATGCCTAAACTAATATAGTTGCAGGTGCAAGTTTAATCACGCGGACGTGGCGTCGTTGCAACCCGGTGTCACCCTGAACTTGTTTCAGGGTTCATCTCTCGGGCGTACCGGAAGGGGTGCTTCACCAACCGCCTTGGCAGCCTGCTCCTTCATCGCGCCGGGCATGGGACACGATGGACCCTGAAACGAGTTCAGGGTGACGGGTACGGGAAAGCCGGTTGCTTGTGTGCGTCACGGTTTCCCAATTTAGAGGAGGCTTCAGTCGAGATTGTCGTGCAGGCGGCCGAGCATATCGAGCATGCGCGTGAAATCCGTCGCCGAGAATCCGCGGATGATCTTTTCGTACAGTGGCGCCGTTACCAGCCGCGCGGCTGCCAGCTTCTCTCGGCCTGCTTCCGTCAAAGCGATTTCGGTCACGCGGCCGTCGGTATTGCTGGGGGCCGTGGCTACGAGATCGGCTTTGGACATGCGCTCGACGATGCGCATCATGGTCGAGAGGTTGATGACCGCCGACTTAGCGACTTGGCCGATGGCGAGCGGGGCATGCTCGCCCAGGATCATCAGCACGCGCCAAGTCGGGATGTCGATCCCGATGCCGCGCAGCTCCGACTCGATCGCCGTGTTGTACCGGCTCGCTGCCCGGTTGAGCAGATAGAAAGGGTACGCATCGAGGCGGAAATTTTCCGACCCGGGGTTACCAAAAGGGCGCAAATCCTCGCTCATCCCAAGCTCCAGACGGGTCTCCCGCCACTCCATGACATTTTAGTTGCATATGCAACTTAATCGGATAGTCTTTGCGTAATGGTCCGAAAAGGAGCCCAAGTCCATGACAGACGTTCTCGCTACCTTCGCACAGGCACTCGTCGCCGGTAACATTACCGTCGTCGACCTTACCCAGACCCTTTCCGAAGACACCCCGCTGCTGGTGCTGCCCGAGCCTTTCGGCCAGACCGCCGCCTTCTCGCGTGAGGAAATCTCCCGCTATGACGAGCGCGGCGTCGCCTGGCACTGGAACAACTTTACGGTGGGTGAGCATACCGGCACGCACTTCGATGCGCCGGTGCACTGGGTTTCGGGCAAGGACCTAGCGGACAACACGGTCGATCTGGTGCCCGCGCAGAAGCTGGTCGCGCCGGCCGTCGTCCTGGACTTTTCCGCCGAATGCGCCGCCGATGCCGATTTCCTGCTCAAGGCCGAACACATCAAGGCCTGGGAAGAAGTGCACGGCATTATTCCCGCCGGCGCCTGGGTGCTGTTCCGCACCGACTGGTCGAAGCGGGACGTTGATGCTTACACCAACCGCCGCGAGGACGGCGCCCACACGCCCGGCCCCGACGCCTGCGCGATCCGCTACATCGTTGAGGAGCGCGATGTGCTGGGCTTCGGCGTCGAGACGATCGGCACCGATGCGGGGCAGGCGCATATGCTTGACCCGATGTACCCGGCGCACACGCTTCTCCACGGCGCGGGGAAGTATGGCCTCCAGTGCCTTGAAAACCTTGATAAGCTGCCAGCGACCGGGGCGGTGGTGATCGCTGCTCCGCTGAAGATCCTGGGCGGTTCGGGCAGCCCGCTGCGCGTCCTCGCGCTCGTCTCGGAGTAAGGGCGGATGGCGGAGCGTTCCTTCAAAAAGGAAGTCACGAAGCTGACCGTAGGTGAGGGTGAGACCTTCACTGGCGAGGGCATCCTGGCGGTTACCAAGGCGCTGTTGCAGTCCGGCGTCGCCTATGTCGGCGGCTACCAAGGCTCGCCGATCAGCCACCTGATGGACGTTTTCGCCGACGCCAACGATCTGCTTGAAAGTCTCGGCGTTCATTTCGAGGCCAGCGCCTCGGAAGCGACGGCGGCGGCAATGCTGGCGGCCTCGGTCAACTACCCCCTGCGCGGCGCCGTCGCCTGGAAGTCGGTGGTGGGCACTAACGTGGCATCGGATGCGCTATCGAACGTCTCGTCGGGCGGCGTTACCGGCGGCGCGCTGATCATCGTAGGCGAGGACTATGGTGAGGGTTCCTCGATTATGCAGGAGCGCACCCACGCCTTCGCGATGAAGTCGCAGATGTGGCTGATCGATCCGCGTCCGAACCTGCCCAGCATCGTCGATTCGGTAGAGCAAGCGTTCCGCCTTTCCGAAGCCTCTAACACCCCGGTCATGCTGCAACTGCGCGTGCGTTCCTGCCACATGACCGGATCGTTCGTGGCCAAGGACAACGTGCGCCCGCCGCTCACCGTGGGCGAGGCCGCTGCCCATCCGGTGCGCGATCTCGACCGTATCGTGCTTCCACCTGCGAACTTCCTCCACGAGGTGGAGAAGATCGAAAAGCGCTGGCCGGCCGGCATCGCCTATGTTCGCGACAACAAGCTGAACGAGTGGTTTGGGCCGGGAAAGACGGATGATGGCATCGGCCTGATCGTTCAGGGCGGCCTCTACAACAACCTCAACCGCGCGATGGAGCTGATCGGGCTGGCGGACGCCTATGGCGAGAGCAAGCTGCCGATCTATTGCATGAACGTGGCCTACCCGGTGATCCCCGAGGAAGTCGCGGACTTCTGCAGGAACAAGAGCGCTGTCCTGGTCCTTGAGGAGGGCCAGCCGGAGTTCATCGAGCATGAACTGAACACACTGGTCCGCCGCGCCGGTCTGGACACCCGGATCGTGGGCAAGGACACCATGCCGCGTTCGGGTGAGTATACCGCCGAGGTGATCCGCAAGGGCCTCGCCAGGTTCCTCGCCGACCATGCGCCTGCACTGGCGCCGGAACTGGAAGCGACGGATCCGCTGCCTGCGCCGGTCGCGAAGGAAATCCCGCAGCGCCCGGCGGGTTTCTGTACCGGCTGCCCCGAGCGCCCGATCTTCACCGCGATGAAGCTGGTGGAGCGCGAACTGGGCCCCACGCACGTTTCTGCGGACATCGGCTGCCATCTGTTCTCGATCCTGCCGCCCTTCAACATCGGCAATACGACGATGGGCTACGGCCTTGGCGCGGCGGGTGCATCGGCGTTCAAGCCCAAGGAAGGCGAGGGTTCAAAACGCTCCATCGCCATCATGGGCGACGGCGGTTTCTGGCATAACGGCCTGACGTCCGGCATCGGCAACGCGGTGTTCAACAAGGACGACGGCGTCACCATCATCATCGACAACGGCTATTCCGCCGCCACCGGTGGTCAAGACATCCTCTCCTCACGCGCGGACAACAAGAACCGCGTGACCCGCAACCTCATCACAAAGGCCGTGCGCGGCGTCGGTGCGAAGTGGGTTCGTGAGACGACGCGGACCTATGACGTGCCCAGGATGCGCGACATGCTGCGCGAGGCGCTGACCACCCCGGAAAAGGGGCCGAAGGTCATCGTCGCGCAGTCCGAATGCATGCTTAACCTGCAGCGCCGCGACAAGAAGCAGAAGGCCGCCGCCCTCAAGGCCGGGGAACGCGTGGTGCGCGAACGCTTCGGTGTCGACAGCGATACCTGCACCGGCGATCACAGCTGCATCCGCCTGTCAGGCTGCCCGTCGCTGACGATAAAGCCCAACCCCGACCCGCTGCGGCAGGACCCGGTGGCGCATGTCGAAAACTCCTGCGTGGGCTGCGGCCTGTGCGGTGAGGTCAGCCATGCCGCGGTACTGTGCCCCAGCTTCTACCGCGCGCATATCGTTGCAAATCCGGGAAAGTTCGAGCGTTTCAAGGCGAAGATCAGCGGCGCGATTATCGCTCGTTGGCAGGCCGGCGCCGAGCGTGAGCGTGCAGCGCGGGCATTCTGACGAAAAAACAAATCTCCTGATGCGAGACATTTCCATGACCACCACTCCCAACCAGAATCGCCTGACAATCGCCATCCTCGCCCTTGGTGGGCAGGGCGGCGGCGTGCTGGCAGACTGGATTCAAGAAGTCGCCCGCGCTCAGGGCTGGATCGCGCAGGGCACTTCGGTCCCCGGCGTTGCCCAGCGCACCGGCTCCACCGTCTATTACGTCGAACTGGCGAAGCCTGACGGGTCGGGCCGCCTGCCGGTCATGGCGCAGATGCCGATGCCGGGCGATGTCGACGTGGTGGTCGCCTCGGAATTGATGGAGACGGGCCGCGCGTTGCTGCGCGGCTTCTCGACCGCCCGGCGCACCACGCTGATCGGCTCGACCCACCGCATCTATGCCATCGGCGAAAAGCAGGCGATGGGCGACGGGCGCGGCAACGGCGAGAAGATCATCGAGGCCGCACATCAGCGCTCCAGGCGCTTCGTCGGCTTCGACATGGAAGCGGCGACCGAGCGTTCGGGCAGTGTCATCAGCGCGGTCATGTTCGGCGCGCTGGCCGGTAGCGGTGCGCTGCCTTTCCCGACAGAGACGTTCAGGGGGGCCATCGAACACAGCGGTATCGCGGTAAAGAGCAACCTCAAAGGTTTCCAGGAAGGATTCGATCAGGCGCAGGCCCCGGTCGCCATGCCGGTTGTGGAGGTCCACGAAGTTCCGGTCCCCACCACGGTTCGGGGCCGCGAACTGGCTGCGCGCATCACTGCCGCGCTTCCGGTGGCTGCGCACGTGAACGCCCTGCACGGCGTTGCCAAGCTGATGGATTATCAGGACGGCGACTATGCCGCGCTCTACCTCGACCGTCTGGAAACCGTCGCCACGCTAGACGCGGCGCCGTTCGAGATGACGGCGGAGGCGGCCCGCCACCTTGCGTTGTGGATGGGGTACGAGGACACCATCCGCGTCGCCGACCTCAAGACGCGCGGCAGCCGCATCGCCCGGGTGCGCGGCGAGGTGAAGGCGCAGGACGACCAGATCCTCTCGATCACCGAATTTATGCACCCGCGCCTGCAGGAAGTGTGCGAGACGCTGCCCGCCGGGATCGGCCGCAAGATCCTCGGCAGCAAGCGCATGACGGACCTGCTCGGCCGCTTCTTCACGGAAGGCCGCCATGTCGAGACGACCGGCCTGCGCTGGTTCCTGGCGCTGCGCACCCTGGCGAAGATGCGCGGGATGCGCCCGCGTTCGCTGCGCTACATCGAGGAGCAGGAGCGCATTGAGGGGTGGCTCGAACTTGTGCTCAGCGAGGCTCCCCGTGACCTTGGCGTCGCGCTGGAACTGGTCAAATGCCAGCGCCTGATCAAGGGCTACGGCGATACCTTCGAGCGGGGCCTTGCGAATTACCATCGCATCGTCGCCGAACACCGCCGTGTTCCGCGTTCTGCAGCCGAAATCGTGCGCCTGCGGGACCTTGCCCTTGCCGATGAGAAGTCGGCCGCGTTCGTCGAGGCGCTTGCCGGTTGATAATCACGCGCAAGCGGCGGGATTTCAGTTCGACGGTTGGGGTTCCGCAGCAGGAGGCGGCGCGGGAATGTCGACCTTGATCTCCACTCGCCGGTTCTTCGCTCGGCCTTCGGGATCGTCGCTGCCATCGAGCTTGCGGTTGGGCGCAATGGGGCGGCTTTCGCCGAGCGGGATCACGGTGATCCGTTCTTTCGTCACGCCCTTGCTCTCGAGATAGTCGCGCGCGGCTTCGGCGCGTCGGCGCGAGGCGGCGAGGTTTTCTGCATCGGAGCCGCGCGAATCGCTATGCCCCCAGATCGTGATGGGCCCGGCCGCGAGGAACGTCGGTTTGGTCAGCAGATCGTCGAGCAGTGCCTTGCCGGCATCGTCGGGCTTTGCGCCGTTCGCCGGGTACGGGACCACGACCTGTATGGGTTCCAGAACCGGCGTATCGGTCGGCCCAGCGTCCACCTCGGCACGGATGATCGATTTCTTGACGATTGTATCGTCGGCTTCCGGCTCTGCCATGACGTTGCGGGGGGCATCCGTGGCGGCAGCCTCGGTCGCGTCGTCGCTGGTGGGCTGGCCGGGTTGGCAGCCAGCGAGCAGCAGCGGCGCCGCGAGGAGAGCGGCGGGCGCCAGAATGGATGGGATCGCGGGCAGGCCTCTCATGCATTCGCCTCCTTCTGCGGGGATTGGCGGGAAGTATCGGGTTCGCCGTGGCGCGACGGACCATAGGAGACGACCACGTCGCCCGGTTGCGGTGTCGGACGCGAAGCGTGCGTAAAGAAGCGGATCTTGCCGTCCTTGCGCAGCACGAACAGCATGTCCGCCCCGTCCGACAGCGCGGCCTGCGCATCGGCGAAGTTGAACTGCTCGCTGATGCGGGTCTTGCGGAAGGTCCAGCCCGCCGCTTCGCGCTCCTTGATCTCGGCGACGCCGTGGCCGGAGCCGAACATGGCGCGGCCGCGCAGCGCCTCGGGCAGGCTGCGGTGGTCTTCGTCATCGCCCATGCCGCCCAGTTGGTAAACCGAATCACGGCCGATATCGGGCGCGAACTCGCTGCAGACGAGGGCGTTGTAAGCCTCGTTGTCGGTAGTCGCGACGAGGACCTGGAACTGGGTCAGGTCGAGCCGCTCGTCTGTCGCCTCGGCCAGAATTTCGCCGTGGTAAGTTGAGATACCGGCCTGGCGCGCACCGGAGAGCCGCTGCCAGCTGTTGTCCGCGATCATCACCGGCAGGTCGAACTGGCTGAGCTGCCGCGCCAGCGACAGGCTCCACGAGGTGCTGCCGACGATCAGCAGTCCTTTCTGCGGCGCACCGGTGACGCCCAGCCAGCGCGCCACATAACGGATGCTGAAACCGTGAGCGATGATCGTGGCGATCACTACCGAGAACGACAGCGTCACCAGAATGGAACCGTCTCCGTAGCCGAGTTGGTCCAGCCGAAGCGCAAACAGGCCCGAGACTGCCACTGCAACCACACCGCGAGGCGCGATCCAGGCGACCAGCAGGCGCTCCTTCCAGGGGATCTTGCTGAAGGCCAGGCTCGCCAGCACGGTTGCCGGTCGTACAAGGAACAGCAGCGCAAGCAGGAAGGCGATGAAGCGCCATTCGAACTGCCGGAGCACATCGAGGTTGAGCGAGGCTGACAGAAGCACGAAGACGCCCGAAATCAGAAGAACGGTGATGTTCTCCTTGAACGGGTGGATATCGCGCAGGGAATCGAGCCGCATGTTGGCGATGGCGATGCCCATTACAGTCACGGCCAGAAGCCCGGTTTCCTGCTGGATCAGGTTCGAAAGCACGAAAGTGCTGATTACCGCGACCAGCAGCACCGGGGCCTTGAGATATTCCGGCACATGGCCGCGCGGGAAGGCCCAGGCGATGGCCTTGGCGACAAGATAGCCGATCAGACCGGCCACGATGGTCGCGCCTAGCAATGAGGCCAGGACCGATATCAGAGTGCCGCCTTCGCCCGACCGACGCAGGTATTCATAAGTGATGACCGCGCACAGGGCGCCGATCGGATCGTTGACGATGGCTTCCCACTTGAGGATGGCGCGCGGGCGGGGGGCGATGTTGCTCTGGCGTAGCAGCGGCAGCACCACTGTGGGCCCGGTAACCACGAGAATACCGGCGAAAAGGATCGCCACCGGCCAGACCAGACCGGCCACATAGTAGCAGGCAAGCGAGCCCAGCACCCAGCCCAGCGGCACACCGATAACGCCAAGCCGCGTCACGGCGCCTTCGGTCTTGCGCAATTCGCGGAAATTGAGGCTGAGACCTCCTTCGAACAGGATCAGCGCGACCGCCACGGAAACCATCGGCTCCAGCAGTTCGCCGAACGTCCGCTCGGGTATTACGAGGCCCGTGACCGGCCCGGCGAGCACACCGGCGGCGAGCATCAGGGCGATAGCGGGCCAGCCGGTACGCCATGCGATCCACTGCGCGCCGATCCCTAGAATGCCGATCAGCGCGAAAACAAGGGCTTGTTGCTCCATATGGGGGGCTTAACCAACAATGCCGCAAAAGGTAACCGGCGGCGGCGACCTTTCTACAGATGAGATCGTCAGAGCCGGTCGAATACCGAACCCATGCGGGGGCTGAACAGGCGCTCATAGGTTCGCAGCAGGTGCGTGTCGGTCATCGCGGCGACGTAATCGCAGATCACCCGCAGGTCGCCGTGGGCGGCATCGAGGCGGTCCCGCTCCTCGCGCGGGAGCAGGCGGGCCGGGTCTGCCGCCAGCGCCTCGAACACGGCGACGACCATCGCCTGACCTTTGAATTCGAGCTGCTGGACTTCTGGGCTGGAGATGACTTCGCGCACTACGAAGCCCTGCAGTGCATCGAGGAAATCGCGGCGCGGGCCGGAGAGCGCCACGCGCCAGCGTAGCAGCGGTTCGCGAAAGCCCTTCTTCTCGACGTAATGCGCGCCGGTGAGGAAATGGTGGACGAGGCGGCTGACGAAGCGCTTGCGGCTGTTGGCGCCGCCGAACAGCCCTTCGACCATGTGCGAGAAGACGTCGTTCTCGCTCTCGCCGGGGTACTTTTCCTTGAGCGCGTCAAGGAACGAAGCGCAGCGCCCGTCCAGTGCGGCGGTGAAGGCGTCCCTGGTGACGAGACCCAGGGCGATTGCGTCCTCAAGATCGTGGACGCCGTAGGCGATGTCGTCGGCAACATCCATGATCGTGCAGTCGAGCGACTTGTGCAGCGTGCGCGCGTGCTTGCCGGGCACCGGCTCCAGCGTCTGGAATTTGGCGCGCTCCGCCGGGGAGAGCGCGGCGAGTATCCAGTCGACCACGTCCTGCTCGCTGTCGAAGTGGCATTTGGGCGGCTTGCAGGCTCGGGGATCGAGCACGCGGATGGTCGAGGGGCCATCCAGCAGCTTCGGCGCGATGTCCGGGTTGCGGGCGGCGGACCAGGGCGCGGGATATTTGAGTACCCCCAGCAGGGTACGGCGGCACAGGTTGGCGCCGGCATCGGCAGAGAAAGTCTCCAGCCGGGCAAGGATGCGCAGGGTCTGGCCGTTGCCCTCGAACCCGCCAGCATCGCGCATGCAATAATTCAGCGCCACTTCGCCGCCATGGCCGAACGGCGGGTGCCCGAAGTCGTGTGTGCAGCCGATCGCGTGGATCAGGCTGCGGTCAGGCAGCAGCGCGGCGGCAGCGTGGCCGGGAAACGATTTGGCCAGCTGCCGGGCCAGTCCGCCGGCGATCTGCGCGACTTCAAGGGAATGGGTCAGGCGGGTGCGATAGAAGTCGCTGTCGCCCAGGTTGAGGATCTGGGTCTTGCCCTGGAGGCGGCGGAACGAGGCCGAATGGATGACTCGGGCATAGTCGATGTCGCCGTCTTCGCGGGCATCTTCGGCCTGGGGGTTCCAGTTCTCGCGGCGCGCGTGCCAGCTCATGCATTCACCATGCACCGGCTATTCCAGCTGGCGAAGCGCAGGGCAAGGCCCGCCGCGGATGCCGGGGCGGAGGGGGAAGGGATGCGGGGGACAAGTGCCCCGCATCCCGTTTTCCCTTACTTGGCTTCTGGCGCCAGGCCGCGCGCTTCCAGCATCGGTTCGACCTCGGGGTCATGCCCGGTGAAGTCGCGGAACAGCTGGGCGAAGTCCTTGGTGTGGCCCTGGCCCAGGAACGACTTGCGGATGTGGTCGCCGTTGGCGCGGGTCATGCCGCCATTCTTTTCCACCCAGTTCCAGCCGTCGTGAGCCAGCATCTCGGTCCAGATGTACGAATAGTACCCCGAGGCATATCCGTTGTCCCAGATATGGCGGAAATACGGCGTCTTGTAGCGAGGCGGAATGAGGTCCGTGGACAGGCCGGTGGCGGCCAGCGCCTTGGCCTCGAACGCCATAGGCGGCTGCGCGGCCTCTTCGGGCGAGAGCTTGTGCCAGTCGATGTCGAGCATCGCCGCTTCCAGCGTTTCGCCAAGGCCGAGGCCCTGGTTGAAGGTTTTCGCTGCCTTGATCTTGGCGACCAGTTCAGCCGGGATCGCCGCGCCTGTCTGGCGGTGCTTGGCGTAGTGATTCAGCACCGCGGGCAGGGTGGCGAAGTTTTCATTGAATTGGCTGGGGAACTCCACGAAGTCGCGCGCGGTGTTGGTGCCCGACAGCGAGGGGTACTTCTGACTGGCGAAGAAGCCGTGCAGCGCGTGGCCGAATTCGTGGAACATCGTCTCCACATCGTCGAAGCTGGCAAGCGCCGGCTCGCCCTCGGCGGGCGGAGCGATGTTCAGGGTATTCGAGATGACCGGCTTCTCGCCGCGCAGATAGGACTGCTCGACAAAGTTGTTCATCCAGGCCCCGCCCTTTTTGTTCGACCGTGCGAAGGGGTCGAAGTAGAAGATCGCCAGTTCGCTGCCATCGGCATCGAGCACTTCGTAGGCGCGCATCGTCGGGTGATAGACAGGCAGGTCGGTGCGACGCTTGAAGGTCAGGCCATAGGTCTGATTGGCGGCGTAGAACACGCCGTCTTCCAGCGTGCGCCAGACGTCGAAGTACGGCTTGATCTGGTTCTCATCGAGGTCGTACTTCGCCTTGCGAACCTTTTCGGCATAGTAGGACCAGTCCCAGGCTTCCAGCTTGATGTTCTGGCCTTCCGCCTTGGCGGCTGCCTCAAGCATTCCGGCTTCGCGGTCCTGCGTGGCGCGCAGGGCGGGCACGAAGCCGTTCATGAATTCCATCGCCTTGGCGGGCGTCTTCACCATACGGTCGTACATCTGATAAGTCGCGAAGTCGGGCTTGCCCATCAGCTTCGCCTTCTTCGCGCGCAGCGTGGCCATCTGCGTGACCATGCCGGTGGTATCGTACTGGTCGCCGCCCGAGGTGCGGTTGACGCTGGCGTCCCACAGGATCTTGCGGCTGTCGCGGTTCGTCAGGCTGGTGAGCGCGGCCTGCTGAGTGGTGTTGCCCAGCGCCAGCATGAACTTGCCGGGCTTGCCCTTTTCGGCGGCGAGCTTGGCAGCGGCGGCGATCTCGGCTGGAGAGAGACCGGCAAGCTGCGCCTCGGTGTCGAATACCGGGGCCTTGGCGGCCGTCGCCGCGGTCAGCTTCTGCGAGAACGCGGTTTCAAGCTTGGCGATCTCAAGGTTCATGGCCTTGAGCTCGGTTTTCTGCGCAGGCGTTAGAAGGGCGCCGCGATGGACGAATTCGTCATAAGTGGTCGCCAGCAGCATGGCGTCCTCGCCGGTCAGAGCCTTGCCGGCGGCGCTGTCGTGGACGGCCTTGACGCGGGCAAACAGCGCCGGGTCGAGATAGATGTCATCGTTGAGCGCGGAAATTTGCGGGCTGACGGCGGTTTCCACGGCGTCGAGCGCATCGTTGGTGTTGGCCGAAGTCAGCTGGCCGAACGTGCTGTAGGCGCGGCTGAGCAGCTGCCCGGTGCGCTCTTTCGCGACGATCGTGTTCTCGAAAGTGGGCTTGGCCTTGTTGGCGGCGATGGCCTTGATCTCGGCGCGCTGGGCGGCGATGCCGGCCTCTATCGCGGGCCGCCAGTCGCTGTCCTTGTAGGCGGGAAAGTTCGGCGCGTGAAAGGGCAGGGTGCTCGGCTGGGCGAGCGGGCCGGTGTAGGCGGGGGCGGCTGCAGCCGTTTTTTCCTTGGCAAGTGCCGTCATCGGAAATCCTCCAAGCAGGCCGGCACCGAGGACGAGGGGTGCGGCAGCGGCCATGAGCCGGGTCTTCATCTAACTTCTCTCCTGCCTTCGGCTACCCTTGAAACGGCATGGCGCGGCGCCTGAAAGCGGCGACGTGCCTTACGGCCGGCCGGGCGCCGGGGTGGTCAATGCGGAGGTTTCAAGCCGAGAAAACGGGCACTTGCAAGGGCAAGTCGGCGGTGGAGAAAGCGGTTGCGCAATCTGCGATCTGACAATGGCACACGGCGCCCGAAACCGCCTCGGCGCGCAATCAAGTTGCGGCGCGCCGGGGCGGGTGTGCTTCGCGCTGTGTTACAGCAGCTGGCGGGAGGACGTGCGCAAGGCTTCCCGGCGCGGCATACGCACGCCTTTTGCCGACAGCCGCCCGACCTCGGCCATGGCGCCAAGGGCGAGCGGGTCCATGCCCTTGGTATCGCGCGAGGTTTCCAGATAGCAGGCGACGATGAGGGGCGGGACATTGGCCGGACCGCCGAAAGCCAGGTCGACGTAAGTCTGCTGCCCTTCACTGATGCCGGTTCCGGTCTTGTCTCCCGAAGTCCAGCCGGCGGGAAAGCCGGCACGAATACGGTCGCTGCCGGTCTGTACCTCGGTCATCCAGCTTTTCAGTGTGCCGCGCCCTTGCGGCGTCAGCCGGTCGCCAAGCAGCAGGCGGGCCATGGTCGCAGCCATCGCCGCCGGAGTCGTCGTATCGAATTCGGAGCCGGGCGGTATCCGGTTAAGTTCCGGCTCGTAGCGGTCGAGCCGGCTGACCTTATCGCCTAGCGAACGCCAGAAGCGCGTCAGTTGCGCAGGGCCGCCGAACCGGCGCAGCAGCACGTTGGCGGCAGTATTGTCGCTCGTCACCAGCGTGGCATGGGCCAGCGCTTTCACCGAAAGGCCGCTGTCTACCGCGCCGGAAGTGACTGGGCTGTGCGGCAGCAGGTCCTGAGCCGACCAGCGCAGAACTTCGCCGAGGTCGATTTCGCCGCGTTCTGCCCCGGCCAGTATCATCGCCGCGAGTGACATCTTGAACGAGCTGCAATGAGCGAAGCGTTCGTTCTCGCGCCAGCCGACGCCGCTACCGCGCGCCGGGTCCAGGATATAGGCTCCCAGGCGCCCGCCAGCCCGTGCTTCAGTGGCGCGCAGGGCGTCAACCGTGCCTTCGTCGATATCGGTTTTTTCGATGGTGGTGGCCTCGTGCCTCGTGCAGGCCGTCATCAATACGGCCATGGCTCCGGCCAGCGCGCTTCGTCGATCCAGCATTGAAAAACCTCCCGGTCCCCTGTGATGTCAGGTGTGATGCGGGCATTCTGGCCTTTGCTTGACCGATCGGGCAAACGATGGTTTCTGAGGTCCGTCCCTAGATATTCTTGGAGCGAGTATGGATATCAAGGCGCTTTCGCTCAACACGCTCCGCGCATTCGAGGCCGCAGCCCGGCACCTCAACTTCACTCGCGCGGCGGACGAACTGTGCGTAACCCAAGCCGCCGTCAGCCAGCAGGTGAAGATGCTGGAAACCCATATCGGAAAAGCGCTGTTCCGCCGCACCACCCGAGGGCTGGTGCTGAGCGACGAGGGCGCCTTGCTGGCCCCGGTGGTCACAGATGCGCTGGCCAGGGTCAGCGGCGCGCTTGCCGTCGTCAGCGGAGCAGGCGCGCGCGAGGTTTTGACCGTGGGCGTGGTTGGCACGTTCGCGCTCAGCTTCCTGATGGAGCGGCTACCTGAATTTCAGGCGCGGCACCCGGGCATCGACGTACGCCTGCTGACGAACAACAACGCCGTCGATTTGTGGGCCGAGAGCCTCGATCTGGCGATCCGCTTCGGCGATGGCGGCTGGCACGGCGTCAATGCCCAACTGCTGATGACGGCGCCGATGACACCGATGTGCTGCCCGGCGATCGCCAGCCGCCTTCAGCGCATTGGCGATTTCGGGTCCGTGCCGCTGCTGCGGTCCTATCGCCTGCAGGATTGGCCTGCCTGGTTCGCCGCTGCGGGTGTGCCCGGCGTGCCTGCCAATGGACCGATATTCGATGCCTCACATCTGATGGCCATCGCTGCGATCCGGGGCATGGGGGTCGCGCTGCTGCCACTGACGATGTTCGAACGGGAACGCTCCAACGGGCAGCTCGTCAACCCTTTCGATGTCGTCGTGTACCGGGGTGGCTACTGGCTGACCCGCCTGTCCTCGCGCGCAGTTTCGGCGGCGATGTCAGCGTTCACGGAATGGCTGCTGGCCGCAGCTGGAAACGGCGGTGAGGCCGGAGCGAGCGCGGCGTAGTCCAGCGCAGTTCGGGAAATTGCCCGAGGTTTACGAAAGTAACCCTCGGGCCAGTTTCTTGGCATCGTAATTACGACCCAAGGGACACAACCGGCTGATAGTTGCGTCGGTTTCTGCCGACATCCCACGATCATGGTATGGAAATGATTCTGTTTGTCAGCAGCGCGTAATAAAAGTGCGCGCTAGATAAGCCCCGCACAGCAACAGACAGCCTGACCCATATATCGGGTAGGCTGGGCGATGGAGCGCGGGCCGGATTATGGTTGGATTGTCGGGAGATGTCGGTGAGGGCCGATGCCGGCGAAATCGCGGCCAAGGGCGCCGCGAAGCACAGAATGTCTCACCGGTTTTGAAGGTGAGACAGATCACATCCTGAAGGGATCGACTGTGCTTGTTTACTCGGAAAAATTGGCTCCCTGAGTAGGATTCGAACCTACGGCCATTCGATTAACAGTCGAATGCTCTACCGCTGAGCTATCAGGGAGCGGCCCGGCAATGTCACCACCGCTGGGCAGGGGTGCGCCTATAACAGCGTCAGAAAGATTGGCAACCCTGCGAGGTCAGAAATTTTACCGCCGGCGCAAAAATTTCGATCAATTTTTCAGAACCCACGCAATTGTGCGGATCAGACCTGAAATTGCTCGGCAAATATGCGTTCTTCCAGCGTGAAACCGGGGTCGAACAGCAGCGTCAGTTCCTTTTCCGCCGAGGCGACGATGCGCACGGTGGCGACGTCGCGCACTTCCTTCTGGTCGGCGACGGCGGCGACGGGGCGCTTGCCGGGTTCGCGGATGTGGAATTCCACCTCGGCGCTTTCGGGCAGGATCGCGCCCTTCCAGCGGCGGGGGCGGAAAGGGCTGAGCGGGGTCATCGCCAGCATGCGCGAGCCCAGCGGCAGGATCGGGCCGTTGGCGGACAGGTTGTAGGCGGTGGAGCCGACCGGGGTGGCGACAAGAATGCCGTCGCCCGCCAGTTCTTCCATGCGGACGCGGCCATTGATGCGGATTTCGACTTTCGCGGTCTGGCGCGTTTCGCGCAGCAACGAAACTTCGTTGATCGCGTAGTAGCTGTATTCCCGCCCGTCGCGCCCGGTAGCGTACATTATCAGCGGGCGGACCGGGACGCTATGCGCCTCCGCTACGCGGCGGGCGATTGATACGCCGTCGTGCGGGCCGTTCATCAGGAAGCCCACGGTGCCCAGATTCATGCCGTAGACCGGCTTGATCGGATGGCTGTCCAGCATCTCGTGCAGGACGTGCAGCAGGAAGCCGTCACCGCCCAGTACCACCAGCACGTCGGCCTCTTCGGGCGATACCCAGGTGTGCGATTCGCGCAGCGCCGCGGCGCCCGCTTGCGCCTGGGCGCTGTCCGACACGACCAGCGCCAGTTTCGCATCCATGCTCACTTGTGTCTCCGGCATCAAATGCGTCCAATTCCGGGACCGGGGCTGTCGAATTTTGAAAGGTTTTGCAAGGCCTTTGGGTTATGGCGGGTCGATGGGCGTAAAACGAGACGATCAGGTTCACAGGGATCCCAAGGGCATAGCGGCCAAGGGCAAGGCCGCCAAAGGGATCACGGACCGCCTTACCGGCATTCCGGGGGTCGAGGCGGTGCACGACCGCGTCGCCGCCTGGCGCGATGATCCGGTGCTGATGCCGCACATGGCGCACGTCCACGCCATGTTGCTCAGTCTGCGCCGCCTCGATGCGATCAACATGGCCTACGGAGCCGCCGCTGGTGACGGCGCGCTGGAAGAAGTCGCCGCGCGCATCGGCCATTTCGCCGAAGAGGAACTGGACGGACCCTGGCTGCTCGCCCGCGCCGGGGGTGGGAGCTTCCTCCTCGTTGCCAACGAAGCCTGTAGCCGTGAGCGTTGGCAACTGGTCGCGGACCAGCTTGCCGACATGATCGCGCGGCCCATCCCGATCTCCACCGGCATTCTGCGGCTATCCCCGCGTGTGGCGCTGATCCGCGCGCTGACCGGGGAGAGCGTCGAATCGATGCTAGACCGGCTTGGCCATGCGCTGGGCGACGCCCACGAACAGCACGGCACCCGTCTTGCCTGGGCAGACGGCGAAGTCACGCCGCCGGGGCGCTCTGCCCAGCAGTTGGAAGCAGACCTCCTCATTGCCATCGACAATGACGAGATCGAGGTGCTGTTCCAGCCCCAGTTCGATTTGACGGATGACAGCCTCACCGGCGCCGAAGCCCTCGCACGGTGGAACCACCCGCAGCTTGGCCGCATCGGCGCCGGGGCGCTTTTCGCCATCGCCGAACGGGCGGATTACGTCGGCCCGCTGTCGCGCCATATCGCCCACAAGGCCATGTGGGCGGCCAAGGAATGGCCGGGAGACCTGCGTCTCTCGATCAACGTTACGGCGGCAGACCTGGCGTTCGGCAGCTATACCCGACAGATGCTCGACCTCGTGCGCGAAAGCGGCTTCCCGCCGCGCCGGCTGACGCTGGAAGTGACCGAGCAGACGCTGATCGGCGATATCACGCTGGCAGCGCGGACCATGGCGGACTTTTCGGCGCAAGGCATCCGCATCGCACTGGATGATTTCGGCGCGGGCTTCTGCAATTTCCGCTACCTCAAGGTTCTGCCGATCCACTACCTCAAGCTCGACCGCTCGATGATCGATGGCATCACTACAGACCGCCGTGACGTGGCGGTACTGCGCGCAATCGTGGCGATGGCGCGGGCGCTGGACCTTCAGGTGATCGCCGAGGGCATCGAGGAGGAAGGCCAGCGCGTTGTCGCGGCGCGTGAGGGGTGCGCTTATTTTCAGGGGTTTTTGCGGGCGCAGCCGATGAGTGCGGCTATGTTTGACAAACTGGCGCGAGCGGAAGAACTCAAGGAAGCAAGCAGGGGAGCATAGCCCCCCTGCACCCCCGGGAATGTCGAGGTCATGAGCGCAGATACGTTTCCGCGCCCACTTCGAGCCGGGAGGCATAAAGCCTGCGGCAGCAGGGATCGCACGGCGCCGCTGCACGAACAACGACGACATTAATGGGGGTGCAGGGGGGCTATGCTCCCCTGCGTATACTCTTACCCCTTGCGCGCAACCGCGCTGAGACCCTTGGTCAACTGCAGCAGACCGTTGAGCCGGCTCTTTGGATCGCCCCACGCGCGCTGCAATACCAGCTTGTTGTCCGGGCGCAGCTTGATCGCGCCTTGCAGCCTGTCTGCGTAGGCGATGAGGCCTTCCGGGTTGGGGAAGCTGTCGTTGTGGAAGCTGACCAGCGTGCCGCGCGGGCCGACGTCGATCTTGGCAATGTGGGCCTCGATCGCCTGCCGCTTGATCTGGATGAGCTGGACGAGGTTCGCGGTCGGCTGGGGCAGGGGGCCGAAGCGGTCGATCATTTCGGCCGAGAGCGATTCGATCTCGGCGCGCGAATCCGCGTCGTTTAGGCGGCGGTAAAGCGCCATGCGCACCGCGAGGTCGGGGACGTATTCTTCCGGGATCATGATCGGCGCTTCGACCGTGATCTGCGGGGACAGGCCCGAGGTGTCCTTCTCCAGCCCGACGCCGCCGGCGCGGGCGGCGAGGATCGCGTCTTCCAGCATCGACTGGTAAAGTTCGAAGCCGACTTCGCGGATGTGGCCCGATTGTTCGTCGCCAAGGAGGTTACCGGCGCCGCGGATGTCGAGATCGTGGCTGGCCAGCTGGAAACCTGCGCCCAACGAATCGAGGTCGCCCAGTACCTTGAGGCGCTTTTCGGAAACTTCGCTCAAAGCCTGACCGGGCGGCGTGGTCAGGTAGGCATAGGCGCGTAGTTTCGAACGCCCGACGCGGCCGCGCAGCTGGTAAAGCTGGGCGAGGCCGAAGCGGTCGGCGCGGTGGATGATGATGGTGTTGGCGCGCGGGATGTCGATGCCCGATTCCACGATCGTGGTGGACAGCAAAACCTCGTACTTGCCCTCGTAGAAGGCGCTCATGCGTTCTTCCACGTCGCCCGCCGACATCTGGCCGTGGGCAGAGATGACTTTCACTTCGGGGACGTTCTTGCTCAGCCAGTCCTCCACCTCGGCCATGTCGGCGATGCGGGGGACGACGATGAAGCTCTGGCCGCCGCGGTGATGTTCGCGCAGCAAAGCCTCGCGCATCACCATTTCGTCCCATTCCATCACGTAGGTTCTTACCGCGAGGCGGTCGACCGGCGGGGTCTGGATGGTGGAGAGTTCGCGCAGGCCCGACATCGCCATTTGCAACGTGCGCGGGATGGGCGTGGCGGTGAGCGTCAGGACGTGGACGTCGGCCCGCAGCTGCTTCAGCTTCTCCTTGTGGTTGACGCCGAAACGCTGCTCCTCATCGACGATGACGAGGCCGAGACGTTTGAAGCTGACCGTCTTGGACAGGATCGCATGAGTGCCGCAGACGACGTCCATGGTGCCATCGGCCAGCCCCTCGCGGGTGGCCTTGGCCTCCTTTTCGGGGACGAGGCGCGAGAGGCGGCCGACGTTGAGCGGGAAGCCGGCGAAGCGGTCCGCGAAACCGGAATAGTGCTGGCGCGCGAGAAGGGTGGTGGGCGCGACGACGGCTACCTGCTGGCCCGCCATGGCAGCCACGAAGGCAGCGCGCAGGGCCACTTCGGTCTTGCCGAAACCGACGTCGCCGCAGACGAGGCGGTCCATCGGGCGGCCGCTGGCGAGGTCTTCCAGCGTATCGCCGATGGCGGCTTCCTGGTCCTCGGTTTCCTGCCAGGGGAAGCGGTCGATGAACTGGTTGAAGCTGGATTCCTCAGCCACCAGCGCGGGCGCTTCGCGCAGGGCGCGCTCGGCAGCGGTCTTCATCAGTTCGCCGGCGATCTCGCGGATGCGTTCCTTCAGCTTGGCGCGGCGCTTCTGCCATGCCTCGCCGCCCAGCTTGTCGAGCACGGCGCCTTCGCTCTCGCTGCCGTAGCGCGAGAGGACGTCGAGGTTTTCGACCGGGATGTAGAGCTTGTCGCCGCCCGAGTAGGTCAGCATCACGCAGTCGTGCGGGGACTTGCCGACCGGGATCGACTGCAAACCTTCGTAGCGGCCGATGCCGTGGTCCATGTGGACGATCAGGTCGCCGGGCGTCAGCGCCGCCAGTTCGGCGAGGAAGGCGTCGGAGTCCTTTTTGCGCTTCTTGCGGCGGACAAGGCGGTCGCCAAGAATGTCCTGCTCGGTGATGACCTCGACCGACTGGTTCGAGAACCCGGTTTCGAGCGGCAGTACCAGCGCGGCGGAACGGCCCTGAACGGCAAGGCCGAGCGCTTCCTGCCAGGTATCGGCAAGGCGCGGTTCGGGGCCTTTTGCCTCACCCAGAATCGAGGCAAGGCGGGCCCGGCTGCCGGTGGAGTAGGCGGCAAGGATGGCTTTGCGGCCTGACTTGCCGACGGCCTGAAGATGCTTTGCGGCGGCTTCGTAGGCGTTGTCGCCGCGCGCGCGTTCGGGCGTGAAATCGCGGGCGTTGCCGAAACCGAAGTCGATGACCTTGGCCGATTCGGGCTGGGCGAAGGGATCGGCGCGGTGGACCGGCAGCGCGGTGACGGCGAAGTCGAATTCTTCGCGGTTCAGGTAGAGCGAATCGATCCGCAGCGGACGGTAGGAACCGGCCTTTTGCCCTGAGGTTTCGGTGCGTGCCCGGTGATAGTCGGCGATATCGGTAAAACGCTCGTCAACGGCGCCCAGGGCGGGGCTGTCGATGATGACAAGGTCGTCGTCGCCAAGGTGGTCGAACAGGGTGACCAGCCGGTCCTCGAACAGCGGCAGCCAGTGTTCCATGCCGGCGAGGCGGCGCCCGTCGCTGACCGCCTGATAAAGCGGATCGGCGGTGGCATTGGCGCCGAACATCTCGCGGTAGCGGGTGCGAAAACGCTTGACGGTGTCGTCGTCCAGCAGTGCCTCGCTGGCGGGCAACAGCAGGTGATCGGGCACCGTGCCGGTAGAGCGCTGAGTGCCGGTGTCGAACAGGCGCAGCGTTTCCAGCTCGTCCCCGAAGAAGTCGAGGCGCAGGCCGGCTGCGTCTTCCCCGGACTTAAGGCCCGATGGCACGATGTCGAAGATCGAGCCGCGCACGGCGAATTCGCCCGCGTCGATCGCGGTGTCGGTGCGCTGGTAACCCTGACGGCGCAGCAGCGCGATCAGGCTTTCATGGCCCACTTCCATGCCAGGCTTGAGCAGACGCACCGATTCGCGGATGCGAAACGGGGTGAGCACGCGCTGGAGCATGGCGTTCGTCGTGGTGACGAGAAGCTGCGGGCCACTGCGTTTCAGTTGCAGCCGGTGCAGCGCGGCCAGGCGCCGGGCGCTGACCGATAGCGCGGGGCTGGCGCGGTCGTAAGGCAGGCAGTCCCACGCCGGAAACTCGATCACGTCGAGTTCAGGCGCGAAGAACTGCGCGGCCTCGGCGACGGCGCGCATCGCGGCCTCGTTATCGGCGACGAAGACAGCGCGGCCGCTGCTTTTGGCGCTGTCGGCAGCGCGGGCGAGGTCGGCCATGACCAGCGGCTGGGAGCCGCGCGTCACCGAAGCCAGCGTCAGCGGCGTCGTGGCGGAGAGGATGCGGGAAAAATCAGTCATGCGGGATGTCTGGCGGGATATGCGGCGTGGGCGGGAAATACAATCATATTGAGAGTGGCGGGGGGCGACCAATATCCCGATGGTAGCCCACTTTTCCCGTGCGTCATCCCAGCCTTCGCAGGAATGACGGGGAACGTACTATTGGGATCGGAGAGCGACATGACCGCAATCGACAGGCTGGACGGCAAGCGCGTCCTCGTAACCGGCGCATCGAGCGGACTGGGCCGCCACTTCGCGGGCGTTCTCGCAGGTGCGGGAGCCGAGGTCATACTCGCAGCCCGCCGGATGGAAGCGCTGGAGGAACTGGCTGCCGAGATCGGCCCCGCGGCGTCCTGCGTGGCGATGGACGTCACGAATCCAGCGAGCATTCGGGCGGGGTTCGCGCAGACCGGCGCGGTCGATGTGCTGGTTAACAACGCGGGCGTTTCCGCTGCGCACTCGCTGCTGGATGTGAATGTGGAAGAATACGATCACATCATGTCCGCGAACTTGCGCGGTGCTTTCCTTGTCGCCACCGAAGCAGCGCGGGGGATGCAGGCATCAGGCAAAGGCGGCGCGATCGTCAATGTCGCCTCCATCCTGGGGCTGCGGCAGGGCGGCCAGCTTACGGTCTATGCGATGAGCAAGGCGGGGGTCCTGCAGATGACGAAGCAGATGGGGCTGGAACTGGCCCGCTATGGCATCCGCGTGAATGCCTTGGCACCGGGGTATTTCGCCACCGACATGAACCGCGATTTCCTGGACAGCAAACTGGGCGAAGCAATGGCGCGGCGGATCCCCCAGCGCCGATTCGGCAAGTTCGAGGATCTTGATGGGCCGCTGCTGCTGCTGTGTTCGGAAGCGTCGCGCTATATGACCGGCGTGGTCATCCCGGTCGACGGCGGGCATGTGCTCAGCGCGTTATAACGGGAAGGGCTGGCCGCTTCCCGTTAGCGCCGAAAAAAAAGGCCAGCCTCAGGCCGCGCGCTTCAGTTCTTCAACGGGGGCATCGGCGCGGGCGAAGGCAGGCTTCTTCTCGGCGAATACCGGCATGTGGCGTTCGGCGACGACAACATCGCTGCGGAAGGCAAAGCGGACAGCGACGGGGGAGAGAAAAGAGAACATAAGAACCTCAAGGACAAGTTTTGCTGCGTCGCAGCATCGCCGGTGCGTATGACGTTCCAAGGTTCGTATCGCAAATGCACGGTAGTATACCGCAGTTGCACAAAACGGGCGCGTCGTGTCCGTCCGCCTTTTTCCCCCAAGCATGGCTGGGGAGGATACACGTCAGTCGCGCGGGATCACAACGTAGTCGAGCTTCATCATGCGTTCGACCAATGGACCGCGATATTCCTCGGGAATGCTGAGCGTGCCCAGCGCCCAACCCATGATATCGACGTCTTCCTCGTCGATCATCTTCTCGAACAGGACGATATCCTCTTCCGACCATTCGGCATGGAAACGGTCGAAGAAGCAGCCGATCATATAGTCGGCCTCGCGGGTGCCGCGGTGCCAGGCGCGGAACTTCAAACGGGCGAGGCGGGGCGATAGTGCGGTCATGACCGCGCCGTTACAGCGCGGCGCGGTCATGAGCAAGATTTGCAGGTCGTGCGTTTAACCGTGCAGCACGCGGATGATTTCGGCGCTGGGCCTTCCGGTTAAAGTCTTCGGCACTTCGCCGACCAACACATCCTTGAGTTGCTTGTGGTAATGCTTGCGCATCTCGCCCAGCGAGCGGGGATCAGCCACGACCACAAGCTGTTCGATCTCATGCGACAGCACCTGCTCGTTGAGCCAGCCAGTCACCGCCGCGACATGGGCAGCTTCGTCGAGACCATCGCGGCTGCCGTCGCCGGTGCGGGCCTGATGGCGGGTTTGGCCGTCGGTCTTGCGGTTTCCGGCGCTGAAATTCGTGGCTTCCAGTGCCGGCGTTTCCATCGAGGTCAGCTTTGGCTCGGCTTCGGCGCCGGTGTTGCGATAGAGTTCGAAGTTCTCTCCGTCGACGATCGCGAACACGGTTCCGTGGGGCAAGAGCATGGGCTTCTCCTTGGTTTTTGGTGCATGCTTGAAAAATGCCAACGGACCGATGTGGAGGGGTGTTCCATGCTGTCTGGTGAAACGGTGCACAGTCGCGCTAAGAGGCGCCCATGCGGCCCGAAGCGCTTAATTCCCTGTTCGTCGAAACCGATGCCCTCGATGGCGTGGGGCCTAAACTCAGGCGCCCGCTGGAGAAACTCGGCCTCACCCGGATCCGCGATCTTGCCTATCACCTGCCTGATCGCTTCGTGGAGCGGCGGGCCATTGCCAATCTGGATGAGGCGGCGGTGGGCGAAAACGTCATCATCGCGCTGACCCCCCGCGAACACCGCTCGCCCAGCGGACGCGGCCCTTTTCGGGTCATGGCGGAGGATGCGGCCGGCAATATATGCACGATCACCTACTTCGGCCGGGCTTCCTATACCGCGAAGAAGCAGCTTCCGGTTGGCGAACTGCGCTGGGTGGCGGGGCGAATCGACCAGTACGGCCAGATGCTCCAGATCGTGCATCCCGAACATGTGTCGGAGGATTCCGCCGCTCCGGTCGGCAAGCTGTGCGAGCCGATCTATCCGCTTTCCGAAGGGATGACGCAGGGCCGTATCGGCGCGCTGGTGGCGCAGGCGCTCAAGGCACTGCCCGAGCTTCCCGAGTGGATCGAACACGGCCTCATCGCCCAGAAGGACTGGCCCGCCTGGCGCGAGGCGCTGGGCGAGGCGCACCGCGGCGTCAATGCGCCCGCGCGCGACCGGCTGGCCTATGATGAATTGTTCGCAAACGCGCTGGCGCTCATGCTGGTGCGCGAAAGCAACCGTTCGCAGCGCGGCACGCCGTTGGTGGGTGATGGAGCCATGCGCGCAAAACTGCGCCTGCCATTTGCACTTACCGGCGCGCAGGTGCGCTCCATCGCCGAGATCGAAGGCGACCTTGCGCAGCCTTCACCGATGCTGCGGCTGCTGCAAGGAGATGTCGGTTCGGGCAAGACGGTGGTGGCGCTGTCCTCGCTGCTGATCGCGGTAGAAGCGGGGGCGCAAGGCGCGCTGCTGGCGCCGACCGAAATCCTCGCTCGCCAGCATTACGAAACGCTGTCGCGGATGCTCCAGGGCACCGGGGTGGAGATCGCGCTGCTGACGGGCCGGGACAAGGGCAAGGCCCGCGAGGCGATTCTGATGGGGCTGTTGGATGGCTCGATCCAGATCGTCGTAGGCACCCATGCGATCTTTCAGGACAGCGTGGCCTATCGCAATCTCGCGCTTGTGGTGATCGACGAACAGCACCGTTTCGGTGTCGGCCAGCGGCTGATGCTGGCGCGCAAGGGCCGCCGCGCGCCGCATACTTTGGCGATGACCGCAACGCCGATCCCGCGCACGCTGACTTTGGCGCAATACGGCGAGATGGAGGTTTCCAAGCTCGACGAACTGCCGCCGGGCCGTCAGGCGATCGATACCCGCGTGATCTCGGTAGAGCGGATGGACGACGTCATCGGCGGCATCGCCCGCCACATCGAGACCGGGCAGCAGGCCTACTGGGTCTGCCCGATGGTCAACGAGAACGAAAACGAAGACCTCGCCGCCGCAGAGGCGCGCTACGCCGCGCTCAAGGAGCGATTCGGCGATACCGTCGCGCTGGTACACGGCCAGCTTCGCCCCGAGGCCAAGGACGCCGCGATGGAGCGATTCGCGCGCGGCGAGGCCAGCCTGTTGGTGGCGACCACGGTGATCGAGGTCGGTGTCGACGTGCCCAATTCCACGCTGATGGTGATCGAGCAGGCGGAGCGCTTCGGCCTTGCCCAGCTTCACCAGTTGCGCGGGCGCGTGGGCCGCGGGTCAGAAAAATCCACTTGCCTGCTGCTTCGCGGCACCCAGATGTCCGAAACCGCGCGCCAGCGGCTGGCCCTCATGCGCGAGACGCAGGACGGTTTCCGCCTTGCCGAAGAAGACTTGCAGCTACGTGGCGGCGGTGAACTGCTGGGCACCCGCCAGTCGGGCGATACGCCGTTCCGCATCGCCAGCCTGGAGCAGATCCAGAAGCTGCTGCCGATCGCCCATGACGACGCGCGTCTGCTGATCGAGCGCGACGGCGGCCTTGCCGGTCCGCGCGGTGAGGCGGCGCGGTTGCTGCTCTATCTGTTCGAGCGCGATTGGGGCGTGCAACTGCTCCGCTCGGGCTGATCGTCGCCCCCGGCGGAGGCTTGGATGACGTGACTGCAAATGCCCGAATATTTTCCAAAACGCCCTCTTGCCACCTCCGAAGTCGCCCTATATAGGCGCGCTCCTGCCCCGGGCGGTCTTCGGATCGCCCTCCGGTCGGGGAATAGCTCAGCCTGGTAGAGCACTGTCTTCGGGAGGCAGGGGCCGGAGGTTCGAATCCTCTTTCCCCGACCATTTATTCGCAAAGGGCGCGTCTTTCGGGACGCGCCCTTTGTCGTTTTCGGACGGGGGACAACCACCCATGGCGCTTCCCCTTGCGGCCGCGCGGGGATAGGTTTTGCCGCATGACCACCACCACGCTCCACGCCGACCCCGCTTCCACTGCCGCGCAGGCGCCGCATTGGGAGCGTCAGTACCTTGATCTCATGCGCCGTATCTGGACGCAGGGTGATGAACGGGTCGACCGTACCGGCGTCGGCACCCGGTCGCTGTTCGGAGAGACGATCCGCTTCGACCTGTCGGGCGGGGCGATGCCGCTGCTGACGACCAAGCGCGTCTACTGGAAGACCGCGACGCGCGAGATGCTGTGGTTCCTCACCGGCGATACCAACATCCGCGCCCTCTGCGCGCAGGGCGTGGAAATCTGGACCGACTGGCCGCTGGACCGCTATCGCCGCGAGACAGGCGACCAGATCGAGCGGAAGGATTTCTCTGCAAGGATCGTCGCCGACGAGGCTTTTGCGCGCCAGTGGGGCGATCTCGGCCCGGTCTACGGCAAGCAGTGGGTAGACTGGCCGACTTATGAGCCTGCCGGTCAGGAAGGCCTGTTCCGGCGCGGGCAGGGGGTCAATCAGGTTACGCAGGTGATCGAAAGCCTCAAGGCCAATCCGGGCAGCCGCCGCCACATCATCGAAGGCTGGAACGTTGCCGAACTGGACGCCATGGCGCTGCCGCCCTGTCACAAGACCTATCAGTTCCATGTCGCGGGCGGCCGGCTTTCATGCCTGCTTTATCAGCGCAGCTGTGATCTGGGCCTGGGTTTTGCATTCAACATGTGGTCGCTGGCGCTGCTGACCCGCATGATCGCGCAGCAATGCAACCTCGAGCCCGGTGAGGCCGTTTGGACAGGCGGTGATGTCCACTTGTACCTCAACCATGCGGCGCTGGTCGAAGAACAGCTTGCGCGGGAGCCTTCCGGGGATGCCCATATGGCCATCCTGCGCCGTCCCGATTCGATGTTCGACTACAGAATCGAAGACTTCGAAGTCACCGGATATGCGCCTCAATCGCATATCTCCGCGCCGGTTGCTGTGTGAATTGACATTACCGAAACTTGAAATAATATGACCGAACCGTAGAATTTTGATACTCAAGGTTCTCGCGGCCGCACACTGGCGGGAGAGCATGATAATGGCCGAAGGCCCCGTTGAAAAAGGTACTGCGCGCGGTAATCTGCCGCCGCTGGAACTCTATGTTCCCGAGCCGAAATACCGGCCCGGCGACGTCGTCGATTATTCGCATCTGCCGGTGCCGCCTGCCGGCAAGCTGGCCCGTCCCGACGAGGCCTGCCCGGCCAGCGAGACATGGCCGCTGACCCTCGACATGGTCCGCGTGCTGGACGAGGACGACAACGCCGTCGGCGCATGGAACCCCGGCCTCGATCCCGAGACCCTGCGCCGGATGCTGCGCACGATGGCGCTGACCCGCGCCTTCGACGACCGGCTCTATCGCAGCCAGCGGCAAGGCAAGACCAGCTTCTATATGAAATGCACCGGCGAGGAGGCGATTTCGGTCGCCTGCGCAATGGCGCTGGCCGGCGATGACATGGTGTTCCCCAGCTATCGCCAGCAGGGCATCCTGATCTCGCGCGGCTATCCGCTGGTGGACATGGTCAACCAGATCTACTCGAACCGGGCCGACCCCCTGAAGGGCCGCCAGTTGCCGATCATGTATTCGGCCAAGGATTACGGGTTCTTCTCCATCTCCGGCAACCTTGCCACGCAGTTCCCCCAGGCCGTGGGCTGGGCGATGGCCAGCGCGATCAAGGGCGACACCCGCATCGCCACCGCCTTCATCGGCGAGGGATCGAGCGCGGAAGGCGATTTCCACGCGGCGATGACCTTCGCGGCGGTCTACAATGCGCCGGTCGTGCTCCACGTGGTCAACAACCAGTGGGCGATCTCCAGCTTCTCCGGGTTCGCCGGGGCGGAGCGCACGACCTTCGCGGCGCGCGCCACCGGCTACGGCATTGCCGGATTGCGGGTCGACGGCAACGATGCGCTGGCGGTCTATGCGGCGATGGAGTGGGCCGCCAACCGCGCCCGCGCCAATCAGGGCCCGACCCTGATCGAGCATTTCACCTACCGCGCCGAGGGCCACTCCACCTCGGACGATCCATCCGCCTATCGCTCCGCTCAGGAGCGTGAGGAATGGCCGCTGGGCGATCCGATCATGCGCCTCAAGAAGCACCTGATCGCGCTTGGCGAATGGTCGGAGGAGCAGCAGGAGGCGATGGACCGCGAACTGGTCGAACAGGTCAAGGTCGCCACCAAGGAGGCGGAGAAGAACGGCATTCTTGGCCACGGCATGCACCATCCGTTCCACACCATGTTCGAGGACGTCTTCGAGGAACTGCCCTGGCACCTTGAGGAGCAGGCTGCGCAGGCCATGCGCGAACGCGGCATAAAATGGCCGGAATGGAAGGAGCGGGACGATGCCTGAGGAAACGATGTCCAAGGACAATCCCGTGACCGATACCGAAGCCAAGGCACCCGCCCGCCAGATGAACATGATCGAGGCGATCAACGACGCCCTCGACCTGATGATGGCGCGCGATCCCGACATCGTCATTATGGGCGAGGACGTGGGCTATTTCGGCGGCGTCTTCCGCGCCACTGCGGGCCTGCAGAAAAAGTTTGGCCGCAACCGGGTGTTCGATGCGCCGATCAACGAATGCGGCATCATCGGTGCGGCGGTGGGCATGGCTGCCTATGGCCTGCGCCCGGTGCCCGAAATCCAGTTCGCGGACTATATTTACCCCGGCCTCGACCAACTCGTCTCCGAGGCGGCGCGCATGCGCTACCGCTCGGCGGGCGAGTTCACCTCTCCGATCACGATCCGCTCGCCGTTTGGCGGCGGCATCTTCGGCGGGCAAACCCATAGCCAGAGCCCGGAGGCGATGTTCACTCACGTTGCCGGCCTGAAAACGATCATCCCCGCCACGCCTTACGACGCCAAGGGCCTGCTGATCGCCGCGATCGAGGACAATGACCCGGTCATGTTCTTCGAACCGAAGCGCATCTACAACGGCCCCTTCGGCGGCGATTACGACAAGCCTTCGCGCACCTGGAAGGGCCATCCCGGCGGCGAAGTGCCTGAGGGATATTACAAGATCCCGCTCGGCAAGGCGCGTATCGTGCGCGAGGGCGAGGCGCTGACCGTGCTGGCCTACGGCACGATGGTGCACGTCGCCGAAGCGGTATTGGCCGACAAGGGCATCGACGCCGAGATCATCGACCTGCGCAGCCTTGTTCCGCTGGACATGGAGACTGTGGAAAAATCTGTGCAGAAAACGGGCAAATGTCTGGTGATACACGAGGCGACCCGCACTTCCGGTTTCGGCGCCGAACTCGTGACGCTCGTGCAGGAGCGCTGCTTCTACCATCTCGAAGCGCCGGTGGAGCGCGTGACCGGGTTCGACACGCCTTATCCGCACAGCCTCGAGTGGGCCTATTTTCCCGGTCCCGTTCGCATTGGCGAAGCGGTAGACCGTCTGATGAAGGACTGATCCGATGGGACGTTACGTTTTCACGCTTCCCGATATCGGGGAAGGCATTGCCGAGGCCGAAATCGTCGCCTGGCACGTCAAGGTCGGCGATACCGTCGAGGAAGACGGCCGACTTGCCGACATGATGACTGACAAGGCCACGGTCGAAATGGAAAGCCCGGTTTCGGGCGTCGTGGTCGAAGTGGCAGGCGCGGAAGGCGATGTGATCGCCATCGGCTCGGCGCTGGTAGTGATCGAGGTCGAGGGTCTGGAGGAGGAGGGCGGTCATGCCCCGGCTCCGAAGGCCGCCGTGGTCGAGGAACGGATCGAGGCTGAGACGCCTGCTGCCGCTGGTGCTTCGATAAGCCCGGCACGAGCGGACGTTGCCGTAGAACCCGCTCCTGCTCCCGCCCCAAAAACTACTCCCGCTCAGGCTGAGCCTGTCGAAGCCCACACGCCCACCGCGGCGGCAAAGGTTCTCGCCAGCCCCGCTGTCCGCCAGCGCGCAAAAGACCTCGGCATAGACCTCGCCGAAGTCCGGCCGGCTGAAGATGGCCGCCTTCGCCATGCCGATCTCGACGCATTCCTGTCCTACAATGCCAGCGGCGGCTTCCAGCCCGCTGGCCTCAAGGGCAAGGATGAGCAGGTTCGCGTCATCGGCCTGCGCCGCCGCATCGCCGAGAACATGGCGGCGTCAAAGCGCAACATCCCCCACTTCGCCTATGTCGAGGAATTCGACGTCACGGCGTTGGAGGAAACCCGCGCCCAGCTCAATGCAGGGCGCGGAGATCGTCCCAAGCTGACGATGCTGCCGTTCCTGATCTCGGCGATCTGCAAGTTGCTGCCCAAGTACCCGATGCTCAACGCCCACTATGACGACGAGGCGGGCGTGGTGACGCGCTATGGCTCCGTGCATCTGGGTATCGCCGCGCAGACCCCCGGCGGCCTCATGGTCCCGGTGATCCGCGATGCGCAGAGCCGCAACCTATGGCAGCTTGCCGCAGAGATCACCCGTCTGGCGCAAGCCGCGCGCGACGGCTCGGCCAAGTCGTCCGAGCTTTCCGGCTCGACGATCACCGTCACCTCGCTCGGGCCCATGGGCGGCGTGGCGACGACGCCGGTGATCAATCGCCCGGAAGTCGCCATCATCGGTCCCAACCGCATCGTCGAGCGGCCGATGTTCGTGAAGGACGCCAGCGGCGTGGAACGCATCGAGAAGCGCAAGATCATGAATATCTCGATGAGCTGCGATCACCGCGTGGTTGACGGCTGGGACGCCGCCAGCTTCGCGCAGGACCTCAAGAAGCTGATCGAGGCGCCTGCGCTCATCCTCGCAGGGTAATAGCGGCAGGATATGGACCGGGACGCGTGCAGATGCTGCGTGGCTCCCGGTTCATGTCCTGCTTAAACACGTGTTGATGCGCAACTGACTGCGATGCTGCATGATGTCTGCAGCCGAATCGCGGGGAGCAAGCCATGAGCCGAGATGCGCGCGTCGACGACTACATCGCGAGGTCGGCGGATTTTGCCCGGCCGATCCTCGAACATCTACGCGAACTTGTGCACCGCGCGCTCCCGGGCGCCGAGGAGGCGATCAAGTGGAATATGCCTCACTTCCTGATTAGCGGAAAAAACCTGGCAGGCATGGCCGCGTTCAAGGCGCATTGCACGTTCGTGATCCACGGCGATGGACGTCAAGGCGATGCGATGGGCCAGTTCGGCCGGATCACAGCACTTTCGGACTTGCCCGCCGAATCGGACCTCGCACAGAAGCTGCAGACAGCGCAGGGCCGGGTTGAGACTTCGGGGACGGCCCGAAAACCGGAAGCGCCTCGCAAGCCCAAGCCCGCAATAGCCATGCCGGATGATTTTGCTGCGGCGCTTGCTGCGGTTCCGGGCGCGCGTGCAGCTTTTGATAGCTTCACTCCGGCGCAGCAGCGCGACTATCTCGAATGGATCACCGAGGCCAAGACAGCGGCTACTCGACATAGACGCATTGGGCAGTCGGCGGAATGGCTCGCAGAGGGCAAGAAGCGCAACTGGAAGTACGAGAAGTGCTGATCCTCACCGCACGATCGCTGCCGGGCCAAGCAGGCGGCGTACTCGCTCAATCGGGGGTTACCATACCAGAAAGGGGGTCGTCCGGCACCCGTTTGCAGGGGCGGTGAAAAAAGTCCAAAAAGGCTCTGGCTAGGCGGTTGACAGCCCCCGGTGGCTGGCCTAGTGGCGGCGCTCCCAAGCGGACGCAACCGCCGCAAAGTACGCGGGTGTAGCTCAGTTGGTTAGAGTGCCGGCCTGTCACGCCGGAGGTCGCGGGTTCGAGCCCCGTCACTCGCGCCACTTGGGATCTTTTCTTTCGGGGAAAGATATGTTCCATGCCCCTGACAAGGCAGGGAATTTCCGGGAAGCCGGAAGTATATGCAAGGCCGAGTTCTTCTTGGTCTTTTTCATCGCTGCGCGGGTGTAGCTCAGTTGGTTAGAGTGCCGGCCTGTCACGCCGGAGGTCGCGGGTTCGAGCCCCGTCACTCGCGCCACTTCTCTTACAGGGAAGTGGTAACCGCACAGGATGAAAACGAGGCCGGGCTTAGTCCCGGCCTTTTTTGTTTCAGCAGAATCATGGCAAGTTCGGCGCCGCCCGGGCGATGCCGCAGTTACTTCGCTACGGAATCCACCGGCGCAGTCCAGCGGCCGGTTTCCATCCACATCAGGTATCGCCGCAAGGGCATGATCCACACGATCCCGAGCACCACGTAGACGGGTGTCTGGGCCAGCGCATTCCACTCACCGATCAGCGGCGGTACAAGGCTGGCTATGGCTATCCCATAGACCATCAACGCCAGCACCAGCGCAAGGACGCCGATCGGTATCCGCCAGGTCGGTGTTTCGCGCATCAGGTTCGCTCCAGCGGCTGCACTTCGTAGATTCGCGTGGGCGTGACCACGGCGGCGAGGGTGTGGTCGTGGCTTTCCACAGGGAGTTCGTCGGCGATCTGGCAGTCCCACGCAAGGCCGATGGCCGTTACCTGCGGATGCGCCGCAAGCCAGCGGTCGTAATGACCGCCGCCTTGGCCCAGCCGGTGCCCGCTGGCGGTGAACGCCAGCAGTGGCACCACAACGAGGTCGGGTATCACCGCTTCGCTCTCCTTGCCCGGTTGCAGTGCGCGCCAGGGGCCGGCCTCGAGCTGGCTTTCATCCCAGGTGTTAGCCCAGATCCGAAACTCCATCGGGCCGCCGCGAGAAGCGAACCAGGGCAGGGCGACCTTCCGGCCGTTCTCGGTCAGCCAGCGCGCCCAGCCGAGCGCGGAGGCTTCGGAGCCGGCGGGGTGATAGACACCCACGGTCGCGTCTTCCGGGAACATCTCTACCAAAGGAGCGGGCGGCCTGCTCAGCATGAGCGCACGCAGACCTGCCGGCAATGCATCGACATGTTCGGCACGGGTCTGGCGATAGGTCCGCCTGAGGGCGGCCTTCCTGTCACCGAACTGGATCGGGTCGGAAGAAATGGGGGGTGACGGGTCCACCATGGGTCGTTTCCTAGAAATCCTCTGACGCGTTTGACGTCAGGTGGGAACCATGTGCGTCGGACCAGGATCCGGGCAGGGACAGCCCCCAAAGGATTTGCTTATAGCCTCAGGGATGTTCGAACGGCACGTGCCGGGCAGATCCCGTCACGTACCTATCTAGGCGCTTGCGGCGTCACTCTCAAGGAGAGATGCAAGATTTTCGACATGCGAAGCGATCCTGCCAAGCCTGTCGGTGAAATCGGGCGAGATTTCGGCTGTTTTGGGGCGTTTTCGCAGTTCGTCGAGTTCGTCGGCCATCATCAGGGCGGCGAAAAGCAGCATGCGCGTCTCGGTCTGGCCTTCGGCGCCGGAGGCCGCTGCCTTGTCGTCGATCAGGCGGCCCAGGCGGGTGACGTGCATTTCCTCGCCGTCCGCACAGGCAAGTGTGAAGCTGCGGCCGCCGATCGATAGGGTGACGTTACCCATGGCTACCGGGCACCTTTACTTGCGAGCAGGTCGTCCAGCCCGGCCAGCGACTGGGCGACGCAGGCCTTCAGCTCGGTGTGACGGCGACGCAGGTCTGCGTCCTCACCGGCTTTGATGTGGTGTGCGGCGCCCTCGATACGCGCCAGTGCTTGCTCGATCCGGTCGAGCGCCAGCAGGGCAGGAGCCTCGTTCATCCAGTCTCGCTGGCCGCATAGTGGCTGGCTGGCAAGCACTTGTGCGGTGTTGTTCACAATCTTGTCACTTGCATAGGCTCGATTGGTGCCTGACATGCGACAGGGCGACCATGGCCTGCGATTATTACACGGGCCGATGTGCAATTGGCCCGGGCCCTTGCGAATTGGGGCGGTAAACTTGACGCGACGCCGCCTCTCCCTAAAGGGGGTCGCAAGTTACGAATCGTCCCATAAACTTCGCCTACCCGGAGCAGATCCATGACCCTTTCTTCCGACCGTCTCGCGCCGATGGCCAACGCCATCAGGGCACTGTCGATGGATGCGGTCCAGGCTGCCAACAGCGGCCACCCTGGCATGCCGATGGGCATGGCAGATGTCGCCACCGTGCTGTTCGCCAAGTTCCTCAAGTTCGACCCCGCCAACCCCAAGTGGGCCGACCGCGACCGTTTCGTGCTGTCGGCGGGCCACGGCTCGATGCTGATCTACTCGCTGCTGCACCTTACCGGCTATGCCAGCCCGTCGCTGGAAGACATCCGCAACTTCCGCCAGATGGGGTCGGTCTGCGCCGGTCACCCTGAGAACTTCCTGATCGAAGGCGTGGAATGCACCACCGGCCCGCTGGGCCAGGGCGTGGCGATGGCCGTCGGCATGGCGATGGCAGAGCGCCAGCTCAACGCCACGTTTGGCGACGATCTGGTCGATCACAACACCTGGGTGATCGCCGGCGACGGCTGCCTCATGGAAGGCATCAACCACGAGGCGATCGGCCTTGCCGGGACGCTGAAGCTGGGCCGCCTCAAGGTCCTGTGGGACAACAACAAGATCACCATCGACGGCGACACCTCGCTGTCGACCACCGAAGACATCGCGGCCCGCTACCGCGCTTCGGGCTGGGACGTGTTCGACTGCGATGGCCACGATTTCGCCGATATCGAGCGCGCGCTGGCCGAAGCCGCCGCCTCGGACAAGCCGAGTCTCGTTTCCTGCCGCACGCTGATCGGCAAGGGCGCGCCTAACAAGCAGGGCGGCCACGACGTCCACGGCTCGCCGCTGGGCGCCGCCGAGATCGAGGCTGCGCGCGGATACCTTGGCTGGAACTCCGCTCCGTTTGATATTCCCGCCGAGATCGCAGGTGACTGGCACCTGATCGGCAAGCGCGGCACCGCCACCCGAGCCGAGTGGGAAGCGCGTCTCGCAGTGAACGACAAGGCCGCCGAATTCACGCGCCGTATGGCCGGCGAGCTTCCTGCAATGGATGGCATCCGCGCGGCGCTGGCCGAATGGGTTGCGGGCGATTCGAACGTCGCCACCCGCAAGGCTTCGGAAAACTGGCTCAACGTGCTGGCTCCGGCGATCCCAGAAATGGTCGGCGGTTCGGCCGATCTCACCGGTTCGAACAACACGAAGGCCAAGTGCCAGGACCCGTTCACGCCGACCGACTATGCGGGCCGCTACGTCTATTACGGCATCCGCGAGTTCGGCATGGCCGCCGCGATGAATGGCATGGCGCTGCACGGCGGTGTGATCCCTTATGGCGGCACGTTCCTGATCTTCTCTGACTACTGCCGCAATGCGATCCGTCTCTCGGCGCTGCAGCAGACCCGCGCGATCTACGTGCTGACGCATGACAGCATCGGCCTTGGCGAAGACGGCCCGACCCACCAACCGGTCGAGCATGTCATGTCGATGCGCCTGATCCCCAACCTTTACGTGTTCCGCCCGGCCGATGCGGTAGAAACCGCCGAGTGCTGGACCATCGCGTTGGAATCCAAGGAAACGCCTTCGGTCCTCGCGCTCACCCGCCAGAACCTGCCGCAGCTGCGTCACTCAGGCGACATGCTGTCGGCGCGCGGCGCTTACACGCTGCGCAGCGCCGAAGGCGACCGCAAGGTCATCCTGATCGCCACCGGTTCGGAAGTAGAACTCGCCGTCAAGGTGCGTGACGAGTTGCAGGCCCAGGGCATCGGCGCCGATGTCGTCTCGATGCCGTGCATGGAACTGTTTGCGGCCCAAGACGAAGCCTATCGGCGCGAAGTTCTGCCCAACGATCCCGCAGTGCTGCGCGTTTCGATCGAGGCCGGCATTACGCAGGGCTGGGAACGCTACACCGCCTTTAGCCGCAATGGCGGCCTGAACATTGGCCTGGACCGCTTCGGCGCATCCGCCCCCGCCAAGGTTCTGTTCGAGCGTTTCGGCTTCACTGCCGAAGCCATCGTGTCCAAGATTCTGGAAAAGCTCAGCACCTAAGAGGAGATTAGGATTATGGCGATCAAGGTTGCGATCAACGGTTTCGGACGTATCGGGCGCAATGTCGCCCGCGCCATTCTCGAGCGTACCGACCATGACCTCGAACTGGTGTCGATCAACGATCTCGCCAGCGCCAAGGCCAACGCTCTCCTGTTCAAGCGCGACAGCGTCCACGGTGCGTTTGCGGGCACCGTCGAAGTTGACGGCGACGACCTGGTCGTCAACGGCAAGCGCATCAAGGTGACCGCCGAGCGCGATCCCGCGAACCTGCCGCATGCCGCCAACGGCATCGACATCGCGCTGGAATGCACCGGCTTCTTCGCCGACAAGGCATCTGCCTCGAAGCACATCGAAGCAGGCGCCAAGCGCGTGCTGATCTCGGCTCCGGCCAAGGGCGCGGACCTTACCGTCGTCTACGGCGTGAACCACGACAAGCTGACCGGCGACCACCTGGTCGTCTCGAACGCTTCGTGCACCACCAACTGCCTGGCGCCGTTCGCCAAGGTCCTGCACGAAGCCATCGGCATCGAGCGCGGCCTGATGACGACGATCCACTCGTACACCAACGACCAGAAGATCCTCGACCAGATCCACTCCGACCCGCGCCGTTCGCGCGCGGCCGCGATGAACATGATCCCGACCAGCACCGGCGCCGCCGTTGCCGTCGGCCTCGTGCTCCCGGACCTGGCCGGCAAGCTCGACGGTTCGTCGATCCGCGTGCCGACCCCGAACGTCTCGGTCGTCGACCTGACCTTCGTGCCGAGCCGCGACACCACGCTCGAGGAAGTGAACTCGCTTCTGAAGGCCGCTGCCGAAGGCGAACTGAAGGGCGTTCTCGGCTACACCGACGAACCGCTGGTTTCGATCGACTTCAACCACGACGCGCACTCGTCGACCATCGACAGCCTTGAGACTTCGGTTCTCGAAGGCAAGCTGGTGCGCGTGCTTTCGTGGTACGACAACGAGTGGGGCTTCTCCAACCGCATGGTCGACACGGCCGGCGTGATGGGCGGCCTGCTCTGATAAAATCGGCGGCGACTGTCCCTGCAAAGGGTCTGTACGCCGCCGTTGTACCTGCCGCCGCGGGAGTCCTTACAAGGACTTTCGCGGCGCGGTGCGTCCGGAGCCCGCGATCCGCGGTGCGCAGGACATGCTATGCAAAGATCGCCTTGGGCGACGAGATAAGGATCGAGAGATGAGCGCTTTCAAGACCTTGGACACCCTTGGGGACGATCTTGGTGACGTAAATGGCAAGGTCGCGCTGGTGCGCGTCGACCTCAACCTGCCGATGCAGGACGGCGCCGTCACCGACGACACCCGCATTCGCGCCGCGCTGCCCACGATCCTGGAACTGTCGGGCAAGGGCGCCAAGGTTCTCCTGCTCGCCCACTTCGGTCGCCCCAAGGGTGAACGTTCGTCGACCATGTCGCTGTCGATGGTGGTCGGCGCGGTCGAGAAGGTGCTCGACAAGGAAGTCATGTTCGTGCCTGAGATCGCCGGGCCGGTGGTCGCTCAGTCGGTCGGTATCCTGCGGGCAGGCGACATTGCCATCCTCGAAAACACCCGCTTCTGGAAGGGTGAGGAAAAGAACGACCCTGAACTGGCGCAGGCGATCGCCGCCAACGCCGACTTCTACGTCAACGACGCGTTCTCCGCCGCCCACCGCGCCCATGCCACGACCGAGGGCCTTGCCCGCGTGCTGCCCGCATATGCCGGCCGCTCGATGCAGGCGGAACTCGAAGCGCTCGACAAGGCGCTGGGCAACCCCGAGAAGCCGGTTGCGGCCGTTGTCGGCGGCGCCAAGGTTTCCTCCAAGCTTGAAGTGCTCAAGCACCTCGTCACCATGGTCGATCACCTCATCATCGGCGGCGGCATGGCGAACACCTTCCTCGCCGCCAAGGGCGTGGACGTGGGCAAGTCGCTTTGCGAGCATGACCTGACCGATACCGCCAACGAAATTCTCGCCGCCGCCGATGCCTCGGGCTGCACCGTGCACCTTCCCTACGATGTGGTCGTCTCGAAGGAATTCGCGGCGAACCCGCCGTCCCTGCGCACCTGCAACGTGCATGAAGTTGAAGCCGACGAGATGATCCTCGACGCCGGTCCGGCTGCTGCCGAAACGCTGGGCGACGTGCTCAAGAACTGCCGTACCCTGGTGTGGAACGGTCCGCTCGGCGCGTTCGAGATGGCGCCTTTCGATGCCGCCACCGTGGCGCTCGCAAAGACGGCCGCAGCGCTGACGGCTGAGGGTTCGCTGGTTTCGGTTGCAGGCGGCGGCGATACCGTCGCAGCGCTCAACCATGCGGGTGCGGCTCAGGACTTCACTTATATTTCGACCGCTGGCGGCGCCTTCCTCGAATGGATGGAAGGCAAGGAACTGCCCGGCGTGGCAGCGCTTTCAGCCTGATGGGCTTGCCTCGTCATTCCCGTTGAAGCGGAGATGACGAGTTTTTTTGGTTCGAGACCTGTGCAGATCGCACGAAGAGAAGGCGAGAAAGACCTCAGGATGTGCCCCGCATGACCAAGTCTGACCATGCGGGCACTGCGCCCTGGGAAGGGCGCCACATCACGCTTGACGGTATGCGCGGCATCGCTGCGCTTGCCGTGGCGCTGTTCCACTACAACATTTCGCAGGCCCCGCATGGCTATGTCGCGGTGGACTTCTTCTTCGCGTTGTCCGGCTTCGTGTTATGCAAGACCTACCTGCCGCGCTGGCAGGCGGGGCTGACGACCTGGGCTTTCATGAAGCAGCGGGTGATCCGGCTCTATCCGCTGTTCTTCGTCGGCATCGTCGTCACTACGCTTTCGGCGATTTCGAACCATTTCACCGGGCAGGGCAATTTCTACAGCTATAGGATGATGGCGCAGGCGTTGCCGTTCAACCTGCTGATGCTGCCGTCGCCGGTGACGAACACGCTGTTTCCGCTCAACGTGCCGGCTTGGTCATTGTTCTTCGAACTTGTGGCGAACCTGGGCCTTGTGGTGCTGCTGTTCCGGCTACCCCGGATCGGCCTGCTGGCGCTGACAATGGCCGCGGCGTGGTGGTTTTCGCTCGCCGTGCTGGAGAACGATGGCGGTAATCTTGGCGCGGTGTGGCACCAGCTTGGTATCTCGATGGTGCGCACGACCATGTCGTTCACTGCCGGCGTCCTGCTGGCGCGCTTCCCGATCCCGGCGATCCGCCCCGCCGGGTGGATGGGCCTCGCCTGCCTCGCTGCGATCGCGGCGATGCTGATGCTCGACATCGGCGCGGTTCCCGATGCGTATTACGACCTTGCGTGCAGCATCGTCGTCTCGCCGCTGCTGGTCTGGCTTGGCGCGCGCTGCGAGCCCCCGCGCGTTCTTGCGCCGGTCGCCTGGTTTTTGGGTGAAGTGTCCTATGCGGTCTACGCGGTGCACTGGGCGCTGATGGAGCCGCTGCGCTACTTCAAGGACGATCTCGGCTACGACCCGGTGCTGATGGGGACGGTCTACCTTGCGTGCTGCGTCGCGCTGGGCTGGGCTGCGGTGCGCTGGGTCGATGCGCCGATGCGCCGGAAGATCGGCGCCATGCTGCGCGAAAGGGCGAGCCGCGCTCCGTCGCTGAAGGGGAGCGCCGCGACGAACTAAGCCCCCATAAACCCGTGCCGCAGTTGCGAAATAAGGGGTCGCAGCGTAGGCTGAAATTCAAGTGCTGAACAACTCAGGAGGAGAAACCATGCAGTATTCAGACATGACCGCCAAGATGGCAGACGGCGACGGATTTATCGCCGCGCTTGACCAGAGTGGCGGTTCCACCCCCAAGGCCCTCGCGGGTTACGGGATTCAGGAAGGCGCCTGGTCGAACGAGGAGGAGATGTTCGGCCTGATCCACGAAATGCGCGCGCGGATCATTTCATCGCCTGTCTTCACCGGTGAAAAGGTCATCGGTGCCATCCTGTTCGAGCGGACCATGGACGGTCTCGTCGACGGCGTCCCGACCCCCGAGGCGCTGCTCGCCAAGGGCATCGTGCCTTTCATCAAGATCGACAAGGGCCTTGAGGACGAAGCCGACGGCTGCCAGCTCATGAAGCCGAACCCCACCCTCGACGGACTGCTTGCGCGTTCGAAGAAGCTCGGCGTGTTCGGCACCAAGGAGCGTTCGGTCATCAATTCGGCCAATCAGGCCGGTATCGCCGCCGTGGTCAAGCAGCAGTTCGAGATCGGACTGCAGGTGCTGAGCCACGAGATGATGCCGATCATCGAGCCGGAAGTGAACATCAAGAGCGAGACGCGTGCCGAGTGCGACACGATCCTGCGCGATGAAATCCTGAAGAACCTGGACGCACTGCCCGAGGGCAAGACGGTCATGCTCAAGCTCTCGCTGCCGGTGGTGCCGGGTACGTTCGATGCACTGGTCGAGCATCCCAAGGTGCTGCGCGTCGTCGCGCTGTCGGGCGGTTTTGCGCGCCCTGAGGCCTGCGTGGAACTGGCGAAGAACAAGGGCATCATCGCCAGCTTCAGCCGCGCGCTGCTGTCTGACCTGCGCTCGCAGATGAGCGATGCCGAGTTCAACGCCTCGCTCGGCGAAGCCATCGACGCGATCTACGCCGGTTCGACCCAGAAGGCGCAAGCGGCAGCAGCCGCCTGACCTTCATGTCGGTCTGAAAAGGGAAAGGGCGGTGCCGGGGGGCGCCGCCTTTTTCTTTAGGCGTCAGTAGCCGCCCATGAAGCGGAAACCGAAGCGGTAGTCGGAAGGTTTGATCGCGCCGTTGTTGGCCGCGCCGGCGACTTTGTCCGGCCGCACCTGGACAAGTTCGAGCGTGCCGTCGGCTACGGTGATCGGCTTGCCCGAGGTTATCTCTACCTCGCCGCCGCGCCCGCTGTCGATCCGCAGGCGCAGGCGAAGCTGGCCGCCCCAGACGCAGCGCGCGTTCATCGGGCAGCGGCTGTCTTCCAGCACGGCGAGCGGCGTTACGCGCGGGCCGTCCACGCCCACCGTCTGGCCCAGGGCGGCAAAGATCAATGGAGCGCCGGGTTCGGTAGCGGGAAGTTCGGACGGGTAGGGCTGTGCCGGCGCCTGCGGCTGCGTGGGCGGCGTTTGCGCCATAGGAACCGGCTCGGGGTAATTGCTCGGCGCGGGCTGGGGGTAGCTTGCCGGAGCCGCCTGGGGACCGGCAGCGGCCATCCGCGAGGGATCGGGCGGTGGTATCACCGTGCAACCCGCCAATGCCAGCGCTGCGGTGAAGGCGGCCAGGGGCAGCATAGCCGATGACCGGGCGGGCAACGTGCGCCTGCTGGACTTGCGGAGGCGAAAGTTCGGAGCGCGGGATTTCATGGCGGCCAAGCAACACGTTCGCGCCTGAATGGTTCCCGAACGGGCAAGGTCCTCAACCCTCGATGCTGCCACAACGCTTGGCGCGGGGGCTGTGCAAGGCTAGAGCGCGCAGATGACCGATGAAACTCCTCGCGAACCCACGCAGCTTTATCTGATCTCGCCGCTCGATGTCGGCGGGGTATTTGCCGATCGGCTTGCCCGCGCGCTTGATGCCGGGCCCGTTGCGGCGTTCCAGTTTCGCGTCAAGGACGTGGACCAGCACGAAGCTGCGCGCCTTGGCGATCCGCTGCGCCGCATCTGCGCCGACCGCGACGTGGCCTTCATCGTCAACGATTCGGTCGCGCTGGCCAAGCGTCTTGGCGCGGATGGCGTGCATCTTGGGCAGGACGACGATTCGATCGAGCAGGCGCGCGGCGAACTGGGGCGCGACGCTCAGATCGGCGTGACCTGCCACGACAGTCGCCACTTCGCCATGGAAGCGGGCGATGCCGGGGCCGACTATGTCGCATTCGGAGCATTCTATCCGACCACGACGAAGGAAACCAAACACACCGCCGGGCTGGACCTGCTGGAATGGTGGCAGGGCATCTTCGAGATTCCCTGCGTTGCCATTGGCGGGATCAATCCTGAAAACTGCGTCCCGCTGGTGCGTGCGGGCGCGGATTTCCTCGCGGTGTCAGGCGCGGTGTGGAACGGCGACGAGGAAGCCGCCGTGCGCGCCTTCAACGCGGCGATCGCCGGCGAGTTCTGAAGTCGGCGGGCTCGTTGATGGCTCCGTCTCCAATGGAATAACCGGTCGCCTTTGCCCGGCCGCAACCGTCCCCCGCGCGCTTCCAGCCCTTAGTCTGTGACGCGCGCGGGCATCGGCACGTCGCAAAGCGGGCGGCCCTGTTTATCCGGCGTCAGAAGTCGATCCGGGCGATGACGTCCTCACCGAACTTCTGCGCCTGATCGAGGTATTCAGCGCGCGTCTCGGTGTAGATCGTCGCGCCGGAACCGTCGACGCCCAGGGACTTGAGGTTGGCGAAGTGGTCCAGCGCTTCCTGCGCGTTCCACCCTGTCTTCACCGAATAAGTGGAGGAGGCGATGACCCTGGGCGGCACTTCGCGGCCCACTTTCACGCAGTATTCGGCCATGTAGGCGATTGCGGCCAGAATGTCCTCGTCGCCTTCGAGGTTGGCGGTGCGGGCGGTGTCGGAGACGGCCTTGGGGACGAAGAAGGGGTGCCAGGCGTCGCCCAGTTCCACCGCTCGGCGCAATGCGCGCTTCGAGTTTCCGCCGACCAGCAGCGGCGGGTGCGGCATCTGCGCCGGGGTCGGCAGCACGCGGTTGCCCAGCGCGGCGTAGCCGTTGCCCTCGAACGTGAAGTCCTCGCCGGTCCAGGCCAGTTTCATGGCCTTCATGTATTCGTCCATGATGTCGTTGCGGCTGTCGAAATCCACGCCCAGCGCCTTGTATTCCGCCTTCATGTAGCCCGCCCCGAGGCCCAGGATCACGCGCCCGCCGCTGAAGTGATCGAGGCTGGAGACCGCGCGGGCGGTGAGGAACGGGTTGCGATAGGGCAGAACGAGGATGTTGGTCTGCAGCCGCAGGGTGGTCGTCGCCGCGCCCAGCATCGAGAGCATCACGAAGGGGTCCTGCGCATAGTGCCCGCCATTGTCGAGCCAACGCGAGGACGGCACCGGATGGTCGGTTACGGTGCCAGCGTAGAAGCCTGCCGCTTCGACCGCCTTCGCGATCTGGTGCAGCGCTTCCATGGTGCCCCATTCGGCGGGCTTGTCGATATGGTCGAAAGGCAGGCTGGTGCTGAGGGTGAAGGTCATCGCTATCTTTCGTTATTGCGTGATTTCCGGAGGCAGCACCCAATTGTCGGCGCCGTCGCGCACCCAGCCACCCGAGGCCCAGGAGCCACCGTCGACGGGAATGATGGTGCCGGTCACGTAGCTTGCCATGGGCGATGCGAGGAACACCGCGACGCGGCCGCATTCCTCGTCGATCCCGGCGCGGCCTGCGGGGATACGTTTACGGACGGCTTCGACTTGCGCGGGGCTGGGTTGGCGCCATGTGGCTTCATCAACCGGCCCGGTGAACTGGCCGCGCGTGCCGGGCGTCACCGTGTAGTCGGGGGCGATGGCGTTCACGCGGATGCCGTGTTCGGCAAATTCGAGGGCGAGGGTGCGGGTCAGGTTGTTGATACCCGCCTTGCACGCCGCATAGACGGCATATCCCGGCGCGGCGCGGCTTGCTTCAATGCTGGTGACGTTGACGATCGCTCCCCCGCGTCCACCTGCGATCATCACCGGCACGGCGGCCTGCGTCGCGGCGAGGTTGCTGACGAGGTTGAGGTCGATGTGCCGCCGCCAGTTCTTCTCGGCAAGGTCGAGGAACCCGCGCCGGGTGACGCCGCCAGCGTTGTTCACCAGAATGTCGAGCCGTCCGAATGTATCGGCCGCGCGGGCAACGGCGGCCTGCAGCGCCTCCACGTCCATGACGTTGCCGGGTATGCACAAGGCGCGGCGGCCCCGTTCCTCCACCATCCGGGCGACTTGTTCGCAGCGTTCCGGCACCGCCTCGATGATGGCGATGTCCGCGCCCATATCGGCCATGCACAGCGCAGTTGCACGGCCGATGCCGCCACCGCCGCCGGTCACGAAGGCCACTTGGCCGGTCAGGTCGATGTCGCTTGCCTGCACGATCCTTCTCCGCCGTGCGGTGCCGTTCTCGGCACCCGCTAGCCTCAGGTCATGAGGCTGAACAAGTGCGCAGCATCAGCGAGATCACATGGCTCGTCTATGTCTTTCGCGATGCCGTCAGCGATGATCGTCACCGCGTTGAGGCCCACCATGTGCGCGGCTTTCCGGTGTAGCGCGGCGCTGTTGGTGCCGTAGTGGAAGCGAAAGTCCGCCGCCTGGGGCAAGGGCAGCGAAAGCGCGTTTGTGCCGCGTCCGTGCCGGTCGGGGGCGATGCCGATGGTGCCCGGCGGGAGGTCTGCCAGTTGTGCGACTTCCTTTGCCGTGAGGCAGGGCAGGTCTGCGGCGATCACCATCAACCGCGAGGGCGCACCGGGCTTTCGCGCTATCACCGCGAGGGCGTGGCCCAGCGCGGCGTTTAGCCCGCCGCCCGGCTCCGCAATGCGTTCGAGGTTTGCGCCGACACCCGAACGCTGCGGCCCGACGATTATCGCGCGGTCGACCCTCTCCTCCGCCACTTGCACCACATGTCCGAGCATCGCCTCGACCAGCCTGTCGCGTTCGTCCGCACACAGCTCATCAGCGAGGCGGGTCTTGCCTTGCCCCCGCGCCTTGACCGGGATGAGCGCCCAGATGCTGGCGGACAAGGCGTTCACGGGATCGCGGGTGCCTCGGTGAGGTTGGTGAAGCGGATGCCGGCACCGTCCGCCTTGTAGGTCTTGTTCATGTAGATGAGGATCGAGGTCAGCGCTTCTGCCGCCGCCGAATTGGCGAGCGCACCGCCAGAAAGCCCGCGAAGACCCATGCCGGGACACAGATCCACCACTGTCTTGCGCGCCTCGACATCGTCGGAGAACACCAGCACGTCGCAGTCGATCGCATGGTCGGCATCGAGATGGTGCGCAGAGACATTGTGGAACGCCGTGACCAGCCGTACGTCCGGGCCGAGGTGCTGCCGCGCCTGCAATGCGGCGCTGCCCTCGGACGGAAGCTGCACGCGCATGACCTTGGGCGGCACCAGCGGCACGGTGGTATCGACCACCACTGCCTGCCCCACGCGGTCCCTGATCTGGCCCAGCGTTTCACCTTGCGAAGCGTGGGGCACGGCAACGATCACCACGTCCTTGCCTTCGGCCGCATCGGCGTTGGCGGCGAAGCCTGCCGCGCCCAGTTCCTGCGCCGTGCCTTGCGCTTTCTCGGCTGAGCGCGAGCCGATGGTAACCTCGTGTCCGGCTGCAACCAGCCTTCGTGCCAGCCCTTTGCCAAGCGCGCCCGTGCCGCCGATCACTGCGATTGCTGCCATGTCGATTATCTCCCCCGCGGATTTTTCCCGCCGTGCGATTGTCGTTGCCAGCGGCGGACGTAAGGTGCCGTTCGGGAGAACACGATGAACACCGCAATTCCTGAACTTACCGTGCGGCCGCTGGCCGGATTGCCTATGTTCGCCGCCGGACAGTCGATTGCGCAAGCGATTTGCAGCGTTTTGGCGGCATTGGGGGACGGCTTACGCGGCGGCGATATTTGCGTGGTCGCGCAGAAGATCGTCTCCAAGAGCGAAGGGCGCACCGTGGACCTCGCCGCGCTGATGCCGGGCGCAGCGGCGCGGGACCTGGCCGCGCGCACCGGGCGCGAGGCGTCGATGGCGCAGGCGATCCTGGACGAGAGCGCCGAGATCATGCGCCCGCATGCCGCCGCGATCATCGCGCGGCACAGGACAGGGCACGTCCTCGCCAACGCCGGGATCGACGCCAGCAATGTCGAGGGCGGGGAGGCCGGGACGGTGCTGCTCTGGCCGATCGATCCCGATGCCTCGGCGCGGGCGATCCGCCGCGAATTGCAGGAAGCCAGCGGTGTGCAGGTAGCCGTCGTCATCGCGGATTCCATGGGCCGGGCATGGCGGATCGGTACGGTGGGTACGGCGATCGGCTGCGCGGGGCTTACCGTGTTGGAAGACCGGCGGGGCAGGGCGGTGGATCTCTATGGACGCACCTTGCAGGCGACGGTGATCGCGGTGGCGGACTCGGTAGCGGCAATGGCGGCGCTGGCGATGGGGGAGGGCGATGAGGGCACGCCCGTCGCCCTGGTGCGCGGCGCGGCGCGCTGGACCTCCCAGGAGGACGGACCGGGCGCGGCTTCCGGCCTGCGGCCTATTGAACAGGATATGTTCCGATGACGAAAAAGCACGTTCTGGCGCTGTCGGGCGGGGTGGGCGGCGCCAAGCTGGCGGCGGGTCTCGCGGCGGTGCTCGCGCCGGAGGACCTTACGATCGTCGTCAACACCGGCGACGATTTCGAACATCTGGGCCTGACGATCTGCCCGGACATCGATTCCGTCACTTATGCGCTTGCGGGTCTCAACGACACCGGGCGCGGCTGGGGCGTGCAGGACGAAACGTGGCAGATGATGGCCATGCTGCGGGGCCTTGGCGAGGCGGACTGGTTCAACCTTGGCGACCGTGACATGGGGATGCACATCGCCCGCTCGTGGCGGCTGCGCGAGGGCGAAACGCTTTCGCAGGTTACCGCCCGCCTGACGCGCAACCTCGGTATCGTGCACGCGATAGTTCCCATGAGCGACGCCCCTTTGCGCACGCATGTGGGCACCGCCGAAGGGTGGTTGGACTTCCAGCGGTATTTCGTTGCCGAGCAGTGCCGGCCGGTCGCGACTGGAGTGCGTTTCGAGGGTGCGCCGGGCGCGCTGCCGTCGCCTGCCTTTGCAGCGGCATTGGCGCGCGAAGACCTTGGCGCAATCATCATTTGCCCCTCGAATCCGTACCTCAGCGTCGATCCGATCCTTAGCCTGGACGGGGTGCGAGAGGCTTTGGCGCAGCGGCGGGTGCCGCTTGTCGCAGTGTCGCCGCTGGTCGGGGGAACCTCGCTCAAGGGCCCGCTTGCCAAGCTGCTGGGAGAGCTTGGCAAGCCGGTCAGCAATGCCTCGATCGCCGATCACTACGGCGATCTTCTCGACCATCTGGTGATCGATGCGGGCGACGGCGCCGATGAGGGGGGCTTGCGAGCGCGGGGGCTTTGCGTCACCGTTACCCCAACAGTCATGTGCGGGGCCGAGGATCGGGAGCGGCTTGCGCGCGTAGCACTGACCGCAGCCCGTATTGAAACAGGATGACCATGGCTCGCGACGACGAAGCGCTGAAAACCCGACTCCTTCTTGCGCCGCTGGATGACCTGCTGGCCGAGGCCCGCACCCGGCGCTATACCCGCGCGGGCCCGCTGACACCCGCGCGGATGACGTATTCGCGCAAGGTCTTTATCCCGCTGACGCGGCTCTGCGCGGATGTATGCCACTACTGCACTTTCGCGACCACGCCCTCGCGATTGGCGGCGCCTTACCTCACCGAGGCGGAGGTGCTGGAGATCGCGCGCGCCGGGGCGGCGGGGGGGTGCAAGGAGGCGCTGTTCACCTTGGGCGATGCACCTGAGCGTCGTTACGCGGCGGCGCGCGAATGGCTGATCGAGCGCGGCTTTGCCCGCACCATCGATTACGTCCGCCACTGCGCGGAAATGGTCCTCAGGGAAACCGGCTTGCTGCCCCACATCAATGCCGGGGTGCTGGACGAGGACGACTGGCGGATGCTGCGCCCGGTCGCGGCCTCTGTCGGACTGATGCTGGAAAGCACGTCGGATCGGCTGATGGACAAGGGCATGTGCCACCACGGTTCGCCCGACAAGGTGCCGGCGGTGCGTCTCGCCTCGCTGGCGGCGGCGGGCCGGGCGGGGGTGCCGACGACGAGCGGCGTCCTCATCGGCATAGGCGAAACGGCTGAGGAACGCATCGAGGCGCTATTCGCGCTGCGTGATCTGCACTTGAGCCATCGGCACCTGCAGGAAGTCATCGTCCAGAATTTCTGCCCCAAGCCCGGCACGAAGATGTCCGGCGCGGCCGAGGCAAGCGAGGCGGATTTCCTGCGCACCATCGCGGCCGCGCGCATCGTGTTGCCCGCAGAGGTTTCCGTGCAGGCCCCGCCCAACCTCAACGACGAACGCCTCTGCGAGTTGATCGATGCCGGGATCGACGATTGGGGCGGTGTCTCCCCAGTCACGCAGGACCATGTCAATCCCGAGGCCGCGTGGCCCGAGATCGACCGCCTCGAAGCCATCTGCGCCCGCGTCGGAATGCCGCTGGTCGAACGGCTGACCGTCTACCCGCGCTTCATCGCGGAAGGCGGCTGGCTGGAGCCGGCGATCCGTCCCGCCGTGCTGCGCCTTGCCGACTCCGAAGGATTGGGCCGCGACAGTGCCTGGAGCCCCGGCATGGCGCAGCCCGTGCCGGGCACCGTCCACGCGCCGCTGGGCCGCCGGTACGAAGGACCGGTCGCCAGCCGTATCCACCGTATCCTCGACCGTGCTGCAGGCGGCGGCGGTATCGGCGAGGACGACATTACCGCGCTGTTCGCGGCGCGTGGCAGCGCGGCTCAGGCGGTGGTCGAGGCGGCCGATGCGCTGAGAGCGGAGGTCAACGGCGAGGTCGTGACCTATGTCGTCAACCGCAACATCAATTACACCAACATCTGCACCCACGCCTGCTCGTTCTGCGCCTTCAGCAAGACCAGTAGCAAGGCGGGTTTGCGCGACAAGCCCTACAACCTCGACCTCTCCGAAATCGCATCCCGCGCGCGCGAGGCGGTGGCACGCGGGGCGACCGAGGTGTGCCTGCAGGGCGGCATCCATCCCAGCTATACCGGCGACACGTACCTTGCGATCCTGCGCGCGGTGAAGGACGCCTGCCCGGACCTGCATGTCCACGCCTTCTCGCCGCTCGAAGTGAGCCAGGGCGCGCGCACGCTGGGAATGCCGGTTTCGGATTACCTTACGCGCCTGCGTGATGCGGGGCTGGGCTCGCTGCCCGGTACAGCGGCGGAAATCCTGTGCGACGATATCCGCGCGCAGATCTGCCCCGACAAGCTGACGACCGGCGAATGGCTGGACGTGGTCGGTTCGGCGCACCGGGTGGGGTTGCCCACGACATCGACGATCATGTTCGGGCACCTTGAAAACCCTCGCCACTGGGCGCGGCACCTGGCTGAACTGCGCAACCTGCAACTCGACACCGGCGGTATCACCGAATTCGTGCCACTGCCACTGGTCCACATGGAAGCGCCGTTCTACCGCAAGGGGCTCAGCCGCAAGGGGCCGACGTGGCGCGAGGCGGTGATGATGCACGCGGTCGCGCGGCTGGCGCTGCACGGAGCGATTTCGTCGATCCAGGTGTCGTGGTGCAAGCTGGGCATGGACGGCGCGGCGGCGGTGCTGGCAGCGGGGGCTAACGACCTTGGTGGCGTGCTGATGGACGAAAGTATCAGCCGCGCGGCGGGCGCTTCGCACGGGCAGCTTGCGGACGTGGCGGATATGCGCAGCGCAGCGCAAAGCGTGGGGCGCAAGCTGCGCCAGAGGACGACGCTCTACAAGGACGTGGCGGCGGAGATGGCCTGAGTTTCAGCGCTTATATTCTGCCGCCACCCCGTCACCGCTCAGCCTGAGCTTGTCGAAGGCCCCGCACCGCAGCGCGAGGTTTTCCTCCTTCGACAGGCTCAGGATGAGCGGATCAAATTGCGCTACGAACGTAAGCGCCCTCACATCGCCCGGATATGCTGCCACGTCGGCTCGGGCATCCATGTATATTCGATGTAGTGCCCGAACACCTTGCGGGCATCGAGGTACAGGAACTTCAGCCCGCCCTCCGGCTCGCCGGTAAGGTCGCGCTCCATTGCTACAGGAAAATCCTGCGCATCGACGCGGGCGCGGAAGTCCTCCCAGTCGGGCACGCGGAAGCAGATGTGGTGAAAGCGCAAGGGGCCGCCGTTCGAGAGGCAGTTGGCGTAGATGCCTACCTCGTCGATCTCGTTTTCGATCAACTCGTACTGCAGTTCGCCGATCCAGATGAAGCAGATGCGACCCTTCTGACGCCTGGGCCCCGCCGGCGTCAGCACCGTCTGGTCGACGGGGATGATCACCGGCTCCTTCGTCATGCCGCGGCCCCGGAACAGGGCGATGCCTGCCTCGATGTCATCGCACATATAGGCGTTCTGGTAGTGGATGCCTTCGAGCATTTCAGCCCTCCCGCGCGACGTCGTAACGCGACAGGTAGCGTTCGAACAACGGTTCCAGGTCTGCCTTGGTCAGCCCGTACTGCGCCAGCTTGTATTCGTGGCGGCCGAACTTGTCCTGCGGGTTGTCGTCCACCCACTTCTGCACGCCGGCTTCGGCTGCGGCGGTCCATTCGTCGCCCAGCTCGGCGTAGACCTTCTTCGTCGCGCCCACCGGGTCCGCCACGAGATCGGCGTAGTGGACGTCGATGATCTTGTCCTCGCCGAACTTGTCGCGAAAATCCATGATGCGGTTGGCGTGTTCGGCTGCCTGCCAGGGGTAGTCCGCCTTGAGCCATTCGGCGTCGATCTGGCCCATGTGCGCCTGGTGGCTCAGCGAGATGATCGAGCACAGCGAGCCGGTCGCGGTGAAGGGATCGCGGTGGGTCCAGATCACGCGGGCATCGGGATAGACCTTGAAGATTGTCTCAAGCCACAGCGCATGGCTGGGCTTCTTGACGTTCCAGACGCCGCCAGTGTGGTGTTGCAGCACCTGCAGGAATTTCTTGTGGTACTCATAGGCGCTGGTCATGTCGCACGAGAAGATGAAGTCCTTGTACGCGGGCAGCTTGCCTTTCGACTCGATCATCAGCGTCTTGAAATCGTGGGCCATGAAAAACACGCATTCGTTGGGATAGACCGCCGAGCCGCGATAATACTTGGCCATCCCGGGGTTGGCTTCCAGCGCGGCCTTCTCCTGCGCCAAGCGGCCCACTGCGCGCGGATCGGTGGTGAGCAGCGCGTCCGAGGCGACCGGCGGCACGGGATCGTCGATCTCCCATGTCAGGGGCGAGCGGCGGGCAGGGTCGGCGGCCAGCAGATTGGACATCAGCGTGGTGCCGGTGCGCGGAACGCCCATGACGAAGACGGGGCGCTCAACCGGGCGGTCCAGCACCTCGGGATTGTCGCGCAGATACTGCGATACCTTGAGGCGACCGCGCAGGTAGTGGAGCGTGTCGTTTCGCGCGCGGGCGATGCCGCCTTCGCTCATCCAACCATTGGCGATGCCCTCGTTAAACGAGGCGGTGAAGGCGTCCAGCCCCTCGCGGTAGGTATCGCTGTCGAAGGCGTCGATGCCGGTTTCGGTCATCGCCTGTTCGATGAGCGCATCGGCCACGAGTTGGTCGGTTACGGTGCTTGCCATGTGGTTGTCCTCTTCCCGGCGCGGCCGCTTGGGCAGCCGTTCATGGGCCAAGGATAGCGCGCCGGGGCCAAGGCTTGGCAATGCACATGGCCCGCCAGATCGGGACGTTATGTAGAGTTCGGGTCAAGACCCGACGCGATCATGCCAGCACTCGCCCCTGCCGCTGGCGAAAGGTGCTGGGGCTGGCCCCCACTGCGCGGCGAAACGCAAACGTGAAACTGGAGGGTGATGCGAAGCCCATCGAAAAGGCGATGGTCTTTACGCTTTCTCCCTCCATCAGGAGCCGCTTGGCGGCCTCCATGCGGCGCTGTTCGACATAGTCGCCGATCGAGCAGGCGCGGCTGACCCTGAAACCCCGCGTCAACTGGCGCACGGACAGCGCGCAGAGCGCCGCCAGTTCCTCTAGCCCCGGCGCGCTGAGATCGTCGGCAAGGCGTTCGTCGATCAGCCGCAGCCGCCAGCCGGAAAGGCCGCCCGTCACTGGCCGCTCCGCCACTTCGAGGCAGTGGCGGCCCAGTTCGATCGCCAGTTCACACCCCAGGAACCCCAGCATCCTGTGCGCCGCAAGGCCGGGGTGGCGCACTTCGGCGGTGATGCGGAACAGCAGCGCCCGCATCTGCGCGCTGGAGATATCGAGCGCGGCGGCAAGGTGCGAATCGTCCCACGTCAGTTCGCGCCCGACCAGTTCGTGCACCAGTCCGGCATCGATGGTGCAGATCAGCGAGGCCTGCCGCCCGCTGCCGCCTTTCACGAACAGTTCCTCGCCAGGGGGCAGCACGAAGACGTCGCCCAGCCGTTCCAGCCGGTGCGGGCCCCAGCGGCGGCGATAGCCTCCGCGCGATTGTAGCGGGCGCGGGGTGAGGCACATGTTGACGTGGTAGCCCTGGCTCACTGCATGAAGGCTGTCGGTCGGTTCGGGTATTTCGAAGCGCACGATCTCGGCGCGCACGCCGTCCGTTTCGAGATGCGCGTCGATGCACATCGTCGGGCGTACAGCTTCGGTTACCGTCATGCCTCCTGCCTCCCTGCGCGCGCGCCTGGTGAATGTGTCCCGGACGCCATCTTAGGGCCGGAACTCTATGTCCCCCGCGCTTGCCGGACAAGCCGCCGACGCGGAACATCGCCGCTACGAAAGCGTGACGAAAAAGCCGCGCGACTGGGATCGAGGGAAATTTTGATGGCGACAGGCCTTTTCGACTGCACGGGCAAAGTGACGGTGGTGACCGGCGGCAATGGCGGCATCGGCTTCGGTTTCGCCATGGGCGTCGCAAGAATGGGAGGCGACTTGGCGATCTGGGCCCGCAACGCCGAGAAAAGCGCCAAAGCCAAGGCAGAGCTTGAGGCTGCCGGCGCGGGCAAAGTCATCGCGTATCAGGTCGACGTTTCCGAGGAGGCTAACATCGTGGCCGGCTTCGCTCAGGTCATGGCGGACTTTGGCCGGGTAGACTGCGTATTCGCCAATTCGGGGGCATCACCGCGCTATAACTCGGTTTTCGACATGCCGACGGAGCATTGGTACGAATTCCAGAAGACCGCGCTGCACGGCGCTTTCTTCACCCTGCGCGAAGGTGCCCGGCTGATGAAGGAGCGCGTGGAAGCGGGCGACGAAACTGGCGGCTCGCTCGTCGCCTGCGGTTCGCTCTCGCTGTTTCAGGGGCTGCCGGGGAAGATGGAATACGCCTCCTCCAAGGCGGCGGTGGCGGCGGCGATCCGATGCCTGGCGATCGAACTTGCGCCGCTGGGCATACGCGCCAACGTGGTCGCGCCGGGGCTGGTCATGACGCCGATGATGGGCGAGGGGCCCCGCGCCGATGCCGTGGCCCAGCACTTCGCGCCGACGATCCCGATGAAGCGCACCGGTCGCCCCGCCGATTTCGAGGGCATCGGCGCCTACCTGTGCTCGGACGCCAGCAGTTTCATGACGGGCGAAACCATCGCCATCGATGGTGGATACATGGTGCGGCCGTAACGCCCCGATTGACGAGAACGTGAGAGGAGAGAAGCGATGAAGCGTCTGAACATCCACGGTGTCGGCGACGTCCGCCTCGATACATATGAGCGGCCCGAGGCTGGTCCCAACGACGTGGTCGTGCGGATGAAGTCGGTGGGCATCTGCGGCAGCGACTTGTCCTATATCAAGATCGGTGGAATGCCTGCCGAGCCGAGCGGGCAGACCGCGCTGGGGCATGAAGGTGCGGGCGAAGTGCTTCAGGTCGGCTCCGGCGTCAGCGGCATTGCCGTAGGCGATGCAGTGATCGTCAATCCGATGATGACCCCCAGCAACATCGGTTCAGGCGGCCCGGAAGGCGCCTTCACCGAAGAACTGCTGGTACGCGAGGCCCAGCTTGGCACATCGATCCTGCCGATCCCGGAAGGCGTCGATTTCGACGTAGCGGCGATGTGCGAGCCGCTCGCCGTCGCCATGCACGGCGTCAACCGCGCAGAGGTGAAGCCGGGCGACAAGGTGGTGGTGTTCGGCTGCGGCCCGATCGGCCTTGGCATGTTGCTATGGCTGAAGGACCGGGGCGTGAACGAGGTGGTGGCGCTGGACCTTTCGGAAGAGCGGCTGGAACGTGCCCGCGCCATCGGCGTCCAGGCAGCGCTGGACCCGAGCAAGGTGGACCTGCGCGCGGAACTGGCAAGGCTGCACGGCGAAGTGCCCAGCTTCAACCGCGTGGGCGTGGGCACCGATGCCTTCATCGATGCGGCAGGCGCGCCGCACATCCTGACGCAGGTCGTCATGATGGCCAAGTTCCACGCCCGACTGGTGATAACGGCGGCCTACATGAAGCCCATCGAATTTCCAGTTGGCCGCATGCTGACCAGCGAGATGACCATCACCACGGCGGTCGGCTACCCCACCGAAATGCCCGAGGTGATCGCCGCGATGCCGCGCCTCAAGAACCAGATCGCGGCGATGATAAGCCATAAGCTGCCCTTTGATGACGTACTGCACGGGCTGGAAATCGCCGCCACGCCGCAGTCCGCCAAAGTCATGATACAGTTTGAGGACGCCTGACATGAACGCAACCACGCAATCCGCGCCGAAGCTGGCCGACCTCGTCCGCTCGGGAGACGAGCAGGTGGAGGCGATCGCCGTCACCGATTTCATCTTCCAGGCCAACGACATCTCCAACGCCTATCTCGTCACCACCGGCGAGGGCGACGTGATGATCAACACCGGCTTCATGGACAATGCCGAGCGTACCCGGCGCCTGCTTACCCCGCATCGCACGGGCCCGCTGGCCTTCGTGATAATCACGCAGAGCCACGCCGATCATTACGGCGGCCTGCCCGAGTTCGTGGAGGAGGGCACCCAGGTCATCGGCGGCCCCGGCTTCAACGAAGCGCTTGCGGACATGAACGGGCTTCAATCGTTCTTCGGCCCCAGGAGCGGGAAGCTCTGGGGCTCCACCCTCAAGCGTGGCTCCGCGCCCAAGGCGCCGCCGCATGTCGAGCCGGATATCCTTGTCGACCGCCGCCTGACGGTGGAACTGGGTGAGCGTACCTTCGAACTGATCTCCACCCCCGAAGGCGAGACGATTGACAATCTCACCGTGTGGATGCCCAAGGAGAAGATCGCCTTCACCGGCAATGTCTTCGGGCCGGTTTGGCTTTCGATGCCTTTCCTCAACACCCTGCGCGGCGACAAGCCGCGGCTGGTGCGCAATTACCTGAAGTCGCTGGAGACGGTCCGTGCGCTCGGGGCCGAGATCGTCGTCACCGGGCATGGCGAGGCGATCCGGGGCAAGGAGCGCATCCGCGCCGACCTCGACAAACTGCACGCCGCCGTCAGCCATGTGCGCGACTATACGCTGGAAGGCATGAAGGCAGGCAAGGACGTGCATACCCTCATGCGCGAATTCGCGTGGCCGGAAGGGCTGCAGATCGGCGAATTCCACGGCAAGGGCAGCTGGGCGGTCAAGTCGATCTGGCGCGAATATTCGGGCTGGCTACACTACGAGGACGGCACCACGGCGCTTTACGGCGTACCGCGCAGCAGCGTCGATGCCGACCTCGCCGAACTGGCGGGCGGCGCGGCGAAACTGGCGCAGCGCGCGCAGGCGAAACTGGACGGCGGCGCGGCGCTGGAGGCGGTTCACCTGACCGACATCGCCCTCAATGCGGAGCCCGGCAATGCCGAGGCGCTCAAGGTCCGCAAGGCCGCGCATGAAGCGTTGCTCGCGGCCAGCGGGGGCAAGAACCTCTCGGAGACGATGTGGCTGCGTTCCGAGATCGCCGCCATGGAGGCGAAACTGGCGGGGTAACTATGCCGTCGTCGCCGCGGGCATCGTCTGGAGGATGGTTCGGCAGACCAATCCGCTGAGGCTCCCATCGGATAGTGAATGCTCTCTATAGTCGCAGCAACGATACGAATGGGAGCGGATGGAATGAGCACGCCCGATATTCTGGACCTTGGCGGACAAGTCGCCGTGGTCACCGGCGCGGGACAGAACGCGGGGCGCGGCATCGCGCTCGAACTGGCGAGGCACAATGCGGGGGGCATTGCCGTCAACGACTTCGTGCCGGAACGGGCCGAGGCGGTGGCAGAGGAAATCCGCGCGACTGGCGTTCCTGCGCTGGCGGTGCCGTTCGACGTGGACGATCTGGATGCGATCAAGGCGGCAGATGCGGCGATCAGGGACAAGCTGGGGGCTGCGACGATCCTGGTGAACAACGCAGGCATGGCCGGGCCGGGCGGTTCGCTGCGCCCGGCGCTGAACTTCTGGGAGGAAGATCCGGCCGCCTGGGACCGTTACCTGCGCACCAACTTGTACGGCGTCTACAATGCCTGCTTCGCCTTCATTCCCAATATGGTGGCGGCAAAGCGTGGACGGATCGTGACGATCGTGTCGGATTCCGGCCGGGTGGGTGAGCCGAAGCTAGCTGTCTATGCCTCTGCCAAGGCGGGCGCGCAGGGCTTCGTGCGCTCGATCGCCAAGGAACTGGGGCGCTATAATGTGACCTCGAACGCGGTGTCGCTGTCCTCGCTGATGCCTGACATGCCGGAGGAGCAGCTGGCCGAACTGATGGCCAGCGATCAGGCCAAGGCGCAGTTGGCGCGTTACACCATCCGGCGTTACGGCAAGTCCGCCGATGTCGCCGGGCTGGTGACGTTCCTCTGCTCGGACGCGGCGGAATGGATCACCGGGCAGACATATCCGCTCAACGGCGGCTATGCCCCGTCGATGTAGGTACGCCTTTCGATCCGCTCATCCAAAAGCCGCCCGTCGACCGCGCCTCTCCGCCCCGCTCAGCCTGAGCTTGTCGAAGGCCCCGAAGCGGAGCCCGAAGTTTCCGTCCTTCGACAGGCTCAGGATGAGCGGCGCGGTCTCGCTCAGGATGAGCGCAGCGGGCTGTTCGAGGAGTTTTGAGGGTGACTGGCCAGTCAGGCCGTTACTTCGCGCGTCTCGCCGCCCAGCCACTGACGCACGACGAGGTAGCGCCCGTGCAGCGCCCCGCGATCCTGGACGCCGAAGCCGAGCAGGGTGCCTTCGCAGCCCTCGGCGGCGGGGAGCCACTTTACCTGTTCCAGCCCGATGCGCACGCCTTCGCGCGAAAGGTCGGTAGCGCGGGCCAGCCCCTCGGCGACGAGGCGGCCCAGATCATGCCCTTTGGCGACGGCAAGTGCCTGCTGGCGCGGTGCGCCAAGCTGCGCCATCTGCGCCTGCAGGGTGGTGTTCGAGTCCGAATGCATGTCGATGTAGAACCAGCCGTCGCAGTCGTGCGCGAACGTGCCGTGATAACCGCGCAGGCCCGCCGTGTTCATGATGTTCGGCCCCGGCCACGCGCAGGCCGAAAGCGCCTTTGCGACCGCTGGCGCCGAGATGCCAAGGCCGAGGTAGACCACGCCGTCCGGCGCGCCCTCCAGCAGGGCGTCGACCAGCGCGGCGGCATCGTCGGTAAGGGGGGACATGCCCTCCTTCGCGATGATCTCGATGCCAAGGATGCGCGCTTCGCTTTCGAGGTATTTGAGATGCCGCGTCCCGATCGGCGAGATGTCGTAGGCGACGGCAAGGCGCCGGCAGCCCAGCATCGCCATGTGCCGCGCGATCACCAGCGATTCGTCCTCGTGGCTGCCGACCTGATGATGGAACATGTAACGGCCCCGCGCGCGCTCGGCCCCGGCCCAGTTGATGGTCGGAATGCGCAATTGCTCGGCCAGCGGGGTAGCCACCAGTGCATTGTCGCCGATGGCCGGGCCGACAATCAGGCTGACGCCCGCATCGGCCAACTGGCGATAGGCGGTCTCCACCGCCTCCGCCGTGCCCGAAGGCAGGCCCAGGCCATAGGCGTGAATGAACTCCACTGCGGCGGGGAAGCGGCCCGCTTCGCGCAGGGCTGCGATTTCGCGCTCCAGCCAGCCGGTGACGTCGCCCGGAACCGGGGCACTATCGTCCAGATCGGAGAAGTCGGCCATATCGTTGAGAACGCCGACTTTTACGCTTTCTGGCATGTATGTCCTCCGGGCAGCCTGCGGCGTGCACGATTGCTGCCGCATACCGCGCCCGCGCCTAGCAATGAGCCAGCAGGCAAAAGGATGCATGACGCCTGTGTGAAACGCTCCGGACGGCGCGGGTCAGCCGCGTGGCCCCCGCGCGAACAGCGTTTGCGTGCAGAGCGCATAGCTGGGATCGCGTTCGCCAAGGCCCAGCAGTCCGCCACCTTCGAACGGGCGGCGCACCTTGAAGTCGTATGTCACGACGCGTTTGGAAAACCGCCAGCGGCCATCCGGGCAGCGGCGGTAGTTGTCGAGGTAGCGCACCGCCATGAAATCTTCCTCGCCGCCGCCTTCACGGGCGGGGATGAGATGGTAGGCAAGCCCATAGACCTCGCCGCTGGCGTCATTGCCTTCCACCGCGATCAGGTGATTGCATACGTGGTGGCCCGAATAGGGCATGTACGGAAATGCGCGCGCGATGAAGTCGCAGTATTCCGGTGCGGGGCCGTCGAAGCTGTCGCCGTGGCTGTCGGTCGCGTCCTCGGTGTAGAGATCGCGCAGCAGGGCGATGTCCTGCCGGTCGATCGCGCGGGAATAGAGCAGTACCAGTTCGCGGATCGCATCCTTGTCGATCAGGGCCTGAAGCGCGCTTTCGTCTATGGCCATTCTCGTGGTCCTTTCGATGTGCTCAGAGCAGCGCGCCGCCGTCGACGGGGTAGACCTGCCCGGTGATGAAACTTGCCCGGCCCGAGGCTAGGAAGGCCACCATCGCGGCCATTTCTTCCGGCGAGGCGAAGGGCTTGCTCACGAACGTCCGGCGCTGCCGGATCGCGCGGTCCTCCTCGCTCACGCTGGCAGCGCCTTGCGAGAACATGCCGCTTTCGGGATTGAAACGGCTGCCTGCACTCAGGCTCGCCGGGTCGGTGGGGACCGTTGCATAGGGCGCGATGGCGTTGACGCGGATGCCGTGGCGGCCGACCTCTTTGGCCAGCACCACCGTGAAACTGTGCACCGCGCCCTTGGCGGCGGAATAGACCGGCAGCATGTAATCCCCCACCAGCGCGGCGGTGGAACCGACGTTGACGATGGCGCCGGCTCGCCGCGCGATCATGCCGGGCAAAGCGGCATGGGTCATGCGCAGCACGGTGCCGAAATTGAGGTCGATGTCGGCCATCCATTTGCCCGGATCGGAATCGACGAACAGCCCCTGGTCGACATTGCCGCCCACGTTGTTCACCAGCACCGCGGGCGGGCCGAGCCGGTCGGCAGCGTCCAGCACTTTCGCGGGTGAAGCGGGGTCGAGCAGGTCTGCGGCGACGAAGACGGCATTGACGGCGCCGCGCGCGAGGCAATCCTCTACCAGCCTCGCGCCTGCCTGCACGTCGCGCCCGACGAGGACCGGGATCGCCCCTTCCGCCGCAAGATCGAGCGCTACGGCGCGGCCGATATTGGCCGTTGCGCCGGTGACAATGGCGACTTTGCCGCCCAGTTGAAGATCCATGGCCTGCTCCCGGCTTTTGTTCTGCCAACGAGCTATGTCAGGGCGTGTACGGGGGCAAACCGCCCCCGCGATCAGCGCCTCAGTTGTGCGCGGAGAGGACGCAGCGCATTTCGCCGTCGCTGCCGTCGTCCTTCACCTGGCGCAGGAAGTTGGAGGAAATGCGGTGGAGCCTGAGGCCCTTGTGCTTGCCGCCGGTCATCGTCACCCGGTCACCCACGAACAGATAGCTGCCGCGAATGCCGCCGGCCTTGTAGCTGGAGGAATTGACGATGCGGAATTCATATTCCGGCACCAGCTTGCCCGGAGCGCCGCCGGCGTCTCCCGGCAGTTCGCAGGTATACGTGCCGATCGGCAGGGTCGAGATCGGGCCGCCCGGAACCGGCGGCGGCGGTGCATTGGCGGCGCATCCGCTGCTCGCAAGCAGCAGCGCTGCGGCGACGAGGCCTGAGGGAAGGGCGAGCGGAGTTCGGCTGGCGATGCGGATCATGGCGATTGGCTAGCATCGGCGCGAAGCAATTGCCATGCTTCGCTGCCTCGTCTAAGGGCGCAGGCTTTCCAAGGGACGTATCGTCGTCGTCAACGGCAGCGGCCCGTCCCTCAAGCTCTTTCGCATCGAAGGCACGAACCATGAAGATCAGCGGCGTCGATATCCGTCCCGGCAACATCCTTGAATACGAAAAGGGCATCTGGAAGGTCGCGAAGACGCAGCACACCCAGCCCGGCAAGGGCGGTGCCTTCATGCAGGTCGAGATGAAGAACCTGATCGATGGCCGCAAGACCAACGTGCGCTTCCGCAGCGCCGACACGGTCGAGCGCGTGCGTCTCGACACCAAGGACTTCCAGTTCCTCTATGCAGAGGGCGAGGACCTGGTGTTCATGGACACCGAGAACTACGACCAGATCTCGCTGCCGGCCGACCTTCTGGGCGAGGCTGCCGCCTTCCTGCAGGACGGTATGCAGGTTAATCTCGAAATGTGGGAAGAGCGCCCGATTTCGGTGCAGCTGCCCGAGCAGGTCGAGGCCACCATCGTCGAAGCCGACGCCGTGGTGAAGGGACAGACCGCGTCTTCCAGCTTCAAGCCCGCGATTCTCGACAATGGCGTTCGGGTGATGGTGCCGCCGCACATTGGCAGCGGAACGCGCATCATCGTCGACGTCTACGAGAAGTCCTACGTGAAGAAGGCTGACTGATGCGCGCACTTTTCCTTGCCCTTGCCGCGACCGGACTGGTTGCCGGCGGCGTTCCGGCCATGGCCGCACCCGCCAAGAAGGCCGCTCCTGCGACGAAGTCTGCGGCTCCGGCCGCAGGCGCGCAGGTTGCCCAGTCCGAGCACGCCGTCCTTTACCTCAAGGTACTGATCAGCGCTCTGCAGTCCGACCAGGTCAAGGAAGAGGCGAAGTCCGCACTCGTCGGCTGCCTTTACGAGAACTCGCTGGGCAAGATCAGCGAAGGTGTGGACAAGGTCATCGCCGAGAACGCCGACAAGGTTCAGCGCGACAAGCCCGCCGAGGTCTTCGCGGTTCTCACGGCGGTCTGCGGCTACAAGGGCGATCCCACTCAGCCGTCGCCGGCCGCCCCGACCACCGGTCGATAATAACAGATAGGCCGGCGCCAGCGGCGCCGGACATAGGAGCGAAGTACAGTCATGGCCGCCATTTCCGGTCTCATCCGCGTCATCGAGAAGGCCGCCCGCAAGGCCGGCAGCCGTCTGCGCCGCGATTTCGGCGAAATCGAGCACTTGCAGGTCAGCCGCAAGGGCCCCGCAGACTTCGTCTCGAAGGCCGACCAGGCTTCCGAGCGCACGATCTGGGACGAACTGCGCGCCGCGCGGCCCGACTGGGGCTACCTGTTCGAGGAAGCCGGCGAGATCGAGGGTGATCCGCGAATGCCGCGCTTTATCGTCGACCCGCTCGACGGCACCACCAACTTCCTCCACGGCATCCCGCACTTCGCGATCTCGATCGCGGTGCAGGAGCCGCGCCTCGACGGCAATGGCTGGGGCGAAGTGACGGCGGGCCTGATCTACAACCCGGTTACCGACGAGAGCTATTGGGCCGAAAAGGCACGCGGCGCCTGGCTGCAGGACCGCCGCCTGCGCGTATCCTCGCGTCGCCACCTCGACGAGAGCGTGATCGCCACCGGCATTCCCTTTGCGGGTCACGGCGACCCCGGCCAGTGGACCAAGATCTACCACGCGCTTGCGCCACAGGTTGCCGGTATCCGCCGCTTCGGCTCGGCCGCACTGGACCTCGCATGGGTGGCCTCGGGCCGCTACGAAGGTTTCTGGGAAGCCGATCTCAAGCCCTGGGACACGGCCGCAGGATGCCTGCTGGTACGTGAGGCCGGCGGCTTCGTATCCGACTGGAAGGGCCGCAGCGGACCTTACCACGACACCGAAATCCTCGCCGGCAACGACGTGCTGCATTCACGCCTGCACAAGCTGGTGGTGAACGCCCTCAAGTAATGCGGGACCTGTGCCGCCCGGCTGTGTCCGGACGGCCAACTCGGATTTCCAGAACGCCGTCCAGGACAAGGTCCCGGGCGGCGTTTTCGATTCGCCGCGAAATACAATCACTTCGTCGCACCGAGAACGCCCGTCTCCGAACTGAAACGCAATCGACGCGGTAGTTTCCGCAAGCGATGCGATGACACTGGGCCATGGAACGCCCTGACCTTCGTCACCATGCCCCCCGCCGATGCGCCTTGGTGCTGGCCTTTGCGGTAATGCCGGTGCCCGCCATGGCCGAGGCCCCGGCGGACGGCGGTTTCGACCTTCGCGCCGTGAATGGCCGCTCCCTGCCAGCGGCCCGCCAAACGATTCGCTCCCACGCCTTGGGCAGCGATTCCGCGCCGACGAGGCGCGAGAAAGTGAAACTGCGGCTGACCTACCAACCAGACGAAGACGGTCCGCGCTTCGAGATCGGCACTTTGGGCTCACGCAAGGGCGCCATGAAGTCCCGTTTGCTTCATGTTGCGATGGACTGGTCTTTTTAACGCAGACGGGCTTGAACCGTATCGCAGGCACGTCTAAGCGTCCCCGGCTTGTCCGTGCCCCTGTGGCGGAATGGTAGACGCGAACGACTCAAAATCGTTTGTCGAAAGGCGTGCCCGTTCGAGTCGGGCCAGGGGCACCACTTTCTTGACCGGCTAAGGCGCCTGGAAGATCGAGACCACGAAAAGGATCAGCACGGTCCCTACTGCGGTGGCGGCCAGCCATTGCAGAGACGGGTAGGCGGACATGGTCCTGACCACCCCCCATGCGACAACGCCGGCAAGAACGCTTCCCAGCATTATGCCTGCGACCAGCCCCCAGGCGGCAATCGCCCAGACCAGCACCAGCGCGAACACGGCGACGGGGAAGAAACCGGCCAGTGCGCCGCGCAGGCCTCGAATGGCTACTGCCACCGAGAATTTGAGGTTACGATTCGGCAGCTGCGTCGAATATCCTTCGGCCATTTCCGCCTCGCGTTATCGAACGATCGGCAGGCTACGTCGGCCTTGCGGGAAAGGCCAGTCGCTGCCGCCGAAACGGCCTTGAAGCAGGGCCTGTTGAAACGGAAGGACGTTGCGGCGGCTCCGTTCAGTTCAGCGCGGAAAGCCAATCCGCGATCATCGCGCGTCCAGCCGCCACCGCGCCGGGGCCGAGTTCGTCATGGGCATCGCGCAGTGCGTTCGGGCAGCCGCCCGCTTCCACCACAGCTTCGGGCCACTGGTCCATCCAGGCGTCGAAGCGCGGGTCCTCGCCCATCTCGGCGTGGAACTGGAGCGCCAGCAGGTTCGCGCCGCGCCGGAATGCCTGGTGTTCGTAGAGCGTGCTTGAGGCCAGCACGTCCACCCCCTCGGGCCGGGTGAAAGTGTCGCCGTGCCAGTGCAGCACAGGCACTTCGCGGACGTGGCGCAAGGGGCCATCGGCAGCATGTCCATGCACCTCGACCGGATGGAAACCCACTTCCTTGGCCGGGCCCGGATAAACCTGAGCGCCCAGGGCGCTGGCCATCATCTGCGCGCCGAAACAGACGCCCAGCGTCGGCCGATCAGCCTCCAGCCGCAGGGCTAGGCGGCGCAGCTGGCAGGTGATCCAGGGGTGCCGGTCCTGTTCGTAGACACCCATCGGCCCGCCCATCATGATGAGCAAGTCCGGCTGGCGCAAATCGAGCATGGCGAATTCGGGGTCGGTCACGTCGATGCGCGATACCGCGTATCCCGCGTCCTCGATGGGCTGGCGGTAACCGGCAACCCCTTCGTGGGGAACGTGGCGGATGATGAGAGCTGTCTTCACGTAAAGGCCAGTCTTACACAAGTTTCCTGAACGGGCGACATCGAAACCCGGGACGTCCGATGTCGCCCTGAGCCGTTACAGCCCGAGCCGCGACCAGAAGTCGCCGGCACTGCGGATTGCGGTGCTGCCGCTGCCGGGCGTCGGCTCGAAGCTGGCGCGCCATGAGGGGTGCGTGAAGCGCGGGCTCACCGTGGGCCTTGCACGAAGGACCGTTGAAGTGGTGGGAGGAAGGTCATCGAACATTTCGTATCTCCTTACGGGAGGCACGAAGCCGGCGTTGTCGCCTTGGTTTCGTGCGCTTTAGCGGTTGGTGACGCGGAGCAAGCTGACAGAATCAAATGCCGCGGAAACGAAAGGCGGACCCTCCGTTCGAGGACCAATCTACGCATTTGGTAGAGAATGTCCATTCAGGCGATTCTATCGACCCTGCGAGAAAAACTTGGCCGCCGGGTTGCGGCCCGCCTTACCCTCCTTCGGCGATTGCCGGGCCGGGATGCTTGACGTAGCCTGCGGCAATGCGTGTCCCTTTGCTCATCCTCGCCAGCGCCGTGATAGGCCTTCCAGTGTCCGCTCAGGCGCAAAGCGTCGCCGACAGCGTTTCGCGCGATATGCCGGGGCTGATGGAAATCTACCGCGATTTCCACGCCAACCCGGAACTCAGCTTCCAGGAAGTGCGCAGCCCCAGGATCATGGCCGATGCCGCGCGCAAGGCTGGTTTCACGGTCACCGAAAAAGTCGGCAAGACCGGCATTGTCGCGGTGCTGAAGAACGGGGCAGGGCCGACCGTCCTGATCCGCGCCGACATGGACGGCTTGCCGGTAACGGAACAGACCGGACTACCCTTCGCCTCGACCAAGCGCGGCATATCGCTCGCCGGGGTCGAAAGCGGAATCATGCATGCCTGCGGCCACGATACGCACATGACCAGCTGGATCGAGACCGCGCGCCTGCTGGCCGCGCGCAAAAGCGAATGGTCCGGCACTCTGGTGATGATCGGCCAGCCCGCCGAGGAAGCGGGATCGGGCGCGTTGGCGATGCTGGAGGACGGCCTATATACCCGCTTCCCCAAGCCCGACTACACGGTGGCCTTCCACGATACGCCCGAATTACCTGCGGGCGTCGTCGGCGCGGCGAAGGGCTGGGCGCTCGCCAATGTCGACAGCGTCGATATCGTGGTGAAGGGCGTGGGCGGGCACGGCGCCTATCCGCACACCACGCGCGATCCGATCGTGCTGGGCAGCGCCATCGTCATGAAGCTTCAGACGCTGGTCAGCCGTGAGACGAATCCTGTCGACCCGGTGGTGGTCACGGTAGGCTCGTTCCATTCCGGGACCCGGCACAATATCATCTCCGACGAGGCGCGACTGCAACTCACCGTGCGCAGTTACTCCGACGAGACGCGTGAGCGGCTGCTGGACGGCATTCGCCGGATCGCGCGCGGCGAGGCGATCGCCTCCGGCATTGCCGAGGACCAGATGCCGGTGGTCACGGTAAAGGAGCCGCATACCCGCGCCACCTGGAACACGCCCGAGTTCACCGAACAGGCGGTGGCGGATCTCAAGGCACGGTTAGGCGATGACATGGTCGTGTTCACGCCTTCAGTCATGGGGGGCGAGGACTTCGGCGAACTTCGCCGCGCCGACGAGGCGCATATCAAGTCGCTGATCTTGTGGGTGGGCGGCGCGGACCCGGCGAAGCTGGCGGCGGCGAAAGCGGGCGGAGCCCCGATGCCCTCGCTCCACAGCCCGGTCTGGGCCCCGGTGGCGGACAAGGTGATCGGCTCGGCATCGCAGGCATTGACGCTGACGGCGCTTCGGCTCATGCCGAAACGATAAGGGCGAGTGTAAGGGGGGCCGACATCGCTGCCTGTGAACGCCCTGTCGAAACACGGCCGATTTTGCGTAAGTATGCTATTGCGCTGTCAAGGTAACCGACAGTTAAAGCCTTTGCACTAGGCCGTCATGCAAGGCCGGTATTCGGCTGCGAAGGATGGCGTAAGCGACGATGATTCGTCTGTTCAAACATTACATTCCGCACGCGGTCGTCCTGCTCTGGCTGGTTGACGTCCTGCTGCTGGCGATTGCCAACGAGACATCGTGGCGCCTGCGCTCCGAACAGATCGGCATCGACCCCGGCGCGCTTGTCGACAGACTGGGGGCCCATGCGGCCTTTGCGGCGGTGATCTCGCTCTCGATGATCTCGGTCGGCGTTTATGGCGGAGAGGCGCTGCGATCCAAGCGGTTCGCTGCCGCGCGCCTGCTGGTTGCCATATCGCTGGGTGTGATCGCGCTGTCCTTTGCGGATTTCCTTGTCGGCGGGCAGAACTTCTGGCGCTCGACCCTGGCCTATTCGATGGCCTTCGCGATCGTGATGCTGATCTTCAACCGTCTGATCCTGGGCGCTTTTCTGGGGACCAGTTCGTTCCGCCGCCGCGTCCTGGTTCTGGGCGCGGGTGAGCGGGCACAGCGCCTGCGGGTGCTGGGCGAACGTCCCGAGAGCGGCTTTGCCATCGTCGGCTACGTCACCATGAGCGAGAGCGCGCCGGTGGTCGAAGAGGCGATATCGCGCGGGGCGATCCACAACCTTACCCGGTATGTCGAGAACCTCGGCGTCAGCGAAGTGGTGCTTGCACTGGAAGAGCGCCGCAATGCGCTGCCGCTCAAAGACCTGCTGCGGATCAAGACCGCAGGTGTCCACGTCAACGAATTCTCCAGCTTCCTCGAGCGCGAGACCGGCCGCGTCGATCTCGATACCGTCAATCCCAGCTGGCTGATCTTCTCCGACGGGTTTTCGTCCGGCCGGGCGATTTCCAGCGCCTCCAAGCGCGTGTTCGACATCGCCGTTAGCGCGCTGTTGCTGGTGGTCACCGCGCCGGTGATCGTGCTGTTCGCGCTGCTGGTGAAGATCGACAGTAAGGGCCCCGCTTTCTATCGCCAGCCGCGCGTCGGCCTGTTTGGTGAATGCTTCGACGTCGTCAAGCTGCGCTCCATGCGCACTGACGCCGAAGTGGCAGGCGCGCAGTGGGCGTCCAAGGACGACCCGCGCGTGACCCGCATCGGCAAGTTCATCCGCAAGGTCCGCATCGACGAACTGCCCCAGGCCTGGACGGTCCTCAAGGGCGAGATGAGCTTCGTTGGCCCGCGCCCCGAGCGCCCGGAATTTGTCGCCGACCTGGAAGAACAGCTGCGCTATTACGCGGAACGGCACATGGTGAAGCCGGGCATCACCGGCTGGGCGCAGATCAACTATCCCTACGGCGCCTCGATCGAGGATTCGCGGCACAAGCTCGAATACGATCTGTATTACGCCAAGAACTACACGCCGTTCCTCGACCTGCTCATCATCCTGCAGACGCTGCGCGTCGTGCTGTGGAGCGAGGGCGCGCGCTGATGATCGCAGGGCCTTCAGCTGTGTGGAAGACCATCGGAGTCGCTTTCGACCTGACCGGCGCGATCGCGCTGGCCAGCGTGGCGATCTGGCTGGCGACCCGCCGCGACCGTTTCGGCCGCGCGGGGACGGCAGTGGTTATCGCGCTGTTCCTGACCGCCTTGTGGAGCCTTGCGAGCGCTGCGGCGACGGCCTCGCCGGCCGTGGTTTTCGCGCCGTCGCTGGTTGAAAGCGCGCGCAACCTTGCCTGGCTGCTGGTCATCTACCGGCTTTTCGCCAGCGACGGACGCCATGCCACACTGGCTCCTATCCGCCCGGTGATTTTCGCCCTTGCCTTCGTCGAGATGCTGCACCTGGCTGTCGATTATGGCCTGTCGCGGCTGACGATCGACGGCGATGTCCTGCGCGTGGCGTTCGAATTCAACGTGATGTTCCGCCTGCTGGTGACGGTGGGCGGGCTGGTGCTGGTCCACAACCTTTACGCAGGTTCCCCGCGCGAATCGCGGGCAGCCCTGCGCTGGCCGGCGGTGGGGCTTGCCGCGCTATGGGCATTCGACCTCAACCTTTACACGATCGCCTATCTCGCGGGCAGCTGGCCTTACGAAATTGCTGCGCTGCGCGGTATCGCCACCGGCGCACTGGCGGCATGCATTGCCATTGCCGCCGCTGGAAACCGTGACGATCTGCGCCTTCGCCCGTCGCGCGCGGTGACGTTCCAGACGTTCTCGCTGCTTGTCATCGGCGTCTACCTTGTCGGCATGGTCGCGGTGGCGCAGTGGCTTTCCTACGCGGGCGGCAACTTCGCGCGCCTGATCGAGCTGGCCTTTCTGACGCTGGCAAGCGCGCTGGCGCTGGTGGTGTTGCCCTCGCGCCGGGTTCGCGCCTGGCTGAAGGTTACGCTCGCCAAGCATTTCTTCCAGCACCGCTACGATTACCGCGAGGAGTGGCTACGCTTCACCCGCACCATCGGCAGCGGCGGCGAGGAATCCCTGCCGCTGGGCGAGCGCGTGGTGCAGTCCATCGCCGACGTGTTCGAAAGCCCCGCAGGCCTGCTTCTAACCCCCGGCGACCAAGGCGAATTGACCCTTGCCGCCCGCTGGAACTGGGCGGAGATCGAGGTTCCCTCGGTCGCCATCCCGCTGCGCGGTCTCGGCCATTTCGAGCGTACCGGCTACATCTGCGACCTGGACGAAGTACGCGGCAGCGCCACGGGCGACAGTCCCGGCAGTGAGTGGGAAAACGACGTCCCGCGCTGGCTGATCGATCATCCGCGAGCCTGGGCGATGATCCCGCTGGTCCATTACGAACGCCTTGTCGGCATGGTCGTGCTGGCCCGCCCGCAGCTGGCCCGCAAGTTCGACTGGGAGGATTTCGACCTCCTGCGCGTCATCGGCCAGCAGGTGGCCAGCTACCTCGCGGAGAATTCGAGCCAGCTCGCGCTTGCCGAATCCGCGCGTTTCGATGACTTCCACCGCCGCATCGCCTTTGTGATGCACGACATCAAGAACCTTGCCAGTCAGTTCAGCCTGCTTGCCCGCAATGCCGAACTCCATGCCGAAAAGCCGGCCTTCCGCGCCGACATGCTGGTGACGCTGCGCAATTCGTCGGACAAGCTGAACGCCCTTCTGGCGCGCCTTTCGCGCTATGGTTCAGGCGGGGTCGACAAGCTGGAGCCGGTGCCGGCGGCTGAAGTGCTTTCGGTGGTGATGGAGCGTTTCCGCGGCACGCCGCAGGTGGTGCTGGCCGAAACGCGGGTCGCCGTCATCACTGCCAACCGTCATTCGCTGGAACAGGTGCTGATGCATCTGGTCCAGAACGCCATTGACGCCAGCCGGCCGGAAAGCCCGGTCTTCGTCTCGCTTTCGGTAGACGGTCTCAATGCTCGTTTCGAAGTGCTGGATTCCGGTAGCGGCATGAGCGCCGACTTCGTGCGCAACCGTCTGTTCAAGCCCTTCGTCTCGACCAAGACCGGCGGCTTCGGCATCGGCGCTTTCGAGGCGCGTGAACTGGTACGGGCGATGCGCGGCCGGCTCGATGTCGAATCGCGCGAAGGGCTGGGCTCGCGCTTCGTGGTCCGCCTTCCGCTGGCAGCTGCCAGCGATATCTACCAGACCCTTGCCTCCCACGACCAAAAGGTAGCGTGATGACCGATACCGCCGCCCGTCTGCCCAAGCTGCTTATCGTCGAGGACGACGCGGGGCTTCAGGCGCAGCTCAAGTGGGCTTACGAGGATTTCGAGGTCTTTGTTGCGGGGGACCGTGCCAGCGCCATCGCCCTGCTGCGTTCGGAAATGCCCGACGTGGTGACGCTCGACCTTGGCCTGCCGCCAGACCCGGACGGCACCACCGAGGGTTTCGCCGTCCTTGACGAGATCATGGCGCTCAAGCCCGATACCAAGGTCGTCGTCGCATCCGGCCACGGCGCGCGGGAAAGCGCGCTGCAGGCCATCGCCCACGGCGCCTACGACTTCTACCAGAAGCCAGTCGACATCGACACGCTGGGCCTCATCGTGCGCCGCGCGCTGCAGCTTCACCGGCTGGAGGAAGAAAACCGCCGCCTCGCCGGAAAGGTCGAGAAGGACGAGAAAGTCCTGGGCCGGATGATTACCGCCGCGCCCGAGATGGTCCGCGTCGCCCGCACGATCGAGCGGGTGGCCAATACCAATGTCTCGGTCATGCTGCTGGGCGCAAGCGGCACGGGCAAGGAACTGCTGGCGCGCGGCCTGCATGACGCCAGCGGCCGCGCCAAGCGCGAATTCGTGGCCATCAACTGCGCCGCGATTCCCGAGAACCTGCTCGAAAGCGAACTGTTCGGTCACGAAAAGGGCGCTTTCACCGGCGCGGTGAAGACGACGCATGGCAAGATCGAGCAGGCGGCAGGGGGCACCCTGTTCCTCGACGAAGTGGGCGATATCCCGCTCCAGCTTCAGGTAAAGCTGCTGCGCTTCCTGCAGGAGCGCGTGATCGAGCGGGTCGGCAGCCGCGAATCGATCCCCGTGGACACCCGCATCGTCTGCGCCACGCATCAGGACCTTGAGGCAATGATCGCCGAAGGCAGGTTCCGCGAGGACCTTTATTACCGCCTTGCCGAGATCGTGGTGCGTATTCCCGGCTTGGCCGAGCGGCCGGGCGATCCCACGCTGCTCGCGAAAGCCTTCCTCAACCGCTATGCCAAGGAAATGAACCCGCGCGTGCGTGGCTTCGCCGCCGATGGCCTTGCCGCGATCGACGCCTGGGGCTGGCCCGGCAACGTGCGCGAACTGGAAAACCGGGTGAAGCGTGCGGTTATCATGGCCGACGAGAAACTGGTCAGCGCCGCCGATCTCGACCTTGCCGAGCCCGACGAACAAGTGGTCAACGCGCTCAACCTCAAGACCGCGCGCGAGCAGTCGGACCGCAAGGTCATCCGCCATGCTCTGGCCCGCAGCGAGGGAAATATCTCCAGCACCGCCAAGATGCTCGGGATCAGCCGCCCCACCCTTTATGACCTGCTCAAGCAGTACGATCTGCAGTCCTGAACCTGCCGGGCGCGGGGGGCGCAGGGTAGCCGGATGGCTGGGCGTATCGGCGCTCGTCCCCTTGCTGTGCCTTGTCGCCCTGTTCACCGGCCTTTGCGCACAGCCCGCGCATGGTGAGCGGCCGCAGCGCGAAGTGCTGGTTGAGCAGGCGGCGAAAGCCCTCGCACGCGGCGATGGTATCGATGCCGAGGCAAAGCTGAAGGCCGCGCTCGTACGCGGGGCGACCGGCCCCGACGTCAGCGCGATGATGGGGCAGGCGCTGATGGCGCAAGGGCGCCGCGATCGCGCTCGCCCATGGCTGGTGCCAGGCCGTTTCTCGCCCGCTACCGCCGCCGTCGGCTGGCGGACGCTGGGCCTGCTGGAGCGGCTGGACGGCAACCTGCCGGCATCGGGCCGCGCCTATGACAGGGCGCTGGCGATCATCCCGAAGGACGCGTCGCTCTGGGTGGAGATCGGGCATCTGCGCTATGCGGGCGGCGAGCACCGTCTGGCCATCGATGCGGCGGAACACGCCCTTGCGCTCGATCCCGGCTCCGTGCCTGCGCTTGAATTTCGCGGGCAGCTGGTGCGTGACCGCTACGGATTACTCGCCGCGATCCCGTGGTTCGAACAGGCGATCATGCGCGATCCCAAGGACGTGTCGGTCCTGCTGGAATACGCCGCGACACTGGGTGAACTGGGCCATGCCACGGAATGCCTGACCATTACGCGCAGGGTCCTGCAACTCAGCCCGAAGAACCCGCGCGCCTATTATCTGCAGGCCGCGCTGGCGGCGCGCGCCGGGAATTACGATCTGGCACGGCGCCTGCTGATACGCACCAAGGGCAAGCTGGATAGCCAGCCCGGTGTGCAGATGCTGCGCGGGGTAGTGGAAATCGCGGCGGGCAACCCTTCCGCCGCTGCCGAGGCCCTTGAGGCAGTGCTTCATACGCTGCCTGACAATCGACATGCACGCGATCTGCTGGCGCGCGCCATCGGCATGGGCCGCCAGTATCGCTATGCCACCCTGAGGTTTGCCGAGGACATCGCCAATGACGAGGCTTCGCCTTACGTCCTGACGATGGTGGCACGGGCCTGGGAAGCGCTGGGAGACCGCCAGCGTGCGGGCGAACTGCTCGACCGTGCTGCCCGTCCTTCAGTGGCCGCATTGCATATTCTTGGCGATGCGGGGCGCATCGGTGAGCTGTTGGAGCTTGGCCAGACCGGCGCGGCGCAAAGCGCGGCGGAAGCGGCGCGCAAGTCGGACCCCGGGTTTTACGATGCGCAGGCGATTGCGGGTGATGTCCAACTCGCGCTCGGCCACGGCGCCGAGGCGCAGGCGCGGTACGTTCTGGCGACCGAGATCCGCATGTCCGAAAGCCTGTTCCAGCGGCGCTTCGCCGCCTACGCCATGGCACGCGATGTGCGCGGCGGGCGCGAGCTGGTCGAGGGATACCTGCGGCAGAACCCCACCAGCCGGCCCGCGCTGCGAGCCGCCGCGCAGCTATCCATCGGTGAAGGTGATCTTGGCCGCGCCCGTGCCATTCTGTCATGGCTGCGCGACAATGGCGCAGAAGGCGACGTTCAGCTGCTCTCCGACCTGGCGATGGCACAGGCCGGAACCGGAGACCTGGAAGCCGCGCAGGGCAGCGCACTTGCCGCCTACCGGCTGCAACGCGCCAGTCCGTTGGCGACCCAGGCTTTGGGATACAGCTATGCGATGCTGGACAGCCAGCCCGGCGCGGCACGCGCTTTGCTGGACAAGGCGCAGGCGATTGCCGGCAATACACCGCTGATCGCGAATGCACGCAAGCAGTTGCGGGTAAAAGGCTGACCGGCCTGGCCAGCGGTCCCGGATCACGTCCGGGACTGCGGCAGTTATTTAGGCTGGTAGGTCTGTTCGATACCGGGGAAGCTGCGGTCACGCACTTCGGCGGCATACTGCGCTGCTGCTTGCGAAACGAGCGATGCCATGTCGGCATAGCGCTTCACGAACCGGGGTACGCGCTCGAACATGCCGAGCATGTCTTCGGTAACCAGCACTTGCCCGTCGCACTGCGCCGAACCGCCGATGCCGATGCTGGGGCAGGCAATGGCCTGCGTCGCCGCGATGGCGATCGGCTCGACCACGCCCTCGATGACGATGGAGAATGCACCCGCATCGTCGAGCGCCTTTGCATCGGCGACGATCTTCGCCGCCTCCGCATCGCTGCGGCCGCGCGCGTTATAGCCGCCCAGCACGTTCACCGCTTGCGGCGTGAGGCCGATATGCCCCATCACCGGAATACCGCGCTCATTGAGGAAGCGGACGGTCTCCGCCATCGCTGTCCCGCCTTCCAGCTTCACGCCTGCACAGCCGGTTTCCTTGAGAAGCCGGGCGGCGTTCTCGAAAGCCTGCTGCGGCGATTGTTCATAGGTGCCGAAAGGCATGTCGACGATCACCGCGGCATGATAGCTGCCGCGCACCACGGCAGCGCCGTGGGCGATCATCATATCCAGCGTCACCGGCACGCTGGAGGGCAGCCCGTAGATCACCTGGCCCAGGCTATCGCCCACCAGCAGCAGGTCGCAGTGTTCGTCCAGAAGCTGCGCCTGCCGCGCCGTATAGGCCGTGAGCATGACGATCGGTTCGGCGGTGACGCCGTCCTTCTTGCGCCGGCGGATCGCCGGAACCGTCAGGCGCTTCATCGGCGCGGGCGTGGGATTGGCGCGGCTGGTCGCGGTGTCGAGCTGGAAAGTCGTGGACATGCCCGGCTTGTAGCCTCGGCCTGCGCGCCGGGCAAACCCTCATGGAGTGAACATTCCGGTCCAACGGAGGCAATATTGTTGCGAAGCTGGGGAATCTCCGGCGGTTGGCCCTTGCCAAGCGCCTGCTTGTCGTTAGCCTCCTTTCATTCGCAAATTCGGGGGTCCACGAATGTTCGGACGCGTTAAGCCGCTCGACGCCATCTTGGCGACGGCTGAAAAGAAATCACTTCACCGGTCGCTGGGCGCGTTCCAGTTGACCATGCTTGGCATTGGCGCCGTAATCGGCACCGGTATTTTCGTTCTTACCGCCGAAGCCGCTCAGAAGGCGGGGCCGGGCATGATGCTGTCCTTCGTCATCGCCGGCTTCGTATGCGCTGTGGCAGCGCTCTGTTACGCCGAGATGGCGGCCATGGTGCCGGTTTCCGGTTCCGCTTACACTTACAGCTACGCCGTGATGGGCGAAACGGTGGCCTGGATGGTCGGCTGGGCACTGATCCTGGAATATGCCATTGCCGCAGGTGCGGTTTCGGTCGGCTGGTCGGGCTATTTCATCGGCTGGCTCAATTCCAGCTTCAACATCGACATACCGCTGGCTCTGGTGCGCGGTCCGTTCGACGGCGGCATCATCAACCTGCCGGCGATGCTGATCGCAGCCTGCGTCACCGCGCTGCTGATCAAGGGCACCAAGGAAAGCGCCACCGTCAACGCGGTGCTGGTAGGCATCAAGATCCTTGCGCTCACCTTCTTCGTCTTCCTGACGATCCCGGTCATCAAGAGCGGCCAGTTCACGCCGTTCGCACCGCTCGGCTTTGCCGGCATCTCCGGTGCGGCTGCCTCCATTTTCTTCGCATACGTCGGCTTTGACGCGGTTTCGACCGCTGCCGAAGAAACCAAGAACCCGCAGCGCAACATGCCGATCGGCCTGATCGGCAGCCTTGCCATCTGCACGATCTTCTATATGCTGGTAGCGGCGGGCGTGATCGGCACGGTAGGCGCGCAGCCCGTCTTCGGACCTGGCGGTGAAGTGCTTTCACCCGGAACCCCGGCGCTGGCACAGGCCTGCTCTGCCATCCATGAAAATGCCGTCGTCTGTTCCAAGGAAGCGCTGGCGTGGACGCTGCGTCAGATCGACTACCCGTTCGTCGGCTGGCTGGTCGGTGCAGCGGCGATCATCGCGCTGCCTTCGGTCATCCTGATGATGATGTTCGGCCAGACCCGCATCTTCTTCGTGATGAGCCGCGACGGGTTGCTGCCGGAGTTCTTCTCCAAGGTTCACCCACGCTTCCACACCCCGCACGTCATTACGCTGCTGACCGGCGTATTCGTGGCGATTTTCGCTGCGTTCTTCCCGGTGGGCCTGCTGGCCGACGTGTCCAACTCAGGCACGCTGTTCGCTTTTGCCGCCGTGTCGATCGCGGTGATGGTGCTGCGCCGCACCGATCCCACCCGCAAGCGTCCGTTCCGCACCCCTGCGGTGATGTTCACGGCGCCGCTGGCCATCGTCGGCTGTATCTACCTGTTTTTCAGCCTTTCGTTCCACACGATCGCGCTGTTTGTGGGGTGGGCGATCCTGGGTCTAATCGTCTATTATGCCTACAGCCGTAGCCGCAGCCATGTCGGGCTTGGCCTCGTCGAAGTGCATGAGGTCGACACCGACGCGCCGCCGCCGGCAGTCTGACATCGCCCTGACAGCACCAAAAGGAAGGGGGAGCGCCAATGCGCTCCCCCTTTTTTTGTCCGCAAGATATGCCGGCCTTATCCACAGGGTTACTCGCGCTGCGATCGGCGCGAACCGCATGATGCGGCGCTAACCAGCGCTTAACCGCCCGGTGAGACACTGCAGGAGAATCTACCGAGGGTGTAATGCCATGGCTTTCATCAAGGCCCTGATACCGGGAGCGCTGCTGACCTGGATCGTTTCGGGCGTATTGGGTTCCAACGGATCGCGCGGCGGAATGCTGGCGATCGAGCATGTCAGTTTGCAGGGATACGGGTTCCATTGGTCCTGGTCGCTGTTCCTGGCGGCAACCGGTCTGGCCTGGGCGATCTTTGCGATGCTGGATTCCTGAAACGAATTACGGTCCCACGGCTTGTTCGTGCATGGCTTTTCCTCCGCTTGACCGCATCGTCCTTACAATTCTGCTGGCGGGGTGCCTGTTTGTCGCTGGTCGGGCATGGCTGCACGACCATCCCCAGCACGATCCCTGGGCGCCCCTGACGCTTGACGCCGCTCCGGGCTGGGCAACGGAACGCAAGCTGGCCGCGCTACGTAGCGACAGGGCGCAGTGCCGCGCTTTCCTGCAACGCAGCGGTATCGGGGCGATAGCGCTTGCTCCGGCGGGCGAGGGCGCATGCCTCAGGGCCGATCGCAAGGCCCTTGCTGCCCCGGCCCACCTTGACGTTGCACTGCGCCCAGCGGGCGCTCAGGCAACTTGCAGCATAGATGCCGGACTGGCGTGGTGGCTGCGCCAAGGCGTCCAGCCGGCCGCGCAGGAAATCTTCGGACAGGCGGTAGTGCGGATCGAGCATCTGGGCACCGCAAACTGCCGCCGGATCGGCGGCGGCGACAAAGGCAACTGGAGCGAACATGCGCGCGGAAATGCGATCGACATAGCCGCGTTTGTTTTGGCCGATGGGCGGCGGGTGTCGGTATTGCGGGACTGGAAAGCCTCAGGACCTTCGGGCGAGGAAGCGGCCGCTTTCCTCCACATGGTGCGTGACAGTGCCTGTACGAGGTTCTCGACGGTGTTGTCGCCAGACTACAACGCAGCGCATGCGGATCATCTGCATCTGGACCAGGCAAGCCGCATCAGTGGCTGGAGCGCCTGCAGATAACCATTACGTTTGATGAATTTGCGCCTACAAAGAACGAGGCGAAAAATGGTGACCCCTACGAGAATCGAACTCGTGCTTCAGCCGTGAGAGGGCCGCGTCCTAACCGCTAGACGAAGGGGCCATTAGCCATTTTCGGTTTACCACACCATTCAGAAGAATGGTGACCCCTACGGGAATCGAACCCGTGCTTCAGCCGTGAAAGGGCCGCGTCCTAACCGCTAGACGAAGGGGCCATACCGGGTTGCGCCGGAGGCAGGACCGGCCCTCTACCGGGGGTCGGTAGAGTGGTCAATCCCTAGTTTGAGAAAAAATTCACATCGTGTTTTCAATCGCAGAAAGCAGCGTCGTCGAGGTGCAACTCCGCCTGAGGGCGGCTTCCCCAATCGTCGATCTTGGCGCGTCCTGCCAGCCATAGACGGCGCCCTTGCGAGGCATGGAGCAGGGCCTGCCCCATCTCGCTTTCCGCTGAACGGAACGCCATCGCCTTGAAACGGCCGCCGTCCGGGCCGGAGACGATCAGCCGCAAGTGGTCGGTTCCCACCACGTCGGCCTTCATGATGCGCACAGGGCCGACCGCAACGCGCGGGCCGGGCCAGCCCATGCCGTAGGGGCCGGCGCTTTCCAGCGTTTCGATCAGCGACGGGGTCAGGCCGCCGGGATTGAGCGCAAGATCGAGCAGCATAGACTGGCTGCTACTGGCGCGAGAGACATCTGCGGCGAGCCGCTCGTCCAGCCAGTCGGAGAGGGCATCGAGCTTTCCGGGAGCGATCGTCAGGCCGGCGGCCATGGCATGGCCGCCGCCGGCCACCAGCAGGTCCATTTCGCGCGCGGCGATGATCGCGGCGCCCAGGTCCACGCCCGAGATCGAGCGGCCCGATCCCTTGCCGTTACCGGCCTCGTCCGCGCCCATCGCGATAACGAGAGTGGGCTTGCCGGTCTTTTCCTTGATGCGGCCCGCCACGATGCCGATCACGCCGGGATGCCAGCCTTCGCCGGACACGACGATCACCGAGCGGTTGTGCTGGCGGTCCAGCTGCATCTCGGCCATCTCCTGCACCGCCTGCTCGATGCCCCGGCGCTCATCGTTGAGGCGGGAAAGCTGGGCGGCGATGTCCTTGGCCTCGTCGGGGTTTGTGGAAGTCAGAAGTCGCACGCCAAGAGTCGATTCGCCGACGCGCCCACCGGCATTGATGCGCGGCCCCAGCGCAAAGCCCAGATCGCTGCAAGAAGGCGCGCGGCCCAGCCGGCTGGCATCGATCAGGGCCGACATGCCGATATTGTCGCGCTTTGCCATGACCTTGAGGCCCTGCGCCACGAACGCGCGGTTGAGGCCGTGCAGCGCGGCGACATCTGCCACCGTGCCCAGCGCGACCAGGTCCAGCAGGGCGAACAGGTCCGGCTCGCGGCGGTTTGCGAAAAAGCCGCGCCCGCGCAGGGTGCGCACGGTCGCCACCGCGAGAAGGAAGGCGACGCCGACTGCCGCAAGGTGGCCGTGGGATGCCGCCAGTTCGTCCTCGTCGAGACGGTTGGGATTGACCAGCGCGGCGGCGCGGGGGAGCTGGGGTGAGCACTTGTGATGGTCGACCACGATCACGTCGACGCCGGCCTGGTGAGCCATCTCCAGCGCCTCGAACGCCATCGCGCCGCAATCTACGGTGACGATGAGGCTCGACCCTTCGCCCGCGATGCGCACCAGCGCCTCGCCGGAGGGGCCGTAGCCTTCGAGGAGGCGGTCGGGGATGTAGTAGCGTCCTTCCTGTCCCAGGTCGCGCAGGAGCAGCAGGAGCAGGGCGGCGCTGGTGGCCCCGTCGACGTCGTAGTCGCCGTATACGGTGACTGTCTCGCCGGCCATCACCGCCTGGGTAAGGCGGTCGGCGGCGGCGTCCATGTCGCGAAAAGCGGACGGGTCGGGCAAAAAGGCACGCAAGGAAGGATTGCGATGACGCGCCAGATCGTCACGCGCAACTCCGCGCGACAGCAGAAGCTGGGTGACGATGTCGTCCTCTAACCCGCCGGGACCGTCGCTCAGGTCCATGTTGCCACCGCGCCAGCGCCAGGCCTTGCCTGTCAGCGAGCGATCGATTCCAAAAACGGAAGCAGATCGTGATTCCATGGCCCGCGTTACTCTACGCCGTCCTCCGCGTGAAGGGCCGGGACCGGGGCGCTCCCCGCATTTCGCAGCCGATCCAGAGACAATTTCATGTCGGCGAAGGTGGCATGCCGGGCGCTATCGGTGGCATGAAGGACGCTGGCAACAAGGGCTGCTGATTCTTGCTCGCGATTCTCTGGCACAGCCGTACCGGCGCCGCGCGCGCCATGGCCGAGGCGATCTACGCCGGAGCGGGCAATCACGCGCGGCTGATCGCGGCAGACGATGCCGTGCCTGACGATCTGCTTGCGGCTGACGGCTATGTCTTTGTCTGCCCGGAAAACCTGGGCTCGATGACCGGCATGATGAAAGAGATGTTCGATCGGTGTTACTATCCGCTGCTGGGCCGGATCGAGGGGCGCCCTTATGCGACGGCCATTGCGGCAGGATCGGACGGGCGCGGTGCGCAGGCTCAGATCGACCGTATCGTCACCGGCTGGCGTCTGCGGCGCGTGACGGAGCCGCTGATAGTCAATCTGGGCGCGCAGGAGCCTGCTGCGATACTGGCGCAAAAGCACGTACCGCAAAATCGGGTGAAGGATTGCATGGATATGGGTGTGGGGCTGGCAGAAGGGCTTGCGCTCGGCATATTCTGAAGGGGGAATCTCAGTGGTAAACGGACTCGACGCCGGGCCGCGAATGGTGCCTATTCATCCGCGCGAGACACTAAAGCTGGAGCCTAAGGCGTTGCCCCATACCTTTCAGCAAAGCGGCGCCGGGCAACTGGCCGATGCCGCAGGTGCAGGCCTGTCCCTGCTGTTCCAAGCCGGGACAAGGCCCGGAGCGCAGGACGTCGCGCGGCTCATCGAATCCTCGCACGCAGCGGGGTTGTTGGCCCGGGTAAGCCATATGCCCGAGCCTGAGGAGGGCTGGCTGGAACTTCTGGCCAGCGGCCTGACGTTCGACATGCGCGGCCTTGCACCGGCGCGTCCGGCACCAGTTACCGCGCCTGGCTACAAGTTCGGCTTCGAGGACAAGGACGGCACGGACGGCGTGTTCGAGGCCGTCGAACTCCTGCCTTCCGGCCACATCGCCGCAGGGGGCAGGTTGCAGCCGGTACTGCGTACAATGATGGGGCTGGCCGCCGATCTTGCGCTCAATTTGCCGGTGGCGGGCGTCGCGTGGGGGCCCGCACAGACCTTGATGGAACCTCGTTACTTCTCGCGCATGGTGCTGAGCTGGCTATCGGGCGGCGCTTTTCCGGCGCTTGGCTTGACCGCGCTGGTGCGCGGGACCGACGGTAGCATCGCCAGCCAGGGCCTCGCCCATTTCACCGGGCAGGAGATGCAGATTGAGGGCAGGGCAGGGGAAAACCCCGCCGATACCGTAAAACTCGCGATCCGGGTGGTGGACCATCTTGTACGGCAGGGGCGCATTGCGGAGCCTCTGCGGATCGGGACCGGTCCCGGCGCACTGCTGCTCGAACCATCGCAAGTAGGCAAGCTGGTGCTGGTCTGGAGAGAGGCTCTGTAGGCTTCCCGGGGATTAGGGGCTGAGGTCCCACCTTTCTTTTCGCGCCGTCAATCGCAATGACCGGCCGGGCTACGACCCCGGATTGCAGCGCCATCACCTTCTGCCTCGTCAATTGCTCGGTAATGGCGCTTTTGCTCGTATGTTCGCGAACATCGGCGGCGAACGCTATCTCTTCGAAGATTTTCGCGGGAATGGCCTTCTGCTCCCTTGTGACGAGCTGGCGGCGCTGCGCATGGGCCTGCCTCTGCACCGGGGGCCGCATCGGCTTTACAGCCAGTTGGTGATCGAGCGGGTGGGGCAGATCGAGGCGGCATGGTCGGCGATGCGCGCTGCCGACCCGGCCGGTGCAGCGCTGCAGGCGCATATGCGGCTCGACCTGCTACAGCGCGCTCTACGGCGATATCTGCTCGACGGGCGGCGCCGCCGGTTACGACTGAACCAGCGCGACCCGCTGGGCGCGGGCGTCGACTTCACCGAACTCGATGCAATGGCCGATGCCCTTTGGGGTTCGACCCGTGCGGTAGTCGCGCCGGGCGTCGTGCTGGTTCAGCCCACGGCGGCGCTCATGCCGGTGCGGACGCGCAATTCGTCCTTTGCCGACTGATACTGCGCCGCCAGCGTGGCCACCCGGTCTGCAACCGGCTCTATGGCGTGAACGGCGGCAATGCCCTGTCCTGCGCCCCAGATATCCTTCCAGGCCTTGGCGTCCATGTTGCCGCCGGATGCGAAGCTCATCTGGCTCTTGTCACCGTCGGGCAGGTTGTCCGGGTCCATGCCGGCCGCGACGATGGAGGGGCGCAGGTAATTGCCATGGACCCCGGTGAACAAGTTGGAATTGACGATGTCGGCCGCCGCTCCCTCGACGATGGCCTGCTTGTAGGCGTCGACGGCATTGGCTTCGGGCGTGGCGATCCAGGGCGTACCGATATAGGCGAAGTCCGCCCCCATGGCCTGCGCTGCCAGGATCGACCGGCCGCAGGCGATCGCGCCCGAGAGGGCCACCGGCCCGTCGAACCAGGCGCGGATCTCCTGCATCAGCGCGAACGGCGATTGCAGCCCGGCATGGCCCCCCGCTCCGGCGGCGACGGCGATGAGGCCGTCAGCGCCCTTGGCAACGGCCTTGCGGGCGAAGGTATCGTCGATGACGTCGTGCAGCACCTTGCCGCCCCAGCCGTGGACGGCAGCGTTCACATCCTCGCGTGCGCCAAGCGAGGTGATTACCAGCGGCACCTTCCACTTTTCCAAAAGGGCGAGGTCTTCCTCAAGCCGGTTGTTGGTGCGGTGAACGATCAGGTTGACGGCGAAGGGGACGTTGCTCTCCTGCGTCGCCTCGGTGATCTGATGCAGCCATTCATCGAGCTGGCTTGCCGGCCGGGCGTTAAGCGCGGGGAAGCTGCCGACCACGCCGGCGCGAACCTGCGCGATCACCAGATCCGGGTTCGAGACGATGAACATGGGGGCCGCGATCACGGGAAGGCGCAGCGACTGGAACAGCGCGGGCAGGGGCATCTCGTCTCCGTTTAATCGTTCGATTAAATTCGGGCATAATCGCGCGGGCGGCGCCTGTCGAGAGAAAGCCGGCATACCGCCACGGCGTTGACGTTGGCTGGCAGCGCAAAGGGGCGTGACCTCATCGGACGGCTGAAATAGACACCACTGTCTATTAGTGGTGGCCGCACTGATGCGGCACCGTATCGGAAAGAGGATCATCCACAATGTCGGAAGTGGCGCAGCAGGAGTTCGATTGTTCGGACATCGACCAGTACCTCGGTAAAGTGATCGACAGTTCGCCGATCCGCGAGCCGCTTGGCAACAACGACATCCGCCGCTGGGTCCAGGCAATGCACTACCCCAACCTTGCGCACTTCGACCCGGCCTATGCCGCCGCCAGCCGCTGGGGCAAGCTGGTCGCGCCGCAGAGCTTCCCGATCGTGATGGACGACAGCCACGGCACGTCGTCCTCGTGCATGGGCCGCATTGCCGAATCGCACCTGCTGTTCGGCGGGGACGAGTTCTGGCACTATGGCCCGCGCGTATTCGGCGGCGATGTGATCAGCAACGAGCGCATCCCTTACGACTATGCCGTCAAGCAGACCGGGTTTGGCCCCACCTGCTTCCAGCGCGGCGATAACTATTACCGCAACCAGAACGGCGAACTGATCGCCAAGCAGCGCTCGACCGCGATCCGCTACCGCGCGGCGGCGGGCGGAGATACCGTCAACACCGCCGAGTTCGACGAGCCGGACTGGACCGACGCGGAACTGGCCCAGCTGGAGGAGCGCAAGTTCGCCTGGGTGCAGATGCTGCACGATCTGGGGCACGGCGAGCGTTGGTGGGACGACGTCAGCGTGGGCGACCAGCTGCCGGAGCGCGTGTTCGGGCCCCATACCGTCGCCAGCTTCGCCACCGAATGGCGCTCGTACCTCTTCACCGTCTGGGGCACGCTCGACCGGCGCCAGATCGATCTGGAGGCGCTGGGTTTCACCAAGGAAATGGCGGGGCATGAGAACGATCCGGTGATGGAGCGGATCAATCCCGCCATCACGGACGGCGCCTACTACGGCCCTTCACGCGGACATCTGTTCCCCAAATACGCCCGCAAGATCGGCATGCCGCGCGCTTATGGCTACGGCGCCTCGATGGGAGCATGGGTGACGGACTATCTTGCCGGGTGGGCAGGAGAATGGGGCATGGTGGTTCACTCGACCGCTAATTACCGCGGGCCTGCGCTTTCGGGCGACGTCACGATCCAGACCGCCGAAGTCGTCGACAAGATGATCGATGACGAAGGGCGTCATATCATTCAGGTCAAGCACCTCATGCAGAACCAGAAGGGCGTGAAGATGTGCCTGGGTCTCGCCGAGATCGAGCTGCCCAAGAAGCCGGGTTGATCGCGGCACGCACACCATGAACGAAAAAGGGGCGCTTCGAGGCGTCCCTTTTTTATGCGATATCCTGCTGCCGGTCAGGCGCGGTGAGGAGCAATCACCTTGCGCTCGTACAGGCCAACAAGGGCCAGCGCGGTCAGGGCGACCATCACGCCCAGGATCATGTCGATCAGGTAATGCGTACCTTCGACCGGGGTAGACAGCAGCATGGCTGCGTTGATGACTGTGACTGGCCAACGCAGGGAAGGACAGCGCCAACCCGCAGCGATGTAGAGCACCGCGGCTGCCGTGTGAAAGCTGGGCGCGGACACGATGCCGCGCAACTGTCCCAGGTCGACGATGTGAACGCTATGCGCCCGCAGCGCCGGGAGAAGGCCGGACTGCCAAAGCTCGCTTTCGGGCATGTAGCGGATCTGCTCATGCCAGAGATGCGAAAAAGGTCCGACCGCCGGCATCAGCGTAAAGGCGGCCAGCGTGATGATCGAGGCCACCCAGAACCCGGCGATGAACCTGTAGGCGCGCTCATGCTGTCCGGACCGGGCGGCGGACCACAGCAGCAGTATCGGGGTCAGGTAGATGCTGCGGTAGGCGATAGTGCCCAGCGCCTGCAGCACGGGATGGTCGGCGACGAGGCGGTACCAATCGAGCCAGTCGAAGCCCATGGCCTCGTCGATGGCCTGTAAGGTAACGTCGGCATAGCCGTGCGTGAGAGCGGCGACGGGGTAGCTTGCGGATGCCCCCATCAGCGTGACGATCGTGAATATTCCGACGTATTCGCTGAAATGGGCCACTGGGGCGGCATGGCGCCATGTGGTGCGCGGCAATCCGAATCGTAGTGCCAGCGCAATCAGACCCGCAGCGTAGAAGGGTACGTTACCCTGTCCCAGCGGATTGATATGCAGCTGCGCCAGATGGAGCAGGGTGGACAGCAGTGCCAGGCTCAGCAGCAGGGCGATCAGCAGATGACGCCGGATCAAGGGGCCGGACTGGCGTACGGCGACCAGTGCGGGCGTCAGGATCTCGGGGTGATTCGTCTGCCCGGCAGCCACTGCCGTGGCTGTCGTGGCCCAGGATGGCCGCATCGATGGCATTGCATGATATCCAGAAGGGTATGTTGGAGGCCGATGCGGCAGGAAAGACGACGTAGAGCCCGAATCCCGGTTAAGCTCGGATGAACGCGATAGCGGGAGGCGGGGTATTTTGTCACGCATTCCGCGCGTCCATGGTCGAGATGTAATCGGGATCGCAGCCGTGATCCAAAATCGGCGATCAACACTCGCCTGAGCGAAAAAAGGGCCCGGCCTTATCCAGCCGAACCCTTGTTTCGATACAATTTCCTTAAAATCCTCAGACCGCGTTGGCGGCGCTCAGCACGGCGCGGACGCTGGCTGTGGCGACGTCCTCGTCGATGCCCACGCCCCATACGGTGCGGCCGTCCGGCAGCACGCATTCGACATAGGCAGCCGCGCGTGCATCGGTGCTCTTGCCCATCGAGTGCTCGGCATAGTCACGCACGTCGAGGTGTACGCCGAAGCTCTCGGCAATCGTCGCCGTAACGGACGAGATCAACCCGTTGCCCTTGCCCGAAACCGACTGCTCCTTGCCGTCTACGCCGATCTTGCCGGCGAAGACACGCGCACCATCGGCAGCGCGGCCTTCGTCCCAGTCGTTCAACTGGAAGCGCTGCCCGTCCTCGAGGCGGTAGGCTTTCTGGAACACGTTCCAGATATCGGCAGCCTGCAGTTCGCGGCCCAGTTCGTCGGCCAGTTCCTGGACGTGCTTGGAGAAGTGCGCCTGCATCCGCTTGGGCAGCTTCAGGCCCTGGTCCTGCTCGATCACCCAGGCGAAACCGCCCTTGCCGGACTGCGAGTTGACGCGGATCACCGCCTCGTAGTCACGGCCCAGGTCTGCCGGGTCGATGGGCAGGTAGGGCACGGCCCACATTTCGTCATTGCGCGTTTCCTGCGCGGCGAAGCCCTTCTTGATCGCATCCTGGTGCGAACCGGAGAACGCGGTGAAGACCAGTTCGCCGCCGTAAGGATGACGCTCCGCTACCTTGAGCTGGTTGCAGTATTCGACCGTCTGGATCACGTCGTCGATGTTCGAGAAGTCCAGCTCGGGATCGACGCCTTGCGTGTACATATTCAGCGCCACGGTTACGAGGCAGCAGTTGCCGGTACGCTCGCCGTTGCCGAACAGGCAGCCTTCGACGCGGTCGGCGCCGGCCATCAGGCCCAGTTCCGCTGCCGCCACGCCGGTGCCCCGGTCGTTATGGGTGTGCAGCGAAATCACCGCGCTCTCGCGATTGGGCAGGTTGCGGCAGAAATACTCGATCTGATCGGCGTAGATGTTGGGCGTCGCGGCCTCAACCGTCGCCGGCAGGTTGAGGATGATCGGGTTTTCCGGCGTAGGCTGGAGAATGTTCATCACCGCCTCGCAGCACTCGATCGAGAAATCGAGTTCAGCGGTCGAGAAGGTTTCGGGGCTATACTCGAAGTGCCACTTGGTTTGCGGATGCTTCGCCGCCTGATCGCGCATGGCCTTGGCGCCGTTTTCCGCGATCGCACGGATTTCGTGCTTTTCCATGCCGAACACGACCGTTCGCCACAGCGGAGAAACCGCATTGTAGAGGTGGACGATCGCGGCGTGGACACCGGCCAGGCTCTCGAACGTGCGCTCGATCAGGTCGGCGCGCGACTGCGTCAGCACCTGCACCAGCACGTCCTCGGGAATGCGCTTGTCGTCGACCAGGCCGCGAATGAAATCGAACTCGGTCGCGCCAGCGCTGGGGAAACCGACTTCGATTTCCTTGAGGCCGACCTTGACCAGCAGGTCGAAGAAGCGGGTCTTCTTTTCTGCGCCCATCGGGTCGATCAGAGCCTGGTTACCGTCGCGCAGATCGGTCGAAAGCCAGCGCGGGGCCTTGGTGATGACCTGCGAGGGCCACTGACGGTTTTCCAACTGGATCTGCGGGAAAGGGCGATACTTGACCGAAGGGTCTTTCAGCATAGTCATGGATTTAACTCGCTCGGATAATTCGTCTGCAATTTCAGGTGAGGTCGTCAGGTCCCTTGAGCGCCGAGCGCGTCGCAGGTCGACGCGTCACCTCACGCCCAAGGGCGGATAAGTCGCAGGGTAAGGCCGAGACGGAGAGTCATGCCGTTGCCTATGGGCATAGGCAACGGTCATGTAAAGGGGGTTTGAGGCCTGACCTGCTCAGGTGCAGCGCAAGCCCTTGATGATGCCGTTCGCATCGAGGTCGATATTCAGGCGGTCCGGTCGGTAGTCCATCGTCACCATCGAATCGGGATGAAGGACCCGGACCGGCTTGTCGCCGCGCCATGCAGTGATCGCGGCGATGACATCGTCGCTGGCCTTTCGGCCGATGTAGCCGCCAAGCTGGTCGGCGCCGCAGCTTGGCTCCATCGCGGCGGCGGGGGGCGGTACGTTTTCGGGAGGGGGCGTTTGCGCGCTGCAGGCACTGAGCATAGTAGCCAATACGGCGGGCAGGGCGAAAATCTTGGTACGGGACATGGCGCTCTCCTTGCCGCTGCCCCTAGATTAGCGAAACTGAACGCAGGTGCAACGCGCCTACTGTCCGCACTCACTGAACACCGTATGCATCTGCATTCCGTTGTGATCGTAAAGCGGGAAGCGGCGCGACGATCGGCAATGGCTGAGATAATCGTCTACCATGGCTACGTTGGTCTCGTTTAGAGGGCGGGAAACGAGCGGGATCTGCGCCACCACGGTTTCGGGCCGGGCGTCCAGGATGCGGTGCATCTCTTTCACTTCGTCCAAGCCGGTCCATTCGCGCCCCTCGAACAGGTGCGGTGAAAAGGCCAGCGGGCTCAGGGGATCGGCGCCGATCTTGGAATAGAGGTAGTTCGATCCACCCCATACCAGCAGGCGCTTGTGCGGCGTGACTGCCAGCAGGTGGTCGACCAGGGCCTGCGATGCGCCGCGTGCCCGCCAGCGGTCGCCGACATGGAACGTGCCGGCGAGGACGAGGCTCAGCCCGATGATGGCCACCAGACCCGGCCAGACCGGACGCCGATGGGCGAAGTAACCCGCACACAGGATCGCCAGAGGCGCCAGGGCGGACTGTGCGTAATGGACATAAAGGTTCGGGAACGTGAAGATCAGTGTCAGCGCGACCAGACCCCAGAGCGCGACGATGCGGATGATGGCAAGCCGCTCTGGCGGCCCGCCGCGCATGGCGTGCACGCCCATGCCGGCGAAGACCAGCGGAATGCCGAGCATCCCGGCCATCACAAAAATCGACTTCACGCGAATTATCTGGTCGGCATAGCCACGCTGGAAATTTGAGGTGACCATCGCGTTCCACAGATCGGGGAAGTGGCCGTTGGCCCAGTAGAACAGTCCGGCCGCCAGCATCGGCAAGGCTCCGGCCAGCGCCAGAATAGCAGCACGCCAGGCGATCGATAGCGGCGTGCAGCCCGCGCGTGCGAGGATGACTATCACGGTGATGCCAAGCATCGTGCCTTCGAAGACGACCGCCTGCTTGATCGCGATGGCGAGCCCTGCGCAGAAGAAGCCGAGCACGAGGCCGCCGTCGATCCGCCCCTTCGCGAGAAGTGCAAATCGCGAAACGAGCAACCAGACTGCGGCGATCAGCAGGCTGTTGAAGAATACGCCTGCTTCGAGATTATCGCCTTCGAAGCGGCTGAGCAGGGCAAGGTAGGAAATTCCCGCCAGCATGGCGCTACCCGGCGTGGCGATCAGCCGGGCAATCCGGTTGACGCCGTAAGCGCCAAGCGCAGCAGAGAGGGTGGCTGCCAATTGATAAGCCAGCATGGTCGGCGAGACCAGGGCGACAAGCGTGAAGATCAGATAGAGCAGGGGACCCTTGCGGTCCCAGATGTCGACGTAGAGCAGATCGCCGTGCAGGATACGCTCACCGACGAGCGCATAGAACTGATCGTCGACGCTGAAATTCCACTCGCCATAGGCGGGAGAGCGAATCAGCACGGCGAAGGTGATCAGGCAGGCAAACTGCGCGAGACGGCTGACTTCGAGTTTGCGTAGGTAATTCGCCCACACATTGAACCCGAATGCCGGACCAGTGTCCCGCGTCATCGTCGCTGTCGTCATCGTGCCCCTCGCATCTACGCATGGGGCTTTACCCGGGGTACGGTTAATAAACCGGAAAGCAAAGGGGCGCCGCCGGTTTCCCGGAGACGCCCCTTTTGTAACATCAGAGGCCGTTTTAGCCTTCGACGTGCTCTGCGAGCACGGTCAGGCCAGCATCGCCCACTTCGGCGAAACCGCCGGTGATGCGGATTTCCTCAGGCGCGCCGTTCTCGGTCCTGTAGACCTTGAGCGCACCGTCCTTGATCGTCGACATGAAGGGCGCATGGCCCGCGAGCACGCCGAACTCGCCTTCCGTACCGGGGACGACCACCATGTGGACCTCCTCGGAACGAACCAGCTTCGCAGGCGTGACGAGTTCGAAGTGCAGGGGCATCAGATCAGGCTTCCTCAGCCAGCTTCTTGGCCTTGGCAACGGCTTCGTCGATGCCGCCGACCATGTAGAAGGCCGCTTCCGGGAGGTGGTCGTACTCACCGTCGACGACAGCCTTGAACGACTTCACGGTGTCTTCCAGCTGCACGAACTTGCCCGAGATGCCGGTGAACACTTCCGCGACGTGGAACGGCTGCGAAAGGAACTTCTGGATCTTGCGGGCGCGGGCGACGGTGAGCTTATCTTCTTCCGAAAGCTCGTCCATGCCCAGGATCGCGATGATGTCCTGCAGCGACTTGTACTTCTGTAGGGTTTCCTGGACGCGGCGGGCGGTCTGGTAGTGGACGTCGCCAACGACGCGCGGTTCGAGAACGCGCGAGGTTGAGTCGAGCGGATCGACCGCCGGGTAGATGCCCAGCTCCGAGATCGCGCGGTTCAGCGTGGTCGTCGCGTCAAGGTGGGCGAACGAGGCAGCCGGTGCAGGGTCGGTAAGATCGTCCGCGGGAACGTAGATCGCCTGAACCGAGGTGATCGAACCCTTGGTGGTCGAGGTGATGCGCTCCTGCAGCTGGCCCATGTCGGTCGACAGGGTCGGCTGATAGCCCACTGCCGACGGAATACGGCCGAGCAGAGCCGACACTTCGGCGCCGGCCTGGGTGAAGCGGAAGATGTTGTCGACGAAGAACAGGACGTCCTGGCCTTCCTGGTCGCGGAAGTACTCGGCCATGGTCAGGCCCGAGAGAGCGACGCGTGCGCGGGCGCCCGGGGGCTCGTTCATCTGGCCGAACACCAGCGCAACCTTGGAACCTTCCGAGGTGGCGTTGCCTTCGGCGTCCTTGGCGATAACGCCGGCGTCCAGGAATTCGTGGTAGAGGTCGTTGCCCTCGCGGGTACGCTCACCCACGCCTGCGAAGACAGAAACGCCGCCGTGGCCCTTGGCGATGTTGTTGATCAGTTCCTGAATGAGAACCGTCTTGCCCACGCCGGCGCCGCCGAACAGGCCGATCTTGCCGCCCTTTGCGTAAGGGGCGAGAAGGTCGATGACCTTGATGCCGGTGACCAGGATCGCCGCTTCGGTCGACTGCTCGATGAAGGGAGGAGCCTCGGCGTGGATCGGCGCGAACATGTCCGAGCCGATCGGGCCACGCTCGTCGATGGGATCACCAACGACGTTCATGATGCGGCCAAGCGTCTTGGGGCCGACCGGCACCGAGATCTGCTTACCGGTGCTGCGCACGGCGGCGCCGCGCGTCAGGCCGTCGGTGCCGTCCATGGCGATGGTGCGGACGGTGTTCTCACCCAGGTGCTGGGCGACTTCGAGGACCAGCTTCTGGCCGTTGTTCTCGGTCTCGAGAGCCGAGAGAATTGCGGGCAGTTCGCCTTCGAAGGTCACGTCGACGACAGCGCCGATGACCTGGCTGATCTTGCCGGTAGTGGTGAGGTTAAGCACGGGTGCGGTGGCCATTTTGATGTCCTTGCCTGCGGTTTCTTAGAGCGCTTCCGCGCCCGCGATAATTTCGACGAGTTCGGTGGTGATCGCAGCCTGACGGGTGCGGTTGTAGACGATGGTCAGCTTCTTGATAAGGTCACCCGCGTTACGGGTGGCGTTATCCATCGCCGTCATCGACGCACCCTGTTCGGATGCCGCGTTTTCCAGCAGCGCGCCGAAGAGCTGGGTCTTCAGGTAGCGCGGCAGCAGCGCGGCGAGGATTTCCTCCTCGTCGGGCTCGTATTCGGTGACGGCGTCAGTCGTCTGGGCAACCGCCTTGGGAGCGGGCACCGGGATGATCTGCTGATCCGTGGGTTCCTGCACGAGGGCCGAGCGGAACTTCGCGTAGAACAGGTGCGCCACGTCGAACTTGCCGGCTTCGTACATCGCGACCAGTTCGTCAGCAACGCGCTCGGCTTCGTTGAAGCCGGGATAGCGCACGTCCGAGGTGTCGAACATGTGAGCGATCTGGTCGGGGTATTCGCGCCGGATCACCGGGCGACCCTTGCGGCCAACGAGGTAGAACAGGACGGTCTTGCCCTGTGCTTCCAGTTCCTGCGCCTTGATGCGCGCGGCCTTGACGATGTTCGAGTTGAACGCACCGCACAGGCCCTTGTCGGAGTTGGCGACGACGAGCAGGTGCACCTTGTCGCTGCCGGTGCCGGCGAGCAACTTGGGGCTGTTCTCGGAGACCGTGATCTTCGAGGCGAGCGAGCCCATCACTTCTGCCAGACGCAGCGCGTAGGGACGCGCAGCCTCGGCAGCGGCCTGTGCCTTGCGCAGCTTGGCCGCGGCGACCATCTGCTTGGCCTTGGTGATCTTCTGGGTCGACTTGACCGAGTTGATGCGGCCCTTGAGTTCCTTGAGCGAAGCCACTCGTTGTTCCCCGATTACCGCCCCGGCCGTCCTGTCGGACAGGCCGGGGTATGGTTATTTACTTAAGCAAACTGCTTGGCGAAGGCGTCGAGCGCGGCCTTGGCCTTGCTCTTTGCTTCGTCGCCGAAGTCCTTGGTGGTGCGGATCAGCGCCAGGACGTCGGCATGTTCGCTGTGCATGTAGGTGAGCATCTCGGCCTCGTAGGTCGTGACCTTGTCCACCGGAAGCGCGTCGAGGTAGCCGTTGGTGCCGGCGAAGATCGACAGCGTCTGCTCTTCGAATGCGAGCGGCGAGAACTGCTTCTGCTTGAGCAGTTCAGTCAGGCGCGCGCCGCGGTTGAGCAGCTTCTGGGTCGAGGCGTCGAGGTCCGAACCAAACTGCGCGAAGGCAGCCATTTCGCGGTACTGGGCCAGCTCCAGCTTGATCGAGCCGGCGACCTTCTTCATCGCCTTGGTCTGGGCTGCACCGCCGACGCGCGACACCGACAGACCCACGTTGATGGCCGGACGGATGCCCTGGTAGAACAGGCCGGTCTCAAGGAAGATCTGGCCGTCGGTGATCGAGATCACGTTGGTCGGGATGTAGGCCGAAACGTCGCCCGCCTGGGTTTCGATGATCGGCAGGGCGGTCAGCGAACCTGCGCCCTGTTCGTCGTTCATCTTCGCGGCGCGCTCAAGCAGGCGGCTGTGGAGATAGAACACGTCGCCGGGGTATGCTTCGCGGCCCGGAGGACGACGCAGCAGCAGCGACATCTGGCGGTAGGCGACGGCCTGCTTGGAAAGGTCGTCGTACACGATGACGGCGTGCATCGCGTTGTCGCGGAAGAATTCGCCCATCGCGGCACCGGTGTAGGGCGCGAGGTACTGCAGCGGAGCGGGCTCCGAAGCGGTTGCGGCGATGACGATGGAGTACTCCATCGCGCCGTTTTCTTCCAGCTGACGCACGATCTGCGCGACAGTCGAGCGCTTCTGGCCGACGGCGACGTAGATGCAGTAGAGCTTCTTGCTCTCGTCCGTGCCGGCGTTCGCTTCCTTCTGGTTGATGAAGGTGTCGATCGCGACGGCGGTCTTGCCGGTCTGGCGGTCACCGATGATCAGTTCGCGCTGGCCGCGGCCGACGGGAACGAGGGCGTCGATGGCCTTGAGGCCGGTCTGCACGGGTTCGTGCACCGACTTGCGCGGGATGATGCCGGGAGCCTTGGCTTCGACGCGGGCGCGCTTTTCAGCGACGATCGGGCCCTTGCCGTCGATCGGGTTGCCCAGCGCGTCGACGACGCGGCCCAGCAGACCCTTGCCGACGGGAACGTCGACGATGGTGCCGGTGCGCTTGACGACGTCACCTTCCTTGATCTCGGCGTCCGAGCCGAAGATCACGACGCCGACGTTGTCGGCCTCGAGGTTGAGGGCCATGCCCTGAACGCCGTTCGAGAACTCGACCATTTCGCCGGCCTGAACGTTGTCGAGGCCGTGGATGCGGGCGATGCCGTCGCCGACCGACAGAACCGAACCAACTTCCGAAACCTGGGCCTCGGTGCCGAAGCTGGCGATCTGGTCCTTGATGACCTTCGAGATTTCTGCTGCGCGGATATCCATTGTTCTGCCTTTCTTAGCCCTTCATGGCCTGGGCGAGCGAATTGAGACGGGTGCGGATCGAGCTGTCGATTCGCTTGGACCCGATGGTGACGACGAGACCGCCGAGGAGGTCCGGGTCGACGCTGGTCTTGATTTTGACGGTACGGCCTTCGCGCGCTTCCAGCTTGCCGCGCAGCTGCTCAACCTGTTCGTCGGTCAGTGCGTGGGCGGAAGTGACTTGCGCGGTTGCCTCGCCGCGCTGGGCGGCGGCGATCGCGGCGAAAGCGCTGATGATCTGGGGAAGGGCAGAAAGGCGGCGGTTGTTAGCCAGCACGCCGACGAAGTTTTTCGTCAGCGGCGACAGGCCTAGAACGCCGGCCACGCCGTCCATCGCAGCAGCGGCCGCAGTGCGGCTGACCTGCGGATTGCGAATCAGGCCGGCGAAATCCGGGCTTTCCTTGATCGCCTGACCGATCGCCTCGAGGTCGTTCTCGACCGCCGAGATGGCGCCGTTTTCGCTAGCAAGATCAAACAGCGCCGAAGCGTAGCGACCTTGCAAGCTGGCTTTGATGCCCCCGGAATTCTCCACGCGCGTCCTATCCTTACATCGAGTGGGCGGGCCACTTGGGGCGCATAGCAACAGCGTGCTCCCCCAGCCCGCAGACGGGGCGCGCATAGCGACGATACTGTCATGATGCAAGGTGCCCCTTGGTCACTGGGGACAAACGACAGGTCTCCGGTTTAAAAGCAACAGGCGGGAAGCCTCTGGAATCCGGGCGGTGCAATGTGCGTCGTGAATTCGCAGAGGAGATTTTCCAATGGCCTATCGAATCGCCGGCCTGCCGCGCGGCGGCTTCGCGCAGTATTACGGCAAGACCGCAGAAGAACTTGGGCACATGGGCGCGAGACGGGTGCTCGCCGACGCTGATCGCGGCTTTCCCTGCCGGGTCAGCCTGGAGGATGCGAGGGCGGGCGAGAGCCTGATCCTGCTGAACTTCACCAGCCACGATGTCGCCAACCCATACCGCAGCGCCTATGCGATATATATCCGGGAGCATGCGGATCAGGCGCAGGATTTCGTCGATCGTCTGCCGCCGGTCTTCTCGGGACGGGCATTGTCGCTGCGCGGCTTCGACGGGGACGGCATGCTGCACGCGGCGAGCCTTGCCGCGCCGGATGAAGCGGACGATGCCATCCGGGCCTTGCTGGCGATGCCGCAGGTCGCTTGCATCCACGCGCACAATGCGGCCTATGGATGCTTCGCGGCGCGCATCGAGCGCCATGGAGACGGACTGTGAAGCCCGAACATATCGAGGTTGGCGAAAGCGTAAGTGACGAGCGTGCGTGGCAGGCCGTGCTCGCACGCGACCGCGCCTTCGATGGCCGCTTCGTCACGGGTGTGCTGTCGACAGGTATATATTGCCGCCCGTCGTGTTCGGCCCGCCATCCCCGGCGGGAGAACGTGCGTTTCTTTCAAGGCCCGGAGCAGGCGGCAGGGGCAGGGCTGCGCGCTTGCCTGCGCTGCCGGCCAGACGACGTCGCACGCGACGAGCAAGCGGTGACGCGGGCACTTGGCGCTCTGGCAGATGTAGAGCAGGCGCCGTCGCTGGCACGGTTGGCGGACGAGGTCGGATATAGCCCCACTCACTTCCAGCGCGTGTTCAAGCGGGCGGTCGGGCTTTCTCCGGCCGAATACCTGCGCGCCCGCCGGGCCGAGCGGGCAGGGGAGGCGCTTAGTGAAGGCAGCAGCGTTACCGAGGCGATCTACGAGGCAGGCTACGGCGCGCCTTCTCGTTTCTACGAGGCGAGCCGGGCGAGGATGGGTATGACGCCCTCCGCATGGCGTGACGGCGGCAGCGGGGTGACGATACGCTGGGCGGTCGTGGCCACGAGCCTTGGCGAAATGCTGGTCGCCGCTACTGACAAAGGCGTATGCCGGCTGTCCTTCGCGGAAGGGCATCAGGACCTGGCCGCGCGCTTCCCCAAGGCCGAGCTGGTCGAAGGCGGGCAGGATTTCGCGGCCTTGCTGGCAGATGTCGTCGACGCGGTGGAGAAACCGGGCGATTCCCGAATCATCCCGCTCGATGTGCAGGGCACGGCTTTTCAGGAAGCGGTCTGGCGTGAATTGCAGCGTATCCCCTTAGGCGAAACACGCAACTACGCCCAGATCGCCGCTGCCATCGGCAAGCCCGGCGCAGTGCGCGCGGCAGGCTCGGCCAACGGCGCGAACAACGTGGCGGTGCTGATCCCCTGCCACCGCGTCATTCGTTCCGACGGCGCAGTCGGCGGTTATGCATACGGCGAGGCGATCAAACGCGAATTGCTGCGGCGGGAGCGGGCGGGGGAATGACCACGGCCGGCCTCAGCCCGCTGCCTGTTCCGGAGAAGCTGCCGCCGGGACGCCTACGCCGGTTCATGGCGCATCCTTTGGTGCTACTGCCGCTTGGTGTCCTCTTCGTGGTTACGGGGGCGGTTCTGCCGGCCATCGCGCTCAAGATGCTTTTGCCGGGCAGTGCCTCGGTATCCGCCGCAGTGACCGGCTTCCTGACCGGCGCTTGCAGCCTCCTCGCCTACTTTGCCTTTCGCCGCTGGGTGGAGCGGGCACCGGCTGAACCTGCCCGACCTGCGCGCGCGTTGCGCGAACTGGCGGTCGGGGCGTCGGGAGGGGCGGTTTTGTTCGCCCTCATAACCGGCATCGTCGCGCTGCTCGGCGGGTTTTCGGTGATGGGCCTGCGCGGTATCGGTGACCTGTGGGTGTGGCTCGGGATCGCCTTCTCCAGCGGGATGGTCGAGGAAGCGGTATTTCGTGGCGTAATTCAGCGTCAGATCGAAGCGATGCTCGGGACATGGGCGGCCCTCGCGGCGACATCGGTATTCTTCGGCGCGGCGCATCTGACGAATCCGGGCGCGACCCTTTTTGCCGCATTCGCCATCGCCTGCGAGGCAGGCATCCTGCTCGGTTCGGCCTATCTGGTGACGCGCAGATTGTGGGCGCCGATCGGGCTGCACATGGCCTGGAATTTCACCCAAGGGTGGGTCTTCTCGATCCCGGTATCCGGCGGCAAGCCTCCCGTCGGCCTGCTGGAAACCCGGCTGACGGGCCCGGAATGGCTTACCGGCGGCGCCTTCGGGCTGGAGGCTTCGGCAGTGGCGCTGGTCGCGGCGAGCAGCGCGGGCGTCGTCCTGCTGATCCACGCCCATCGTCAGGGCCGGTTCCTGCCGCCGCGTTGGAAGCGAAGCCTGGCCTAGACGAAGGAATAAGGATCGATATCGATATTCACCCGCACCCCGCGCGGGAATTCGAGCGGGTCGAGCCATTCGCGCAAGGTCTTCTGCAATTCCGCCGAGCGCCGCGCGTTGATGAGCAGGCGGAAGCGGTGGCGTCCCCGCAGCAGCGACAGCGGGGCGGGCGCCGGGCCCAGCACCAGCATGTCCGGCAGGTTGGGCGCAGTGCCGCCGATGGCGCGAGCGGCGGAGAGGGCTTCGGCCTGGTCTTCGGAGCTGACGATGATCGCCGCCCAGCGCCCGAACGGCGGTGCGCCCGCATCGCGGCGCGCCTCGGTTTCGGCGGCGTAGAAGGCGTCACGGTCCCCATTGGCGAGGGCCTGGATCACCGAGGCTTCGGGGTGGCGGGTCTGGATCAGCACTTCGCCCGGCTTCGCCCCGCGTCCGGCGCGCCCGGCGACCTGTGCGACCTGCTGATAAGTGCGTTCGGCCGCCCGCAAGTCCCCGCCTTCGAGGCCGAGATCGGCGTCCACCACGCCCACCAGCGTCAGTTCGGGGAAGTGGTAGCCCTTGGTGACAAGCTGGGTGCCGATGATGATGTCGATCGCGCGGCCTTCCGCCATGGCGACGAAATCGCCGATGGCCTCGGGCGTGTTCATCGTATCCGAGGTGACCAGCGCGGTACGCGCCTCGGGCAGGATTTCCGCCACTTCGTCCGCGATGCGCTCCACGCCGGGGCCACAGGCGACGAGGCAGTCGCCGGTGCCGCATTTGGGGCAGGCCTCCGGCACCGGCACTTCATGGCCGCAGTGATGGCATGCCAGTCGCTTGGAAAACCGGTGCTCCACCAGCCAGGCGGTGCAGTTGGGGCACTGGAACCGGAAGCCGCAGTGGCGGCACAGCGTCAGCGGAGCATAGCCGCGCCGGTTGAGGAACAGCAGCGACTGTTCGCCCTTGGCCAGTCGGTCCTTCATCGATTCGACCAGCCGGGGCGCCAGCCAGCGGCCGCGTTCGGGCACTTCGCTGCGCAAGTCGAGGATCTGGATATCGGGCAGCTGCGCGCCGCCATAGCGCCCGACGAGATCGATCTTGCGGTAGACGCCCGCTTCGGCCAGCTGCATCGATTCGAGCGCGGGAGTGGCGCTGGCGAGGATGACGGGAATCTTCTCGAACTTGGCGCGCATCACCGCCACATCGCGGGCGTTGTAGCGCACTCCGTCGTCCTGCTTGAACGAGATTTCGTGCGCTTCGTCGACCACGATCAGCCCCAGATTCGCATAAGGCAGGAACAGGGCCGAGCGCGCACCCACAACAACCTGAGCACTGCCCAGGACGACCGCTCGCCACGCCCGGCGCCGCTCGCTGGACTTGAGCGAGGAGTGCCAGAGTACCGGCTGCACGCCGAATCGATGTTCGAAGCGGCGTAGGAAGTTTTCCGTCAGCGCGATCTCGGGCAGCAGCACCAGCACTTGGCGGCCTTCGCGGATCGCCTCGGCCACGCCTTCGAAATAGCACTCGGTCTTGCCAGAGCCGGTTACGCCGTCGAGCAGGAAGGGAGCGAATTTCCGCTCGCTTACGGCTCCGACGAAAATGTCGGCGGCCGCGCGCTGTTCGTCGTTGAGCGCAGGCGCCGCGAATTCGGGGCGGGCAGCGGGGTAGGGCCGGTCGAGGTCCACCACCACCGGCTCCAGCAGCCCTGCGCCTACCATCCCGCGCAGCACGCCTTCGGAAACGCTGGCGAGTTCCGCCAGTTCGCGGATCGAGCCCTGTTCGTGCTGCAGGGCGTCAAGCGCGGCGGCGCGCTGGGGCGTGAGGCGTGCCGGTTCGGTGCCGGTCAGGCGGTATTCGGTCGTGGTTCCGCCGCCGCGAAGCGCTGCCATGCTGCCCAGCGCCATGCGCGCCACCGAGGACAGCGGCGCGCAGTAATAATCTGCCGTCCACTCGATCAACCGCCGCAGCCGTTCGGGGATGGCCGGGGCGGGCATGACTTCCAGCAAAGGTCGTAGTTTCGATTCAGGCACTTCCTTGCCGCTGAGGCGTTCAGGCTCCCAGATGATGCCTAGTACCTGCCGCGGTCCGAGCGGCGCGACGACGATCGCTCCGAATTCTATCGTCATCCCCTCCGGTACGCGATAGTCGAGGACGCCGAGGGCAGCGTTGAAGACAAGGAGTCGGACACGTTTCATCTGGTGCCCATATAGGCACTGGCGGATTGGCTCGTGAAGGAGTGGAAGATGCGCAATTGGGGATCGAGCGTGGATGGAATGCCGGAAGATGGATTTATCGAGGGTGTGATGGCCTCTGCCGGCATGGCGCAGGGCGTCAGCCGCCGGTCTGTAGTCGCGGGGATTCTCGCGACGGGTGCGTTGCTGGCGCTGCCCGGCTGCGCGACGATGGGCAAGCCCAGCACCACGGACGTCATCCAGCGGCTGCTTACGCTTTCCAGCCAGCGCGCCTTCGCGCGGCTGACCCAGCCCGACGGCTTCTGGGATAGCGCCGTAGCGCGAATCGACATGCCGGTGCTGTTCGGACGCTCGGGCTCGGCGGTGGCGAAAATTCTGAAGTCGCCGCTGTTCCGCGAGAAGTTGCAGCATGAACTCAACAATGTCGCCGAAGACGGCGCCCGTGTTGCCGCGCCGCTCGTCAACGACGCGGTGCGCAGGCTGACCGTCAGCGATGCCCTTGCGCTGCTGCGCGGCGGCAGCACGGCGGCGACCACGTATCTGCGCCAGTCCATGGGTCCTTCGCTTGTCAACGCGATGATCCCGGAACTGGGCCGGGTGATGAGCGTGGCTGACGATCCGATTCTCTCGCAGGCTCTTGCGGCACTCACCGGCGTGAACATCACGGACGCCGCCCATGCGCTCGCCCTGGGTGCCGACAACGCCATCTGGTACGAGATCGGCGCGCAGGAAGGCGAAATCCGCGCCAACCCGGCCGCAACCAACGATCCGGTGCTGATCGCGGCGCTCAGATTGCTGTGAGTGAACGCGGCGGGGTTCGGGCAAGCTCGGCCTGACCCTTCGACAAGCTCAGGGTGAGCGGAGGTAGCGTGATATTCGCAACTCCGCTCGGGGTGAGCGGAGGTAGCGTAACAACCGCAACTCCGCTCAGGCTGAGCTTGTCGAAGCCCAAGGCGCAACGGCACTGGCCCCGCTGCCGCCCTTTCCCTATAGGGGCGGCCAGAATCGCTGCCCCATAGGACATCGCACCATGAAATTCTTCGTCGACACCGCCGATATCGCCGACATCAAGGAGCTTGCCGACACCGGCCTGCTCGACGGCGTGACGACCAACCCCTCGATCATCGCCAAGTCGGGCCGTGACTTCATGGAAGTGACGCGCGAAATCTGCGGCATCGTCGATGGCCCGGTCAGCGCCGAGGTCGTCGCGCTCGACCATGCCGGCATGATGCGCGAAGCTGAAGTGCTGCGTAAGATCGCCGACAACGTCTGCATCAAGGTGCCGCTGACCATCGACGGTCTCAAGACCTGCAAGGCGCTGACTGGCGAAGGCACGATGGTCAACGTGACGCTGTGCTTCTCGGCCAACCAGGCGCTGCTCGCCGCCAAGGCTGGCGCAACGTTCATCTCGCCCTTCATCGGCCGCCACGACGACAACGGCTTTGACGGCATTGACCTGATCAGCGACATCCGCCTGATCTACGACAACTATGCCTACGAGACGCAGATCCTGGCCGCTTCGATCCGCCACGGCGTGCACGTCCTGCAGTGCGCCAAGATCGGCGCCGACGTGATGACCGCGCCGCCGGCCGTCATCAAGGGTCTGTTCAAGCATATCCTTACCGACAAGGGCATCGAAGGTTTCATGGCCGACTGGGCCAAGACCGGCCAGTCGATCTGATCCTGATCCGTCGTCCCGGCATCGGCCGGGACGACGGCAAATGGCCTTGGGACATACCCAAAAAACGTCCATCCTCATCACATCGTCATCCTCACAACGCCCCGTCACCCTGAACTTGTTTCAGGGTCCATCACGCCGCGCGCCCCGCTTTTTGAAATCGAAAATCCAAAGGGCCGATGGCGAAACTGCGCTCCAGTCATGGCTGCCCGATGGACCCTGAAACAAGTTCAGGGTGACGGGCGAGTGGTGAGGAAAGCGGGCGAGAACAAGGGTATCGAAATTCCGCTCAGGCTGAGCCTGTCGAAGCCCCCCGCTAAACCACCCCCCTGACACATCGCTCATTTGAGCCGCGCGCCGTCATGCGCTAGCTGGGGTGCATGTCCGACGAATCTCCCGCAGACCGCTTCAAGTCCGTCCTCACCGGCGCCTCGCGCGCCATTGCGCAGGATACCGAGGTAGAGGTCAACTGGACCGCCGACGCGCCCAGTTCCACCGGCACCACCTTTCGCGTGCCGATGCCGGGCCGCAGCCTGCCCCGTGCCGCCGCCATGCAGGCCCGCGGCTATGCCGACAGCTTCGCGCTGAAACTGCGCCACCACGACGACAAGCTGCACATGCGCAAGGCTCCTTCCGAGCCTTCGGCCCGGGCTGCCTACGACGCTGTCGAGGCCGTGCGTTACGAGGCGCTGGGCGCCAATGCCTATGCCGGCATGGCGGATAACCTCGACGCCGCGCTGATGGCGCGTATCGCGTCGGACCCGATTTCCCGCGCCGATACGCCCGACGCGGTGCCGATCCCGGCCGCACTGGCGCTCCTGCTGCGTGAGAAGCTGACCGGCCAGCCGATCCCCGAGATCGCCGTCCCGGGCGTCGACATGGTCCGCAAATGGATCGAGCAGAAGGCGGGCAAGGACTTCGACGCGCTGGCGAACTCGCTGGAGGACCAGAGGGCGTTCCAGTCGCTCTCGCTCGACATGCTCCAGCACCTCGAATTGACCCGCTCCGAGGAAGTGCCCCAGGAACCCAACGAAGCCGACGATATGGACGGCGACGAGGAGACCGAGGAGCAGGAAGACGGCGGCGAGCAGGGTCAGGACCAGAACCCCGCCGAAATGGCCGCTGAACCCGCATCGGGCGAGGATGAAGGGGACAGCGAATCGGAAGGCGAGACTTCCGACGACATGGAGGAAGGCGACGAGGGCCAGGAAGGTGACGAGGGTATGCTCCCCGTGCGTCCCAACCGCCCCTGGACTGATATTCCCGACAGCTTCGACTACAAGGTTTTCACCGAGGCATTCGACGAAGTCGTCGGTGCGTCCGACCTGTGCGACGAGGAAGAACTGACGCGCCTGCGCGCCTATCTCGATGCGCAGCTCAAGGGTCTGCAGGGCGTGGTAACGCGCCTTGCCAACCGCTTGCAGCGCCGCCTGATGGCGCAGCAGAACCGCTCGTGGGATTTCGACCAGGAGGAGGGCCTGATCGACGCCGCAAGGCTGGCGCGCGTGGTCGTCTCGCCGGGGCAGTCGCTCTCCTACAAGGTTGAGCGCGATGTCGAGTTCAAGGACACCGTCGTCACCCTGCTGCTCGACAATTCCGGCTCGATGCGCGGGCGCCCGATCTCGATCGCCGCGATCAGCGCTGATGTCCTTGCGCGCACGCTGGAGCGCTGCGGCGTCAAGGTCGAGATCCTGGGCTTCACTACTCGCGCCTGGAAGGGTGGACAGGGCCGCGAGGCATGGCTCGCCAGCGGCAAGCCCGCACATCCCGGCCGCCTCAACGACCTGCGCCACATCGTCTACAAGAAGGCTGACGAGCCGTGGCGCCGGGCAAAGAAGAACCTTGGCCTGATGATGCGCGAAGGTCTGCTCAAGGAGAACATCGACGGCGAGGCGCTGCTGTGGGCGCATAGCCGGATGCTCGCCCGGCAGGAGGACCGCCGCATCCTGATGGTCATCTCCGATGGCGCCCCGGTGGACGATTCCACGCTCTCGGTGAACTCCGCCGGCTACCTCGAAGCGCACCTGCGCCGGGTGATCGAATGGATCGAATCGAAATCGCCGGTGCAACTGGTGGCCATCGGCATCGGCCACGACGTGACCCGCTACTACCGCCGCGCGGTGACGATCATGGACGCCGAACAGCTTGGCGGTACGATGATCGAACAACTGGCCGGACTGTTCGAGGAGGAGTGAGCGGCGGCGCGGCTTGACTGCGCCGCTTCGCCGCTTATGCGCCATCGCCTATGACCGACGCATCCAACCTGACGCTGTTCAACAGCCTGACCCGCCAGCTTGAGCCGTTCAAGCCCGTCCATCAGGGCGAGGCGCGCGTTTATACCTGCGGGCCAACGGTCTACAACTATCCCCACATCGGCAACATGCGCGCCTACGTCTTTGCCGACGTGTTGGGGCGGACGCTGAGCCACAAGGGCTACAAGCTCACCCACGTCATCAACATCACCGATGTCGGCCACCTGACCGACGACGCCGATGCCGGCGAGGACAAGATGGAGAAGATGGCGCGCGTGGCTGCGCAGTCGATCTGGGATATCGCCGCGCACTATACGAAGGCTTACTGGGCCGACATCGCCGCGCTTAATATCCGGCAGCCTGCGAAGTGGTCGATCGCTACCGATTACGTGCCGCAGATGATCGAATTTGCAGAGAAGATCGCGCCAAACCACTGCTACGAAATCGAAAGTGGCCTTTATTTCGATGTCTCGACCGTAGCGGACTACGGCCGGCTCGCGCGGGCGGTGACGGACGAAGGGGAGGGCCGCATCGAAGCTGTAGATGGTAAGCGCAACGCCGCTGACTTCGCGATCTGGCGCAAGACACCGCCGGGTGAGGAACGCCAGATGGAATGGGATTCGCCCTGGGGTCCGGGCGCGCCCGGCTGGCACCTAGAATGCTCGGTGATGAGCGGCGACCTGCTGGGCTTCCCGTTCGACATCCACACAGGCGGCATCGATCACCGCGAGATCCATCACCCCAACGAGATTGCCCAGAACCAGGCGTTCTGCTGCACCAATGGCCTCGACGTTCCTGCTAATTCGGGCGCCAAGGTGTGGATGCACAACAATTTTCTCGTCGAACGCTCAGGTAAGATGAGCAAGTCTTCGGGGGAATTCTTGCGGTTGCAACTGCTGATCGACAAGGGTTATCACCCGCTGGGCTACCGCATGATGTGCCTTCAGGCGCATTACCGCAGCGAGCTGGAGTTCAGCTGGGAAGGCCTCGCCGCCGCGCTTGTGCGCCTCAAGCGCATGATTATCGTCGCCGAGCGCCTCGTCGACGTGGAAGCGGGCGAAGCGGCGCACCCCAAGCTCGCGCCGATGCTCGAGACGTTCGAGAAGGCGATCGGCGAAGACCTCAACACGGCCATCGCCCTCACTGCGCTGGAGGAGGTGCTCGCGGCGAAGAAGGTCGATCCATCCGCCAAGCGCGCGGCAGTCGAAACGATGGATGCAGTGCTCGGCTTCGACCTGTTCGGTATTTCGCGCGCCGATTTGCGCCTGCGTCCCAAGACGGCTGCAATCACCGAAGCGGAGATCGACGATGTGCTGGCCCGCCGCAAGCAGGCCCGTGCCGAGAAGGACTTCGCGGCTTCCGACGCCCTGCGCGATGAACTTGCCGCCAAGGGCGTCGAAGCGATGGACGGCGATCCGCTCGGCTGGGAGTGGAAGCTGGGCTGAAAGGTCTTGGCGAGGGCATGCGCAGGGCGGCAAGGCTGATGCAAAACCCGCTCTTGTAACCGCCGGTCACCGCGCCAAGTTTGGGTCTTTGCCGACCCGCGGAGTTCCCCATGACCGTCGCCGTTCTCAACGCCCTTTCGCGTCCATTGCTGGAGGGCAAGATGCCTGAGGGCGTCGAGCCTTTGTGGTTCGATGATACCGAGGAACTCATGGCACTCGCGCCCCGAGCGGAAGTGGCGTGGCTGGACATGATAAAACCGCCCGTGGCCGCCGAGGCGATTGCGCTGATGGAAGGGCTCAAGTGGTACAACGCCATGTCTTCCGGCGTAGACTGGCTGCCGTTGCCGATCCTGCGTGAGCGCGGTGCGGCGCTGACCAACGGCGCGGGCATTCATGCGCAGACGGTTTCCGAATACGCCGTCATGGGCATGCTGACGATGGCCAAGGGCTGGCGCGAGGTTGTGCGGGCGCAGGATCGCCGCGAATGGCTGACCGAGCCTCCTGGCAAGCGCGAACTGCTGGATGCCGAGGTGCTGGTGATCGGCGCGGGTGAAATCGGCTCGCGCATCGCCGAGATGCTGCGGGTGTTCGGGGCCAAAGTCACCAGCGCGCGGCGGCGGCCCGGTCCCGGTGATTTAGGCCAGGACGAGTGGCAGGGCGCGCTGGGCCGGTTCGACTGGGTGATCCTGATCGTGCCTTCCACGCCGGAAACCACCGGCATGTTCGGCGCCGCGCAGTTTGCCGCGATGAAGCCGGGGGCGAGCCTGCTCAATTTCGCGCGCGGCACGGTTCTCGATCAGGATGCGCTGCTGGGGGCGATCGATTCGAGCCATCTCGGCGGAGCGTTCCTCGACGTCACCACGCCCGAGCCGCTTGCGGCCGACCATCCGCTGTGGTCGCGTGACAACGTGCATATCTCGATGCATCTTTCAGGCCGCGCGCAGGATGCGCTGCTGGCGCGCGGGACGGCGAGGTTCCTCGGCAATCTCGAACGCTATTGCCGGGGTGAAGCGCTCGAACACCAGGTCGACCTTTCGCAGGGCTATTGACCCGGCGGATACTGGTTATCGGGGTATACCCGCGCGCCTGTTCCTATTAGTTTGGACAGGAGGCTATCGAAATCATCAGGGAGAACCCCGAGGCAAATCGCGTATCAGCCTCGGGAGCAACCGGCCGCACGGTACAGGCTGGCAACGAAATGTGGGGAAAGCGGATCATGGCTGAAAGCGACAAGCGCAAGGCGTCGGACTTGTTCATCGAATGTCTGGAGCAGGAGGGTGTTGAATACATCTTCGGCGTTCCGGGCGAGGAAAACCTCGATTTCCTCGATTCGCTTTCGCGCTCCAAGCAGATCAAGCTGGTCCTCACCCGGCATGAGCAGGGCGCCGGCTTCATGGCCGCGACGTATGGACGGCACACCGGCAAGGCAGGCGTTTGCCTTTCCACCCTGGGTCCGGGCGCTACGAACTTCGTGACCGCAGCCGCTTATGCGACGCTGGGCGGCATGCCGATGCTGATGATTACCGGCCAGAAGCCGATCAAGAAGTCCAAGCAGGGCCGCTTCCAGATCCTCGACGTGGTTTCGATGATGCAGCCGATCACCAAGTACGCGCACCAGATGGCGTCTTCGGACAATATCCCGAGCCGCGTGCGCGAGGCGTTCCGCATCGCCGAAGAAGAAAAGCCCGGCGCCACCCACATCGAACTGCCCGAGGATATCGCCGACGAGTACACCGAGTCCCGCGCCCTGCCGCGCTCGATCGTGCGCCGCCCTAGTGCGGACGTGAAGTCGATCATTCAGGCGGTGGATGCCCTGCAGAAGGCGAAGCGGCCGGTGCTGGTGATCGGAGCAGGCGCCAACCGCAAGATGACCAGCAAGATGTTGGGCGAATTCGTCGAGAAGACCGGCATTCCCTTCCTCACCACGCAGCTTGGCAAGGGCGTGATCGACGAGCGGCATCCAAAGTTTCTGGGCTGCGCGGCGCTGTCTGCCGGCGATTTCGTGCACCGCGCGATCGAGGATGCCGACTGCATCGTCAATATCGGTCACGACGTGATCGAAAAGCCGCCGTTCTTCATGACCAACGACGGCACCCGCGATGACCGCACCGTCATCCATATCTCGACCAAGACGGCCGAGGTCGACCCGGTCTACTTCCCGCATATCGAGGTGATCGGCGATATCGCCAACGCCATGTGGCAGATCAAGGAAGCCATCACCCCGTCGGAGAAATGGAGCTTCGACGCGATGCTGCGCTACCGCCAGGCCGAGGTGGAGCACACCGCAAAGCTGGCCGCGGATGAGCGTTTCCCGATCTTCCCGCCGCATGCGGTCGAGCAGGTTCGCAATGCGCTGCCGGACGATGCGATCGTCTGCCTCGATAACGGCATCTACAAGATCTGGTTCGCGCGCGGGTACAGCGCGCGCGGGCCGAACACGGTGCTGCTCGACAATGCGCTGGCGACGATGGGGGCAGGGCTGCCCTCTGCCATGGCGAGCGCGATGGTCTATCCGGGGCGCAAGGTGTTGGCGGTCTGCGGTGACGGCGGCTTCATGATGAACAGCCAGGAAGTGGAGACGGCGGTGCGCCTCGGTCTCGACCTGACGGTGCTGATCCTGAACGACAACGCCTATGGCATGATCCGCTGGAAGCAGGCGAACATGGGCTTTGCCGATTTCGGCCTATCCTACGGCAATCCGGATTTCGTGAAGTATGCCGAGGCCTACGGCGCTAACGGATACCGCGTGGAAAGCTCGGGGCACCTGAAGGAACTGCTCGCCCATTGCCGCGATACGCCGGGCGTGCACATCATCGACTGCCCGGTCGATTATTCCGAGAACGACAGCATCCTCAATACCGAGATCAAGGAAATGTCCCGGGCCCTCTGAGGCTTGGGCATCCTCTGCAGAAAAAGGCCCGTCATCCTTTTGGGGATGACGGGCCTTTTTCGTGTTTGAGCCCTGATCGGGGGGGGGCTTTTCAGCAGTCTTCCAGAAGCAGCAACTGAGCCTCCACCGTCATGCGCGGATGCGGGGAAACATGGTGCTCCACCGCGATCACTGCGGCGTCGGCCACGATCTGGCCGCTTATGGTGAACTCGTGCTCGGGCAGGGCGGCAACATAGTCCTCGCCCTGCACGATCCCCTCGACGCCATGGAATTCGAGCACGACGACGTGGCGCGATCCGGTGAAGGTCGCGCTCGACCACGCCTTTTCGGTGTGGAGCAGGAACTGCGCGGACCCACCGGCCAGTTGCAGCATTTCCGCCAATAGCCGCAGCCATGGGCCGCGCTCGGAGCGGGCCGGCGCGGCGGGCGATTCGCCATCTTGCCGCGGGTCGTAAGAGACGGGGGTGCGAAGGGCATTACAGGGCATGGCGGTCCTCGATTGATCCGGAGTGATAGGTGTTCATGAACTGCTCGACGCGCGCGGCGGTCTGTTCGCGGGGCAGGCGGCCATTGCGCAAATCGGACACGAAGCGCGGGTCCTGGGCGGCCAGGCGGCCGAATTTGGTCCAGGGCATCTTGGTCTGGCGCAAGAAGCGCTCGATCTTGCGCAGGAGCATCCTGGCAGGTCCTTTCTTTAGGAATCGACTTTATGTTCCCATTATGTTCCAGTCGAAATCCTACTTGTCTAGGAAATTTCCTACGAGTATGGTTACAAGATGGAAATTGATCCTGCCCGCCGCCGCTTGCTGGAACTGGCTGACGAACGCCGGGTCAGTTTGGCGCGGCTTTCACAAATGCTCGGGAAAAATCCGAGCTATCTCCAGCAATTTGTGCGCAAGGGCAGCCCTCGGCGGCTGGAAGAACAGGACCGGGGAATGCTCGCGCGGTTCTTCGGAGTCAGTGAGGACGAACTGGGCAGGGTGAAGGATAATTCCTACATTTCTGCCGATTTGCGTAGGAAATCGGATTGGGTCGACGTTCCGCGCCTGGCCATCGGTGCCTCGGCGGGCCCAGGCTCCCTCGCAGAAGGCGAGGCGGCGTTCGATACCATCCGGTTTTCGAATCGCTGGCTGCGCTCGATGGGTCTCCAGCCCGGGCATTTGTCGACCATCGTGGTGAGCGGCGATTCGATGGAGCCGACTTTGCGCGACGGCGACGAGATCCTCGTGGATCGCAGCTTGCGCCCCCGCCGCGACGGCATCCATGTCGTGCGGCTGGGAGACAGTCTGCTGGTCAAGCGCCTCGATACCGCCCGTTCGGGGGTGATCGTGCTGATCAGCGACAACGCTGCCTATCCACCTGTCGAATGCGTTCCGCAGGATGTGGAGGTCATCGGCCGGGTCGTGTGGAAGGGCGGGAGAATTTAGGCCGGTTGCAATCGCGCTGCAGTGTGGCCATTTTTGCCGGCATGACCGAAAGCACCGATACGGCCGTAGAGCAGGCCCCCGCCCAGCAAGCGATGCGCGTGGGCATTATTCCCGTGACGCCGCTCCAGCAGAACTGCTCGCTTCTGTGGTGCACTGCCACCATGCGCGGCGCGCTTGTCGATCCGGGCGGTGATCTGCCCAAGCTCAAGCAGGCGATCGAGAAAACCGGCGTCACGATCGAGAAAATTCTCGTCACGCATGGTCACCTCGATCACTGCGGCCAGGCGGGAGTGCTTGCCAAGGAACTCGGCGTTCCGATCGAAGGGCCACACGAGGAAGACCGCTTCTGGATCGCCCAGCTGACCGACGATGGTCCGCGCTGGAACATGGAGGCGCATACCTTCGAGCCCGACCGCTGGCTGGAGGATGGCGACAAAGTGACGGTCGGCGAACTGGAGCTCGACGTCGTTCATTGCCCCGGTCACACGCCGGGTCATGTCGTATTCCACCATGCGCCGAGCCGTTTCGCGATGGTCGGCGATGTCCTGTTCCAAGGCGGTATCGGCAGGTGGGACTTCCCGCGCGGCAATCTCGACGACCTCGTCGATTCGATCACGCAGAAACTCTGGCCGCTGGGCGACGATGTGACCTTCGTGCCGGGGCATGGGCCCATCAGCACCTTCGGACAGGAACGCCGGACGAATCCCTATGTCAGCGATGATGCGCTGGATGGCCGCCGGCCGGGACAGGGCCTTTACGGATAAAAGGCATCAGCCCGGACCCTCGGCCTTCGGTCGGAGGTGTGCCAGGATGATGCCTTTTATACCGCTTCAGAAGCGGCCCAGCGCGATCAGCACGGCCATTGCCGACAGACCCAGCAATACCAGCACGGTAGTGATGAAGCCGACCGCGCGCAGCGGCGATTGCTCGGGCTTGTCCATTCCGAAAGCGTGGGCAACGCGCGCCAGCATATAAAGCGAGCCGACGACCGCGAGCCAGGTGCCCCCCTTGCCGGTCAGTTCGATCGCAGCGATGAGAATCAGTACGAAAGGCGTATTTTCCACGTAGTTCGAATGCGCCCGCATCCGCTGCAGGAGAATCGGGTTACCGCCATCGCCGTGCCATACTTTGCTTCCAAAGCGGACCTTGCCCGTGCGCACTGCAAGCCAGAAGTTGAGCACGGCCGCCGCTGCGGCAAGGCTAAGGGTGGTCTGTAGAATCATCTGGCGGTGCTCCGGGTAAGCTTGCTGTTGGCTGGGGCTCGTTCATGGTTGTCATGAGCGAGGGAGTAACGGGTTGCAACTCGCCTGAAATGAGGTATAGGCGCGCCTTCGCAAGCCGCCATGTCCGACTTCGGCCATTGGCGGCGTTTTTTACAGAACAGCAGTTCCAGGAACAGGTGCCGAAATGGCTGTCCCTAAAAGAAAAGTTTCCCCTTCCCGCCGCGGTATGCGTCGTAGCCATGACGCGCTTACGGTCGCAGCATTCCATGAATGCTCGAACTGCGGTGAACTGAAGCGTCCGCACAACCTGTGCGGTGCTTGCGGTCACTACAACGGTCGTGAAATCGTCGCGGTCGAAGTTTAAAGACACCTGACGAATTTCGGAGAGAGCCCATGAGTTTGCCGCGTATCGCCATTGACGCGATGGGCGGTGACGAGGGCGTGCGTGTCATGATCGATGGCGCCGCACTCGCGCGCCGCCGGCACGACCGCTTCAAGTTCCTGCTTGTGGGTGATGAGACGCGGATAAAAGCCGCGCTCGAATCGCATCCCAACTTGCGGGCCAGCTCCGAGATCCTTCACACCGAAGGCGTCATCAGCGGCGAGGAAAAGCCGAGCCAGGCCTTGCGGCGTGCCAAGGGCACGTCGATGGGCAAGGCCATCGAAGCGGTAAAGCTCGGCCATGCCGGCGCGGCCGTCAGCGCTGGTAATACCGGCGCGTTGATGGCGATCGCAAAGCTTTCGCTGCGTACGATGCCCGGCATTGATCGCCCCGCGCTTGCAGCCCTGCTGCCGACGCTGGGCGACAACGATGTCGTCATGCTCGACCTTGGTGCCAATACCGAGTGCGACAGCCGTAACCTGGTCCAGTTCGCGGTTATGGGCGCAGCCTATGCCCGCGTGGCGACCGGGCGCGAACAGCCGCGTGTGCGGCTGCTCAACATCGGCAGCGAAGAGATCAAGGGCACTGACGAGGTGCGCGACGCCGCAGCCATTCTCAGGCGCGCGGCCGGCGACCTTTCGATGTCCTTCGACGGCTTTACCGAGGCAGACAAGATCTGCCGCGGCGAAGTGGACGTCGTCGTGACCGACGGTTTCTCCGGCAATGTCGCCCTGAAGGCGGTTGAGGGCACGGCGCGATTCGTGGCCGACTTGCTGAAGCGCGGCTTCTCCAGTTCGCTTCGTTCGAAGATCGGCTTCCTGATCTCGAAACCGGCGACAGAGCTGCTCAAGCACCATCTCGACCCCAACAATCACAATGGCGCGGTCTTTCTTGGCCTCAACGGCATTGTCGTGAAGAGCCATGGTAGCGCCAACGCTGCCGGAGTGGCCAATGCCGTGGCGGTCACCGCCCGGCTCCTGGAGGAAAACGTGACCGAGCGCATCACCGCCGACCTTGCCCGTCTGGGAGGGTCGACCTTGCGTATGCCGCGTGTCCAGGAAGAAAGCGCCTGATGCTACGTTCGGTACTGATCGGAACCGGTTCTGCGCTTCCGCGCCAAGCAGTCAGCAATGCCGAACTCGCAACGCGGGTCGACACCACGGATGAGTGGATCGTCGAGCGCACCGGCATCACCAACCGCTACATCGCCGCGCCGGACGAAACCACGTCCAGCCTCGCCACCGAGGCAGGCCGCAACGCGATCGAGGCGGCGGGAGTCGATGCGGCATCGATCGACCTGATTGTGCTGGCCACCGCAACGCCCGACCAGACTTTCCCTGCCAGCGCCACCATCGTCCAGCGCAATCTGGGTTGCCGCGCGGGCGGTATCGCCTTCGACGTAGCCGCTGTGTGCTCCGGTTTCCTCTATGCCGTCGGCGTAGCCGATTCGATGTTGCGCACGGGGATGGCCAGGCGCGCGCTGGTGATCGGGGCGGAGACGTTCAGCCGCATTCTCGACTGGGAAGATCGCACGACTTGCGTTCTTTTCGGCGACGGGGCCGGGGCAGTTGTTCTTGAAGCGCAAGAACAGGAGGGTGAAAACCCCCGGGGCATCCTTGCCACCCGTCTCCATGCCGATGGCGCGCACAACCAGTTGCTCTTCGTCGACGGCGGTCCTTCGACCACCGGGACGGTTGGAAAACTGCGCATGAAGGGCCGCGAAGTTTTTCGCCACGCTGTCGTCAATCTTGCCGAGGTTCTGCGCGAAGTCCTTGATGAAGTTGGACTTTCTACCGACGACATTGACTGGCTGGTGCCTCATCAAGCCAATGCCCGCATTCTCGATGCGACCGCCAGGAAGCTCAACATGCCGGCCGAAAAGGTCGTGACGACGGTCGGTCAGCATGCCAATACCTCTGCCGCTTCGGTTCCTCTTGCTCTGGACCAGGCGGTCCGTGATGGGCGGATCAAGACCGGCGATTTGGTTATGCTTGAGGCCATGGGCGGCGGATTTACGTGGGGTGCAAGCCTGATTCGGGTCTAATGGTTGCCTGAATTGGTTCAGTTGCGTTCAATATTGGACGCAGCATTGCTTTCTTCGTGATTTTTCATATTATCACCGCATCAGCGCACGAAGGGGATGCGGGCTTGATGCGCTCAACAGATACTTTGACCAGAGCAGAAATCGCCGAGGCCATTCACAAGAAACTGGGCATATCCAGGGCGGAGTCGCTTGCGATGGTGGAGGCGATCCTCCAGCAGATGTGCTCGGCCCTCAGCAGCGGCGAGAACGTCAAGATCTCGGGCTTCGGGACTTTCCTGCTTCGCGACAAGGGCGAACGGGTCGGTCGCAATCCCAAGACCGGCGTGGAAGTGCCGATCACGCCAAGGCGCGTGATGACGTTCCGCGCCAGTCAAATGCTGAAGGACCGTATCGCCCAGGATTGAAGGGAAAACCCTTCGGGATAAGGCAGGTATGAGCGTTTCAGACACCCCGTCAGATCAGGTTGCCAATACAGCAGTCCATGGTTTCGTGCCCTTGTTCGACGATGGCAAGGACCCGGAGGCGCTACGCACTATCGGCGAAGTGGGCAAGGCACTGGGGATTCGTCCGCATGTCCTGCGTTACTGGGAAGAACAGTTTCCCGCCCTCAGCCCGATCAAGCGTAGCGGTTCGCGCCGGTACTACCGGCCCGAGGATGTGGCGCTGATTGCCCAGATCGACCATCTCGTCCACCGTGAGGGCTACACCTTGCGCGGCGCCGAGAAAGTCATCGCGGACAAGTTGTTGCAGCCAACTGCAAGCGTCTCGGACACTGTTCCCGAAGTTGCCGCCAAGTCGGGCGATGAAGAGTTGTTCGGAAAACTTGCAGCGATTCGCGCCGAATTGGCCGCCGGGCTGGCCGCAGCCTAGGCGGCGCGGCTGCCAGCCTGCCATGCGGGCGGGCACCGGCTTGCTGAATGCCGCCATATCCAACCGACCTATTGGTCTGTATGCGCTGTGGACGCCAAAGGCGGCGAGAGTTCCGGTGCGCAGTAATGCGCCGGAATTGCCCGGCCGCCTGCCGTTCCTTTCCTCGCTTGCCGGGGCCGAACCAGAAAGTCGCTGCCGCAGTCTCATGGAAATGAATGTTCCCACTCTCGCCGACCTTGGCTGGAAGCCGGTTTTCAGCGTTCAGGTGTCAGCCGAGGAAGACCAGCAGTGCCAGCCGGTTCGCGTCATGGCCGTCCATCGCGGCATGATCTCGGTTGCGGGCGAGGGGCTGGAGGCCATGATTTCCCCCCGCATTTCCAATTCTCAGGGCGAGGAAGATCGTCCGACGGTAGGCGACTGGCTTCTTATCGACCGCGAGAGCCGGGAAGTGATGCGCATCCTGACCCGGGTGAACCTGTTCAAGCGTCCGGCGCCGGGTCACGGGCGGAGCATCCAGCTGATCGCCGCGAATGTCGACACGCTTTTCATCGTTGCCTCCTGCAATCAGGATTTCAGTGTTCCGAGGCTGGAGCGTTATCTCGTGCTGGCGCGCGAAGTGGGGGTGACGCCGGTTGTGGTGCTGACCAAAATCGACCTCACCGATGAGCCCGAGGCGTTTCGCGAGGCCGCGCGGGAATTGCAACCGGGTCTTCAGGTCGAACTCGTCAACGCGCGCGATCCCGCCAGCGTCGCTCGCCTTGCCGGGCGCTGCGGGCTTGGCGAGACAGTTGCGCTGCTGGGCTCTTCAGGCGTGGGCAAGTCCACCCTGGTCAATTCGCTGCGCGGTTCGGACAGCATTCTGACCCAGGCGGTACGCGAAATCGACGGCAAGGGGCGGCATACGACCACCGTGCGCGAAATGCATCGGCTCGATCAGGGTGGCTGGCTGATGGACACCCCCGGCATGCGCGAATTCCAGATTTCGGACGCGACCTCGGGCATTGCCGAGGTATTCGACGATATCGTTGCCCTGACGCTGGAATGCCGCTTCACGAACTGCAGCCACGAAGCTGAGCCGGGATGCGCCATTCAGGCAGCCATGGCGCAGGGCACGCTGACACTCACCCGCCTTGAGCGATGGCGCAAGCTGTCTGCCGAGGACATCGTCAATACCGACAGCCTGGCGGAGCGGCGCAGCCGCACGCGCGGCGCCGGAAAAAGGAAGTAACGTATGGCTGATCTATATCTCAAGGCTCTGGAATCCGAGCGCAAGAGCCTGTGGGCCGCCTGCCGCCTGAAGGGCCTTGCCAAAGGCACGCCCGAGCGGCTGAGGATCGAGGAACTGGACAAGCTGCTGGCTGAACACAAAGCCAAGAAGGCGGGCTGATTCCGCCTGTTCAGTCGTTCAGGTCAGGTCCCAGCGAAGGATCGAGATCGCGCGGGCGGATCAGATGGACCAGCCGCCCGCAGTTCTCCCCCAGATCGGCCCAGTTCTCGATATCGAGCTGGATCACGGCGTAGGCGGCGGTGGGGAACTTGTCCTCCACCACGTCGCGCAGCGGGCTTGAGCCGTCGTCTGGTACCAGGTCGAAGATCAGGTCTTCCAGGCCCGGATTGTGGCCCACCAGCATGATCGAGCGGGGCTCGCCGTCCTGTTCGCGCAGCACTTCGATCAGTGTCGCCGAATTGGCGAGGTAGATGCGCCGGTCCCAGGTGATCGGCGGGGTTTCGCCTGCCGCTTCTCCGGCCAGTTCGATGGTCTGGGTCACGCGCACGGCGGGGGATGCGAGAATGCGCTTCCAGCCCACCAGGTTCTCCAGCCCGTAATCGCGAATGTGCTTGCCCATGACGCCCGCGCCAACCCGGCCACGCTTGTTGAGCGGACGGTCGAAGTCACGCAGGCGCGCGTCGTTCCAGTCCGATTTGGCGTGGCGGAAAATGCCCAGGGTTTTCATGATTGCGAACCAGTTCCTGCAGGCGAGGGATCAGATAAGGGGCCGGGTGTCTTCGGCCGGAACCGCCGGTGCCCCTGAAGCATGGCCGGCCACGCGATGTAAAGCCTCCTCCAGCGAAATACGCCGGATCGGGGTGCCTTGCGGGAAGGCCGAGAGCAGGCGCGAGGGGAACGCGGGTGAGAGCACAACGAAATGGCCATGGTCCTCGCGGCTGCGGATTAGGCGTCCGAAGGCCTGCGCCAGCTTCGCGCGGATGAGCGAATCGTCGTAGGCGCTGCCCCCGTTCGCCAGCCGCCGTGCGCGGTGGAGGATCGAGGGGCGCGGCCAGGGCACTTGTTCCATCACCACGAGGCGCAGCGAATGGCCTGGCACGTCCACCCCGTCGCGCAGGGCGTCGGTGCCCAGTAGCGAGGCGGCGGGATCGTCGCGGAAGATGTCGACCAGCGTGCCGGTGTCGATCGGGTCGACATGCTGGGCGTAGAGCGGCAGGCCGCCGCGTGCGAGGCGGTCGGCGATGCGGCCGTGGACTGCGCGCAGGCGGCGGATTGCGGTGAACAGGCCCAGCGCTCCGCCCTGCGAAGCCTCGATAAGGCGGCCATAAGCCCCCGCTAACGCAGGGATATCGCCCTTAGGCACGTCGGTGACGATCAGCACTTCGGCCTGCGCGGCATAGTCGAACGGGCTTTGGTGCGCGGACAGGCGCGGCGCCACGTCGATCTGCCCGGCGCCCGATTTGGCCACGGCCTTGTCCCAGTTCTCCCCGTCGCGCAGCGTGGCCGAAGTCAGCATCACGCCGTGCGCCGGTTCGAGCACGACTTTCGCGAAAGGCTTCATCGGGTCGAGCCAGCGGCGGTGGATGCCGATGTCGTATTCGCGCGCCTCGGACCGGTCCACTGCCAGCCAGTCGACGAATTCGGGATCGGCCGCGCCGCCCAGCCGGTTGAGCAGCGATTCCCACGCGGCAAGGGTATCGATGCGCCATGTCAGCGAATGGCGGGCACCTTCCAGCCGCGCGCGCCCGGGGCCGTCGAGCCAGTCCGGCGGTTCTTCCAGCAACGCTTCCAGCCTCATGCCGAGCCGGATCAGCGGTTGGCGCAGTTCCACCAGCGCCATCCGCGCGGCCTGCGACACTTCGACGAAAGCGCCCTCCAGCCCGGCCGCCTCGGTTTCCAGCGCATAGCCTGCGTCCTGACCGCCGCTTTCATCGCGGGCGTAGACCGTGGCGCGCACTGCCGAGAGCAGTTCCTCCAGCGGGCCGGAGGCGGCGTTTTCGGCCAGGCGCTGCATCCAGCCATCGCCGGGGAGGGCCTCTGCGGCAGCGCGCGCATCGGTGATGGCCTTGCCGCCGACCTCGTCGTAGCTGGCGATATCGGCGAGGCGTGCGGCCAGACCCCGGCGGCGGCCGCGTGCGTTCTTTTCCGGGCCGATCACCCAGCGCCGCAGTTCGATCGCCTCGGCCCCGGTTAGGGCAGCGGCAAAGGTCGAATCGGCGGCGTCGAAAACGTGGTGCCCCTCGTCGAAGACGATGCGGGTGGGGCGTGATGCAGGATCGCGGCCGCGCGCGGCATTGACCATGACCAGCGCGTGATTGCCGATAACGAGGTCGGCGCCGATGCTGGCGCGGGTGGCGCGCTCGATGAAGCATTTGCGGTAGTGCGGGCAGCCGGCATAGACGCATTCGCCGCGCTGGTCGGTGAGCGAGGCGATGCCGCGCTGGCGAAACAGCGTGCCCAGCCAGCCCGGCAGATCGCCGCCGATCATGTCGCCGTCGCGGCTATAGGCGGCCCAGCGTGCCACCAACTGCGCCAGAATCGCCGCGCGGCCCTGATAGCCACCCTGTAGAGCGTCCTCCAGATTGAGCAGGCACAGGTAATTCTCGCGGCCCTTGCGCACCACGACCGGGCGGCTGCCGTCGGCGCGGCGTTCCGGCCAGGCGCGGCGGCTTTCCTGCCGGAGCTGGCGTTGCAGCGCCTTGGTATAGGTGGAAACCCAGACCGTGCCGCCGGACTGCTCGGTCCACAGCGACGTCGGGGCGAGGTAGCCCAGCGTCTTGCCGATGCCGGTCCCGGCCTGTGCCAGCAGGACATGCGGGCGGCCAGACCGTTCGCGCGGGGCGAAGGCGTGGGCGGCCTCGGCGGCGTAGGCGCGCTGGCCGGGGCGCTGCTCGGCGCTGGATCCGGTCAATTGCGCCAGCCGGGCCAGCACGGCCTCATCTTCCAGCACGATCTGGCGAGGCTGCGCGGGTTCGGGGCTTTCCTCCCACTCGGGCAGGCGGGTGAACAGCCAACGCTCGGCGCGTTCCGGGCGGCGGACGCGGGCGGATAGCAGGGTGGACCAAGGCCAGCGCATCTTGGTGAGCGATTGCAGTGCAGTCCATGCGCCTTCACGCTCGGGCCACTGGTCGCTCTCGCACATTTCAAGCAGGGCGCCCGCCGCTTCCTGCAGCAGGCGGGGGACGTCAGGGTCTCCGGTCGGCTCGGTCAAACCCAGCGCGTGGGCGAGGCCCTTGGGTGTGGGCACCACGAAGCGCGCCGGATGGATGAAGGCGTAAAGCTCCAGCAGGTCCAGCCCGGCCAGGTCGGGATAGCCAAGCCGCGTTGCCAGCAGCGGGGCGTTCAGGATCAGCTGCGGCGTGTCTGCCGCCACCGTCACCGCCTCACCCTTGGAGATCGTGCGCGTCGCACCGCCATCGCGGCGCCAGCAACCGCTGTGACTGGCATGAAGTGCGGGAAGGGGCAGGACGGCCATAAAGCCGTCTTAGGGACGGCGCGCCGCCTTGGGAACGGCGGGTCCAAGGATGCTCACGCAAAAATTACAGGCCGATACATTTTTGGCTCTTGCAAGAGATCATTCGAGATATATCTTAGAGGCATCATGAAAGATATGGAACGCCAGATGAGAAACGAAGACAACACACAGGAGCGCGGTCACGGACGTGGCCGCAGGGGCCGCAGGTTCGGTCATGGCCATGGCTTCGACCGGGAGACGCTGATGGCCGCGATGATGGCCAGGGCAGAGGAGGGCGTGGACGAAGTTCGCGCAGTGCTCGGCCAGCGCGGCAAGCATGCCATGGTACGCGGCCTGATGGGCGCCGGCGCTTTCGGCGGTCGCGGCGGGTTCGGGGAAGGCTTCCCCGGCGGGCGCGGCGGTTGGGGCATGGGGCCCGGTGGTCCCGGCGGCGGCCGTGATGGCGGCGGTCGCGGTGGTCCTGGGGGAGGGCGCCGCAAGCGCCTGTTCGATCAGGCCGAACTGCAGACGCTGCTTCTGGCGCTGATCGCGGAAAGCCCGCGCCACGGCTACGACCTGATCCGCGAGATCGAGGCGCTTTCGGGCGGCGACTATGCGCCCAGCCCGGGCGTGGTCTATCCCGCGCTGACCTATATGGAGGAATCGGGCCTGATCGCGCCGGTCGCCGATGAAACATCGCGCAAGGCTTTCGGGCTGACCGACGAGGGCCGCGCCAAGGCCGAGGCTGACAGCGCCAAGGCCGCAGAACTCAAGGAGCGCCTGACAGCGCTTGCCGCCCAGCGCGACAAGGTGGACCCTGCGCCGGTGCGCCGGGCCATGCATGCGCTCAAGACCGCGATGTTCGACCGCCTCTCGCAGGACGGCGCGGACCGCGAACTGGTCCTCAAGGTGGCCGATGCCATCGACGAGGCCACCCGCAAGATCGAAAGGATCGAAGGTTGAACACCATCGAAGCAAACGTGAAGACGGCCAGCGGCGGCAAGTACGTCAAGCAGTTGTGCAACCACTGGAGCCACAAGCTGGAAACGCATCTGGAGGGAGAAACCGGAACGGTGACCTTTCCGACCGCTGTCGCCACCATGACAGCGGATGATAGCGGCATCGCCATCGCCATCACCGGCGAGAGCCGCGAGGATGTGGAGAAGCTGACCGGCGTGGTGGCCAACCACATCGACCGCTTCGCCTTTCGCGAGGCGCCGCTGACTTACGAGTGGTCCTGGCGCGAGGGATGAAACGGGGAAGGGCGGGCCAGTGCGCCCGCCCGCATCTCCATTTGCCCCGCGTCATTTACACCGCGTCATCCTGACGTTGGCTGTGGGCGGTTAGCTGCGACGCCGCATTCCCGAAAACGACTCCACGCTTGCGAAAATCGCGCTTTTCGCCAATGAGCGCGGCCATGACTGAAAATGCCCTGATCGAAGCCGCACGCGTATCCAAGGCCTGGCCCTTCCAGGAGGCCCAGAAGCTGCTCAAGCGTTATCCGCAGGGCAAGATGGCCCCTGACGGTACGCCTGCGCCGGTGCTGTTCGAAACCGGGTATGGCCCCTCGGGCCTGCCGCATATCGGCACTTTCCAGGAAGTGCTGCGCACCACGCTGGTGCGCCGCGCCTATGAAGCGCTGACCGGCGGCGCGCCGACCCGCCTTGTCGCCTTTTCGGACGACATGGACGGGCTGCGCAAGGTGCCCGACAACCTTCCGAACGGCGATCTGCTGCGCGCCAATCTCGGCAAGCCGCTTAGCCGCATCCCCGATCCGTTCGGCACGCATGAGAGCTTTGCGCATCACAACAATGCGATGCTGCGCGATTTCCTCGATCGGTTTGGCTTCGACTACGAATTCGTCTCGGCCAGTGACCGCTACAATTCGGGCGGCTTCGACGCCGCGATGAGCAACGTTCTGGCCCACTACGAGGGCATCATGGGCGTCATGCTGCCGACCCTGCGCGAGGAGCGCCGCAAGACTTATTCGCCGGTCCTGCCGGTTTCGCCCACCAGCGGCGTGGTGCTACAGGTTCCCGTCGAGGTGCTGGATGCCGCCACCGGCATGATCCGCTTCACCGACGAGGACGGGACCGTCATCGAGCAGACCGCGTTCGGCGGCCAGGCCAAGCTGCAGTGGAAGGTCGACTGGGCGATGCGCTGGTACGCGCTGGGCGTCGACTATGAAATGTGCGGCAAGGACCTGACCGATTCGGTCACGCAGTCGGGCAAGATCGTCCAGATCCTTGGCGGCAAGCGCCCCGAAGGCTTGATCTACGAGCTGTTCCTGGATGAGAACGGCGAAAAGATATCCAAGTCCAAGGGCAACGGCCTGACCATCGACCAGTGGCTGACCTACGGCACCGAAGATTCCCTGGGCTTCTACCTGTTCCGCGAACCCAAGAGCGCCAAGCAGCTCCACGTCGGCGTGATCCCCAAGGCTGTCGATGAATACTGGCAGTTCCGGGGCAACCTGGCAGGCCAGGCGCTCGACAAGCAGCTTGGCAACCCGGTCTGGCACCTGCTGCGCACCAATGGCGACAAGCCGGGTGCGGGCGATACCGTGCCGGTGACCTTTGCGCTGTTGCTCAACCTTGTGGGAGTGCTGGGCGCGGACGCGACGGCGGAGCAGGTGTGGTCGTATCTCGGCAATTACGTAGCCGACGCCAATCCGGAGGCGCACCCCGCGCTGGCCGACATGGTGCGCGCCGCGCTGGCGACCAACCGCGACTTCATCGCGCCGACCCTAAAGCGCCGGGCTCCGTCCGCGAACGAGGCCGAGGCGCTGAAAGCCCTCGACGCGCAGCTTGCCACCGCCGGGGCAGATGTCACCGCCGAAGACCTGCAGAACGCCGTCTACGAGATCGGCAAGAACGAGGCTTACGGCTTCGAGAACCTGCGCGACTGGTTCAAGGCGCTTTACGAAACTCTGCTTGGTTCGCCTCAGGGGCCGCGTATGGGTAGCTTCATCGCCCTTTACGGTGTGCCCGAAACGCGCAAACTGATCGCAGAGGCACTGAGCGCCGCCTGATGCACGGCGTCCCCCGGTCCCCCGAGGAACTCTGCGAGGAACTGCTCGGCCGCAAACTGGTCGACGTGGACCATGAAGAGCGGCGGGTGCTCGAACGCATCGCGTCGGGCACCCTGATGGGCCCGGACGCGCAGGAGGAAGCGGCGCTCCACGCCACTTTCGCCGACAAGCTGGCGGACCGGGTGGCTGCCGTCGGCGGTTCGTGGGGCTTCATCATCGCCTTTGGCGCGGTGCTGTTCGGGTGGATGCTGATCAACAGCAGCGTCCTGGAAATGTTCGGGCTGCATCCCTTCGATGCCTACCCGTACATCTTCCTAAACCTGATGCTGTCGACGCTGGCGGCGATCCAGGCGCCGGTCATCATGATGAGCCAGAACCGCGCTTCGGACAAGGATCGCATCGCCGCCCGCCACGACTACGAGGTCAACTTGCGCACCCAGCTGGAGATCATCCGGCTGCACAAGCGCATGGATCACCTGTTCGAAATTCTCGCTACCCGCTCCCCGGCCAAGGGCGGCGCGGACACCTGAGCGATCCAGCGGTCGACCACCGTTTCCAGAACCGGCAAGGGCAGGGAGCCCGATCCCAGCACGGCGGCATGGAAGCCGCGAATGTCGAAGCGGTCCCCCAGCATCGCCCGCGCCTTGGCCTGCAGGCGCTGGATGGTGAGAGCGCCGATCTTGTATGACAGCGCCTGTGCCGGCATCGCGATATAGCGATCGACTTCGGTCTCGGCATCGCTGCGGCCCATCCCTGAATTGGCCAGCATGTAGTCTATCGCCTCGGCGCGCGACCAGCCCTGCGCATGGATGCCGGTATCGACCACGAGACGCATGGCGCGCAGCATCTCGTCGTCGAGCGTGCCCCAGTGCTGCAGCGGGTCGCGGTAAAGGCCCATGGGATAGCCCAGCGTCTCGGCATAAAGCGCCCAGCCTTCGACGAAGGCGCTGTTGTCGCCGTAACGCTGGAATGGCGGCAGGTCGGCATTGGCGCGTGCCAGGGTGACCTGAAGGTGATGGCCGGGCACGGCTTCGTGAAGGTAGAGCGTGGTCATGCCGCTGAGGAAGCGGTGCGGCAGGTCATAGGTGTTGAAGAAGAACACACCGGGGCGGCCGCGATCTGGTGAACCTTCGGCGTAGGATCCCCCGGCCTCGAAGCGGCCCCGATAGACGGGATAGGGCTCGATCAGCAGGGGGGCGGCAGGGCCCCGCGCGAAGTAGCGCGGCAGGGCGGCGTCGACTTCGCGGCCGATGCGCGCGAAACCCTGGGCCAGTTGCGCGGCGGACTTGGGGTGAAAGCGGGAATCGCTGCGCAGCCGCTCGAAGAAGGCGTCAAGATTACCCGTGTCGCCCAGTTCGCGCAGCACCCCTTCCATCTCGCGGCGGATGCGCGCGACTTCGGATAGGCCGAGCTTGTGCACATCGTCCGGGCCCAGCGGCAACGTCGTCTCGCGGTGGATCAGGACGCGGTAAAGCTGCGCGCCGCCCTTCATCTGTGACAGGCCCACACCATCGGGCGCAGCGGGCAGGTATTCCTCGGCAAGGAACGTGCGCAGGCGGCGGTAGGCGGGCAGGACGCGGTCGTGGACGGCGGATGCGAACGCGGCACGCAGGGCGGCGCGCTTGCCTTCGGGCACCGTGTCCGGGAACTGGTCCAGCGACTGCAGAAACGGCGAATCCGCCTCGCTACGGGCAAGGATCGCGTCGATCTGGGCGATCATGTTCTCGACCGTCAAGCGCGGTTCGATCACCTGGCTGGCCAGCCCTTCGCGAAAGCGCAGGACCACATTGTCGATCATCTGAGGGAAGACACGGTAAAGCGCGAGGGCACGCGCATAATCGTCCTCATCGGCGTAGGCGATCACGCCGCCGGGGGGCATCAGCGAAGGAAACTCGACATGCAGGCCGCCGAAGTGGTTGAACGGGCGCACGTCTGTCAGCGCGCGTATTTCCGGGCGTAGCGCAGCCAGTTCCTGGTCCTTGAGGGCGGCGAAAACGTCGTAGGAAATCTGCAAATCGGCAGGCAGGTCAGCGCGGCGGATCGTCGCCAGCGTGCTGCGGCTGCGGCGCGCGGACGCCTGCTGGTCGCGCGCGAGGGCGTCGGTATAGATGCGGGCGAGGTCGGCGATATCGTCGACATCGCCGCGATAGAGCGCGGCCAGCGGGTCGAGCGCCTCTTCGCGCGCGGCATCGTCGGCGAAGAGGTCTCGCAGGCGGCTGGCCGGGGTCTCGGCGCTGGAAGGGGCCTTTGCGGCAACCTCAGGGGCAACCTGAGGCGCAGCCGCGAGTGCAGCCGTTCCCGGCAGCGACGCAGCGGCGCTGGCAAGAGCCAGTGCCGCGAGTCTAGACCCTGTTCGCCCCGTCATTGCCAGGTGCGGGCCCGGAACCACTTGGTGACGACGTATTTCACGCCTCGCACTACCGGCCTGGCGGCGTGCAGGGTCCAGGGATTGGGAGCGCCGCAAGGCTGGGCATTGTTCCATAGCAGCAGGGTTCCTGCGCGCGGGGGGATGCTGAATTCCATGCGGGGAAAGTCAGTGAGACCGCCTTCGTCGACGGCGTTGAGATAGACCATGGCCGTCCAGCTGCGCTGCCCGCCGCAACGACGCTCGCGCTGCCAGTAACGCGAACCGGTGTCGAACCAGTCACAATGCTCGCGAAAGTACTGCCCGCATTGGTAGCGCTGCCCCTGGGCGGATTCTCCGCAGGCAGAAGCGATGCCGGTCAAGATGGAAATGCGTGTCTCCAGGTCCTGCACACAGGTGTCCATCGCGTCGAGGTCGCCTGAGAAGCTGGTCCGGTAGTCGGGCCAGTCGGCACCGTCAATCAGGCTGGAGGGGCAGGCCACGGCATCGATCGCCGCCATGAGGTGGACGCGGGCGAGGGCGGGCAGGAAGTCGTCGATGGCGTAGATTTCCGCGCGCTCGTCGGGGAGGCGCCGCACGCAGGTTTCACCGGCAAGCCGTTCGCGAACACTGGCGCCTATCCGGGCGAGGGCCTTGCGGTCGGGATGGGCGGGGATTGTCATCTGCCGGGTAGAGTACCTTCGAAGCCCTGCAGATCAATTGCTGCCCTTGCCGCGGCTGGTGAAAAGTAATTTGCGGCTGCCTTCTAAGGAAAACCCCCAGGCTCGTCGAACCTGGGGGTCTTCCGTTTTCAGTTTTTCCGGCCGCTTACCAGAAAAAGTCGTAAATCACGTCGACCACTTCGCCGCTGTAGATGTCCACCAGCATCACGTCGTTATAGTAACGAACCCAGCGATACGGGCCGTAGACTTCCGGCAGACGATACTGCCACGGGTCGTTCACCCAGTAGCGGTTGCCGTAGAACATCGACCCCAGCGAGAAGCCGATGCCCACGCGCCGGTACGAGTAGTTCTGGTAAGGCGAGTAATAACGGCCGATCTGGTAAGTGGAGCGATTGCGGCTGCGATAGCTCTGCCAGTCATACCGATTGTCGCGGCGCCAGCTGTTACGGTCCCAGTTGCGGTTGTTGTTGCCATTGCCGCGCCAGCGGTCGTTGTCACCGCGTCGGTCGTTGTTGTTGCCGTTGCCGCGCCAGCGGTCGTTGTCGCCGCGCCGGTCGTTGTTGTTACCGTTGCCGCGCCAGCGGTCATTGTCACCGCGCCGGTCGTTATTGCCCTGCCAGCCCGAGCCGCGGTCGCGATTATCATCGCGGCGGTCGTTGTTGTTTTGCCAGGAGGAACCACGGTCGCGGTTGTCGCCCCGGCCGTTGTTACGGTCGTTGCCGCGATCGACGCGCACGTTGCCCTGCGGCGGATTGGTGCGGCTTACCGGCTCGCCGTTACGGGTGCCGCCAGCCCAACCCGGAAGGTTGCGGCGGATTTCGTTGGGGCTTGCCTGCTGGCCCTGCGGCGGGCGTTGTTGCTGGCGCTCCACCTGCTGCTGCGGGCGAGGTTGACCGGCGTTGCCGCGCCAGTTGCCACGCTGGCCGTCGTTCCCGCGTGCCTGTGGTTGGCCCTGAGGTTGAGGCTGGGGACGGGCAGCTTCACGCTGGGCGCGTTCCCCGCGATCACCGTCGCCGCGCTGCGCGAAGGCTGGCGTGGACATTCCCGCGACCGCCAGCGCCATGGCGCCGGCCGTGAACAGTACACCTGCTTTTGTCTTTATAATATTTGGCATTGTTCCGGTCTCCAAAACCGAATTCGCCGGACGGCGATCGCGGCTCATCGTGGAACAACCAATAATGCATCGCCGCTGTCGCGGACGTTAACCGCACTGTTGCTCGCCGTTCATTTTCGGGATTATGAACATGAACAGGCCGCCGTCCCGGTTCCGGAACGGCGGCCTGTTCATGTGGCGCCAAGCGAGGGCTGAGCCGCGCCTGCGGTCAGCGCGTCAGCTTCTTGTAGGCCAGTGCGGTCGGACGGTCGGCAGCGTCGCCCAGACGGCGGCGCTTGTCTTCCTCGTACGCGGCGAAGTTGCCTTCGAACCATTCGACGTGGCTGTTGCCCTCGAAGGCGAGGATGTGAGTGGCGAGACGATCGAGGAAGAAGCGATCGTGGCTGATGACCACGGCGCAGCCCGCGAAATTCTCGATGGCTTCTTCCAGCGCGCCCAGCGTTTCCACGTCGAGGTCGTTGGTCGGTTCGTCGAGCAGCAGGACGTTGCCGCCCAGCTTGAGCATCTTGGCCATGTGGACGCGGTTGCGTTCACCGCCCGAGAGCTTGCCGACGTTCTTCTGCTGATCGCCGCCCTTGAAGTTGAACGCACCGACATAGGCGCGAGTCGACATCTCGTGCTTGTTGACCGTCATGTAGTCGGCGCCCTCGGAGATTTCCTCCCAGACGTTCTTCTTGGGGTCGAGGTGGTCGCGGCTCTGGTCCACGAAGCCGAGGTGGACGGTCGAACCCATCTCGATCGAACCCGAATCCGGGGTTTCCTTGCCGGTGATGAGCTTGAACAGCGTGGATTTACCGGCGCCGTTCGGGCCGATCACACCGACGATGCCGCCCGGCGGCAGGATGAACGAGAGGTTCTCGAACAACAGCTTGTCGCCGTAGGCCTTGGAAACGTCCTTGACCTCGATGACCTTGCCGCCGAGGCGCTCGGGCACCTGGATGACGATCTGGGCCTTGCCGGGCTTGCGACCGGCCTGGGCATCCTGAAGCTGCTCGAACTTACGGATACGCGCCTTGGACTTGGTCTGGCGCGCGGCCGGGGTCTGGCGGATCCACTCGAGTTCTTCCTTGAGCGCCTTGGCGCGGCCGGATTCCTCGCGGTCTTCCTGGTCCATGCGCTTGGACTTCTTCTCGAGGTAGGTCGAGTAGTTGCCCTCGTAAGGGAAGTACTTTCCGCGGTCGAGTTCCAGGATCCAGCCCACCACGTTGTCGAGGAAGTAGCGATCGTGGGTGATCATCAGCACCGCACCCGCGTATTCCTTGAGGTGGTTTTCCAGCCATTCGACGGATTCGGCGTCAAGGTGGTTGGTCGGTTCGTCGAGCAGCAGGATCGAGGGCTTCTGGATCAGCAGCCGGGTCAGCGCGACGCGGCGCTTTTCACCGCCGGAGAGGCTTTCCACCGGCCAGTCGCCCGGCGGGCAGCGCAGCGCTTCCATCGCGATTTCGAGCTGGTTGTCCAGCGTCCAGCCGTCGACGGCGTCGATCTTGCCTTGCAGGTCGCCCATTTCCTCCATCAGCGCGTCGAAATCGACGTCTTCCGGCGGATCGCCCATGATGTTGGAGATCTCGTTGAAACGGTCGACGAGGTCGGCGGTTTCGCGTGCGCCGTCCTTGACGTTTTCCAGAACCGACTTGGTCGGGTCCAGCTCCGGCTCCTGCTCCAGATAGCCGACGGTAATGTTCTCACCGGCCCAGGCTTCGCCGGTGAAATCGGTGTCGATTCCGGCCATGATCTTGATAAGCGTGGATTTACCCGCGCCGTTGGGACCAACGATGCCGATCTTGGCGCCCTGGTAGAACTGCAGCGAGATGTCGCTGAGTACCGGCTTGGGAGCGCCGGTGAAGGTCTTGGTCATGCCCTTCATGACGTATGCGTACTGGGCGGCCATGGGCGTCCTTTGGATGGAAGAATACGATATGGGAGTTCTTGGCAACGGCCCTTACAGGCCCGGACATGCGCCCGCAAGATGGGCGGGCATCGAGCGCGCCCCGGTTCAGCCGCGACGGCGCAGGGCTTCGACCAGTTGGCGTACAAGGCGGGGCAGGAAGGCCAGCCCGGCGGTCACTATCGGCACGCAAAGGATCGCCCAGTAGAAATTCACCGGCCGCGCGAATCCGGCGAGCAGGATCACGATAGCGCCGAGCCAGGGCAGGGCGATCCGCGCCAGCGCGGCAGGTGCGCCGAGGAAGCCCACCAGTGCGAGCAGGGCGACAAGGTAGGACAGCGGCGGCGGCAGGAGGTTGATGAGCGTCACGTCCACGATATCCCGCAAGGGCGCCGCGGGCCCGCGCATCCCGCCCCACCCTTGCGAAAGCGCGTCGCCCGGCAGCGAGAGCGGTGTCACGGCGAGTTTGTGCAGATAGAGCGCAATGGCATAGGCAGCGAGCAGGGCGATCCATGCAGCGGCCTCGCGCTTTCTGCCGCCGCGCAGGGCCCAGAATGCAGCGATGGGCACGAAAGGCAGCGCCAGTTCGCGGATCGCCAGCGCGCAGGCGACGGTGAGCAGCGCGGGGACCCACAGGCCGCGCGCCAGCAGCGCGGTCGCCAGCGCGACGAGGACGCCGGCCCACAGTTCATGAGTCACCACCAGATTGGCGCTGGCGACCATGGCGCCGCCGATGAGGACAAGCAGTGCCGCGCCCACCCGCTCGGCGGCGCTGCCCAGCGGGCGCAGCATCGCGTACCAGGCGAGGACGGTGACCGCCAGCAGCGCGCCCAGCAGCAGGTGCGCCGCTTTCAGCCCCAGCGCCGCCTCGATCCAGGCAAGGGTCGGGGGGCGGACAGTGACGAAGGGGCTGGTGGGAAAGCCGTGGGCGCGGTGCAGGCGAGTGGCGGCTTGGTAGTAGCCCTCGCCGCCGCTCACGGCCTGGGCGATGTCGACGTAGAGCTTCACGTCGGAATATGTCCCGTTTCCGGTGATCGCGGCGCCGCCTGGCTCAGCGCGGATCGTCAGGGACAGCGCCGCGAGCAGCACCAGCCCGGCAAGGACGGCAATGGCCTGAAAGCGGGTGAGCGAGGCGAACATCGCGCGGTTGTGTTCGCTCGGACGGCTTGCCGCAAGTGGCGGTATGGCCGCTTTTCCACACCGGCACGAGACACAGCTAACCGCACCTTGGCAGGACCTTGCCGCTCGGTTAGCACCTGCAACATGAGCATTGTCACCAAGCCCCGCCCGCCCATCGCTTTCGGCCTTGCCGCCGCCGCGTTGACCGTTGCCGTTCCGGCTCTTGCCGCGCCCGTCCAGGGCTCCGGCGTCGCCTGGGACATCGTCGAGGGGCTGACGACCGAGATCGGCCCGCGCCCCGCCGGTTCCTCGGCCGAGGACCGGGCGCGGGACTGGGGCGCGCAAAAGCTCAAGTCACTCGGCTTCCAGAAGGTCGCGGTCGAGGAATTCAAGACCCGCGCCTGGACGCGCGGGCCCGAAAGCGCGGCGCTGACCGCGCCTTATGCCCAGCCGCTTGCGATCACGGCGCTTGGCTTTTCGGTGCCCACCCCCAAGGGCGGGCTGAAGGCCGAGCTGGTCTATTTTCCCACGCTCGCCGCGCTGGAGGCAGCGCCCGATGGCTCGCTCAAGGGCAAGGTCGCCTTCATCGATCACGCCATGCGGGCAGCGCAGGACGGTTCGGGTTACGGCCCTTACGGCAACGTGCGCAGGCAGGGGCCGACCATCGCCTCGCGCAAGGGAGCAGCCGGCGTCGTCATCCGTTCGGCAGGCACCGACAGCCACCGCAATCCGCATACCGGGGTCACGACTTTCGCCAAGGACGTCACGCCGATCCCCTCGGGCGCGGTGTCCAACCCCGATGCCGATCTGATCGCCCGCACCGCCGCGCGCGGCAAGCCGATGGCGATCGACCTGACGCTGATGGGCAAGCCGTTTCCCGATGCGACTTCGGGCAACGTTGTGGCCGAACTGCCGGGCCGCGATCCTTCGCTGCCGATCATCGTCGTCGCATGCCATCTCGATTCCTGGGACCTGGGCACCGGGGCGGTGGACGATGCATCGGGCTGCGCGATCGTGACGGCGGCCGCGCTGGCCGCAAACAAGGACGGGCAGGCCCTGCGCACAATCCGCGTGCTGTGGTCCGGCAATGAGGAGATGGGCCTTTCCGGCGGCGGCGGCGAACATTACGTCAAGCTGCACGGCAGGGAGCCTCACGCGCTGGCGATGGAAAGCGATTTCGGCGCCGACAAGGTGTGGCAGGTGAAGTTCGACACCGCGCCCACCGACAAGGCGTTGGCCGACAAGGTGAAGGCCGCGCTCTGGCCGATGGGCATCGTGCCTCATGAAGGCGCTGCCGACGGCGGTGAGGATGTTTCCGCGATCATCAAGGCGCAAAGCCTGGCGGTGATCGATCTTGGGCAGGACGGGATGCATTACTTCGACCTGCACCACACGCCCGACGATACGCTCGACAAGGTCGATCCGCTGGCGCTTCAGCAGAATGTCGATGCCTGGGCTGCGGTGCTCAAGGTGGTGGCCAACGAAGCCGGGCCGATCGGCAAGGCCACCGTGAAAGCGGAATAGGCCGGCGTTTCGTCCGGCCTGAAGGAAGCGGGGCCGTCCGATAAGGCCGGGGCCCCGCTTTACTTCTAACCCGCCGCCGCGATCCTCTCCGCCACCGAAACCAGCCGCTTCGCCTGTTCCAGATGTAGCAGTTCGGTCATCTTGCCATCGACGCGGATGGCGCCCTTGCCCTGGTTCTCGGGCAGGGTGAACGCCTCGATCACCGTCCGCGCCCAAATGAGGTCCGCTTCTCCGGGCGAGAACACCGTGTTGCACGGATCGACCTGCGCCGGGTGGATCAGGCTCTTGCCGTCGAAACCGAACAGCAGCCCCTGCCGGGCCTCGGCCGCAAAGGCATCGAGATCGCGAAACTCGTTGCACACGCCGTCGAGCACCGCGACACCGTGCGCGCGGGCGGCAGCGACTGCCATGGAGAGGAACGGCAGGAACGGCGTGCGTTCCGGCGTCAGCTGCGCGCGCATTTCCTTGGCGAGATCGTTGGTGCCCATGATCCACAGCGACAGGCGGCTGGAATGCGCCATCGCCGCGATGGGCTCCAGCGCAAAGACGCTCGCGCAGGTCTCGATCATCGCCCAGAGTTGCATCGAGGCGGGCGCCGCGGACAGCCCCAGTTCGTAACGGGCGATGTCCTGCGGGCTGTCGACTTTGGGCACCAGCACCGCGTCGGCCTTTGATCCGGCGATGGCGGCAAGATCCGCCGCGCCCCATTCGGTGTCGATGCCATTGGCGCGGATAGCGACCTCCCGGTGGCCGAAGCCGCCTTCCTCGACCGCGGCGACGGCGGCGGCGCGCGCTTCTGCCTTGGCCTCGGGTGCAACTGCGTCCTCAAGGTCGAGGATAACCACGTCGCAGGGCAGGGTGCGGGCCTTGGCAATGGCCTTGGCGTTGGAGGCAGGCAGATAGAGCGCGCTGCGGCGGGGACGGTCGGCTGGGGTCATGCAGGCAGGTTCCCAAGATCAAGAATGTCGCCGCTTCCTTGCGGTGGCCGGGGGCGGCCGGTCAAGCGCAGGTTTGCCGGTGTTCCCGGGGTTTCCCGTTCACTCAGGCGTCGACGCTTTCGAGCATCCGTTCGCTTTCCCGCCAGAGCCGCGCTGCGGCCTCGTCGTCCAGCGCCTGCGGGGCGGCTTGTTCTTCCGCGAGATCGTAGAAATAGCGCCCGCCATGCCTGCCCGTCTCGGGCGCGGTCGCCAGCCATACGATGGTACGGGCGGGCTGCTCGGGCATGATGAGGTTCTGCGTTGCCATGTAGGCTTTAAGCGAGGCTTCGCCGTGGCTGGAGAAATTGGACCCGACCTTGCCGGGGTGCATCGCCTGGGCAACGATCCCGCGCCTTTCCACCTTGCGGTTGAGTTCGCGCGTGAAAAGCAGGTTCGCCAGCTTGGCCTGGCAATAGGCAGATCCGGCAGCGAAGTCCTCACGCATCATCAGATCATCCCAGCGCATCGCGGAACACTGCTTGTGACCGAGCGAGGAGACGGCGATCACGCGCACGGTGCCCGGCGCGGAAGTCCCGCTGGCCTGCTCCAACAGCGGCATAAGCTCTCGGGTCAGCAGGAAAGGGGCAAGATGGTTGGCGGCGAACGTCCACTCTAGCCCCTCGGACGAGGTGTAAAGACCATCGCGAACTCCGCCCGCATTGTTGACGAGGACGTGGACCCGGTCCGTCAGCGCGGCGATCTCTGCGGCGATGCGGCGCACATCGGCCATCTCCGCAAAATCTCCGCGCAGGAAGTCGACGCGTCCGCCGGGCGGGGACAGGGCGCGAAGGCTGGCCTCGGCGGCGGCGCTCCGCTCGGCATCGCGGCCGGTGCCGATGACATGCCAGCCCATGCGGGCAAACGCCTCGGCGCTGGCCTTGCCGATGCCGGAACTGGCGCCGGTGACGACGACGCAGCGTCTTGTAGGGGGATGCGGATCGGCAGCGTTCATTTGAGGTATCCTCCGGTGTCTTGCTTATTCACGCGACCGGTTGCCGGATCGCGCCTGATCTTGTGTCATTCTGGCTCTGCGCTCTTGCAGCGCAAGACTTATCGCGAAGCGCAGGCGCCTGTCGATATCGGCGAGGCAAGACGGAGCCGGTGCGCGAGCAGCCCAGCGCGCGTGAACCCGTCGCAACATCGCCGACACGGATTGTCGATCTGCGGGCGGGCGGTGCGCTTGCCTGCCCCGTTCAGTAGGCTACCCATCGTCCAAATGCCCGGCCGCGCGCAGAACACAACACGCGGGTCGTTTCCAGAAATAGCGTGGAGGATCACCAGTACCATGTCCGTTGAAATCCTGCTCCCGAAGATCGGTTTCTCCATGCAGGAGGGCCAGGTTGCCGAATGGCTCGCCAAGGACGGCGACGCTGTGAGCGAGGGGCAGCCGCTGTTCTCGCTCGAAGCCGACAAGTCGACCAACGAGGTCGAGGCACCTGCATCGGGCACGCTCAGGATCGTCGGACAGGTCGGCGAAACCTACGAGGTCGGCACGGTGCTCGGCTACATCGAGTAATCCGGTTCATTCGGCTGGACAGCGCAGTGCTGCCGGGCCAGATTGCGCGGATGCTCAAGACTCTCCTTGCTCCGCCCGTCCTTGCGTCGATCGCCGCTGCGGCTCTCGTGCTTGCACCCGGTATCGCCAGTGCCAGCCTGCCAGTTGGCGCGAAGGCCCCGGAATTCGCCACCAAGGGCGCGAAGGGCGGCAAGGTCATGGGGTTCGACCTGAAGCAGGCGCTCAAACGCGGGCCGGTCGTGCTCTATTTCTACCCCAAGGCCTTCACGCAGGGCTGCACGCTTGAGGCGCACGCCTTCGCCGAGGCTTCCGACGATTTCGCCAAGGCCGGCGCGTCGGTGGTGGGCATGTCGGCAGATGATCTGCCGACCTTGCAGAAGTTCTCGACCGAGGCCTGCCGTGACAAGTTCGCGGTCGCGATCGCGACACCCAAGATCATCAAAGACTATGACGTCGCCCTCAAGCGCGAAGGTGCGCCGGCCGGGATGACCGACCGTACCAGCTACGTCATCGCCAAGGACGGACGGATCACCATGGTCCATTCCGAACTGGACTACCGCGATCACGTCAAGCTCACGCTCGCAGCTGTGCAGAAGCTAAAGAAGTAGCAGGCTTTCCTTCCCCCTTACCTGTTCGCTACGGCGCAGGTAGGGGCTTGCGGGACGGCTTGATGGCCCCCGCTCACTTGCGCGCTTGAACATCACCCCCATCACCGGGTAATAGCGCCGCCTTCCAGCGCGCCGATATCTTAGCGCGCTTTACATACGCCGCTCTCGCGTTATGCGCACGGCGTAGCAGTTTCGTTGGAGAATTCCCCATGCGTGCCGAAGGGCAGGCCCACATAGCGCGTATCGAGAAGGCCCTCGCGCTGGTCCGCAAGTTCCTCGACTGGGACCGCGCCCTGCGCCGGTTCGACGAGTTGAACGCACGCGTCGAGGATCCGACTCTTTGGGACAAGCCCAAGGAGGCCGAGGCGGTCATGAAGGAGCGCCGCCGGCTGGAGGCCTCGATCGGGACCGTCAACGAGATCAGCGCCGAGATGGCAGACGCCGCCGAATTCGTCGAACTGGGCGAGATGGAAGACGACGAGGACACCATCAAGGAAGGCCTCGCCACGCTTTCAGCGCTGGCCGACCGCGCCGATGCCGACAAGATCCAGGCGCTGCTCGGCGGTGAAGCCGACAGCAACGATACCTACCTCGAAGTCCATGCGGGCGCGGGCGGTACGGAAAGCCAGGACTGGGCCGAAATCCTCCAGCGCATGTACACCCGCTGGGCGGAGCGTCGGGGCTACAAGGTCGAACTGGTCGATTACCATTCGGGCGAGTCCGCCGGTATCAAGAGCTGCACCCTGCTCATCAAGGGCGAAAACGCCTACGGCTATGCCAAGACCGAAAGCGGCGTGCACCGCCTGGTCCGCATCAGCCCGTATGACAGCGCGGCGCGGCGCCACACCAGCTTCTCTTCGGTGTGGGTATACCCGGTGATCGACGACACCTTCGAGATCGACATCAACCCGTCGGACCTGAAGATCGACACGTACCGTGCTTCGGGTGCGGGCGGGCAGCACGTCAATACCACCGATTCGGCCGTGCGCATCACGCACCAGCCGTCCGGCATCATCGTCGCCAGCCAGATCGACCGTTCGCAGCACAAGAACCGCGAAATCGCCATGGGCATGCTCAAGGCGCGCATGTTCGAGGCCGAGATGCGCCGCCGCGAGGAAGCCGCCAGCGCCGAACACGCCAGCAAGAGCGACATCGGCTGGGGCCATCAGATCCGCTCCTACGTGCTGCAGCCGTACCAGCAGGTGAAGGACCTGCGCACCGGCTATGTCTCGACCGCGCCGGACGACGTGCTTGACGGTGAACTCGATCCGTTCATGGCCGCCGCGCTCTCGCAGCGGGTCACCGGCGAGAAGGTCGACGTCGAGGACGTGGACTGATCCAGCCTTTTATGAACCAGTTGGGCGTCCCGCCGAGAGACGGGGCGCCCGGTTCATGCTGCCTCAAGGGTTTTGCCAACGTGACCTCGAGTCGCTAAGGGGCCGCATGTTTCGCGCCCGTCCCCTCGTTCCTGCTGTTCTGGCCCTGGCGCTTGCCGCCTGCCAGCAGCCTGCCGTCGACGACGGCAGGGCCGAGAGCGCGCGCGCATTCCCCATGGCCGATCGCCCGGTTTCCAAGGCCGGGGTCAATACTTTCGCATCCGAAGCCCAGCGCGACAGCGCGCATGAGGCGAACACTGTCATGGACCTGGCAGGCATCGCGCCGGGCATGAGCGTGGCAGATCTCGGCGCGGGTGAGGGCTATTACACTGTCCGCATCGCCCAGCGCGTGGGCAGGCACGGGCGGGTGCTGGCCGAAGATATCAGCCCGGCCGCCAATGAGCGGCTGGCAGCGCGCGTCATGCGCGAAGGGATAGACAACGTATCGATCAAGCTAGGCAAGCCGGACGATCCGAGTTTGCCGCGCGGCAGTTTCGATCGTATACTGCTGGTCCACATGTACCACGAGGTCTCCGAGCCTTACGCGTTCCTGTGGCGGATGCGCGCAGGCCTGCGTCCGGGCGGCCGGATAATCGTGGTCGACGTCGACAAGCCTACCGACACGCACGGCATCGCGCCGTCGCTGCTGTTCTGCGAATTCGCCTCGGTGGGCTTTCGTTTGACTGAATTTGTTCGTAAGCCGGAACTGCAAGGATATTACGCGCAGTTCGAGGCAGTGGGCACACGGCCCAAACCGGCCGACATCAAACCTTGCCGCTTAGCGGGCGAGGCGCCGCCGAAAACTGACGGATCGCAGGGCTGAGCTTCGCGCTCGGGAAAGACGAAAGAGAAGATGGGTTTCAAGGGTCTAAAGCCGATTCTATACGGCGGTCGCGAAGTGTGGCCACTGGTCGAAGGTGGCAAGGGCGTTTCCGCCAGCAATCACATGAGTTCTGGCGCCTGGGCGGCGGCGGGCGGCATCGGCACGGTCAGCGCGGTCAACGCCGACAGCTACGATGCCGAAGGCAAGATCGTGCCTCAGGTCTACAATGCGCTCACCCGCAAGGCACGCCATGAAGAACTGATCGCCTACGCCATCGAAGGTGCAGTCGAGCAGGTGCGCCGTGCTTACGAGATTTCGGGCGGCAATGGCGCGATCAACATCAACGTGCTGTGGGAAATGGGCGGTGCGCAGCCGATCCTCGAAGGCGTGCTGGAACAGACCCGCGGCATGGTCACCGGCGTCACCTGCGGCGCGGGCATGCCCTACAAGCTGTCCGAGATCGCGGCGCGCTACGATGTCAATTATCTCCCGATCGTCAGCTCCGCGCGCGCTTTCCGTGCGCTGTGGAAGCGGGCCTATCATAAGGTCCCCCATCTGCTCGGCGCGGTGGTTTACGAGGACCCCTGGCTTGCCGGCGGGCATAACGGCCTGTCGAATGCCGAAGACCCGCTCAAGCCGGAAGATCCATATCCCCGCGTCAAGGCGCTGCGCGACACCATGCGCACCGAGGGCGTTGCCGACAGCGTGCCGATCGTCATGGCTGGCGGCGTGTGGTTCCTGCGCGACTGGGAAAACTGGATCGACAACCCGGAACTGGGCTCGATCGCCTTCCAGTACGGTACCCGCCCGCTGCTGACGCACGAAAGCCCGATCCCGCAGCAGTGGAAGGATGCCCTGCGCGAACTGGAGCCGGGCGACGTGCTGCTGCACCGCTTCTCGCCGACGGGTTTCTATTCCTCGGCCGTGCGCAACCCGTTCCTGCGCAACCTCGAAGCGCGTTCGGACCGCCAGATTCCTTACTCCAAGGTCGAAGCGGGCGTTCATACCGTGCGTCTCGATGTGGGCGTCAAGGGCAAGAACTTCTGGGTCGCCCCCAAGGACCTCGACCGTGCCCGCGCATGGTCGGCGCAGGGCCATACCGATGGCCTGCGGACCCCGGACGACACCATCGTCTTCGTCAGCCCGCAAGAGCGCGACGTGATCCGCAAGGATCAGGCTGACTGCATGGGCTGCCTGTCGCACTGCGGTTTCTCGTCGTGGAAGGACCATGACGATTACACCACCGGCCGCCTCGCCGATCCGCGCAGCTTCTGCATCCAGAAGACCCTGCAGGACATCGCGCACGATGGCCCGATCGACGAGAACCTGATGTTCGCGGGCCACGCGGCCTACAAGTTCAAGCAGGACCCCTTCTATTCCAACGGCTTCACGCCAACGGTGAAGGAACTGGTCGACCGCATCCTGACCGGCGACTGATCGCCCCAATAGGACAAGGTTTCAAACGGCCGGCGCGGATTTTTCCGTGTCGGCCGTTTCCGTTTGTGCAGGCGCGCCGTCCGGTGCCGGGCCGAAGCGGTTCGTGGCCTTGTTGCCAGGCCATGCCGCCATGGCGACAAATACGGCAACGGCGGGGACCGTCGCGAGCCAGTCGACGTAGCTGAGCACGCCTTCGATGGCGCTGCGCACGGGAGGGCCCGCCATCAGGCCGATGAGGTCGAGTATCAGGGTACGGCCGATCAGGATCAGCAGGGGCAGGCTCCACCAGCCGCTACGTCCGAAATCATGAAGACGCCGCACGCCGAGCGCGAACAGCGGAGCCGAAATCGCGAACGCCGCTGCAAGCATGATAGCATCGGTAATCGCCGGAGGCGCAAACCAGCTTGCGGTCCAGTGGGCCACCATGAGCGGTAGCTGCGAGAGCACCAGATAAACCAGAAACTCTTCGCGAGAGGCACGGGTGCGGAAATCGAGGGTGCGCAGCGCGGTGCGGCCAACTTGCCGAAAATAGCCCTTCATCGTCCCATTTCTTGTGTGAAGTGACTGAGTGTCAATCGAAATCCCAGGCGCGCTCGCCGTGAGTGGCGGTATCGAGGCCCTCTCGTTCGGCATCTTCGGAGACGCGCATCGGGAAGGCCAGCGAGGCCATCAATGCCAGAATCACGGTCCCCACCACCGACCACACTGTCACCACCGCAAGCCCGATAGCCTGAGCGACCACTTGAGCGATCGGGTTCATGTCCTCGCCGTAGCCGACCCCGCCGAGGCGCTGCGACAGGAAGATGGCGAGAAGTAGCGATCCAAGCATTCCGCTGACGCCGTGGACGGCAAAGATGCCTAGCGAATCGTCGACCTTCAGTGTTCGCCGCACGAACTGCATCGCGAAATAGGCGGCGCCGGCACCGCCGATCCCGAACAGGATCGCAGCGCCGGGAGAAATGTAGCCGGCTGCCGGGCTGACCGCGGCGATACCGGCGACGGCGCCGATGGCAAATCCGGTGCCGCTGGGCTTGCCCAAGGCTATACGCTCGATCAGTAGCCAGGTGAGGGCTGCTGCGGCGGCGGCGATGTGCGCGGTGATGATCGCAGTTGCGGCATCGTCGCTGGCGGTCAGGGCGGAGCCGCCGCTCAGCGCCAGCGCGGCGATCCACAGCAATGCCGCGCCGCCGATTGTCAGCGCAGGGCTATGTGCCGCAGCGCGGCCTGCAGGCGGCCCCGTCAAAGCCCCCTTGCGCCGTCCTAGCATGACCGCGACGACCAGCGCCGAGACGCCCGCGCTGGTGTGGACGACGATGCCGCCTGCCCAATCGAGCGTGCCGACGCCCAGCGCCAACCATCCGCCGCCCCATATCCAGTGCGCGATCGGTGCATAGACGACGATGCTCCACAGGCCCGCGAAAAGGACTGCCCAGCCGAAGCGCGCCCGTTCCGCCCAAGCGCCTGCCATGAGGGCGGGCGCAAGGGCGGCAAAGGCCATCTGGAACAGCGCGAAGGCGCTTTCGGGCACACCGGTCCCGATGCGTACATTCCCTAGGTTGATCAGCATCCAGGCATTGCCCGTACCGAGCCATCCGTTACCTACGTCCCCGAAGCCCAGGGTGTAGCCGACGATGATCCACAGGATCGACACCAGCGCGAAAATCGCGCCGATCTGGGCCAGAACCGATACCACATTCTTGCGGCGCACGCGCCCGCCGTGAAACAGCGCAAGGCCGGGAAGCGCCAGCAAGGCCACCACGGAGACGGCCAGCAGCCAAGCTGTGTCTCCGGCTTCGGCCACGTTGATCCTGCCGTCCTGTGCCAGTGCGGAAGCGGGCAGCAGGGCGGCAATCATGGCGGCGAACGGCAGCAGGCGCTGCTGGATCATCGGTGTTTTATCCCATTGAAGGTCCTGCGGTGAATACCTGCGAACTTCTTTACGCCCGGTTAGATCAGGACATTGACCCGAGACAAGCATTTGCCGCGCCGCATCGGACTGAATTTGCGGATCGCCGCCGTGGTCAGGGTAGCTGGGGAAGTACCATGTCATGGGGGCGGTGGCCGTCCACCCAGAATCGGATGTTCGCGATAAGCCGCTCGCCTGCGGCGCCGCGTCCTTCGTAGGTGGCGCTGCCGAGGTGGGGTAGAGCGACGAGGCCGGGCAGGTCGAACAGGCGCGGGTCGACTTGCGGTTCGCGGGCGAAGACGTCCAGCCCGGCGCCGGCGATCCTTTCCTGCGATAGCGCGGCGATCAAAGCCTCTTCGTCGATCAACTGGCCGCGTCCGGTGTTCACCAGGCAGGCGGCGGGCTTCATCAGGGCGATCCGCCGCGCATCCATCAGATGGATGGTTTCCGGTCCGGCCGGGCAGTGGAGGGTGAGGATATCGGCCTCGGCGACCAGTGTGTCGAGGTCTGGTACGTTGCGGGCAGCGAACATGTTCTCGACCGCACCGGGCAGGCGGTGGCGGTTGTGGTAGCGGATCTCCATGCCGAATGCCCGGGCGCGGTGCGCCACAGCCTGCCCGATCCGTCCCATACCCACGATCCCGAGCGTCTTGCCCCCCAGCGCGTGACCCAGCATGACCGATGGACCCCAGCCGGCCCATTTGCCCTCGCGCAAGGTCTGGGCATTCTCACTGAAGCGGCGCGAGACGAGGATGATGAGCGCTAGGGTGAGGTCGGCGGTATCGTCGGTGAAGACGCCGGGTGTGTTGGTCACCATTATGCGGTGAGCGCGGGCCGCGGCCACGTCGATATGCTCGGTGCCGGCGCCGAAACTGGCGATCATGCCGAGTCGCCCGTTCGCCTTCGCAGCGGCGGCGATCATCGCGGCGTCGATGGTGTCGGTTACGGTGGGCACCAGCACGTCGCAGTCGCGCATTGCGGCTTCCAACTGGGCGCGGGTCATCGGCGTGTCTTCGGGGTTCAGCACCACGTCGAAAAGCTCCGCCATCCGTGCCTCCACGGAGGGCAGCAGCCGCCGCGTGACAATCACCCGGGGGCGCGGCGGGATCGAACGAAAGGTTTCGCTGTGCTGAGCCATGGACAAGGGGGCTATGCCTTCCACAGGGTCGGGGTCAAGAAGCCTTGAAGGGGTGTCTCGCCGCGCGGTATGAGCAGGTGTGATGAACGCCCGCAAACTCCTCCTGCCGCTGCTCGCCCTGGGCATTGCCGCCGCCACTCCCGCCCGCGCTGCGGACGATGACAAGGTGCCGTACTGGGCCTCGGTCGATACCGACATAGCCAACCTGCGGGTAGGGCCTGGCGATTCGTACCGGATCGACTGGGTCTACCGCCGCCCGCACCTGCCGGTGAAGGTCCTGCGCCGCGAGGGGCCATGGCGCCTGATCGAGGACCCGGACGGTGCCAGGGGCTGGATGCGTGACCTGCTGCTTTCGCGTCAGCGAGCCGGAAGGGTCAAGAACGGCAGCCTGATCGAGATGCACGCAGCAGGTAGCAGCGCCTCGCCGATGCTCTGGCGGCTCGAGCCGGGTGTGGTGGGCATGCTGGGCGCATGCAAGGACGGCTGGTGCGGCTTCGACGCCGCCGGACACAAGGGCTTCGTGCGTGAAGATGCGGTGTGGGGCACGGGGGCGCCTTGAAGCGCCCATCCTCCCGCACCCGGCTCAAATAAAAACCCCCGCCGGTGAGGGCGGGGGTTTTCTGCTTTAGCAGGCCGTAAAACCGATCAGGCCAGTTCGATCGCCACCGCAGTGGCTTCGCCGCCGCCGATGCAGAGCGATGCCACGCCCTTCTTAAGGCCCTTTTCCTTCAGCGCATTGACGAGCGTCACGATGATGCGCGTGCCCGAGGCGCCGATCGGGTGGCCCAGCGCGGTGGCGCCGCCGTTGACGTTCACCTTGTCGTGGGGGATGCCCAGATCGTGCATCGCGAACATCGCGACGCAGGCGAAAGCCTCGTTCACTTCGAACAGGTCGACGTCGGAGAGCTTCCAGCCCACCTTGTCCATCAGCTTGGTGATCGCGCCGACGGGGGCGGTAGTGAACTTGGCAGGTTCCTGCGCGTGGGCCGAAACGCCGACCACGGTGGCGATCGGGGTCAGGCCCTTGGCCTGCGCCACGCTGGCGCGGGTAAGGACGACTGCGGCCGCACCGTCCGAGATCGAGCTGGAGCTGGCGGCGGTGATGGTGCCGTCCTTGGCGAAGGCGGCGCGCAGGGTCTTGATCTTGTCGGGGTTGCCCTTGGGCGGCTGCTCGTCCGCGTCGACGATCACTTCGCCCTTGCGGGTCTTTACCGTCACCGGCACGACTTCGTTCTTGAAGGCGCCGCTGGTGATGGCGGCCTGTGCGCGGCGCAGCGATTCGATCGAATATTCGTCCTGGCCTTCGCGGGTCAGCTGATACTCATCGGCGGTGACCTGCGCGAAAGAGCCCATCGAGCCGCCCTCATAGGCGTCTTCGAGGCCATCGAGGAACATGTGGTCGTAGATCGTGTCGTGACCGGCGCGCGCGCCCGAGCGGTGCTTCTTCGACAGGTAAGGCGCATTGGTCATCGATTCCATGCCGCCGGCGATGACGACGTCGAGCGAACCGGAAGCCAGAGCCTCGGCGCCCATGATGACCGTTTGCATGCCTGAGCCGCAGACCTTGTTGATCGTGGTCGCTTCGACCGACTTGGGCAGGCCGGCCTTCAGCGCAGCCTGGCGGGCAGGGGCCTGGCCCAGACCGGCGGGCAGCACGCAGCCCATGTAGATGCGCTCGATGTCTTCACCGGCGACTCCGGAGCGTTCGACCGCGGCCTTGACCGCAGTAGCGCCCAGATCGGTGGCGGAAACTTCGGCGAAGACACCCTGCAGGCCGCCCATCGGCGTGCGTGCGTAGCTGAGGATGACGATGGGGTCGGATGCGGAGATCTGGGCCATTGATATGCCTTTCGCATTGGAAATCGGTAAAGCGATTGACGCTCGGATAATGTTGCGATGCGTCAATTGCAATGATGCGACGCGTTGGTGACGCCGTTGCGGCAGCCGTCATCGCCCCGCCGTGTTTTCTGGGAGCCCTATGTACCGCTCTCTAAGCGAGATGGTAGTGACCCCGGGATTGCCAAGAGATGTCGCGAACGTTTCGCATTAATTATAGCCGTTGATTGCGTAAATTAACGGTGACGATTGCGCAAACTGGCACCATGGCCGCTTTCTCCGGGAAATCCCGTGGGTGAGGCCCTTCCCGTGTTGCAATGCAATGCAAATGGGCGGATTTATGCAACCGGACACCTTGCCTGCCGGGGAGGGCTGGCCTAAGAGCGCGCCAACTTGATGGCTCGGCCCATGACCTTTTGCCGAGTCCGTCAACGTCGCATCCGGTATGAGGCAAGAGACCATTGACCGATCTGTCACAATACCTGCCGATCCTGATATTCATCGTGATCGCGGTGGGACTGTCATCCGTTATCGTGCTGCTGCCGATGGGCGTTGCCCGCCTGACCGGTACGCACCAGCCGAGTGCTGACAAGAACAGCGAATATGAGTGCGGCTTCCCCGCTTTCGAGGATCCTCGCAGCCAGTTCGACGTCCGCTTCTATCTGGTCGCGATCCTGTTCATCGTATTCGATCTCGAAGCCGCGTTCCTGTTCCCCTGGGCCGTCTCGCTCAAGTTCACCGGCTGGGCCGGTTGGCTGACGATGATGGTGTTCCTGGCGGAACTGGCCATTGGCCTCGCTTATGCATGGAAGAAGGGAGCTCTGGACTGGGAATGAGCACGCTCGTCAACAGCGCGGGTCAGCCTCTGGCCCCGACTTCGCCGGTCGGCGGCGCCATCACGGCGCCCGACCAATCGTTTTTCAAGGATCTGAACCAGGAAGTGTCCGACAAGGGCTTCCTCGTGACCAGCACCGAGGAACTGTTCCAGTGGGCCCGTACCGGTTCGCTGTGGTGGATGACCTTCGGCCTCGCCTGCTGCGCGGTCGAGATGATCCACGTCAACATGCCCCGCTACGACATGGAGCGCTTCGGCGCTGCGCCGCGCGCTTCCCCGCGCCAGTCGGACGTGATGATCGTGGCCGGCACGCTGTGCAACAAGATGGCTCCGGCGCTCCGCAAGGTCTACGACCAGATGTCGGAACCCAAGTACGTCATTTCGATGGGCAGCTGCGCCAATGGCGGCGGCTACTATCACTACAGCTACTCGGTCGTGCGCGGCTGCGACCGGATCGTGCCGGTGGACATCTACGTGCCGGGTTGCCCGCCTACAGCCGAAGCGCTGCTCTATGGCGTGATGCAGCTCCAGCGCAAGATCCGCCGCGTGGGCACTGTCGAGAGGTAAGGACAAGATGCCCGTTCTGCATTCCGCTCCGAAGATCGCGTCCAACGAGGGCGTCCTTGACGCGCTCGTCGCCGCGCTGGGCTCGATGGTCGTCGCCTCGAAGGAGGAGCACGGCGAGATCGTGCTCACCGTCGCCCGCGCCGAGGTCGAGCACGCCCTGCGCGCGCTGCGCGACGATCACGGCTACCAGCAGCTCATGGAGATGGCAGGGGTAGACTACCCGTCGCGGCCTGAGCGTTTCGACGTCGTCTACATGCTGCTTTCGGTGACCAAGAACCATCGCCTGATGGTGAAGGTGACCGCTGCCGAAAACACCCCGGTGCCGACCGTGACCACGCTGTGGCCCAACGCCGGCTGGCTGGAACGCGAAGTGTTCGACATGTACGGCGTGATCTTCGCCGGCAACCCGGACCTGCGCCGCATCCTCACCGACTATGGTTTCGAAGGCCACCCGTTCCGCAAGGACTTCCCGCTCACCGGCTATGTCGAACTGCGCTACTCGGAAGAAGACAAGCGCGTCGTCTACGAACCGGTACAGCTGGCCCAGGACCTGCGCAGCTTCGACTTCATGAGCCCGTGGGAAGGCGCCGACTACATCCTTCCCGGCGACGAGAAGGCTGCCGAAGCCGCATCGCCGCCCCCGGTCGCCGAGAAGAAGACGACTGAGACCAAGGCCGACACCGGCGCCGGTGACAAGGCGAACGACAAGGCTGCCGAAAAGGCTTCGGCTCCTGCCCCCGCCAAGGGGGAAGACGGCAAGGCTCCCGAAGCCCCCAAGGCCACCGAAAGCCGTCCCGAAGAGGGAGACGACAAGTGAGCATGCAGCTTGAGACGTCGCCCACCACCGGCGACGAGGTCATCACCAACTACACGATCAACTTCGGTCCCCAGCACCCTGCGGCGCACGGCGTGCTGCGCATGGTCATGGAACTGGACGGCGAGATCATCGAGCGGATCGATCCGCACGTGGGCCTGCTTCACCGCGGCACCGAAAAGCTGATCGAGCACAAGACGTACCTTCAGGCGCTGCCGTATTTCGACCGCCTGGATTACTGCTCGCCGCTGGCGATGGAGCACTCCTACGTTCTCGCGATCGAAAAGATGCTCAATCTGGAAGTGCCGCTGCGCGCCCAGTATCTGCGCGTCCTGTTCGCCGAGCTGACCCGCATCTGCAACCACATGATGAACATGGGTTCGCACATCATGGATATCGGCGCGATGACGCCGAACCTGTGGCTGTTCGAAGTGCGCGAGGATTGCCTCAACTTCTTCGAACGTGCTTCCGGCGCGCGTATGCACTCTGCCTGGTTCCGCCCTGGCGGCGTGCATCAGGACGTGCCGCTCAAGCTGCTGACCGATATCGCCGACTGGCTCGACACGCGCCTGCCCGAACTGTTCGGCGACGCGCTGAGCCTGGTGGTCGACAACCGCATCTTCAAGCAGCGCAACGTCGACATCGCGATCGTCTCCAAGGAAGACGCGCTGGCATGGGGCTTCTCGGGCCCGATGATCCGCGCGGCGGGTATCCCCTGGGACATCCGCAAGAGCCAGCCTTACGACGTCTATGACCGCATGGACTTCGAGATCCCGGTTGGCACCAACTCGGATTGCTACGACCGTTTCATGGTCCGCGCCGAGGAAGTGCGCCAGTCGATCAAGATCATGAAGCAGTGCCTGCGCGACATGCCTGAAGGTCCGGTGGCCTCCACCGACCGCAAGGTATCGCCGCCCAAGCGCGCCGAGATGAAAAGCTCGATGGAATCGCTGATCCATCACTTCAAGCTCTACACCGAGGGCTTCCACGTCCCGGCCGGCGAAGTCTATGTCGCCACCGAAAGCCCCAAGGGTGAATTCGGCGTCTATCTCGTGTCGGACGGCTCGAACAAGCCGTACCGCTGCAAGATCCGGCCTACCGCGTTCAGCCATCTTCAGGCGATGGACTTCATGTCCAAGGGCCACATGCTGCCTGACGCCACTGCAATCCTGGGCGCCATGGACATCGTGTTCGGGGAGTGCGACCGTTGAGCAACCTTGACACTGCCAAGGCCATGATCGCCGCCTACAACGCGCAGGACGTCGACCTGTACGTGTCCTTCATGACCGACGACGCCTGCGAAGCGAACTACCGGGGCGCAGTCGTTCGCGAGGGCAAGGAAGGCACGCGTTCGGGGCTTGCCGCTGCATTCGTGCGCTGGCCCGCAAACAACGCCCAGATCGTCGAGGCCTCGCAGATCGGCAGCTATGTGCTGATGCGCGAGCATGTGACGCGCGGCCCGGCGACCGATGGTTCGGACCTGGTCGAGCCGTTCGACGTTGTCGCAGTTTACACGTTCGAGGGCGACAAGTGCGCCCGCGTCGAGTTCATTCGCTAAAGGAGCGGGGCCGATGGTGAAGTTCAACGCAGTCGAGATGATCCGCATATGGGCGAGCCTGACGGGACTTTTCCTCGTCTGTCTCTACTTCGCGGTGGTGTGGGCCGGGATCGAGCCTTCGCCGATGATCGCGATGTTGGCCACCGCCATTGGCGGCTTCGAAATTTTCTTTTTCGGCCAGGATCAATGGCTGAAGCGCAGAGGTAAGCATGGCTGACCGCTATATCGAACCCGATACGCCCGAACTGCGGGCGCGCTGGGGCAATTTTGCCTGGACCGAGGCCAATGCGGCCAAGGCGAAGGAGATTGTCGCACGCTATCCCGAAGGGCGTCAGCGCTCGGCGGTTATGCCGCTTCTCGACCTGGCCCAGCGCCAGGTGGGTGCAGAACTGAACACGCAGGGCTGGCTGCCGATCCCGGTGATGGAATTCCTCGCCGAATATCTGTCGATGCCCGTCATCCGCGTTGTCGAGGTTGCCTCGTTCTACACGATGTACAACATCGCCCCGATCGGCCGGTTCCACGTGCAGGTCTGCGGCACCACGCCGTGCATGCTGCGCGGCTCGGATGACATCATCGCCACCTGCAAGTCGCGCGGGATGAAGAAGGGCCACATCACCGGCGACGGTATGTGGTCGTTCACCGAGGTCGAATGCATGGGCAACTGCGCATCGGCGCCGATGGTCCAGATCAACGACGACAACTACGAAGACCTGACGGCAGAGCGCATGAACGCCGTGCTCGATGCGCTGGCGCGAGGCGAAAGCCCCAAGGCCGGTACGCAGGACCCGGCGCGCCATACCGTTGAACCCGTGGGCGAGCCGACCAACCTGGCGGCGATGGTCTCGGCCAACCATGACTACCGGAGTGAGTGGTAATGGCTCTCGCGGATAAGGACCGCATCTTCACGAACCTCTACGGCTATCAGCCGTGGAATCTGAAGGAAGCGCAGGCGCGCGGCGCCTGGGACAACACCAAGGCCTTGATCGAGCGCGGCAATGCAGCCATCATCGATGAGATGAAGGCTTCCGGCCTGCGCGGGCGCGGCGGTGCGGGCTTCCCCACCGGCATGAAGTGGTCCTTCATGCCCAAGCAGCCCCCGCTGGACCAGAACGGCAATCCGAAGCCCAGCTTCCTGGTCATCAACGCCGACGAATCCGAGCCCGGTTCGTGCAAGGATCGCGAGATCATGCGCCACGATCCGCACCTCCTGCTCGAAGGTGCGCTGGTCGCGGGCTTCGCAATGGGTGCGCGCGCGGCCTACATCTACATTCGCGGCGAATACATCCGCGAGGCAGAGACCCTTTTCGCCGCGCGTGACGAAGCCTACGCGGCCGGTCTGCTGGGCAAGAACGCCTGCGGTTCGGGCTACGATTTCGACGTCTTCGTCCACCGCGGCGCCGGCGCCTACATCTGCGGCGAAGAAACCGCGATGATCGAGAGCCTGGAAGGCAAGAAGGGCCAGCCCCGCCTCAAGCCTCCGTTCCCGGCCGGCGCGGGCCTCTATGGCTGCCCCACCACCGTGAACAACGTGGAATCGATCGCGGTCGCTCCCACCATCTTGCGCCGCGGCGCGGCGTGGTTCTCGTCCTTCGGGCGCGAGAACAACAAGGGCACCAAGCTCTTCCAGATCAGCGGGCACGTTAACCGTCCCTGCGTGGTCGAGGAAGAGATGTCGATCCCGTTCAGCGAGCTGATCGAGCGCCACTGCGGCGGCATTCGCGGCGGCAAGGACAACCTGCTGGCGGTGATCCCCGGCGGTTCTTCAGTCCCGCTGGTTCCGGCTGCCGACATCTGGGACGCGCCGATGGACTTCGACGGCCTCAAGGCGGTCGGCTCGGGCCTCGGCACCGCTGCGGTCATCGTCATGGACAAGTCCACCGACATCGTTCGCGCCATCAGCCGCATCTCGTACTTCTACAAGCACGAGAGCTGCGGCCAGTGCACGCCGTGCCGCGAAGGCACGGGCTGGATGTGGCGCGTGATGGAGCGCCTGCGCACCGGCGACGCGCATGTCGATGAAATCGACATGCTCCAGCAGGTGACCAAGCAGGTCGAAGGCCACACTATCTGCGCTCTGGGCGACGCTGCGGCGTGGCCCATCCAGGGCCTGATCAAGCACTTCCGCCCCGAGATCGAGCGCCGCATCGAAGCGCGCACCGGCTCGCTGCAAGAGGCTGCAGAATAATGCCCAAAGTCAAAGTAGACGGCATCGAGATCGAAGTTCCTGCAGGCGCTACCGTGCTGCAGGCCGCCGAACTCGCCGGTAAGGAAATCCCCCGCTTCTGCTATCACGAGCGCCTGAGCATTGCCGGCAACTGCCGCATGTGCCTGGTCGAAGTGAAGCCCGGACCGCCCAAGCCCCAGGCTTCGTGCGCGCTTCCGGCCGCCGACGGCCAGGAAATCCGCACCGATTCCGAGATGGTCAAGAAGGCGCGGGAAGGGGTGATGGAATTCCTCCTCATCAACCACCCGCTTGACTGCCCGATCTGCGATCAGGGCGGCGAATGCGACCTTCAGGACCAGTCTGTGGCCTACGGCCGCGGCGGTTCGCGTTACCACGAGCACAAGCGCGCGGTCACCGAGAAGTACATGGGCCCGCTCATCAAGACCACGATGACGCGCTGCATTCACTGCACCCGCTGCGTGCGCTTCTCCGAAGAAGTCGCCGGTGTGGACGAGATCGGCGCGCTCTATCGCGGCGAATCGATGCAGATCACCACTTACCTTGAGAAGGCTGCTCACCACGAGATGAGCGCCAACGTGATCGACCTCTGCCCGGTCGGCGCGCTCACCAGCCGTCCTTACGCTTTCGAGGCGCGTCCCTGGGAACTGAAGAAGACGCTCGGCATCGACGTCTCGGATGCTACCGGCGCCAACATCCGTATCGACAGCCGTGGCCGTGAAGTGCTTCGTGCGCTTCCGCGCAACAACGACGACGTCAACGAGGAATGGATCAGCGACAAGGCGCGCTATCAGGTTGATGGCCTGACCAAGCGCCGTCTCGACAAGCCGTACCTGCGCCGTGACGGCAAGCTGGTCCAGGCCACCTGGAACGAGGCGTTCGCCGCGATCGCTACGCTGAACCCCGGCAATTCGATCGCTGCCGTCGCCGGTGACATGGTCGATTGCGAGACGATGTTCGCCGCCAAGGCGCTCGTCGGTGCGCTCGGCTCGACGCTCCTCGAAGGCCGCCAGACCGGCATGGACTACGACACGTCCAGCCTGGCGGCCGTCAATTTCAACACCACGCTGAACGGCATCGAGACCGCAGACGCGATCCTGATAGTCGGCTCGATGGTCCGCTGGGAAGCACCCACCGTCAACGTCCGCCTGCGCAAGGCGGTCAAGCGCGGCGCCAAGGTGTTCCTGATCGGGCCGGAGTGGGAAACCACTTTCGGCGGCGAATTCCTGGGTGACGATCTTTCGGCGCTCGGTAACCTGCCCGGCCACGTCGCGGATGCGCTCTCGGGCGCCAAGCGTCCGGCAGTGATCTTGGGCGGCGCGGCTCTGGGGCGCGGTGGTCTCGAAGCGGCTCTGGCCCTTTCGGCCCAGTTCAACCTCGTTCGGACGCTTGAGGACGGTTCGGCATGGAACGGCTTCAACGTCCTGCACATGGCCGCATCGCGCATGGGCGGCCTCATGCTCGGCTTCGCGCAGAAGGGCGGCATCGCCGATCTCGTCGCCGCCAAGCCAAAGGTGCTGATCTCGCTCGGCGCCGACGAAGTCGACTATGCGAAGTTCGCAGGCTCGATGATCGTCTACATCGGCCACCACGGTGACAAGGCAGCGCACGCTGCTGACGTCGTGCTGCCCGCCTCGGCTTATACCGAGAAGGCCGGCACTTACGTCAACACCGAGGGCCGCGTGCAGTTTGCCGACAAGGCGGTCTTCGCCCCGGGCGATGCCCGTGAAGACTGGACGATCCTGCGCGCGCTGGCCGACGCCTTCGGCGTCTCTGTCGGCTTCGACAGTTTCGACGCCCTGCGCGGCGCAATGATTGCTGCGGTTCCTGCACTTGGCATCGAGGGCCTCGCCGACTACGGAAGCACCCTGCCTGCCGGCGGTGGTTCGGGCTCTGGCCAGGTCGCCTATCCGATCAAGGACTTCTACATGACCAACCCCGTCGCTCGCGCCAGCGAGACGATGCAGCGCTGTTCGGCTGAACTGCTGCACGGCGTGGACTTCGCGGAGGCGGCGGAATGACTTCGTTCTTCCAGTCCCTCGGGATGACCCATGACTGGGCGTGGTTCGTCTCGACAATCTGCGGCATCCTGCTGATCGCGCTGCCGCTGATGCTCAGCGTGGCGATGATCATCTATGTCGACCGCAAGATCTGGGCCGCCATGGCACTGCGCCGTGGCCCCAACGTGGTGGGCCCGTTCGGTCTGCTGCAGTCTTTTGCTGACGGCCTGAAGGTGTTCCTCCAGGAAACCATCGTTCCTTCCGCCGCGAACAAGGGCCTGTTCCTGATCGCGCCGGTGCTGACCTTCAGCCTTGCACTGCTGACCTGGGCGGTGATTCCGTTCAATTCCAACGCGATCCTGGCGGACATCAACGTCGGCCTGCTCTACATCCTCGCGATCAGTTCGCTGGGTGTCTACGGCACGATCATGGCGGGCTGGGCTTCGAACTCGAAGTACCCGTTTTTCTCGGCAATGCGCGCTTCGGCGCAGATGATCTCCTACGAAGTCTCGATCGGCTTCATTGTGATCTGCGTCGTCCTGTGGTCGGGCACGTTCAATCTCAACGGCATCGTCATGGCTCAGAAGGGCCACGTCTTCGGCATCATCAACGGCTTCGTCGCGAACCCGCTGCTGTTCCCGATGTGGGTGATGTTCCTGATCTCCAGCCTTGCGGAAACGCAGCGCGCACCGTTCGACCTTACCGAGGCGGAATCGGAACTCGTGGCCGGTTACCAGACGGAATATTCGTCGATGGCCTTCGCCGCCTACTGGCTGGGCGAATATGCCAACGTGCTGCTGATGTGCGCGCTCAACGCGACCCTGTTCTGGGGTGGCTGGCTGCCGCCGCTCGACATCCCGATTCTGTACCTCGTGCCGGGCTTCATCTGGTTCCTGCTCAAGGTATTCTTCTTCTTCTTCGTGTTCAGCTGGGTCAAGGCGACGGTTCCCCGTTACCGCTACGACCAGCTGATGCGCCTGGGCTGGAAGGTCTTCCTGCCCGTATCGCTGCTGTTCGTCGTCATCGTCAGCGGCTACCTCATGGCAACCGGACACTTCGCATGACCGTCGCACATCTCATCAAGAGCTTCACGCTCTGGGAGTTCGTGAAGGCGCACTGGCTGACCCTGAAGTATTTCTTCAGGCCCAAGGCGACCATCAACTACCCGTTCGAGAAGAACCCGCTTTCGCCTCGCTTCCGCGGTGAGCACGCCCTCCGTCGTTATCCCAACGGCGAGGAACGCTGCATCGCTTGCAAGCTGTGCGAGGCGATCTGTCCGGCGCAGGCCATCACCATCGAGGCGGCTCCCCGTGTCGACGGTTCGCGCCGTACAACGCGGTACGACATCGACATGACGAAGTGCATCTACTGCGGTTTCTGTCAGGAAGCCTGCCCGGTGGACGCGATCGTCGAAGGGCCGAACTTCGAATACGCGACCGAAACGCGCGAAGAACTGCTCTACGACAAGGCCAAGCTGCTGGCGAACGGTGACAAGTGGGAGCGGGCTATCGCCGCGAACCTTGAAGCCGATGCGCCGTACCGTTAACCGGCACGCGCAAGGACACAGGGCTTTCCATGATACACGTAATCGCCTTCTACCTCTTCGCGGTGATGACCGTCGCTTCCGGCGCGATCACCATCCTTTCGCGTAACCCGGTGCACTCGGTTCTCTGGCTGATCCTGGCGTTCTTCAACGCCGCCGGCCTGATGATCCTGGTGGGCGCCGAGTTCATCGCGATGCTCCTCGTCATCGTCTATGTGGGCGCGGTCGCGGTGCTGTTCCTGTTCGTCGTCATGATGCTCGACATCGACTTCGCCGAACTGCGGGCCGGCTTCGTGCGCTACTTCCCGTTCGGCGCGCTGGTCGCTGTCGTGCTGCTGGCCGAGATGGTCCTGGGCATCGGCGCCTACCGCGCCGGTTCGCTGACCCTCGGCACGCCCGACGGCACCGCCGCAGCGCCTGCGGGCGCTTCGAACATCGAGGCGGTCGGCGCGCTGCTCTACAGCCGCTACCTGTTCCTGTTCGAGGCAGCGGGCATCATCCTGCTCGTCGCCATGATCGGCGCCATCGTCCTGACGCACCGTCAGCGCGGCGGAACGCGTGGACAGAACATCGACAAGCAGAACCGTCGCCGTCCCGAAGAGGCGACCTTCAACGTCAAGCCTGAAGTGGGCAAGGGGGTCCAGCTGTGATCGGCGTAGAACACTATGTCGTGGTGAGTTCGATCCTCTTCGTGCTCGGCGTGCTCGGCATCTTCATCAACCGCAAGAACGTCATCGTCATCCTGATGTCGATCGAACTGATCCTGCTTGCGGTGAACATCAATCTCGTCGCGTTCAGCGCCTTCCTGCATGACCTCACTGGCCAGATTTTCGCCATGTTCGTGCTGACGGTGGCTGCCGGCGAGGCCGCAGTGGGGCTTGCTATCCTTGTGATCTACTTCCGTGGCCGCGGCACCATCGCCGTCGACGACGTCAACCGGATGAAGGGATAAGGCCTTGTCTATCCTTCTCATCGTCTTCCTGCCGCTTCTGGCGTCGATCCTGGCCGGGTTCGCGAACAAGTCGTTCGGGTTCGTCCTGCCCAAGGTTCTGACCACCGGCGCGCTGTTCATCGCCTGCGGCCTGTCCTGGCCGATCTTCATCAGCTTCCTCAGCGGTAACGCCGAGGCTACCGTGGTCCCCGTTCTCAAGTGGGTGGCATCGGGTTCGATGACCTTCGACTGGGCGCTGCGAGTGGACGCGCTGACGGCAGTCATGCTCGTCGTCATCACCTCGGTTTCCGCGCTCGTACACCTCTATTCCTGGGGTTACATGAGCGAGGAGCCGGATCAGCCGCGTTTCTTCGCGTACCTGTCGCTGTTCACCTTCGCCATGCTCATGCTGGTGACTGCGGACAACCTGGTGCAGATGTTCTTCGGTTGGGAAGGCGTGGGCCTGGCCTCATACCTGCTGATCGGCTTCTGGTTCCGCAAGCCTTCGGCCGGCGCTGCCGCGATCAAGGCCTTCGTGGTCAACCGCGTCGGCGACCTTGGCTTCATGCTCGGTATCTTCGCGACGTATCTGGTGTTCGGCACAGTCTCGATCCCGGCGATCCTTGAAGCCGCGCCTTCGATGGCAGGCTCGACGATCGGCTTCCTGGGAATGCGCATCGACACCATGACGGTGATCTGCCTGCTGCTGTTCATCGGCGCCATGGGCAAGTCGGCTCAGCTCGGCCTGCACACCTGGCTGCCGGACGCGATGGAGGGCCCGACACCTGTGTCGGCACTGATCCACGCGGCGACCATGGTCACCGCCGGCGTCTTCATGGTGTGCCGCCTGTCGCCGATGTTCGAGCAGAGCGAAACCGCGATGCACGTCATCACTTTCGTCGGCGCGGCTACCTGCTTCTTCGCGGCAACCGTTGGCTGCACGCAGTGGGACATCAAGCGCGTCATCGCCTATTCGACCTGTTCGCAGTTGGGGTACATGTTCTTCGCGGCGGGCTCGGGCGCTTACGGCGCGGCGATGTTCCACCTGTTCACGCACGCATTCTTCAAGGCTTTGCTGTTCCTTGGTGCGGGTTCGGTCATCCATGCGATGCACCATGAGCAGGACATGCGCTTCTACGGGGGTCTGCGTAAGAGAATCCCGATCACTTTCTGGACGATGACGGCGGGCACCCTGGCGATCACCGGCGTCGGTATCGCTGGCGTTGCGGGTTTCGCAGGCTTCCACTCGAAGGATGCGATCCTCGAGGCGGCGTTCGGTTCGGGTACTTCGGTCGGAACCTTCGCCTTCTGGATGGGTATTTTCGCCGCGCTGATGACCAGCTTCTATTCGTGGCGCCTGGTGTTCCTCACCTTCTTCGGCAAGCCGCGCTGGATACAGTCCGAACACGTGCAGCATGCCGTCCATGACGCGCACGGTCACGGTCATGACGATCATGCTCACGACACGCACGATGCTCACGCTCATGACGATCATTTGCACGACGACCATGCTCATGCCCATGCCGCACCTGAACTCGGTTCGCGCGGGCCGGACTATGCCGACCACGGCGATGGCACGGGTGGCTACCACCCGCACGAGAGCCCGCTGGTCATGCTGGTGCCGCTGTTGCTGCTGTCGCTGGGCGCTGTCTTCGCCGGCTTCGTGTTCGAGCACTACTTCGTGTCGGACGGTGAGGGCGCCTTCTGGAAGGGCTCGCTGGTCTTCCCCGAACATCTGATCCACGCCATGCACGGCGTTCCTCTCTGGGTGAAGTGGGCGCCGTTTACGGTCATGGCCATCGGTTTCCTGACCGCGTGGTACGGCTACATTCGCAACCTCGACTTCCCCAAGGCGGTCGCCGCGCAGCTCGGCCCGGTCTACGCCTTCGTGTACCGCAAATGGATGTTCGACGAACTCTACGACCGCATCTTCGTCCGCCCGGCCTTCTGGTTCGGACAGGTGTTCTGGAAGGTGCTCGACATCGGCGTCATCGACCGCTTCGGTCCTGACGGCGCTGCCTGGGTCGTGTCCAAGGGGTCGACTTACGCGCAGAAGGTCCAGTCGGGCTATCTGTACAGCTATGCTCTTGTGATGCTGCTGGGCCTTGTTGGCGCCATCAGCTGGGTGATCGCGGGATAAGATGATGAGTGGTTTTCCCATCCTCAGCCTGATGCTGGCCGTGCCGCTTATCGGCGCACTGGCCTGCCTCTTCCTAGAAGCAAAGGCGGCGCGCAGCGTCGCCCTGATCGCCACGCTGGTGGACTTCGCCCTCGGCGTCGTCCTCTGGATGAACTTCGATGTCGGCGGTGCCCAGTGGCAGTTTACCGAACGCCTAGAGATCTTCTCAGGCTTCTCCTGGGCCCTGGGCATCGACGGCATCGCATTGCTGCTGATCATGCTCTCAGTGTTCCTCATGCCGATCTGCATCGGCGCGAGCTGGAACTCGATCGAGAAGCGCGTCGGCGAATACATGGCCGCGTTCCTGCTCGTCGAAACCCTGATGATCGGCGTTTTCGCGGCTCAGGACATCTTCCTGTTCTACATGTTCTTCGAAGCCGGCCTGATCCCGATGTACCTTATCATCGGCATCTGGGGCGGTACGGACAGGATCTACGCCAGCTACAAGTTCTTCCTCTACACGCTGCTCGGCTCGGTGCTGATGCTGGTCGCGATGTTGTGGATGGTCCACACAGCTGGGACTACCGACGTTCCGACGCTGATGGCCTATGATTTCGATCCGCATGTCCAGACCTGGTTGTGGCTGGCTTTCTTCGCCAGCTTCGCGGTGAAGATGCCGATGTGGCCGGTCCATACCTGGCTTCCGGCGGCGCACGTTCAGGCGCCGACGGGCGGCTCGGTCATTCTTGCCGGCGTTCTGCTGAAGATGGGCGGCTACGGCTTCATCCGCTTCTCGCTGCCGATGTTCCCCGAAGCCTCGGCGTACTTCGCGCCGCTGGTCTGGGGCCTGTCGATGGCTGCCGTCGTCATCACCTCGTTGATCGCGATCGTGCAGAGCGACATGAAGAAGCTGATCGCCTACTCCTCGGTCGCGCACATGGCGATCGTTACGATCGGCCTGTTCGCCTTCAACACGCAGGGCCTCGAAGGTTCGATGCTGGTCATGCTCAGCCACGGCCTCGTTGCCGGCGCGCTGTTCCTCTGCGTCGGCGTCATCTACGACCGTCTGCACACCCGCGAGATCAGCCGTTACGGCGGCCTTGCCATCAACATGCCGCGTTATGCGCTGTTCTTCCTGCTGTTCACGATGGCTTCCATCGGTCTGCCGGGCACCAGCGGTTTCGTCGGCGAATTCCTGAGCCTTGGCGGCATCTACCAGGTATCGACGTGGGCGGCGCTGATCTGCACCACCGGCATCATTCTGGGCGCTGCCTACATGCTCTATCTCTATCGCCGGGTTGCCTTCGGGGACCAGAACAACGCCGATGCCGCCGCAATGCCGGACCTCGACCTGCGTGAACTGCTGATGGTGGTTCCTCTGGGCCTCGCGGTCCTGTGGATGGGTGTATACCCTGAGAGCTTCCTCGCTCCGATGCGTGCCGACATTGCCGCGCTCGATGCCCGCCTCGCCCGTGCGAAGCCGGCAGGGGACAGCGCGCCGACAATTGGAAAAGCTAAGCCTGCGCACGAAGAATCCGCTGCGCACGGGGGGTCACACTGATGGACTGGTCGCAGTCGCTGCGCCTGATCGCGCCTGAAGAAACGCTAAGCATCGCAGGCCTTGTCCTGCTCCTGATCGCCGCTTGGGGCGGCGACAAGGCAAGTCGCCTGATCTCGATCCTCGCCGTCGCTGCGCTGGTCGGAGCCATGGCGCTCGTCGCGCCCGCTCTTTGCGGTCAGGCGATGGGACCGGACACCTCGGCCTTCTTCGGCCAGTTCCGGGCTGATGCTTTCGCCAGCTACGCCAAGATCCTGATCTACCTCTCAGCCGCCGCCACCCTGGTTATCGCGCCGGCTTTCTTCGAACGCCTCGGCGCCATGCGCGCCGAATTCCCGGTGCTGGTGGTCTTCGCGGCGCTGGGCATGGGCATCATGGTTTCGGCCACTGATCTGCTCACGCTATACATCGGCCTCGAGATGAACTCGCTGGCAGCTTATGTCCTCGCCGCGTTCCTGCGCACCGATGGACGTTCTGCCGAAGCGGGCCTGAAGTACTTCGTGCTGGGTGCGCTGGCCTCGGGCATTCTGCTGTTCGGCATGAGCCTCACTTATGGCTTCACCGGCACCACCTCGTTCAGCGGCATCAACGCTGCTGTTGCGGGCGGACTGTCGCATGGCGCCCTGTTCGGCGTGATCTTCATGCTGGCGGGTCTGTCCTTCAAGATCAGCGCAGTGCCGTTCCATATGTGGACGCCCGACGTATATGAAGGCGCACCGGCTCCGGTGACGATGTTCTTCGCCTCGGCCCCCAAGGTCGCGGCGCTGGGCCTGACCATGCGTGTCCTGCTCGATGCTTTCGGCGACCAGGCGCAAACATGGCAGCAGATCGTCGTGTTCCTGGCGCTGGCTTCGATCGTCGTGGGTGCACTGGGCGCCATCGGCCAGAAGAACATCAAGCGCCTGATGGCCTACTCGTCAATCAACAACGTCGGCTTCATGCTGGTCGGGCTTGCAGCCGCGAACCAGCAGGGCGCCGCCGCCATGCTGTTCTACCTGACGATCTACGTGGCCATGACGCTGGGCGGTTTCGTCGCCATCCTGATGCTCAGGGACGAGGACGGCAACACGGTTGAGGACATCGCGAGCCTTGCCGGTCTGTCGCGCACTCGTCCGGGTCTCGCGCTCGGCCTTGCGATCATCATGTTCAGTCTTGCCGGTATCCCGCCGCTGTTCGGCTTCTGGGGCAAGTTCCTTGTCTTCCAAGCTGCCGTGGATGCCGGTATGATGCCGTTGGCCGCGATCGGTTTCGCAGCCTCGGTGATCGGCGCCTTCTACTACCTCAAGGTCGTCAAGGTCATGTACTTCGACGAACCGGTCGATGTGGTGAAGGGTGAGAGCGACGTGTGGCATAAGGCGATCCTCGCGATTTCCTGCCTGTTCATCTCGCCGCTGGGTTACCTGATGACCAAATGGCTGGGCGCGCTGGCCGCCACCGCAGCAACGGCATTGTTCTTCGCGTCTTGATCCATACGGTCGCGGAAACCGGGTCGACCAACGCTGACCTTGCCGCCCGGATCAAGGGCGGCGACTATCTGCCCGAAGGCGACTGGCTGATCGCCGATCGCCAGACGGCGGGCAAAGGCCGCCTGGGCCGCGCGTGGAATGACGGCTCCGGCAATTTCATGGGATCGACCGCGGTGCGTCTTGCACCCGGCGATCCCTCGCCGGCCAGTCTTGCACTGCTGACGGGCCTTGCCGTTCACGAAGCGCTGTCGGGGTTCATAGCTCAGGGCAGGGGGCTTCTGCTGAAATGGCCCAACGACCTGATGCTGAACAGTGGCAAAGTCGCCGGTATCCTTCTGGAAATGACCGGCGGCGTGGTCATCGTGGGCATCGGGGTCAACCTCGCGAGCGCTCCCGAAATCCCCGGCCGCAAGGTTTCCGCTTTGGCCGATGACGGCCCGGTGCCAAGCCGCGATGATTTCGCCCGGGCGCTGGCCTCGGCTTTCGACACAGAACTACAGCGATGGCGTTCGGTCGGCCTTGCCCCGCTCCTGCGTCGCTGGCAGAGTGCCGCGCATCCCAAGGGAACGCCGCTGACGGTGCTGCCGCCCGGAGAGGACGCGGTGCACGGTACTTTCGCAGGGCTTGCCGATGACGGGAACCTTCGTCTCGCCCTGGCCGATGGTTCAGTCCGTACCATCCACGCCGGCGACGTCCTGCTCGCGCATACCTGAGTGTTGAGGAACGATACGTCCCATGCTGCTCGCAATTGACGCCGGCAATACCAATGTCGTCTTCGCCCTGCTCGATGGCCGTGCCATCCGGGGCCGCTGGCGCATCGCCACCGATCCGCGTCGCACCGGCGACGAATATGCCGTATGGCTGATGCAACTCCTTGCCATTCGCGGGGTCGAGGCCAAGGCGATCAACCAGATCATCATCTCCACCGTAGTGCCGCGCGCGCTGCACAACCTGGAGATACTGGCGCGTCACTATTTCGATATCGAGCCGCTTATCGCCGGCATCGGCACGGCAGACTACGGCATCGATATAGACGTGGATGAGCCGCGCTCGCTGGGCGCCGACCGCGCGGTGAACGCCGTCGCTGCCCACGCCAAGCACGCGGGCGACCTTATCGTCGTCGACTTCGGTACCGCCACCACGTTCGACGTGATCGATTTCAACGGCGCCTACAAAGGCGGCATCATCGCCCCCGGCGTGAACCTCTCGCTTGACGCGCTGGTGGGTAACACCGCCAAGCTGCCGCGCATCGCGATCCAGGTGCCCAAGACCGACAGCGTCGTCGGCCGCAATACTGAAGACCAGATGCTCATTGGGGTATTTTGGGGCTATGTCGCGATGATGGAGGGCCTGATCGCCCGCATCCGCGCTGAAATCGGCCGTCCGGCCAAAGTGATTGCCACCGGCGGGCTCGCCGTACTGTTCCACGAAGCAACCAATATCTTCGACGCCGTCGACGCGGATCTTACGATCGACGGCCTCGCCATTCTTGCGCAAAGGGCCGCATCTAAGTGATTCCAGGTAATGAACTGCTGTTCTGTGCGCTCGGCGGCTCGGGCGAGATCGGCATGAACGTCAATCTCTACGGCTGCCAGGGCAAATGGCTCATGGTCGATCTCGGCATGACCTTCTCGGGTAACGAGTACCCCGGCGTGGACCTCGTCTTCGCGGATCTCGAATTCATCGAGAACGAGCGGGAAAACCTGCTCGGCATCGTCCTGACCCATGCGCATGAGGACCACATCGGTGCGGTCCCCTATTTCGCGCGGGAACTGGGCGTGCCGCTTTATGCCACGCCGTTCACCGCCAAGCTGGTAGCGGCAAAGCTGGAAGAAGCAGGCATCCTCGACGAAATCGAGTTGAACGTCGTCGACGATCTCGAACAGTTCCAGCTTGGTGCCTTCGGAATCCGTTATGTGCCGTTGGCGCACTCGATCGCCGAAGGCAACGCGTTGGTCATCGAGACGCCTTATGGCCGCATCTTCCACACTGGCGACTGGAAGCTCGACGATGAGCCGCAGGTCGGCACTCCGGCGACGCAGGCGGAACTGACCGCCATCGGCGACGAGGGCGTGCTGGCACTGGTCTGCGATTCCACCAACGTCTTCAACCCGGAAGCGTCCGGTTCCGAAGGCGAGGTCTATCGCGGACTGATGGCCGAAGTGAAGCGCCACAAGGGCCGCCGTGTGGTCGTGACCACGTTCGCCTCCAACGTCGCGCGCCTGCAGACGCTGGGCGATGTCGCCAAAAAGACCGGGCGCCAGCTGTGCGTCGCCGGCCGTTCGCTCGACCGCATCATCTCGGTCGGTCAGTCCTGCGGTTATCTCAAGACGCTGCCGGAGATGATCGACGTCGAGACGGCGATGGGCCTGCCGCCCGGCGAAGTGCTGATCGTTGCCACCGGCGGACAGGGTGAACCTCGCGCTGCACTGGCGCGCATCGCCGACGGTAATCACCCGATTAAGCTGGCCAAGGGCGATGTGGTGCTGTTCTCCAGCCGTCAGATCCCGGGCAACGAGATCCAGATCGGCCGCATCCAGAACCGTCTCGCGGATGCAGGCATCGTCGTCGTCACCGACCGGCAAAGCCCGATCCACGTTTCCGGCCATCCGGGGCGCCCCGAACTGGAGGCGCTTTACAGCTGGCTGCGTCCGCAGATCCTGATGCCCGTTCACGGTGAAATCCGCCACATGAAGGAACAGGCCCGCCTCGGGATCGCCAGCGGCATTCCCCATGCGGTGTTCCAGAAGAACGGCGATCTGGTTCGACTGGCGCCCAAGCAGCCCGGCAAATTCGGCGAAGTACATGCAGGCCGCCTGCTGCTGGACGGTGACATCATTTCTGCCGCCAACGGTGAGGCGATCACGATGCGCCGGCGGATATCGCTCAACGGCGTCGTCTCGGTGGCCGCGAACCGCAAGGGCCATGTCGAAATCTCGGCGCTCGGCCTCCCGCTTGACGAGGACTACGAAGAGTTCGTCGCCGAGGCCAAGCGCGATGTTGCCGATGCCTTGGGCCGCTCCAGGAAGGCCGATCGGCCGATCCGTGTCGAAGCGGCGCGCCTTGCCGCCCGCCGCGCCGCAACGCGCTGGTGTGGCAAGAAGCCGCAGGTCCAGGTCCTGCTACTCGAGGATTGATGCGATATGGCCATGAACTGGACCTCGATGATCGCGATCTACACCCTGTTCTGGGTGCTCAGCGCGTTCCTGGTCATGCCCTTCGGCCTGCGCACGCCGGACGAAGTGGATGGCCATGAAGTCCAGATCGGCCATGCGACCAGCGCCCCGGTGAACTTCCGTCCCAAGCGGATCGCGATGCGCGCCACGGTGCTCGCGGCGGTGCTGTTCGGCGCCTATTACGTGAACTATGCCGAGCAGTGGATCACAACCGACGACCTCAACTTCTTCGGCAAGCCGCCGGTGGATGATCTGGGGTATTAACTGCCAGACATGGGCGGCCAGGCACGGGCCGCCGCAGCCAAAAGCGAAGGGTCGATGCAAGCGACTCTTCGCCATTGTGCCCGAGGCCTATTTCAGCTGCCCATCGGCGCGAGTTCCAGCATGGCCATGTTCCCGCTTCTGGTGAACCATGCGTTGCTACGAGCAGCCTCAGCACGCATCTGAGCGCTCTTCCTTTGCAGATCTTCGATAGAATCCGCAAAGAGCACCCGAACGATATACTTCTGGTTGTTCGAAAGCCCCGTTGGCAGCGGGTGGAGTGTGGAAATGCGCTTTACCGCCCGCATGGTGGCGTAATCCAGATCGCGGTGGCCGGATGATTTCTGAATTTCAATTCCTGCCGGCGCACCTGTTTCGCTGCAGTTGAACTTTACGGCCACCACTCCGGTATGGACGGGCATCCCGGCGAGGCTCGATGGATATCGCAGGCCTTGGTCCAGATCCTTGAATACTTTTGACGACCATGCGTCCAGTGAGGGCGAGACGACGACAATCGCATGGTCGTCAGCCCGAGTAGGGGCAGCAGAGGCTGGGCCAGACGACAACATACTCAATGCCGAGACGGCGAGAACAATTTGACGTTGCATTTCAGTAACCTCCCAAAGTAGCGCCATCGGCAAACTTCGAGGAATGGCGCAATTACCATGACTGTTATGGTCGATAGTAAAGTCGACTCTCCTTGATGGAGTCGTTTGCGGCCGGATTGCTGATTGGACCTGTGTTCAATAAGAGTCCATCTATTGAAAACAACTACGAGTTGTTAATTAGAGCGTTTTCCACAGCGCCTGAATCGCGAAAGATTCCCTCCGCGTGAAAATTCTGATTCAGAATCCTTGCTGGGTATGGAGGCCGGCATGGATGGCCAGAGCATTGTCGCAGGATTTGCGTGATCGTGTTGTTGCCGCAGTCGAAGGAGGCCTGAGCTGCCGGGCAGCGGCGGCGCGTTTCGGGGTTGGCGTAGCGACGGCGATCCGCTGGCGGCAAATCGCGTTGGCGCATGGACGAGCCGTTGCCGGCAAGCCTGGTGGCGATCAGCGATCATCGAAGACCGACGCACATGCCGATCTCATCATGACCATGCTCGAGGAGAACGGGGACATTACCCTCGAAGAGATCCGCTCGGGTCTTGCCGCGCGCGGTGTCCACGTTGGGATCGGTACGCTGTGGCGCTTCTTCGACCGGCACAGGATCACGCGCAAAAAAAGTCGGGTCATGCGATCGAGCAAGATCGTCCGGACGTCCTGAAGCAACGACGGGCGTGGTTCGACTACCAACTGGATCTGGAGCCCGAGCGCCTGATCTTCATCGACGAGACGTGGACCGCGACCAACATGGCCCGCAGCCATGGCCGCTGCCCCAGGGGAGAGCGCCTGCGGATGGGCTTCCCGCATGGTCATCGCAAGACGACCACGTTTGTCGCGGGGCTGCGCATGACCGGGATGATCGCCCCGATGGTGCTGGACGGGCCGATCAACGGCGACTGGTTCGAAGCCTACGTCGCCCAGGTACTCGTGCCAGAGCTCAAGCCAGGCGACGTGGTCATCATGGACAATCTCTCGAGCCACAAGCGCGTGGCCGTCCGCGACAGAATTGAGGCCGCCGGGGCAGCGTTGCGCTTCCTCCCGCCCTACAGCCCCGACTTCAACCCGATCGAAAAGGCCTTCTCACGCCTCAAGGCCATGCTGCGCAAAGCATCCGAACGCACCGTCTCAGGCCTGTGGGATCTCATCGGCAAACTCGTCGATATCTTCCAGCCCGACGAGTGCGCCAATTACTTTAGCTCCTGCGGCTACGATCCAGCGTGATCGGAAAACGCTCTAAACAACGCGATGAAACTACGTCGATGTTTTTTGATAGGTCGTGTCCCGCGGGGTGGTGTAGGAACCGTCGATCCACGGCAGGATCAGGTTCAGGTCAGGCTGCCAGTGCTGGCAAGCTGACGATAGGGTTATGGCTCACCGAGCCGAGGGTTTCCAGTGTCATGTAGCGGCGCGATACCGCCCACTCATCGTTTTGCTCCAGCATGAGTGCTCCGACGAGACGAACGACGGCAGCGTCATTCGGGAATATGCCGATCACGTCTGCCCTTCGCTTGATCTCCTTGTTGACCCTTTCCAGTGGATTTGTGGAGGCGATCTGCGCCCAATGATCCTTGGGGAAGGCCATGTAGGCGAGCACGTCTTCGCGTGATGCGTCCATCATGTCGGCCAGCTTTGGAAACTTCTCGCGCAGGGCATCAGCAACTTGGTCCCACTGCTGGTGCGCTGCCTCGGCCGTTTCCTGCGCGAAGATGGTCTTGATCATGGCAATGACAGCGGGTCGTTGTTTCGGCGCGGCATGGGCAAACGCGTTGCGCATCCAGTGCACCCGGCAGCGCTGCTGGGTTGCGGCAAATACCTTGCTGGCCGCGGCGCGCAGCCCTTTGTGATCGTCGGAGATGACCAGCTTCACACCTCGCAGGCCGCGATCCGCCAGCGAGCGCAGGAAGGCTTTCCAGAAGGGTTCGGCTTCCGACGGGCCGGTGGCTACGCCCAGAACCTCGCGCCGGCCATCGGTGTTGACGCCCACCGCGATTATCGCCGCCGTCGAGACAATCCGTCCGCCCTCGCGCACTTTGAGGTAGGTGGCGTCGATCCATAGATAGGGCCACTCGCCTTCAATCGGTCGCGTGAGGAAAGCGTTCACCCGCTCGTCGATCTCGGCAACCAAACGGCTGACCTGGCTCTTTGAAACACCGCTGGCGCCCATCGCCTTAACCAGATCGTCGACCGAACGGGTCGAAACACCGTGGACGTAGGCTTCCTGGATCACTGCCGCCAAGGCCTTCTCGGCAGTGCGGCGTGGCTCCAGGAAGCTTGGGAAGTAACTGCCTTTGCGCAGCTTCGGGATCGCCAGATCAATCCGGCCAGCTCGCGTATCCCAACCTCGCTCGCGGTAGCCGTTGCGGTGGTTCAGCCGCTCAGGGCTGCGTGATCCGCAAGGCACGCCCGTCTTCGCCTCGATCTCGAGATCCATCATACGCTCTGCGGCGAAAGCCAGCATCTCACGCACCAAATCGCTATCAGCCCCTTGCTCAATCAGCTCGACAAGGGCCATTCTGTCCTCGGTCATCGTCTTCTTCTCCAGGTTCGAGTTCGCATCCGAACCCTACCAGAAGATCGACGGTGGCCACCCTCTCAGGGAAACCTTCCTACACCACCCCGCGGGACACGACCTTTTTGATATCTTGCTGCGGTCTGTTCGCCCCTCGCAAAGCGTAGGACTGATTTTCAGCTATTCGTGCGGTGCTTGGGGCAGCAGCGCTCGGTAAGCCACGGCAAAACGCTCGATTGGTATCCGGGATGACAGGGGCATGAGGGCGAGGGCATCCGCCCTCGCACCTTCCCTTCAACACTTCAGTTGCGTAGACGCTCGATGCCCTGAGCCAGCGCAACATAGAGCTTGCCCATATCCGAGGACAGTAATGTCACACCCAGCGCATTGCCATCGCGGGTGGAGAGGACCTGCCTGAGGATCGCTTCGAAGTCGTGGATGTAACGGCTGACATTAGCGCGGAATGCGTCGTCCCGTTCGAAGACCTGCTGGATCGCCTTGGCCTCGCCCGCATCCAGCAGGCTGACTGCGCGGCGGGTGAAGATGCCGCGATCGCCGCGCAGGTATGCTGCCCAAGCGGTGTCGGCGATGTCGCTGGAAAGTACCGAGGCGATGTCGATCGCGTTTGAATTGAGCGATTCGGTGATGACCGCAACGCGGCGCGAGAAGTCGTTGTCGACCTGTTCCTCGGCGCGGCGGCGCGCTTCGGTGATACGGCCTTCGAGGTTGCCGACCAACTCGTCAACTTTGGCGACCTGCTCACGCAATTGCCCGGTCGCTTCGCGCGTGACGCCCGCAGAATGGGCGACGGCCTGTTCCAACTGACCGGAAATTTCGGCGACTTTAGTGCGCATGGCCTTATCGATGGCCGACGCACTTTCAGCAGCCAGGGTCTGCGCGACGTGGGCGATGCGGTTGGTGCTGTCGCCTTCGATTGCGGCGACCGATTCGATCAGGCTGGTATCGAGTGCAGCGATGGCCTCACTGAGCACACCGCCGGCCTTGTCGGCTGCGGTCTGGGTGGCTTGGTCGATTTCGGTAACTGTGGTGCGCAGCTCGGTAAGCAGCACGGCGTGGTCAGCGCCATGTGAGGCGATATCTGCCTGAGCCTGCGCGAGGCCGGTCATCAACTTGTCCAGGTTGCGGCCCGACGCGTCAATCCCGGTTGCGACGCTTTCCCCCCCCTGAGCTGAAAGATGCAGCTGCGCGAGGAGGGCGCCAACGCCTTCCTGCAGCCGTGCGATACGGTCTTCCGATACGGCGAGGGCTTCGGGCAGGGCGCTATGCGTCTGCCTGGCGCTCGACTGGATCAGTTCGAGCAGGCGCACGCTGTCACCCGTCAGCTTCTCCACATCGCCGTCGGTGGCGGTAAGGGTGGCACGCGCAGCGGTCAGACGCTGGGTAAGCGTGCCAAGGCTGGCCGTCAGGCGGCTTTCGGCTTCGCCGGTATGGTGGGCGATGGCCTCAAGCCGGGCTTCGAACTCCGAAAGCTCGCCGGTAACGGCAGAGGCGCGTTCGGCCAGCGTAGCGGCTTGGATGCGGTGGCGTTCGAGGCGCTCGGCGATGGTGCCGTCGAGTTCGCCCAGCATGTGGTCGATGCGGGCGATGGCATGGCGTTCCTGCTCGATCTGCCGGGATTGGCGATCTTCGGCCTCCATCGACAGGCGCTCAGCCCGCAGGCCTATCGATTCGTCGACCTGCCGTGCCTCGGCTGCAATTGCGGCGATACGGCTGGCCAAGGCATCAATGGCGGTCTGCTGCGCCGTGGAAATGGCCTGAGTGGTGGCCGCCTGTTCCTCCGACAGGCCGGTCAGCGCCGTGCGAAGCGCTTCGCCGGCACGGTCTTCGGCTTCCCGCAGTGCGCGGCTGACGACATCGCTTTCGTCGCGCAGCGCGACGAGGCGCGCGCGCAGCGAGGTCAGGCTCTCCGCTTCGTGGCGGTCCAACTGATTGCCGGTTTCGCCGATTTCATCGGCCAGCGCTTTGGCACGGGTGCGGATGGCGGCGAGCGCCTCCACCTCGTGGCCGTCGAGCCGGGTGCGGAAATCCTCGCTGCGCTGGGCAAGTTCCGCGAAGCGGGCGGAGGCCACGACGTCGATCTGCTCGCACTGGCGGGTAAACCCGTCCAGCGTCTCACCCACCTGCTCACGGAGCATGGCAACCTGCCGGGTGCTGGCAGAGCCGAATTCGTTAAGGCGATTGAAGCCTGAGACCATGTCCTCAAGCTGGGCATGAGCGGTACGGCCGGCATTGGCGATGTTGTTGGTGACGTCCTTGGCGGAGCTGGCGATGACCGGCAACTGGCCACGCAGCTTCTCCATGTTCTCCAGCGCGGCGTTGCTGACGGTGCTGATCGAATCGACGCGGAGGCCGTTTTCGCGCACCAGTTCCTGCAATCGCTCTGCGTTGTGAGAGAGCCGCTCGGCGGCGATGCGACCTAGCGATTCAAGATCTCGCGACTGCGATGCGATGAATTCGCGCGCAAGGCTGAGTTCGCGATTGACCGTGGTCAGGCGTCGTTCGAGCAGCGCGGATTCGTTCGACAGGGTCCGGGCGATGTCGCCGAAGCGGCGGCCTTCTCGGGTGCTGTGGCGCATGACCAGCAGCCAGACGAGGCCGACCAGCAGGACCGGCGCGCACCATTGGGTGACGAGCGCTGGAACCTGGGCGAGCGGCAAACCGGCGCTGAATGCAGGCAGCAGCGCGGCGAAAAACAGCACGGTCCAGGCAACAACCACCGCGCCTGCCAGAGCGGGCATGAGGGGCAGGCGCGATGCGGGAGGGGGCGGAACATCGCCCTCGTCTTCGGCCGCGACCCAGGCGTCATCCCAGTTTTCCTGCGGCAGCGCGCCGGATGCGGTGTCGACGGGCCTGTCGGTATCGGCTTCCGAATTCTCGCCTCCGGAATTCTTGCCGCTGCCTGCACCTAGTGCGAAGATCCTGTTTTCCCCTACCATCGGCGCAGGATATCACGTGGCGAGCGGCAATAAACCCCACCTTAAGACCTTGCCCACTATTCTGGGGAAATGGCTTATGAAGCAGGTGCCCTTGAAGCGACTCTCGCCGCTGCGGCAGGCGGCGATCCCGTGCTTATGGCGGAGCTTCGCGGCGCTTTCGTCGAAAGCGTGATGCGGCAGGTTGACCTGCTTGAACGTTCGCGTTGCGACGGCAACTGGGTAGTTGCGGCAATGCGCCTGAAGGGGCTCGCGGCTAGCTTCCATTCCTCCCGCCTTCTGGCGCTGGCCGACAACGCGCTCGACGCTGCGCCCGGAGAGCCGACCGCTATCCGCCGGCTCAGGGCTTATGTCGGAGAGTTTTCCATCGGCTGATTGTCCGGTTCCGCTTGGCACCTGCCTTCCGCTTGCCTACATCGGGATGTGGGTGCTGGAGTTCTTACTTGCGAATAGCATTGCTGGCCATGACGGAGCCTGCCGGAGCAGGGCAGCCGTTCCCGCGCGCGTTCCTGCGTGTGGCGGGGGCGAGCGTTGCGCAGCACCAGCTAGGCATGGCGCTGGCGCTCGAATGCCAGCGCGTGATCTGCATGGCGCGCGGGACTTCGCCCGAACTGATCGCGCTTCAGCATGATGCCGAACATGCCGGCCTGCAGTTCACTATCGCAACCGGACCGGGCCAGCTTGCCGGGCTGGTGACGGCGAGCGACGAACTCATCGTGATTTCCGAAGGACTTTTCGCCGATTCCGCGCAGGCAGTCGCCTTGCTGGACGGCCGTGCGCCGGTCGTGCTGGTGCAGCCGGTCGAGGGCGCGCTTGTCGCCGGTTTCGAGAGGATCGACATCAACCGCGCCAGCGCGGGGCTGATGCGGTTGCCGGGCCAGATGCTCGAGCGGCTGCACGAATTGCCGGCCGATTGTGACGTGATCTCGGCTCTGACTCGTATCGCGCTGCAAACCGGGGTCGCCATGCGCGAGGTTTCGGCCACGGCGCGCGCGGGTTCGGGCTGGCGCATGATTCGCAGCGAGGCCGAGGCGTACGCGCTGGAGGACGAATGGTTGCGTTCCCGCTTTGGCGAGGGAAGCTGCAGTTCTCCGGGCCGCGCGGTGGCGCGTTTCGGCGTGCTCAGTTTCGGCACGTCGCTGCTCCATGCGGGTAACGCCAGCAATGCGGTGTCGGCGGCGGTTCTCGTCTGTGTCGCCATCGCGGCGGGACTGGGGTGGTTCGGCCTGATCTGGGGCGGATTCGCCTTTGCCGCGATCGCCTGGCTGCTGGTTGAGGCGAGCCGGCTGCTGCGTGCTGCCGAGAGGCACGCCTTGGGGCAGCCTTCCCCGGCGATCCCGCGTGCGGACGCGATGGTGTGGCTGGTTGATACCGCTTTTGCCGCGCTGATACTGCTCGCCACGCCTCGTTTTCCGGGAGAACCCGTGCTCGCCTGGCTGTGCTTGCCGGCGATCCTGATGATGCTGCTCGTCCTGGCGCCGCGTATTACCGGTGGCCCGTTCACCGGGTGGATCGCAGACCGGGCCTTGCTCGGACTGATCCTGGCCGTGGCGTCGGGTTTCGGACAAGTGCTGCTGGTCGTGCGGCTGCTTTCCGTAGGCCTGGTGCTTGCGGCGTTGCTTCTGCCGCCTCGGCGGCACGGCTAACTTCGATTTAACCAAATGCCGGTTATACGGGTCAGATGATCGATCAGGCCGCTCCTCCGGCAACCAGCGAAAGCGTAGAGGCCGCACTGCGCGCCGAAGTGGCGCGGGGCGACGCCATGGCGGGAATGGCAGCCCCGATCCTGCGTCACCTCGTCGCTGCGCGCGACATCCCTGTCTTCAGCGAAGAGATGCTGGCACGAATCCGCTCCATGCTCGCCAGTCTCGCGGGAGAACTGCTCGACGAACTGATCGGAGCCGATGGCCGCCGTGCGCATTCGCCTGCCGAGGTCGAAGTGCTGGGCGGCGCGCTGCTCGACAATCCGGTGCTGCTTGCCCACCTGCATGGATTGGCGCAGGAATGGCAGCTGACCGAACTCCTGCAGGCGCGTCTCGCGCTTGATCCGGTGGCATCGCCGATGCTGCGAAGCCTGATTTACGGACCTGGCGGGGCGCCCAAGGAACTGGGCATGGCCTTCCTTGCCGCGCAGGCACGCTGGTGCCAGGCACAGCGGCGGATGGAGTTGCCGCTGGGCGAATTGCCCGCAGACCTGCTGAACGTTGCACTTTACACCCTGCGCACGCTGGCGGGCATCGAACCGGCGCTGGCCGAGCGCGCAGGCGTCGTCGAGGCCAAGGTTCGCCAGGCTTATGACGAAAACGCCACCCGTATCGGCCTCGCCGAGAGGCTTGTAAGGAGCCTTGGCGACGGTGGTCAGGCGGCGCTGAGGGTTGATAATGCCGGCGCGGCGCTGTTCCTGACCGCGCTCGCACTGGGCTCGCGGCAGGAGCGTGACGCTGCCGTGCATTCCACCCACGAGACCCAGATGGCGCGGCTTGCGCTTGGCCTTCGGGCTTCCGGCCTCGGAGCGGTCGCGGTGGAGGAGCAGTTCCTCGCGCTCCACCCCGAAGTGACCTTGCCTGCCGGGTTCGAGCGGTTAGACGCGGAGCGAGCGGCAATGCTCCTTTCGTCGCCTATGGGATACCGCTCTTGATGTTCGATGACGGCACCATCCTGGCTCTGGCTACAAGCGACGCCGAGGACCGGTTGCTGAGTGCGGACGAGCCACTATCCGGCCTGCAGGCACGCTGCGGCGGAGAGTTGCCCGGCATGATCGCAGTGCCCGAATTGCTCGAACTGGTGCGCAAGGCCCGTCTGTCGCGCTTCCGTATTGCCCGCGCGATCAATGCGCAGGATGGCAGCGATGCGATCAGCGCGTGGGTCGAATGCGAACCGGCGCAGGACGGTCAGGGCTGCACGATCCGCGTACGCACCTGGCAGACGGCACAGATCCTGCCCGAGGACGGCGAGATTGCCCAGCAGCGCCGGGCTGTGACGGACCGTCATATCGCCGAACTGTCCGCCTACCTCGACGCGGGCCAGCGTCTGCTCGCGGTGACGGCCCATTCCAGCGAACTGGGCGAAGTTGCCGCAGCCATGGCCAGCGGCATCGGTCAAGTCTGGACCGATTTCCTCGCGCCCGAGAACGTCACCCACCAGCAACCGCTCCATTGGCGTCTGCTTGACGGTACGCGCGTGATCGTGCCGGGCTCGCAGCGTTCCTGGCGCATTTCACTGATCCCGCATATGACGCCCGGCTTCGAGCCCGCCGGTTTCGAACTGCTGCTGCTATCCGATGAGCCCGCACCCGAGCCCGTCGTCGTAGCGGAGCCGAGCCCGAAAGCGCCGCGCCGCAGTCTTGTCGGCGAGGATCTGGCGCCGGTGCTCAAGCAGCCGATTTCGCGTATCATCGCCAATGCCGAAACGATCCGCACACGCCTTGCCGGGCCTTTGCCCGATGCCTATGCCGAATATGCGGGCGAAATCGCCAGCGCGGGTACGCTGCTGCTGGGCCTGCTGGAAGACATGGCCGATCTCGAAGTGGTCGAATCGGACAGTTTCACGACCAGCCCCGATCCCATCGACTTGTCCGAAGTGGCCCGTCAGGCCGCCGGCATCCTGGGCGTACGGGCGCGTGAGAAGAACATATTTCTCGACGTTCCGCCGCCCGAATGGACACTGCCCGCCCGAGCGGAGTTTCGCCGCGTCTTGCAGGTGCTGCTGAACCTGATCGGCAATGCCATCCGTTATTCTCCCGAAAATTCGCGCATAGTGATTCAGCTGGAGCACGCTGGCGACCGCGCCCGCATCGCCGTAGCCGATCAGGGGCCAGGCCTGAGCGACGAGGATCAGCCGCGCGTCTTCGACAAGTTCGAGCGGCTTGGTCGCAGCGGCGATGGAGGATCAGGCCTTGGGCTTTACATCTCGCGGAGCCTGGCACGGGCGATGGGCGGCGATCTGACCGTGCAAAGCATGCCGGGATACGGCGCCCGCTTCATCCTTGAGGTTCCGGCCGACACCGAAGCATGATTACGGCTGCAGACGAGACATGTGGCCGGTTTCAGCGACCACCTAGCAGCCGCGCCGCGCCAGCCAGACGACGATTCCGCCTACCACTGCCAGCACTGCACCGCGCACGGCCCAGGCCCTGTCTGCCAGCATGAAACTGTCGGCCGGCCACAATACCATCCCGGTCCCTTGTCCGACGAAGAGCAGTCCTGCCGCAATGGCGAGCAAGCCCAGGATCATGGCCATAATTCGAATGAACAGCATTGTAGTCGCGCCCCGTAATTTGCCCAAGGGTGATCTCAGGATGCGGCCGGATTGTGGCGCAGATTGCCTCTGAGCGCCAGCCGCAACAAAAAAGGCCCCCGCTTTCGCGAGGGCCTTCTTCGGGTACCGCGACTGCTCGCGGATTTCGTTAACGCTGACCGATAGGCAGGTAGTCGCGCTGCGTCGGGCCCGTGTAGAGCTGACGCGGACGACCGATCTTCTGGCCTGGATCCGAGATCATTTCGTTCCACTGCGCGACCCAGCCCACAGTGCGGGCGAGAGCGAAGAGAACGGTGAACATCGTGGTCGGGAAGCCGATCGCCGACAGGATGATGCCCGAATAGAAGTCGACGTTGGGGAACAGCTTCTTCTCGACGAAGTACGGATCGCTCAGCGCCAGTTCTTCAAGGCGCAGGGCGGTTTCGAAGAGCGGATCGGTAACCTTGAGCGCCTCGAACACCTCGCGTAGGGTCGACTGCATGACCGTCGCGCGCGGATCGTAGTTCTTGTAGACGCGGTGACCGAAGCCCATCAGACGGAACGGATCGTTCTTGTCCTTGGCGCGCTCGATGTAGTGCGGAATGCGATCGGGAGTGCCGATTTCCTTGAGCATGTTGAGCGCGGCTTCATTCGCGCCGCCATGCGCAGGGCCCCACAGGCAGGCGATGCCGGCAGCGATGCACGCGAACGGGTTCGCGCCCGACGAACCGGCAAGGCGCACAGTCGATGTCGAAGCGTTCTGCTCGTGGTCGGCATGCAGGATGAAGATGCGGTCCATTGCCTTTTCGATGGCGGGGATCACTTCATACTCTTCCGCAGGCACGCCGAAGGTCATGCGCAGGAAGTTGCCGGTGTAGCTCAGCTTGTTGTCGGGATAGACGAACGGCTGGCCGACCGAATACTTGTAGGCCATCGCGGCGATAGTCGGCATCTTCGCGATCAGGCGGTGCGAGCTGATCTTGCGATGCTCGGGGTCCGCGATGTCGGTCGAATCGTGATAGAACGCCGAAAGCGCGCCGACTACGCCGCACATGATCGCCATCGGGTGCGCATCACGGCGGAAGCCGCGATAGAACGTCGCCAGCTGCTCGTGCAGCATGGTGTGGCGCGTGATGGTGTTTTCGAACGTGGTGAGTTCGCTTGCGCTCGGCAGTTCGCCGTTGAGCAGAAGGTAGCTCGTTTCCATGAACGAGGAGTTTTCGGCCAACTGGCCGATCGGGTAACCGCGGTGCAGAAGCACGCCCTCGTCACCATCGATGTAGGTCAGCGCCGATTCGCAGCTCGCGGTCGAAGTGAAGCCGGGATCGAACGTGAACTTGCCGGTCTGGGCATAGAGCTTACGAATGTCGACGACATCCGGGCCAACGCTGCCCTTAAGGATCGGATATTCGAAGTCCGCGCCACCAGCGCTCAGTTTAGCCTGATCACCCACCAGTTATATCTCCTTATGAGGTTACTCGACTGGAACGTCCGCCTGCGCACCGATGCGTGCGAGGCTCTCTTCCCGTCCGAGTAATACCAGTACGTCGAAAATCCCCGGCGAGGTCGTCTGACCTGTCAGGGCCGCCCGCAAGGGTTGTGCGAGCTTGCCGAGTCCCAGTCCCAGTTCTTCGGCCATTGCCTTCAGGTTTGCTTCCAGTTCCTCCAATTTCCAGTCGGTCAGACCGGACAGGCGCTCACAAATCACGCCAAGGCGGCCACGCGCCTCGTCGGACAGGAGGCCAAGTGCCTTTTCGCTCATCGCAAGCGGACGCTTGGCAAACAGGAAGGCGGAGCCTTCTGCAAGTTCGTGGAGGTCCTTTGCTCGGACCTTGAGGACGGGCATGGCGCGCGCAAGCAGATCGAGGTCCGCGTCGGCGGTCCCTTCGAGGCGCTGCAACACCAGTCCGGCAAGGCGATCGTCGTCGGCCTCGCGCAGATAGTGCCCGTTGAGATTTTGAACCTTTGCCAGATCGAAGCGCGAAGGCGACTTGCCCACGCCGACCATGTCGAACCATTCGACGGCCTGGTCGCGAGTGATGATCTCGTCGTCGCCGTGGCCCCAGCCAAGACGGAGCAGGTAGTTGAACAGCGCTTCGGGCAGGATGCCGAGGTCGTCACGATAGGAATCCACGCCGAGGGCGCCATGGCGCTTGGACAGCTTGGCCCCGTCGGCGCCGTGGATCAGCGGCACATGGCCATAGACCGGCACGTCCCAATTCATCGCGCGAATGACAAGAAGCTGGCGGAAGGCGTTGTTGAGGTGGTCGTCACCGCGCAGGACGTGGGTAACGCCCATGTCGTTGTCATCGACTACCACGGCCAGCATATAGGTCGGCGTGCCGTCGCTGCGCAGAATGACGTAGTCATCGATCTCGACGTTCTGGACGGTAACGCTGCCCTGGACGAGATCGTCGATCGTCGTCTCACCTTCACGCGGCGCCTTCATGCGCACCACGTAGGATTTGTCAGCCGGCCAGGTTGAAGGGGAGGCATCGCGCCATTCGCTGTCGAGGCGGAACGGGCGCCGTTCATCCTGTGCCTTCTGCCGACGCTCGGCGAGTTCTTCCGACGTCAGATAGCAACGATAGGCATGGCCGCTATCCAGCATCTGCGCGGCGACCTGCGCGTGGCGGTCGGACCGCGCGAACTGGAATACAGGGGCTTCGTCGCCTTCGAGGCCAAGCCAGGTCAGACCGTCGAAAATCGCCTCGATCGCCGGTTCGGTCGAACGGGCGCGGTCGGTATCCTCGATGCGCAGCAAGTATTTGCCGCCATGATGCCGCGCGAAAAGCCAGTTGAACAGCGCCGTCCGGGCACCGCCAATATGCAGGAAACCCGTGGGCGAGGGGGCAAAGCGCGTGACGACGGCTTTGGTGCCCGCCGCTCCGCTCGTTGCACTGCCGCTTGCCATCAATACCACCTTACTGTCCTAATGCAGCCATGGGGACCCAAGCCGCACCTCTCGAAAATTTGCCTCCGGCTCATCGGGGAGCCGCTGCATTGCAGCATGGGCCATGGAACAGCGGGAGCGACTTGTCGAGGGGTTTGGCAGCTCTCGAACGATTTCTTTCACAGGCCGGATTCGATCGCGGACCATGGCTCACCGTAGCCTTTGGAACCGGCATAATAGCGTGGTTTGGGCTACCTTCTCCAGGTTGGTGGATAGGTTTTTGTGGGCTGCTCTGCGCACTTGCAGTTGCAAGCTTTGCACCATGGGCGCGGCGTCAAGCCTATCCGCATGTTTTGCGGGCGATTCTGATTCTTCCGCTGTTGATCGCGGCCGGATGTCTGGCGGTATGGGCGCGGTCGGCAGTGGTCGGCGAATTGCCGTTGGAGCGGCCCATCGCGGGGACGTTCACGGCAAAAGTGCTGGACATCCAACCACAACCTGCGCTCGAACGTGACCGTTTGATCTTGGCGATGCGTGAGCCGGGTAGCGGGCGAGCGATCAAGGTTCGGGTCAATATTCCGGGCGCGGGTATCGCCTCTCGCGTCAATGTCGGCGACCTTGTGCGGATCAAGGCTCGTCTTATGCCGCCGGCGCCGCCGATGTTGCCGGGCGCCTACAACTTTGCAAGGACCGCCTGGTTCTCTGGGTTGGCCGGAAGCGGCACAGCGACGGGGGAAGTGCAGGTGGTCGAGCGAGGAGCGCCGGGCGGCGGGTGGCTATCAGGTTTACGCCGCAGGTTGTCCGCTCACATCCGCACGAGGATCGGAAAGGACGGGGCCGGTATTGCCGGGGCATTGGTGACCGGCGATCGGGGCGGTATCGCCGAGGCTGACGATCAGGCCATGCGCGACTCCGGGTTGGCCCACTTGCTGTCGGTGAGCGGCCTCCACGTCAGCGCGGTGGTCGGCGCGGTGTATGTCTTGTTCGTGAGAGGGCTTGCGCTGTTTCCCTGGCTGGCGCTTCGAGTGCGGTTGCCGGTCGTGGCGGCGGGCGCTGGCGCACTGGCCGGGGTCGCCTATACGCTGATTTCGGGGTCAGAGGTGCCGACTGTTCGCTCGTGCATCGGCGCACTTCTGGTGCTGGGTGCGCTTGTACTGGGACGGGAGGGGCTGTCGCTGAGGATGTTGGCCGTCGCCGCGTTCTGCGTCTTGTTGCTGTGGCCAGAAGCTGTGACTGGACCCAGCTTCCAGATGAGTTTTGGCGCAGTTCTGGCACTCGTCGCATTAAGCACGGCCGAACCCATACGGAGGTTCGTAGCGCCACGTGGCGAGTCGTTGGCGATGCGGATGCTGCGCCATGTCGCGATGCTACTGTTAACCGGTGTTGTGATCGACCTGGTCCTGATGCCGATCGGACTTTTTCATTTTCACCGCGCTGGAATTTACGGAGCGCTGGCCAACGTGCTCGCGATTCCGCTGACTACCTTTATCATCATGCCCCTGCTGGGCGGGGCCCTTTTACTCGACATCGTAGGCGCCGGATCGCCGCTCTGGTGGCTCGCAGATGTGGCGATCGATTGGCTGATGGGAATTGCTCACTGGTTCGCTTCTCGCCCAGGCTCGGTCACGATCCTGCCAGCGGGCGGGACGGGGGCGTTTCTCTTGTTCGTTGCGGGAGGCATTTGGCTGGGGCTGTGGAGTGGGCGGATACGCTGGCTGGGGCTTCCCTTCGCCCTACTGGGCGCCGGACTTCTGGCCACGGCCGCTCCACCCGACATCCTTGTCTCAAGCGACGGGCGCCATGTCGGGTTGGTGGAATCTGGCGGCGCGCGTCTCTTCGTCCTCAGAGAAGGCGGAAAAGGTTATGCGCGTGACAATCTAATGGAGTTGGCGGGAATGGAGGGCGAACCGGTGGCGCTCGACCGCTGGCCGGGGGCGCACTGCAATCGCGATTTCTGCGCCATCACGATAGAGCGAGAAAAGACAAAGTGGCGTCTTCTCATCTCCAGAGGCCGCGATGCCGTGCCCGAGCGAGCTTTGGCTGCGGCTTGCGATCGCAGCGACATCGTCATTGCCGATCGCTGGCTCCCACGCAGTTGCCGTCCCCGATGGTTCAAGGCCGATAAGGACATGTTGCAGCGTACCGGCGGACTGGCCGTACACCTTTCGCCAGAGCAGGTGGATACTGTGGCTGGTAGCCAAGGCGAACACGGCTGGTGGCGGCCGGTAAACCCGAGGGCGGGAAGAGTTTCCCTTACGCCTCGATAGCCTTTCATCGCGGCGGTGACTAAGAAGGGAGCCGCTGGTGCCTATTCAAGCGCAAAACAGGAACCGGTTTGAGCGAGCCGAATGTCTGGTTATCTTGAATGCAGTTGGTGTGGCTAGCGTGCCATCGCCTGGTTATCCCTCGCTCGCATGAGGGGGCCAGACAAAGCCCTCAGTGATATCGACGTAGGAGGCCAGCGAGCTTGCCCTGGACCTCGATTTCCTCAGGACCATAGATTTGCGGTTCGTAGGCAGCATTGGCGGGGTCCAGGCGGACCATGCCGTTCTCGCGGCGCAAGTACTTGAGCGTCGCTTCTTCGCCGCGGACCAGCGCGACAACGATCTCGCCGTCCCGGCAGGTGTTGGTGCGCTTCACCAGCGCGAAATCACCATCAAGAATGCCGGCATCGACCATCGAGTCTCCCGAAACCTCCAGGGCATAGTGCTCGCCGGATCCGAGCAGTGCAGCAGGCACCGCAAGCGAGGATTGACCTTCGAGTGCTTCGATGGGAACACCAGCGGCAATGCGCCCGTGAAGCGGAATTTCGATGACGTCGTTAGCTGGTTCTGGCGCGCGCTGCGGAGTACGAGCGGGCGCGGTATCGTCATTGCTGTTGGCCGGCGCAGAGCGCAAGGGTTTGATCCCTGCATCGTCGGGCTGGCGCAGAACTTCCAGCGCACGGGCGCGATTAGGGAGGCGGCGTATGAAGCCACGTTCTTCAAGAGCTGAAATCAACCGGTGAACGCCCGACTTCGATTTAAGGTCGAGTGCTTCCTTCATTTCCTCGAAGCTGGGGGAAATGCCGCTCTCTTCAAGCCGAGCCTGAATGAACCGGAGCAATTCGTGCTGCTTGCGCGTCAACATTGTCGCTGCCTCTTCGTTGCGGCCGGGCGAAGCTAGACCCGACCGGAAATGTTCTTGTTGTGAACATTGAGAGAACAATTAAGCAACGAATTTCACCGCGTCAAGCGAAGCCTCAAGCAATACCGCCATTTTGGAGCAGGAATACACGAACTGGGTCGCCAACCTGCGCTGCGGGGGCAAAGCTGGGGCGATCGATCAGGACGTTGCTCGCCGCGAGCGTGGCAAGAGCGCCGCTGTCCTGGTTCGTTTGCGGCAGGACTTTTTCGCCGTCCCAATTGCCGCGCAGGAATTCACGTCGCGGTCCGTTCGCTCGTATGGGGGCGGCTAGATAGGTCGTGATTTGCATCGGGGTCGCTTGGCTTGCACCGAGCATGCGCCGCAGCAGAGGTAGTAGGAAATGGTAGGCAGTTACAAAGCTTGAGACCGGATTGCCTGGCAGGCCGAGGATGATCTGCATCCTCCCGTTCCGCTCGCGAGTGGCGACCAGGATCGGTTTTCCCGGCTTGATTGCCACGCGCCAGAAATCAAGTTTAGCGCCCCAGGCTTCAAGGGCGGGGAGCACGAGATCGTGGTCACCGACAGAGGCGCCGCCACTGGTAACGATCACGTCAGAGTCGGCGGCGGCTTCAAATGCTGCAGTCAGTGCTTCGAGGGTGTCGGCTACGGGGCCGATGCGGTTCACCGCGGTCGGGAGCGAGCGGGCGAGTGCCATCAGCATTGCACCGTTGCTAGCCGGAATTTGGTGGGGCGCGCAGCATTCCGGATCGGCGGCGAGTTCATCGCCGCTATCGATCACGGCGAGACGCAGCATGCGCCGGACGGGTAGGTGCTTGTGGCCAGAGGCGATGGCGAGAGCCGCCTGCGCCGGGCCGATGCGAACGCCGGCGGGCATGACTTCGTTATTCTCGAAAAAATCCATGCCGCAGTGACGGATATGTCTGTCGGCCGGTTCGGGCTGATCGCCGATGAGCGTGAGTTTGTCAGCGTCGCGCGCGAGGTCTTCCTGCAGGATTACGGCTTTGGCAAATGACGGCAGGATCGCGCCTGTCGAAATGCGCACGGCCTCTCCGCATTTGACAGTGCCGGGATAGGGGTGTCCGGCAGCGCTTTCGCCAACCACGCGCCAGGGGCCGGATAGATCGCCAGCGGTCACGGCATAGCCATCCATTGCCGAAAGGTCAGTGGAGGGTTGGGTTCGGCGGGCGTGAAGTGGTCGCGCAAGATATCGGCCGAGCGAGCCTTCGACATCGACGTGTTCCACGGGCAGCGGTTGGGCCAGCGCGAAAAGACGTTCCTGCGCTTCTTCCAGCGGAATCGGCGGAGGCGAGGTCATGCCTGCCAGTCCGCCGCCATCCAGTGGCCAGACTTGCCGCCGCGCTTTTCGACTAATCGGATGCTGCCGATGACCATGCCCTTGTCGAGCGCCTTGGCCATATCGTAGATTGTCAGAAGTGCGATGGAAGTGGCTGTTATCGCTTCCATTTCAACACCGGTCTTGCCGGTGAGGGAGGCTGTTGCGGTCGCGCGGATGGCGTCTTCCTCGAAAGCGAAATCTACGGTTACCGCATCGATCATTAGCGGGTGGCACATCGGGATAAGGTCTGAGGTGCGCTTGGCCGCCATTATGCCGGCAATGCGGGCAGTGCCCAGCACATCGCCCTTGGGCGCATCGCCAGCGCGGATCGCGGCGAGCGCCTGCGCCGTCATCGTGATGCGGCCTGAGGCTACGGCGACGCGCTGCGTTTCCGCCTTGGCGCCAACGTCTACCATGCGCGCGGTGCCATCCGAATCAATGTGGGTGAGGGACTTGCTCATGCAGCTTCCAGTCATCACACACCGCAACTTGGCGGTTCAGGTTCGGGGTATCAGGCACCGGTGAGGAGCATGCGTGTCGCAGCTTCGACGTCAGCTTCGCGCATCAGGCTTTCACCGACGAGGAATGTGCGGGCGCCGCAAGGGGCAAGGCGCAGGAGGTCCGCGTGGGTGTTGATGCCGCTCTCGCTGACCAGCAGCGTGCCGTCTGGCGCGAGCGGTGCTAACCGCTCAGTCGTGGCAATGTCGGTGGCGAAGCGCTTGAGGTCCCGGTTGTTGACGCCGATAAGCCTTGATTTCAAGCGGCTTGCCCGCTCCATTTCAAGCTCGTTATGAACTTCAACCAGGCAATCCATACCGCGTTCGAGCGCGGCTGCCTCGATCTCTGCCATCTGCGCGTCGTCAAGCGCGGCGACGATGATGAGGATCGCGTCGGCGCCGATCGCGCGCGCTTCGGCGACCTGCCAAGGGTCGATCATGAAATCCTTGCGGATGACCGGCAGCGTGCAGGCGGCGCGGGCGTCCATCAGGTAATCCTCGTGCCCCTGAAAATAGGGCGCGTCGGTGAGGACCGAGAGGCAGGCGGCGCCGCCCTTCTCGTAAGCCAGTGCATGATCTGCCGGGCGGAAATCGGGGCGTATCAGGCCTTTGGACGGGCTGGCCTTCTTGATTTCGGCGATAAGCGCGAAGCCGGTTTCTGCCTTGGCGCGAAGGGCGGCTTCGAAGCCGCGCGGCGCGCTCTGGTTGGCGGCGCGGGCATCTAGGTCGGCGATCGTGGAGGCGGCCTTGCGGGCGGCGACTTCCTCGCGCTTGGTGTCGCAGATTTCAGTGAGCTTGTCGGTCATGCTTGTGTCTCTCAGGCGCGCGTTGCCGCGATCCAGCAGTCGAGCAGGGCTTTGGCAAGGCCCTTGTCGATGGTTTCGGCGGCTTCTTCGGCGCCTTCGGTCCAGCTTTCCACTTCGCCCGCGACGAGCAGGGCGCCGGCTGCGTTCAGGATCACTGCGTCGCGGTACGCACCGGGTTCGCCCATGAGCAGGGCGCGCAGGGCCTGCGCGTTATAGGCGGGATCGCCGCCGCGGATGGCGTCGACGGGGGAGATTGTGAGGCCGGCATCGTGCGGACTGACGCGGCGCATCGACAGTTCGGTGCCGCGCACTTCGGCCACTTCGTTGCCGCCGGCGAGGCTCAGTTCGTCGAGGCCTTCGTCACCCGAAATGACCATAGAATGCTCGGTGCCCAGGCGCAGCAGGGCATCGGCGTAGATCGGCACGTAGGCGGGCCGGGCAATGCCGACCAACTGGCGCGAGACTTGCGCGGGGTTGGCGAGCGGGCCCATCAGGTTGAATATCGTGCGGCGGCCCAGCGCCTTCCTGAGGGGCATGAGGCGGCCCATCGTCGGGTGATGGCGAGCGGCGAAGAGGAAGCCGATGCCGATCTCGGACAAGGTCGATTCGGCGGTTTCCACTGCACGGTCGAGGTCGAGGCCGAGGGCTTCGAGCGTGTCGGCAGCACCAGCTTTTGAGCTGGCGGCGCGGTTACCGTGTTTGGCGACGGGAACGCCGGCTGCGGCGACGACCAGCGAGACGGCGGTGGAAACATTGAGAGTGTGGAACCCGTCGCCGCCCGTGCCGCATACGTCGATGGCGTTTGCGGGGGCGTTCACCGGGATCATGCGTGCACGCATGGCGCGTGCGGCGCCGGCGATCTCGCTCGCCGTCTCGCCCCGGTCGGACAGGGCGACGAGGAAAGCGGCGATCCGGTCTTCGGGTACTTCGTTGTCGAGGATCGCGGCGAAGGCAGCCTCGGCTTCGTCTTCGGCAATCGGGTGCAGCGGGTCGGGGAGCGTCATGCGGCCTTCGCTGCGGAGAGTATGCGATCGGGGATGCGGGCATCGATCCCGCAGACGCGCAGGAAGTTCGCCAGCATCGCGTGGCCATGCTGGGTGGCGATGCTTTCCGGGTGGAACTGGACGCCGTGGATGGGCAGGTCGACATGGCGAAAGCCCATGACATGGCCATCGTCCGAGCGGGCGTTTACCGCCAGCGCATCGGGAATGTTCTCGACGATGAGCGAGTGATAGCGCGCGGCCTTGAGCGGTGAGGGGATGCCCGCGAAGAGGCCGGTGCCGTCGTGGTCGATCATCGATGTCTTGCCGTGCATAAGTCCGCCCCGCACGACTTTACCGCCGAAATACTGGCCGATCGACTGGTGGCCCAGGCAGACCCCGAGCACCGGGATACCTGCCTTAGCTGCCGCGCCGACAAGCCCGAGGCTGATGCCAGCCTCATTCGGGGTGCAGGGGCCGGGCGAGACGAGGAAGCCCTGCGCGCCCATGTCCATGGCCAGGCTGACGCTCAGCGCGTCGTTGCGCACCACCTGGACTTCCGCGCCCAGTTCCATGACGTAATGGACGAGGTTCCAGGTGAAGCTGTCGTAGTTATCGATAACGAGGATCATCTTTTCGCCTCAATTTTCCCGCCCATCGCGCTTTTTTCGACGACGATCAAGGGGCCGAGCGGAGGACCGCCATCGACGCGGCCATGTTCGGGGTCCCACAAAGACGATACGCTGCCGTCGAGGAACAGCGCGTTGGGGCATTTGAGAGTGTCGCGGAAGTAGCGGGCGAGCTTGCCGAACGAGACCGGCTCGTCGGAAATGACGAAGTGGGCGCGGCCTTGCGCATCCACGCCGACGCCGTTGCGCAGCTTCAGCGATTTGCCATCCGCGTCAATGCCGGGGTGCAGCTTGCCGGCGATGACCAGCATCGGGCCGGACTGGGTGCCGAAATCGGGCCGGTCAGTGACGTCGCTTTCGAAATCCTGCGCGGTGCTTACGCGCCAGTTACCTGCGGCGTCGCCGTAGAACACGCCGTTAGGCAGGAGGTGGAAGTTACCCCAGCCCGCCTTAGTGCTGAGCGCATGGCGCTTTTCGCCGTTCTCGACATAGTAGCCGATTGGTAGCCCATCGGCGTCGAACATGCCGCCGTTGAAGGCGAAGGCGACTTCGTGGCTTTTCGCCGGGCGATCGATCGCAAGCTGCGAGAGGCTGCGATAGGGCGCGCCGTTCTTGGGGCCGAGCACGGTGTGGATGGTGTGGCGACCGGGAACGGCGGTGCAATGGGTGAAACTGACGCCCTCGAACATCGCGCCTTGGCAGGGCGGCGGGGGCGGGGCCTCGGGCTTGGGCGCGGGATCGGCGGAGCAGGCGGTGAGGAGGATCGAGGCCAGCACAGCGAAGCTGCAGGCGCGGGCTACCATTTTGTCGGGACCGCGCCGGCGGTTATGGCGCGGCGCAGGGTTTGGAGCGTTTCGGGCGCGATTTGTGCCTTGGGCACCGGGTAGAATATCTGGCTGGTGCGAAACAGCAGCAGCACGCGCTCGTTCTCGGCCCAACCGCTGAAGTCGCTCCAGAGGTTGGTGCTTTTGCCGAAGCGGTTGCTGCTTTCGATCCCCTCTCGCGAGAAGGTGAACAGCGAATCGACGCCTTCGAATTTGAGTTGGCGGTAGGTCTTTCGCGCCGAGCGGGGGATGCGCCAGAGCAGGGCGAGCGCGCCCAGAGCCGCAGCGACCACCGCCGAGCCAAATCCGATGGCGAAAGCGAGCGCGACCGAGGTGAAATCGACGCTCTTGCCATCGATCAGGTCGATCACGCAGAACAGTACAGCGTAGGCCGCGCCCAGGATGCCGATGAACCGCGCAAGGCCCTTCCACAGCCAGCGGCGGCGGATCATCAGCCAGTTGCAGGCGAGGTAATCCTCGTAGGACAGCGCGACCGTGAATGTGCCGCCGGGCCCCGCCATCTTACTGGCCGAACCCCGGCTCCCCTGCGACGCGAACGGCTTCCCGCGCTGCAGCGAAGAGGGCGCCGCTCTTCGCTTCGCATTCGCGCTGTTCGTAGTCCGGATCGCTGTCGGCGACGATGCCGGCGCCGGCCTGGACGTGGAGCACGCCGTCCTTGAGCAGGCCGGTGCGCAGGACGATGCAGCTGTCTACCGAGCCATCGGGGGCGAAGTAGCCGACGCCGCCCGCGTAAGGCCCGCGCGTTTCGGGTTCGAGTTCGGCGATTACCTGGCAGGCACGTACCTTGGGGGCGCCCGAGACGGTGCCGGCGGGGAAGCCGGCCAGCACCGCGTCGATCGCATCGTGATGCGCGGTGTCGAGCCGGCCGACCACGTTCGAGACGATGTGCATGACGTGGCTGTAGCGCTCAATGGTGTAGCTGTCGGTGACCTCGACAGTTCCAGCTTCGGCGACGCGGCCTACGTCGTTGCGGCCAAGGTCGAGGAGCATCAGATGCTCGGCGCGTTCCTTGGGATCGACCAGCAGCGCGGCCTCGTTGGCCTTGTCCTCAGCCGGGGTTTTGCCGCGCGGGCGGGTGCCGGCGATCGGGCGGATGGTGACTTCACCTTCGCGCACACGGACGAGGATTTCCGGGCTGGAGCCAATCAGGGCGAAGCCGGGCAGATCGAGGAAATAGAGGAACGGCGAGGGGTTCACGCGGCGCAGCGAGCGATAAAGCGCCAGCGGCGGCAGCGGAAATTCGCAAGTGAAGCGCTGTGCCAGCACGACCTGGAAAATGTCGCCTGCCTCGATGTAGTCCTTGGCCTTGAGGGCCATCGCCTTGTAGGCCTCGGGCGCCATGACGGCGGTTCGGACCGGCTCGGGCAGATCGACCTGTGCGATCGCGGCGGGAGCAGGCGCCGCAAGGCGGCGCAGCGCTTCGTCGATGCGCTCGGAGGCCTTCAGTACGGCCTGCACCGGGCTACCGCTGCCGGGCCAAACCGGCGCGACGCAGAACAGTTCATCCGAAAGGCGGTCGAAGATCAGGATCAGCGACGGGCGCACGAACAGCATGTCGGGCAGTTCCAGCGGGCTTTGCGGCGCGCGCGGCAACTTCTCGACAAGGCCGATGGTTTCGTAGCCGAAGTAGCCGACGAGGCAGGCGAGCGCCTTGGGCAGTTGCGCCGGCACATCGCAGCGGCAGCTTTCAACCAGCGCGCGCAGTTCGGTCAGGCTGTCGCCTGCGAGCGCGGTGAAAGTCTCGCGGTCTGCCTGCCAGTCGCGGTTGATCTCGCAGGCCGTGCCGCTGGCGCGGAAGACGAGGTCGGGGTCGAGACCGACGAGGCTGTAGCGCCCGCGCGTCTCGCCGCCTTCGACCGATTCGAGCAGGAAGTCGCCGCGGCCATCCTCGAACAGCTTGAGCGCGGCGCCCACCGGCGTCTCGGTGTCGGCAACGAGGCTGCGCCAGATGAGCGCAGGCTTGCCCTGGGCAAGCTGCTCCAGCGCAGCCGAACGATCCGATTCCCGCTCCATGTCCTGCCCCAATCTACGGTATCAGTTCGCCGACGCCGTGCCGGCCAGCTGGTCGCGCACCGCCTTGATCGCGGCATCGTTGCGCTTTACGCCGACGGCCTTGCGCACGGCATGACCCAGCGCGTCGGCATAGGCCTGGCCCAGCTGCTGGCCCAGTTCGTTCTGTGTGTTCTTCACCATGTCCTCGGATTCGACCTTGCCGGGCACGATGTCCTTCAGCTGAACCACGAACCAGCCGCGTTCACCCTCGGCCGACTGCACCTTGACGGTGGTCTTGGCCATATGGAACATCAGCGAGACCGGCGGCGGAACCTGGCGGCCCGAACGCAGTGCAGCGGCCAGCGTCGCGCGCGACATGGCGACCTGCTGCGGCGGCGGCAGCTTCTTGCCCGAGGCAGCCATGACCTGCTCGGCCGTCTTGCCCTTGCGGATATCGGCCTGCATCTTCAGCGCTGCGGCCTTGGCGGCCTTGGAGCCGATGTCCACGGCCCATGCCAGCTTCACGTCGTCCTTGATCTGGGCGAGCGGAGCGGGCGCGGAAGGCGCGATCGCGGTCACGTCGTAGATCACGAAGCTCTTGCCGCGCTCCACTTCGGCAACCTGCGGCTGCTCCTGATCCATCGAGAAGGCAGTGGTCAGGACCGGGCGAAGCTGTTCGGGCAGGGTCTGACCGGGCTTCATGTAGAGGCCGCCATCGGCGGTCACCGGCTGGGTCGTCTGGACCTGGCCGCCGACCGACTTTGCGACTTCGTTGAGGTTGGAGCCGTCGGAGAACTGCTCTTCGATCGCCGCCAGCGTGTCGGAAAAGGCCTTGCGGCGCTTGTCGGCGGCGACTTGCGTGGAAAGCTCGGACTTGACCTCTGCCAGCGTGCGGGCGGGGGTCTTCTGTTCCTCGTCGACGCGGATCACGTGCCAACCCAGAACGCTCTTCTGGGGCGCGGCGAGCTTGCCGAGCGGGGCTGCGAAGACGGCCTGCGCGACGGCGGGCGAGAACTGGGTGGAAAGGTCGTCCCGGCTGAAGAATTCAAGCCTCGCGGCGGACAGGCCCTTTTCCTGAGCAGCCGCCTCGAGGCCCTTGCCCTTTTCGACCTCGGCGACGACTGCCTTGGCAGCAGCTTCGGTCGGCACGATCAACTGAGTGATGCGGCGATTGTCCTTGGCGGCATAGGCGGCCTTGTTCGCCGTGAAGCGCGCGGCGATCTCGGCGTCGGTGGGCGGCGCGGCAGCCTTGAGCTGGTCCTCGCTCACCACAGCATAACGGATCGTGCGGCGCTCAGGGCGGATGAACTGAGCCGAATGGCCTTTGTAGAAAGCGGCCAGATCGGCATCCGTCGGCTGCTTGTCAGGTGCGAACAGCAACGAGGGCAGGGCGATCGCCGTCCCGGTGCGCGTTTCGTCGAGCAAAGAGGCGTAGCGCTTGGCCGCGAACTGCGACATCGTCGAGCCGATCTGCGCCGGCGTGACGAGTTCGCGGGCGACGAGGCTTTCGCGGATGTCATCGCGCAGGGCCGGCTCGGAGATGCGCTGCTGGGCCAGGGCCTGGCGAAACACGGTCTGGTCGAACTTGCCGTCGACGCCCTGGAACGCAGGGATCTGCGCCAGTTCGCTGTCGACCAGGCGGTCGCTGATGGTGACGCCGTTCTTGGTGCCGAACGCGAAGAGGGCGGTCCGGTCGATCAGTTCGCCCAGCACCTGCTCAAGGCCGCCCTGTTCCAGCAGGACCTTCATCGTCACGTTCGGGCTTTGCTGGCGGACCCGCTCCAGCGCGCGCTTGGCGCCCTGGTCAAGGGTGTCGGCGTTGACGCTTTCACCGCCGACGGTGACGACCGGGGTGCCCGCGCTCACGCCCGAAGACGAGTTGAAGCCGGCAATGTCGCCGCTGGCGAAGGCAATGGCGATGACGCCCAGCACCAGCAAGCCGATGACGGCGCCGAGCTTGGACTTGAGGAACGAACGAAAGAAATTGAGCATGGACCCAGCCGATCAGCGATAGCCTGCGCGAAAACACAGGCTTTGCGCCCGCGTTTTGCGTATGAAACGGGGGGTGGCTTTAGGGGGCCTTGGCGCATACTGCAATGCCGGTTCGCGGCGTGGAGGCAAAACTCCACTCATGCGGCGAACTGTGACGAACGGGCCGTGCTCCCGGCGCGATCCTGTGGCATGAGGGTCACGGCGGGGGGTATCGTCGCGCTGAACGGGTGATGAATTTTGACAAGCTGGGGCGCGCTGGCCTAGCTGCGCCGCAACAAGAGACGACCTGATTCTCCGCGCCGTGGCCGCAACCGTGGTCTTCGGCCTAAGGGAATCTGCAGGGGGATCCGTGGGGGAACCTCCCCAGGTTCGCCAGGATTTGATCAAGGGATTGAAATGGCTGCATTGCCTTACATCGTCGGAAACTGGAAAATGAACGGCACGCGGGGGATGCTCAACGAGGCCCGCGCTATCGATCGTTCGGCCGCACGCTTTCCCAAGGTGCAGGTTGCGATCGCGCCGCCCGCCACGCTGCTTTATCGCACGCGCGAAGCAGTGGAATTCATCGGTGTCGGCGGTCAGGACTGCCATGCCTATGACAGCGGTGCCTTCACTGGCGATATTTCCGCGGTGATGCTCAAGGACACCGGTGCGGATTTCACCATCGTCGGCCACTCGGAGCGCCGTGAATATCACGCGGAAAGCGACGAGGAAGTAAGGGTCAAGGCCGAGGCGGCGCTTTCGGCCAGCCTCGCGGTGATCCTGTGCGTGGGTGAAACCGAAGCCCAGCGCGATGCCGGCGATGCCGAAGCGGTCGTTGGCAGCCAGCTCGAAGGTTCGTGCCCCCGCGCGGACGGCGCACCCGAGAAGCTCTCGGTCGCTTATGAGCCGGTCTGGGCCATCGGCACGGGCCGCGTCCCCTCGGTTGAGGACGTTGCTGCGATGCACAAATCGATTCGCGCGAAGCTCGTCGCGATCTACGGTGATGCCGGTGCGGAAGTGCGCATCCTCTACGGCGGTTCGGTCAAGGCGGAGAACGCTTCCGAACTGCTGGGCATCGCCGATGTTGGCGGCGCACTGGTTGGCGGCGCCAGCCTTTCGGCTGAGAGCTTCCTGGCGATCGTCGGCGCTGCAGCTTCGCTGAGCGACTGATCCATATGCGGGTACGGCGGGGCCTGATGGGCCCGCCGACCTCGAACAACACGCTGCGGGTTGCGCGTCCGCGCGCTAGCGCCTATCTGCGCGGCGAACCAAAGCGGGGGCAGACCCCGCCAGAAGGCTGAAACGAAGATGTTCCTTTTCCTGACCGTGGTCCAGGCCCTTGTCGCCGCTCTGCTTGTGGGCGTCATCCTGGTACAGAAGTCCGAAGGCGGCGGCCTCGGCGTTGGCGGCGGCAGTCCTTCGGGCCTGATGTCGGCGCGCGGCGCGGCAAACTTCCTCACCCGGGCTACCTCGGTTCTGGCGACCCTCTTCGTCGTCCTGAGCATCGTCCTTGCCGCCATGGCGGTGAATGAGACGAGCGGCCGTGACATCGATACTTCGCTCCAGCGCAGCACTGCGCCTGCGGCTCCGGCCCAGCCGGCAGACCCGCTGGGAGCTTCCGCGAATCCCGGTGCGACTCCGGCCGCGCCTCAGGGTGCTCCGACGCAGTCCGCGCCTGCCGATCCGCTTTCGGGTGCTGCCAAGCAGTAACCCACGTAAGCGCATTTAAGCGCTTCACCGTAACCGGAATGCCGTCTGGCGCTGTCAGACGGCATTTTGTTGTATTGACCTGTGGAATGAGGCTCCGGGCGCTTGCCTGAGGGCCCCCATGCAATTTAAGGCCCGACTCCCATGGCGCGGCACATTTTCATCACCGGCGGCGTGGTCTCCTCGCTCGGCAAGGGTCTCATGGCGGCAAGCCTGGCAGCATTGCTGCAGGCGCGCGGCTACAAGGTGCGGATTCGCAAGTTCGATCCCTACCTGAACGTCGATCCGGGCACGATGAGCCCTTATCAGCACGGCGAAGTCTACGTCACCGACGACGGTGCCGAAACCGACCTCGACCTTGGCCACTACGAGCGCTTCACCGGCGTCTCTGCCCGCCAGGCCGACAACATCACTTCGGGCCGCATCTATCAGGACATCATCGCCAAGGAGCGCCGCGGCGACTATCTGGGCGCGACCGTCCAGGTGATCCCGCACGTCACTGACGCGATCAAGGACTTCGCCCTGGCGGAGACCGAGGACCTCGATTTCGTGCTCTGCGAAATTGGCGGCACCGTCGGCGATATCGAGGGCCTGCCCTTCGTCGAGGCGATGCGCCAGCTGCGCAACGAAATGGGCCGCGAGCTGACCTGTTTCGTCCACGTCACCCTGGTTCCCTACATCGCCGCCGCGGGCGAGCTGAAGACCAAGCCCACACAGCACTCGGTGCGCGAGCTGACGGGTTTGGGCATTCAGCCCGATATCCTGCTGTGCCGCTGTGACCGTGAACTGCCCGAGGGTGAGCGCCGCAAGATCGCTCTGTTCTGCAACGTGCGCCCGCAGGCGGTCATCCAGGCGCTCGACGCGCCGAACATCTACGCCGTCCCGCTACAGTACCACCGCGAGGGCCTCGACGCGGAAGTGCTCCACCACTTCGGCATGGCGGAAGAAGCCAAGGCCCCCGTGCTGGAACGCTGGGACGACATCACCGATCGCTATCAGAACCCCGAAGGCGAAGTGAACATCGGCGTTGTGGGCAAGTACATTGGCCTGCAGGACGCTTACAAGTCGCTCAACGAAGCACTGGTCCATGGCGGCATGGCCAACCGCGTGAAGGTCAACATCCGCTGGATCGACGCCGAAATCTTCGAAAAGGAAGATTCCGAGATCGCCGCCGCGCTGGAGCCGATGGACGGCATCCTCGTCCCCGGCGGCTTCGGCGAACGCGGCACCGAGGGCAAGATCGCCTCGGTTCGCTTCGCGCGTGAACGCGGCGTGCCGTTCTTCGGCATTTGCCTGGGGATGCAGATGGCCTGCATCGAGGGCGCACGCTCGGCCGGCATCGCCAAGGCCAGCTCAACCGAATTTGGCCCGACTGAAGAACCCGTTGTCGGCATCATCACCGAATGGATGACCAAGGACGGTCTCCAGACCCGCGCCGAGGGCGGTGACCTTGGCGGCACGATGCGCGTGGGCGCCTACCCTGCGAAGCTCTCGGCCAACAGCCACGTCGCGGCCATCTACGGCACCGACGAGATCAGCGAACGCCACCGTCACCGCTATGAGGTGAACGGTTCGTACCGCGAGGCGCTGGAAGGCAATGGCCTGATCTTCTCTGGCATGTCGCCCGATGGCCTGCTGCCCGAGATCGTCGAGCGTCCGGACCATCCGTGGTTCGTCGGCGTGCAGTTCCACCCCGAACTGAAGTCGCGCCCGTTCAACCCGCACCCGCTGTTCTCCGGCTTCGTCGCCGCTGCGCTGCGGCAAGCACGTCTGGTCTGAGTTTCAGGGCATGGGCAGGATCGGCGTCGGCATCATCGGGAACGGGATGGCGACGCGGGTCTTCCATGCGCCTTACATCCAGGCTTGCGGTGATCTTGAACTGGGGGCCATCGTCGACCGAAAGGCTGGCGCGGTGTCGCCGGTTGAGGGCGTTCGGATCGTCCCGGATGTGGATGCCCTTCTGGCTGACCATGCGATAGGTCTCGTCGTCGTTGCCACCCCAAGCAGCACCCATACTGCCTTGGCCCGGCAGGTTCTGGAGGCGGGGCGGCATGTCGTCGTCGAAAAGCCTTTCACGGTTGCTCTCTCCGAAGCGCGCGACCTTGCCGCGCTGGCGCAGGAACGCGGGCTCACCCTCAGCGTCTTCCACAATCGCCGCTGGGATACCGATTTCCTCGCCGTGCGCTCCGCTATCGACGCGGGGCTGATCGGCCGGGTGGTCCATTTCGAATCGCACTTCGACCGTTTCAGGCCGCATGTGCGCGAGCGGTGGCGCGAGGATGGTAGTGCCGGCTCGGGCATCTGGTATGACCTCGGCCCGCACCTTATCGATCAGGCGCTCGCCCTGTTCGGCCGCCCCGATGCGGTAAGCGCGGATATTGCCGCGCTGCGCGAGGGCAGCGCTTCGCCGGATTTCGCGCATGTCGTCCTGCGCTATCCGGGCAAGCGTGTGATCCTGCATGCCGGCATGTGCGTGGCGGGTGGAGAGCCGCGCTTTCGTGTTCACGGCGCGGGCGGCAGTCTGATCAAGCAGCACCTCGATCCACAGGAAGCGCAGTCAGTGGCCGGTCTGCGCCCCGGCGACGCGGAATGGGGCGTGGATAACGACCCGCTTGTCCACCATGATGGCGAGGGCGGTATGCATTCGATCCCTACACCGAAAGGCTCGCAAGAACGCTTCTACGCGATGATGGCGCAGGCCTGCCTGGGCAGCGGCCCTGCGCCTGCGGGGCTGGATGAGATCGTCGCGGTACAGGAAGTGCTCGAAGCGGCGCTGGTCTCGGCCGCCGAGGGCCGCGCGGTTTCGCTGTTGCCCTGAAAAGCGCATCGGGCGAAATCCCGCCGCCATCCGGGAGCGTACGAAAAAATGCGTCTCCCCGCTGCAAAAATGCAGCTTTGCGCCGGGCATCGGCGCGGTACTCTCAGGCCAAGGCCAGCGCGCCGCCCATGACCCGCGCGGCTGCCTGAGGAGACGACATGCAACCGATCGTGCAGTTCATCGCGGGCCTGCCCAAGGCGGAGCTTCACGTCCATCTGGAAGGCACGCTGGAAGCGGAACTGAAGTTCGAACTGGCCGCGCGCAACAAGCTGGACCTGCCTTACGCCGATGTCGCCGCGATGCGTGCCAGCTACCTCTACCACGATCTGCCCAGCTTCCTGACGATCTTCTACGAAGGTAGCGAGGTCCTGCTGCAGGAGGCGGATTTCCGCGATCTGGTCTATGCGTACCTCAACAAGGTCGCGTCGCAGAACGTGCTTTATGCCGAGATGTTCTTCGACCCGCAGCAGCATACCGACCGCGGCGTTCCCTTCGCCGTCATTATCGAGGGCCTGACGCGGGGCCGGCTCGAGGCGGAGCGCGACTTCGGTATCCGCTCGCAGCTCATCATGTGCTTCGTGCGTGAGCGCAGCGCGGAGAACGCGATGGCAGTGTTCGAGATGGCGCTGCCCTACAAGCACCTCATCGTGGGCCTGGGTCTCGATTCAGACGAAAAAGACAACCCGCCCGCCAAGTTCGCCGAAATCTTCCGGCGCGGCCGCGAAGAGGGTTTTCGCCTGACGATGCACTGCGACGTCGACCAGCTGAACACCCACGAACACATCCGCCAGGCCATCGAGGATATCGGCGTCGAGCGGATCGACCACGGCGCCAACCTGCTCGACCGCCCGGAACTGATCGCAGCCGCGCGCGAAAAGGGCCTGTTCTTTACCGTCTGTCCCTTCGCCAACGAGATGATGCGCCCGGGCGAGAACCAGTCGATCGCGCGCGGGATGCTCGACCTTGGCCTCAGGCTGACGCTCAATTCGGACGACCCCGCCTACATGGAGGGCAAGTACATCAACGAGAACATGCTGATGGCCCACGAACTGGCCGGTTTCGGACCGAAGGATTTGATCGCCGTCAGCCGCAATGCCTTCGACGCGGCGTGGATCGACGATGATCTGCGGGGCGAATTGCAGGGTCGGCTTGAGGCTTACGCCCTAGCCAGCATTCAGCCAATGGCCGCGAGGTAGACCGAGATCGTCGCGATCGACAGTACCGTCGAGACCAGGATCACCCGCGCCGTCACACCTGCTTCACGGCCGTAGAACTCGGCCAGCATGAACGGGCCGGTGCCGGTCGGCAACATCGCCAGCAGTACCGCTGCATGACGCGCCGGGGCGGAAAGCGGGAACAGCGTGGTCGCCAGCAGCCATGCGAGCGCCGGATGAACCACCAGCTTGATAGCAACGAGCAGGCTAGTGAGGCGAGCGTCGCTGCGTTCCACCTTCGGCCGCTTCTGCGCGAGGAACAGGCCCAGGCCAACCAGCGCGCAAGGCGAGGCAGCGGCCCCCAGCAGCTTGAGGAACACTTCGACCGGATGCGGCACGGCAAGCCCGCTCGCGGGAAAGAACGCGGCAACCACGGGGGCGACGATGAGCGGGTTCTTCGCCAGCGACTTCGCCACTTTGGCCGCGACCCTGAGCGGATGGCTGCCGACGTGGAGGCGAACCTCGATCATCACGATGGCCCCGGCAAATAGCACGCAGGCTACGATAATCGTCGAGATCAGCGTCAGCGTATTGCTCGACGGTCCAAGCGCCGCCAGCAGCAATGGGAAGCCGAGATAGCCGGTATTGGGATAAGCGGTAGCCAGCCCGAGCACCGGTCCGTCTGCATTCAGCCCGGATTTGCGGGCATGAAGGAGGATGGTGGCGACGAAGACAACCATCGTGCTGATCGTGAACACGGCGACGAAATGCGGCTGCCACAGTTCTTTCCAGCTTGATCCGGAAACAATGTCGAACAGCAGCGCAGGCAGGGCGAGATAGACCACGAAGCGGTTGAGTTCGCTCGATGCCTGCGGGCCCATCACGCCGATGCGGCGGACCAGCCATCCGGCGAATATCAGGGCGAAGATGGGCAGGACGATCGCCAGGATCGAGGTCACGCGAGCACTCCTGAGCGTAAAAGAGCCCGGCTAGGCCCGGGCCCGGGAGTGAGCGAGAGCAAATAGTGCGGTGCTGTTTGCGCAAGTTGCAATCGGATACGTCAAAAGGGCGGCCCGGTCACGCGGGCCGCGCTCGGAGACGGATCAGTCAGGACATGCGCATAAAGGGACTGATGCGCACATCTTGCCCACCTGCCTTATGCTGCGGCAGTAGTAGCTTCGCCGGTATCGGTTTCCACCACGGTCAGGCGGTTGCCGCCGATGGCGATCTTCTTGGGCTTCATGGCTTCGGGGACTTCGCGCACAAGGTCGATCACCAACAGGCCATCGGCAAGCTCGGCGGCGTCCACACGCACGTAGTCGGCCAGTTCGAAGCGGCGCTCGAACCCGCGCTGGGCGATGCCGACGTGCAGGTATTCACCCTCGGCGAGTTCATCGGGCTTGTTGCCTTTGACCACCAGAAGGTTGGCCTGCGCCGTGATGTCGATGTCCGCCGGCTTGAAGCCAGCGATGGCCAGCGTGATGCGGTAGGCATCCGCGGCTCGGCGTTCGATATTGAAGGGGGGGTACTTGTCGCCAGCCTGCGCGCGGCCCTGGTTCTCGATCATGTCGAACAGGCGGTCGAAACCGACCATGGTGCGGCGGTAGGGCGAAAAATCGATACGGTTCATGACAAAAATCCTCAACTGAGCAATCTTCGTAAGGGTGAGGCCCGGCAGTCCGGCGCCTCGTCGATGAGCATCCCCATGGCGGGCCATGACTCGTGACACTAGATATGTTAGCGGCCCGGCCTTTCAAGGGTCGCACCTTGAACCAGAGCGTTCTTGAAGGAGTATCGCATGAGCAAGCCCAGGATCGAGATCTACACCAAGTGGGGCTGCCCCTACTGCGTCGCGGCCAAGGGCCTGCTTGACGGCAAGGGCGTGACTTACGAGGAATACGACGTGACCATGGGCGGCCCCAAGCGCGCCGAGATGGTGGGCCGCGTGCCCGGCGCCGCCACGGTCCCGCAGGTGTTGGTGGACGACAAGGCCTATGGCGGCTTCGACGACATCAACGCGCTGGACCGCGAGGGCAAGCTCGACGCCATCCTCGGGCTTTGAAGCAGGTGACCCGCGCCGCGCTGCTGCAGATGACGACGGGTATCGACCCGCAGGCCAACGCTGCCACGATCGCCGGCGCGGTCGCGGAAGCGCGGGCGGGCGGGGCGGCGATGCTGTTCACGCCCGAGATGTCCGGCCTGCTCGACCGCAAGCGCGAGCGCGGGAAGCTGTCGATCCGCAGCGAGGCGGACGACGTGGTTCTTGCCGCCGTGCGGGCGGCGGCGCAACGCGAGGGCATGTGGGTCCACATCGGCTCGCTCGCCATCGAACGCGAGGACGGCAAGTGGGCCAACCGCGCCTTCGTGATCGACGACAAGGGCGACGTTCGCGCCCGCTACGACAAAATGCACATGTTCGACGTCGATCTTGCGACAGGCGAATCCTGGCGCGAATCAAACGCCTACACCGCTGGCGATGAAGTGGTGACGGTGGAGACCCCGCTCGGCCGCCTCGGCCTGGCGATCTGCTATGACGTGCGTTTCCCCGCGCTGTTCGAAGCGTTGGGCCGTGCCGGCTGCGATGTGATCGCGGTCCCCGCCGCCTTCACCGTGCCCACCGGAAAGGCGCACTGGCACCTCCTGCAGCGCGCCCGCGCCGTGGAGGCGAGCGCCTTTGTCCTCTCCGCTGCGCAGGTCGGCGTCCATGAGGATGGGCGCGAAACCTATGGTCACTCGCTGGTCGTCGATCCCTGGGGTGAAGTGTTGCTCGACATGGGCGGCGCGGATGACGGGGGAAGCGCGGGCCTCGCCTTCGTCGACCTCGATCCTGAACGGATCGCGGCGGTGCGGGCGCAGTTGCCCAGCCTTGCCAATCGCCGCGCTATCCCCGCATAGCGTTCGGTATGATCGTTTACGACCTGGAATGCCGCGCGGGGCAGCATCGATTCGAAGGCTGGTTCAAGTCTTCGGACGATTTCGCGCGTCAGCAGGAGAGGGGCTTCGTGTCCTGTCCGCAATGCGGATCGGGAGATGTCGACAAGGCTGTGCAGGCTCCGCGCCTCGCCCGCAAGGGCAACCAGCTGGCAGAAGCGCCTCCGGCGCGCCGCCAGCTTCCGGTTCCGGCCGTTCCCCCGCTTCAGGCGCCTGCACCCGTAGCCAACGCACCGCTGCCGCCTCAGGCGGTCGAGATGATGCAGGCGCTTGCGAAGATGCAGGCTGAGGCGCTGAAGTCGTCGCGCAATGCTGGCGAGAGTTTCGTCAAGGAAGCGCGCGCCATGCACTACGGTGAGCGTGATGCCGAAACGATCCACGGCCAGGCGACCTTGGGGGAGGCGAAGGAACTGCTGGAAGAAGGGATTGCGGTGATGCCGCTACCGTTTCCGGTGATCCCGCCCGAACAGACGAACTGAACGCAGCGTTCTCGCTTTCGGGCGATTGCCAAGCCGCCGAACGCAAGCTAGGACGCCTCGGCGTGCACCCGTAGCTCAGCCGGATAGAGCACCAGATTCCTAATCTGGGGGCCATGGGTTCGAATCCCGTCGGGTGCACCAACTTTCGAGTATGAAAAGAAGGCTTCGCAGGCCGCTTTTTACCGAAGAGAATTTCGCATCAGCCGTGAAGAAGCCAATCGACCCAGCGGGGCCGATGGCAGAGACTTTGCGCGGGTGATGGGTGATGGAAACCAGCTCGTCGAAAGTGCGAGCGCTAGGTTATTTCAGCCAAACAAATATTCTCGCTCGGCCATGGGCTGCCAATCCAAAATGCGTCGGCATTTCGGTCTTCTGCTGATCGATAATCGTAATAGTACAAAATTGGGGTGGCTCGACGGTTTGTTTCGCGTCGAAATCCCGCCGGGCATTGCCCGTGCCACCCCAATCCAAATCTTTGTCAGGCTGCCTTTGCCGCTGCTCGCGCGGCGAGCTTCTCTTCTTCGGTCCAGACTTTTCGCACGCGCTCTTTCTGCGGTTTGATTTGCTTGGCGGGCCCGCCGCCCAGCACGGGTGCGCGCATGGTCGAGTGCCGCGCGGTTTCCGAGTGCCACTGGTGATCGGCCTGAACCGTCAGGGTTCGGCCGATTTCCCGCTCGACATCATGCAGCCAGGCCCGCTGCTCGGCATCGCAAAGCGTGATGGCAAAGCCGCTACGTCCGGCGCGGCCGGTGCGGCCGATGCGGTGGACATAGCTTTCCGGCAGGCTGGGGAGGTCGTGATTGAACACATGCGTCACCGTGTCGACGTCGATGCCGCGCGCGGCGATATCGGTCGCCACGAGAACCTGTACGGTCCCGGCGCGGAATGCGTCCAGCGCACGCTCGCGTTGACCTTGCGACTTGTTGCCGTGCAGCGCCTCGGCGGTGATGCCGGCCTCGCTGATAAAAGCGCAGACTTCGTTGGCGATGTTCTTCTGCAGAGTGAAGACGACAGCCTGGCCGATGTCCTGTGCCTGCAGCAAAGTCAGCAGTGCCGTCTTCTTGTCGGCTGCATCGAGGAACATCACGGACTGTTCGATGCGATCGACGGTTGTCGAAGGGGGCGCGATCTCTACTTTCGCCGGATCGTTCAGAAGGCTGTCGGCCAGTGCGGCGATGGATTTCGGCATCGTTGCCGAAAACAGCAGCGTGTGCCGATCCTTCGGCAGCGCTTCGACGATGCGCTCGATCGGCTTGGCGAAGCCCATGTCCAGCATCTGGTCAGCCTCGTCCAAGACCAGCGCTTCCAGCGCGGACAGGTCGCACAGGCCCTGTTCAATCAAGTCCAGCAAACGCCCCGGCGTAGCCACGATGATGTCTACCCCGGCTTTCAGGGCATTGACCTGATGGAACTGGCTGACGCCGCCGAAGATCGTTGCCACTTGCGGCTGCACATGGCGGCCGAAACTCTCGAAGCCGGCGGCGATCTGGGAAACCAGTTCGCGCGTGGGGGCGAGCACAAGGACGCGGGCGCCGCCCTTGGGCGCCGGACGCGGATCCACGGCTAGGCGGTGCAGCAAGGGCAGCGCGAAAGCGGCGGTCTTGCCAGTGCCTGTCTGCGCCATGCCGAGCATGTCACGCCCTTGCAAAAGCATCGGGATGGATTGGGCCTGGATAGGAGTAGGGCTGACGTAGCCTTCCTCAGCTAGCGCCTGCAGCAAAGACGGTGCCAAAGACAGATCAGCGAAAGTCATGTTCATCGTCAAGCGGCGCCTCCAGCGCTGAGCAAGGCTGCGCCTGATAGGGCTTAGCGTATTGAGAGCGCGCGCTGTTAGGTGTGATGCTGCACCGCGTCAATGCGGAAAGCTGGGAGGCATTGACGGGATTGTTTTCAGGCTGATACCGTCGGCGTGTTCTGCTGCTGCCCGAACCGGGCGATCAGCCGTTCACCTCAGGCCGCGATCGATTTTCGGCCAAGCAGGATCGTGGTCGCGCCCAGCAGCAGACCGGCGGCAAGGTGCCCCATAAAATCCATCGCCGACATCTCGATGGGGTGGCAAAAGGCCAGGAGAGCAAAAGACAGGAACGCGATCCCGGCGCCGGCCAGGGTCAGAGAGCGCACGGGCGTCAAAGAGCGTGTCCGACGTAGCGCGAGGAGTGCGACGAGGATCATCGGAACCCCTGCCGCCAGCACGAAAGTGAAGCAGTAGCTGCCATGCCCCAGTTCGCCTCGTGGATGCCGGGAAATGCTGATGCTGTACATCGCCAGGCCCAGCCAGGTCGCCGCGCTTGTTCCAATCAACAGGTTCAGCCGTGCTGCGCCGCCCGCCACGCTGACGGACAGTGCGGCGATAAAGGCAGCAATACCGAGCGTGAGCGAAAGAGCGATATTGGCGGCCGCAATGCCCGCCAATGGTCCGGCCCAGTCGGTGGCGGAACGGTGTATGAACTGGGTCGCAAGATAACCGGCGCCCAGCGCCACCGGCGCCCAGGCAAGCGCCCGGTACCGCGCCGGAGCCACGCGGCGGACGGGCGAGGCTTCGTCGCATAGGGTATCGATCAGGGTGTCATGATCAACCATGTGTCTGATCTCCATGTTCACGTAATCTCAGGAGCGCGCGGTGCAGCAGGGATTTCACCGCGGAAATGGAGAGCCGGCTTTCCTGCGCGGCATCGTCCAGCGACATTTCCCGCAGCTTCACCATTTCCACCATCTGGCGCTGGCGTTCGGGTAGCACACTCAACATTCCTGCGACCTCCCGCTCGGTAGCCATTACCTCGAACGCGGCCGATGCTCCGACATCGACGGCGGCGCCCAGCATGTCTTCATCATTGACCTCCCGCCCGTGCGATCGGCCCTGCCTGCGCAGCGCATCAACGGCGCGAGCCGAAACGATGGCCGATACCCACGGGGACAGCGGCAGGGCCGGGTCGTACGTATGCCGCAGCCGGTGGATGGTCATCAGCACTTCCTGCACCACGTCCTCGGCCAGAACGTCATCGAAGATCCGGCGGCGAACCCGCACGCGGACGGCGGGCACCAGCGCCCGCAGCACCAGTCGGTAGGCGCGCTGGTTACCGTCTTGCGCCTGCGCCATCAGGCCGGGCCAGGCATGTTCCAGAGGCAGGTCGTTTGCCACGCTGGTCCTAAAAAGCCTCGGGCGGCGGCATTCGAAATCGTATCATCGTTTCGTCAAACCTTCTTGCCAGCGGCGGTCTTCAGGGCCGCAACAGCCGTCTTTATGTCGAGCAGCTGCGGCAGGATCACCGGATCGCCGCCCTTCGCCGGGTAGACGAGGTAAAGCGGCAGCCCGGATCGTCCGAGTTCCATCATAGCCTGCTCGATCCGCGCGTCATAGTTGGTCGAGTCCGCGACCATGTAGGTCGTACCGGTCTCGGCGATGGCGGCCTTGAACGCATCGGTGGAAAGCACGGCTTTCTCGTTCACCTTGCAGGTGAGGCACCATTCCGCCGAAAAGTCGACGAACACGGCGCGGCCCGCGGCACGCTCCCTGGCGACCGCTTCGGGCGACCATGGCACTGGCCTGCGCTCGGCGGACGGGGGCGATGCTTCGGCGAGGGCAGGCTTGGCCGGCGCGCGCAGGGCGCTGCCGGGCGAGGCAAAAAGTACGCCGATCACCACGAGGCCGACGGCGGCCATGCCGTGCAGGGTCTTGGCGGGACGGCCGGACATGCGGCGCCTTTGCGCAATGCCGAAGATCCAGCAGGCGAACGCCAGCAGCAGCGCGCAGCCCAGCATCAGCGCCAGCCCCCCACTACCCGTCTGCTGGGCCAGGACCCATAGCAGCCACGCGGCAGCCGCGAGCATCGGGAAGGCCAGCGCATGCTTGAGCGTCGTCATCCATGCACCGGGGCGCGGCAAACGCCGGGCAAGTCCCGGGCTGAAGGACAGCAGCGTAAACGGCGCCGCGACGCCGGCGCCCAGCGCCGCAAAGATTGAGAGCGCAGCCAAGGGGGGCTGCACCAGGGCAAAACCGATGGCTCCGGCCATGAAGGGGCCAGCGCAGGGCGTCGCCACCAAGACCGCCAGCGCGCCTGTCAGCGCCGCGCCGAGCAGCCCGTCTTTGTCATCCAGCGTCTGGCCCATGCGCTGCAGGCCAAGCCCGAATTCGAACAGGCCGGTAAGGTTGAGCGCTGAGCCTAGCAGCACCAGGATCAGCAGGCCCACGACAAGCGGAGACTGGAGCTGAAAACCCCAGCCCACCGCTTGTCCGCCGGCACGCAGCCCGATCAGAGTGCCGGCAAGCGCCAGCATCGCGAGCAGGGTGCCGGCGAAAAATGCCGCCCCCTCCTGCCGCATGCGCTTCGGGTCGCCCCCTTGCCGGGCCAGCCCGAACGCTTTGAGCGAAATAATCGGGAATACGCAGGGCATGAGGTTCAGGATCAGCCCGCCCATAAAGGCGGACAACAGGGCAACAAGCATGATTGGGACTCACAGGGGCTGGGGACGACCGAAAGCGACAGGCCGGATCAGCCGTGCTTGGCTTTCCATGCGCGCACCGCCGCCATCGTCTTCTCGATGTGGGCCTGGGGATTCATGTCGGTATAGCTGAGCAGGATGGTGCCGTTAGGCGCGATCACGAACGAGGTACGGTTCGAAATCGCCTGCTTGGCGCCTTGCATCGTCGTGTCGAACTTCGCTGCGACCTTGGCACCCGGATCGGCGGCTACGGCAAATTTGTTGCGGCATTCCGACTTCGAGAATTCGGCGACCCGCTCGACGTTGCCTGCGGTGACGCCGATGACGCTGGCGCCCAGCTTGTTGAAGTTACCCGTCGCCTCGGCGAACATATGCGCCTCCACCGTGCAGCCCGATGTGAAGGCCGCCGGGAAGAAGTAGAGCACGACCGGGCCCTTCTTCAGTGCCTTTGCCAGCGACAGATTGAAAGACTTGCCGCCAAGCGCCGCGTTCAGCGTGAAATCGGGGGCCTTGGCGCCTTGGGGCAGTGCTGCGAAACTCTGGGTGGGCATTGCAGCCATGAACAGCCCACAGGCCAGCGACAGGGCGAAATTCTTCCGGATTTTCATTGGCTCAGCTCCGACACGGATTGTGATGAAAGGCGCGCCGTCGGGCGCCTTCACAATGGTGTTCGCTGTCGCTCGGCAAAAAGTTGCGGTCCTGCATCAGAAGGTCGCAATTTTTCTTCCAAACGCCGACGGCCCGATCCAAGGAGCTTTCAAGGCGCTGACCATATAAGAGAGCCGATGGGCCTTGCGCGATAGCAATGGTTTACGCCGATGCCCGTTCGGCGGCGCCTGCTTGCAAACCACGAAGCGCTACAAAAAAATGCCGAAGGTGACGAAGATCGGCGAACGCCTTCGAAGTAGGCAGAGCTTGGCTTGCCGATGACAATGTAGTGGGGCGCCAGCGACGCGGCGTGACAACGGCAACAGAAGAATCACGTCAAATACCGCCCAGCAAGTCCGCCATTGGCGAGCCATTATGGGAAGAGGCGGCGTATAGCCAAATTTTCCCTTATTTATCAGAAATTTTTGGCGGACAGGGTGGGATTCGAAAAACTGAACTATCTAGCTGTTTCTATTGATTATTTTTATTTTCATCCCCTCAGTCCCACACTGGGTCCCACAGTCGCTTCCATCCATTCAAATGGCCGACGTCAAAGCGAATAATTAATGATGCCCTCACCTAATCCAAAGCGCCGGCTTATTTGTTGAAAGACAATAAGGAGCACCCTTGTAGCACGCCAATAACCGGCCGAATTTGGGACAAACTCGCCATTCGCGATCACACTCACGAACGGCGGGTTTCGGTTGAATCGGACGTTTGCGCGTCCTTGCTAATTGACCTCGGAATGAGCAACGCTCGGCCGCGCGCAGACTGGCGATTTACAGACGATCGATCACCGGAAAACCGTCGCTTTTCGATTTTAGCGGGCTGTGTCGATAATCATGCCGCCGTCAGGGGTGAGGCTATAGCCGGTCAGGAACTGGGCATCCTTGCTGGCGAGGAACAGCACCACCGGGGCAATGTCCTCGTCAGGCGAACCAAAACGTGCAAGCGCGCTGTTGGGCGCAGGCGCATTCGCTTCCGCCGCACCCCAGGTGTCGGCAACGGGCAGGACATTGTTGACGGTGATGTTGTCCGGCCCCCATTCGCGCGACGCTGTGCGCGTGAGCGCCCGCGTGGCTTCTTTGGCCATGTTATAAGGGCCGTAGGGCGACATGCCGAGTGTGGCCGCCGGCGATCCGAAATTGATGACCCGACCATCGCCGCTGGCCTTGAGATAGGGATAGCAGGCCTGCATCACTCGCAGGCTGGCGATCGGGCCGGTATCGAAGTTGCGTTGGAGTTGCTCGACCGACAGATCGTTGATCGGCGACATGACCACCGCGGGATCGAAGGCATTGTTGACCAGGATGTCGATCTGTTCCCAGGCGGCGACCACCTTGTCGACGGCCGCCTTGATCTGATCCGGATCGCTGACGTCGGTCGGTACGCCGAGCGCGGTCCCACCGGCGGTCTCGATGTCCGCGACGACCGCATCGACATTCGCAGGCGTGATCGAGAGGACCGCGACCTTCGCACCCTCCGCAGCGAATAGCCTGGCGGTGGCGCGGCCGATACCGCGGCCTGCGCCGGTGATGATGGCGACTTTTCCGTCGAGGCGGCCCATTATGAAGTCCTTCCGATAAGCGTTGATAGGGGCGCGGCAAAAGCCGGCGCATAGGGCGATGGGATGTCGCGTGCCGCGTTCTGCGTGGCGAACGACGCGGCCAGGAGCACCAGCGCCACAGCCGCGGGCATGGCGCCCTTCGGCTTGCCTACGCCGAAATGGGCCATCCCCGAGAGCAACAGATGATAGAAGATACCGGCATAGGCGAGATCGCTGAGTGCCACGCTAACGCGAGACAGAATCGCCACCGGGCCGGCGATCTTCACCACGATCATGAAGGGCAGCAGATAAGGCGCCGGATAGCTCAGTTCGACGAGGACTGATCTGACCCAGTCCTTCTTTGTAGCGTACAGGAAGGCGGACGCCAGATAGAGCAGGACAAGCAATCCCGTGCTGATCCAATATGTACAGATTGCGGCCATGACGCTTCCCATCCGCCCCCAATGCGGGCGACTATCCGGTTAAATCACGTTCGTCGGACCTGAAGCATTCCCAACAGCGCCGCGAACCTGTATCGAAATGTCATCCAGGATAACAAGCTGCAAGTAGGATGAATTTATGACACCAAGTATGGAAAACCATACTAATGGATGATGGTGGCTTCACCATGCAGGATGAGATGCGCCGCGCTTTCGCGATGCTCTCCGGCAAATGGAAACTGGAGATCATGTGGCTGCTGCATCAGCGGATGCACCGTTTTGGGGAGCTGCGAAAAGGCATTCCGGGCATCACACAGCATATGCTCACCGCCCAGCTTCGGGAACTGGAGGCAGACGGTCTAGTCTCGCGCACCGTTTTCGCGGAGGTGCCGCCGCGCGTCGAATATGAGATGACAGCCAAGGCGCGCGGGCTTGGCCCCACCATGGAGGCCCTGACCGCCTGGTGGAACGAATATGGCAAGACCCTGCCGGAAAAACCGATAGCGCGCGGGCGGAAGAAAACACCGAGCAACCGGCTCGGGTCCGCATAGGGCAAGGCGGCCGCGCCGACCATTTGTCGCGCGCGGCCGCATGTCCTTTTCCGGTCAGGCGGCGAGATGCCCCTGGAAGAAGCTGGTCAGCTTGTCGAACGGGATGATGTTGACCTGGTCATAGAGGTCGGTGTGGGTGGCACCGGGAATGATCATCAATTCCTTGGGCTCCGCCGCTGCCGCATAGGCCGTCTCGCTGAAGTAGCGGGAATGGGCCTTCTCGCCATGCACGAGCAGGATCGGTCGGGGTGAGATTTCCGCGATATAGGTGAGGATCGGCAGATTGAAGAACGGCAGCGGCGTAGTGAGCGACCATGCGGCGTTCGAGTTGATCGCGCGGGGATGGAAGCCGCGCTTCGTCTTGTAATAGGCGGCATAATGCACGACGAACTCCGGCTCCCCGCCCTTCAACTCCAGCGAGACCGGGCCATAGGCAGGAGTGCCCTTCTCAGCATCGATCCAGCGCTGGCGGCTCATCTGCTCCAGCGCCTCGTTGCGCTGCTGCGGAGTCGTGCTGTCATTGTAGCCCTTCGACATGACGCGGGTCATGTCGTACATGGTGCTGGCGACGACGGCCTTGATCCGCTTGTCGATCGACGCTGTGCTGAGCGCCATGCCGCCCCAGCCACAGATGCCAATGACGCCGATCCGCTCGCGGTCGATCTCCGGCCGCAGCCCGATGAAGTCGACGGCGGCACTGAAATCCTCGGTGTTGGTGTCGGGCGATGCGACGTTACGCGGCTCTCCGCCGCTCTCGCCCGTATAGGAAGGATCGAAGGCGAGCGTTGCGAACCCGCGCTCGGCCATGGTCTGGGCATAGAGGCCCGAGGATTGCTCCTTCACCGCGCCGAACGGGCCGCTGACTACGATCGCCGCGAGCTTACCCGTCCCGCGATCCTTGGGGAGATACAGATCCGCAGCAAGGGTGATGCCGTAGCGGTTCTTGAACGATACCTTCTGGTGATCGACGGCTTTGCTGCGCGGAAACGTTTTGTCCCAAAGCTGTGTCATGATGTGTTCCTTTGCTGAAGCGAGAGAGGGGATCGCGAGGACGCCCAGCGTGGCGAGGCCGGCGGCGCCAGCCTTCAGCACGCCGCGGCGCCCGAATGTGGAAGATCGGTCGGTCATGGCAGCGCCCTCCCTGTCAGGCCGGTTGTTCGGCTATGTCCCGCGCTATGCCGACGCGCGATGTGAGTACCGCCAGCATCGACGCGATCACGAGGAGCCCGGCGGCGAAGCTGAACGGCCCGCGATAACCCCAGCCGTCGAACAGCAGGCCGCCGACGATTGCACCCAGCATGATCGCAAGCTGGATGATCGCGACCATCAGGCCGCCGCCGGCCTCTGCCTCGTGCGGCATGGTTTTGCTGAGCCAAGTCCACCATCCGACCGGGGCGGCCGTGCTGAGCAGGCCCCAGAGCGTGAGCAGCAGACCGACCTTCAGCGGCGTGCCGTCGATTTCGACGAGCGTGATAGCGATGACCGCCAAGGCCGCCGGAATGGCGATAAGCAAGCTGTAGAGATGCGACTTGAGCAGCCAGCCGATCACGATCGTGCCGACGAAACCCGCAACGCCAAGCGCCAGCAACATGCCCGAGATCAGCGGTGCGTCGTTGCCTGTCACCAGATCCAGGAACGGGCGCAAATAGGTGAAGAGCGTGAACTGGCCGAAGAAGAACAGCGAGACCGCTATCATGCCGATGGCGAACGGACGATGCTTCAGGAGGGCGAACACGTCGCGCGCGCGGACCGTCGCCTTTTCGGGCGGCAGGGCGGGCAGGCTGCGCCACTGCCACAGGAAAGCGATCGCGGCGAGCGGCACCACGCAGAAGAAGGCACCGCGCCAACCGATCAGCCCGCCGAGCAGGCTGCCGATGGGCGCACCCAATGTCGTCGCGACCGCATTGCCGCCGTTGAGCAGAGCCAGCGCCTTTGGCACGGAACTCTCAGGGACGAGCCGCATGACGATCGCCGCCGATATCGACCAGAAGCCGCCGATCGCGACACCGAGCAACGCCCGCCCCGCCATCAGCAGCGCCGCATTGGGCGCCAGCGCCACCATCACGCCGGATACGACCATCAGGGCGGTGAAGATCAGCACGACGCGCCGCCGATCCGACACGCCGATGATCGCCGAGATGAACAGGCTGGTAATGAGCGCGAAGAAGCCGGAAATGGAGATCGACTGCCCGGCATGGCCTTCGGTGATCGCCAGATCGCGCGCGATCGGCGTCAACAGGCTGACGGGCATGAATTCCGACGCGATCAAGATGGTCGCGCATAACGCCATGGCGATAACAGCGCCCCACGCGGGCACCGTGACGGTCTTGCCGGATGCCGGCATGGTCTACCTCATTCTTCGGATGAATTTCTCCTCCCCCATCTAGCCCGAGCGGCCATCCATTATTAGATGCATAAGTCTTCTGATAATCAGTAGGGATTGTAATCAATGGCGCGAGAGACGCTGAGTGACATCACCGCCTTCGTGCACGTGGCGCGTGAGGGCAGCTTCACGAACGCGGCCGGAAAGCTCGGCCTCTCCCAGTCTGCGATCAGCCAGATCGTGAAGAAACTGGAGGATCGGCTCGGCGTGCAGTTGCTGGTCCGCACGACCCGCAGCGTCGCGCCGACCGAGATCGGCGAGCGGCTTTTGCAGAAAGTCAGCCCCTATCTGGACGGCATCGAGGCGGAACTGGCAGCCGTCAACGAAACGCGTGACAGGCCGGCCGGCAATATCCGGATCAGCGCGTCGGATCACGCGATCAACGAGCTTCTGCTGCCCAAGCTTGCCGCGTTCATGAAGGACTATCCCGACGTCCGCGTCGAGATGATCACCGACTATGGCCTGATCGACATCATCAGTGAGCGTTATGACGCGGGCGTGCGCTACGGCGAAACTTTGGCGAAGGACATGATCGCCGTGCGTATCGGACCGGACGCGCGCATGGTCGCCGTCGGCTCGCCGGACTATTTCGGACGATATGGTCGGCCCCATAGCCCATCCGACCTCCAGTCGCACAATTGCATCGGGCTGCGCCAATCCTCCGGTCGCCTCTACGCCTGGGAATTGCAGCGGGAGGGCGAGGCGGAGATCAAGGTGCAGGTCAGCGGGCAGCTAATCTTCAATAACAGCTATTCTTGCCTCAGCGCCGCCCTGGCGGGCCTCGGTCTCGCCTTCATTCCGCAGGATTTGGCGGAGGCACATCTGCGGGCCGGCAGGCTGGAGATCGTGCTGGGCGAATGGAGCCAGCCCTTTCCAGGCTTCTACCTCTATTACCCGACCGTCACGCAGCCATCCCCGGCCTTCTCGCTGCTTGTCGAGGCGTTGCGACATCGTTGGCCGGAACGCGGTGCTTGATCTGGCATCCCTACAGCTCGAGCGGGCGCAGCTCGCGGATGAGTGCGATGAGTAGCCGCAGGCCGGTGGGAACCTGTCGGCGGCCGGAATAATAGATGTGGAACCCCGACCCCATAGAGCCCCAGTCTGCCAATACCGAGCGTAGGGCGCCACTCTCCACATAAGGGCGAAGCACCGGCTCGCCACCATAGATGATCCCTAGGCCGTTCAGCCCCTGCCCAGCGCAGCATGACTGGCATCGACGGTCAGCGCCTCGGGTGTCGCAACAGAGATCGTGTCCGCGCCTTGGTCAAATTCCCATTGATCGACCTGATCATTGCCGAGCCGGATGCGCACGCAGCGATGATCCTTCAGGTCATGCGGCGTCTGCGGCGTCCCGAAGCGCTTCAGATAGGCAGGGGCCGGCGCCGCGATCCAGCGGATGTCGGGTGAGAGGCGCTGGGCGATCATGTCCTCGGGCACGGTGCCGCCGTAGCGGATACCCGCGTCGAAGCCGCTGCCGACTCCGCACGATCGTCAGCTATCCAGGCAACCCGGCTTCGAATCGGACGGTCGCCTACCGGCCAGTCCAAGGCATCCAGATTGAGGAAGCTGCCGGTCCGCACCTGATAGCGTAAAATTGGGTGCTGAGCGGGCGAGAAGGGTCCGGGTTTCATCGGGGACGACCGCCGGGTCGTGGGACTTTGCCGCTGTTCCCAAGCATCGGCGCAAACGACGGGTTTCGGATTTATCGGTCGTTCTCGGGGCAGTGGTCGCAAACAAGCGAATGAGCGAAAACGGCCGTTTTGAAACTGTCCGTTCCGGGTACGCAGGTACAGATAGCGGCCCGCCCGCTGTTAGTGCCCGTGCAGTGCGACGAGCACGATTGCTGCCCGTCCACCGGCGACCATTATGCGATCATCAGCCAGCGTTTTTTATCCCCGGGAGCTGTCCATCCGCTTTCTCCCATCGCCCGCACAAATGGCCCAATGCGGATTGGCGGGGAACGGAGATCGGCCGGCGATAGCTGCTGTTGAGGCGAAGCGCTCGACTGCAGGCTGCATAAATCTGCTGACAAAATTGGGGGGGCTCGGATAGCGGTAAACCGATGAACCCTACGGCTGTCTCGCACGACACTATAGGCCTCGCCGGTCGCCTTGGCCGTGCAAAGAGGTTGTCACCAGATGATTGGCATTTCCCAACCGAGGCATCCGTGAAATTCTCACGCGAGCCCCTCATGACCTTTCGGGTATATTGGCAATTTTTTGCCCCTGCCTCATCGGTGTTGTGGACACAGCCGCACATGCCGCGAGCTGCCCATTCAATGAGGGCGCCCATGTTTATCGTGCTGATTATCCTCGTCTTCCTCATGTCGGTCGGTGCCCTCATAGCGCTCATCAGGGTGCTTTTTGCGTTTTCGCGTGAGGAAGACCGAATTAAAGGTGGTGACGACGCCTATCTTCGGCGCGGTAAACAGCAAAACCGGACGATGACACAGAGGGTGATCTTTCAGGCGATGGCGGTCCTGGCCGTAACGGCGCTGGGCCTCCTCTTCTCAGCCCATTGATCCCACTGAAGGAAGTTTTGATGAACTGTATGAGTCCAGCGCAGCACGAGAATATCGAGGGCGCCATTGCTGTCGACGTCCGGCCAACCGATGCGCCTGTTACACAGGCGAAGATCGAGGAGGCTTTTCGTACGCTGTTTCAATGGGTGGGCGAAGATCCCGATCGCGAGGGTCTTCTTGATACGCCAGGCCGGGCCGCGCGTGCATGGCTTGAATATTGCGCAGGCTATCTGGAAGATCCCCGCGCGTATCTGGCGCGCACATTTGCTGAAGTGGGAGGCTATGACGATGTCGTGCTTCTGCGCGACATACCTTTTCATTCGCATTGCGAGCATCATCTGGCACCGATTACCGGCACGGCTTCCATCGCCTATCTACCGGGGGAGCGCGTCGTTGGAATCTCCAAGCTGGCGCGGGTCCTGCACGGCTTTGCCCGTCGGCTACAGGTGCAGGAAAGGCTTACAGCGCAGGTCGCTGATTGCATCTGGGAACGGCTTCGCCCGCGCGGGGTGGCAGTGGTGATCGATGCGCAACATGGGTGCATGTCGGGGCGAGGCGTGAGAACTCATGGTGTCGCTATGGTCACCAGCCGAATGATGGGATGCTTTAAGGATGATCCAGACAGCAGGCGCGAAATTCTTTCGCTGATGGGACGGTGACATCGTTACCGAACAGTCTCCGCAACCAGCCCGATCTGTCGGGGCACTTCGGTGCGTTTGGCGGACGCTATGTCGCCGAGACCCTTATGCCGATCCTGCTTGACCTGGACCGGGCCTATCGCGCAGCACGCCAGGATCCGACGTTCGCCCGTCAGTTGGACGAGCTAATGACTCATTATGTCGGTCGGCCCAGTCCGCTCTATCATGCCGAACGCCTGACAGCAGCGTTTCGTGACAGGCTGCCATGCGGCACAGGACCAAAGATTTACTTCAAGCGCGAGGAGTTGAATCACACAGGCGCGCACAAGATCAACAATTGCATAGGCCAGGTTCTGCTGGCCATGCGCATGGGCAAGACCCGGATCATCGCGGAGACGGGGGCAGGGCAGCATGGTGTAGCCACCGCCACTGTCGCGGCACGTTTCGGGCTGCCCTGCACTATTTTCATGGGTGCGCGCGACATCGCTCGCCAGCAGCCGAATGTTTTTCGCATGAAGTTGCTGGGCGCTGACGTTGTGCCGGTGACGAGCGGTGCGCAAACGCTCAAGGATGCGATGAACGAGGCTCTGCGGGATTGGGTGTCCAACGTCGATGACACTTTCTACATCATCGGCACCGCGGCAGGTCCGCACCCCTATCCCGAGATGGTGCGCGATTTTCAATCGGTCATCGGGTTCGAGGCCAGAGCGCAGATATTGGCGGCGGAGGGCCGTCTGCCGGACCTGCTGGTGGCCTCGGTGGGCGGCGGGTCCAATGCGATCGGCCTGTTCCACCCCTTCCTTGATGATGCGGAGGTGGCCATGCTGGGTATCGAGGCGGCGGGCCATGGCCTGCACACCGCCCAACATGCGGCAAGCCTGTCAGGTGGGCTGCCCGGCATACTTCACGGCAACCGTACCTACTTGCTTCAAGACGAGGACGGCCAGATCAGCGAGGCGCACTCTATATCGGCCGGTCTAGATTATCCGGGGATTGGCCCAGAGCATAGCTGGCTCCACGATGTTGGGCGTGTTCATTATGCGGGCGTGACCGATGTCGAGGCGCTGGCCGGATTTCAGCTTTGCTGTCGCACGGAAGGTATCATCCCTGCGCTGGAATGTGCCCATGCTATTGCGGGGCTTAGCGACGTCGCGGGGGACTATCGACAGGATCAAATTGCGATCCTCAACCTGTCAGGCCGAGGGGACAAGGATATTTTTACGGTGGCAGAGGCGCTGGGCGAGACGCTTTGACTGATCGGGGTCAAGACAAGGTCTTCAATATCCTGCCTCTATCGCCAGCCTGATGGCCTCTGCGCCCGATTTGACCTCAAGCGCGCGCAGCATCGCAGCCCGGTGCATTTTGACCGTACGTTCGGTAAGGCCGAGGTCATAGGCGATCTGTTTGTTGAGCTTACCGGCTGCCATGGCGACAAGCACCTGGCCCTGACGCGGAGAAAGCGCGCTAACTTTGCTGCGTGCAGCCTCCGATCGCCGCTCATTTTTGTCAGCTTTTGCCGCCTCCACCTCCATTTGCGAGCCGAGGAAATATTCAAGTTCGCCATCGGCCCCGAAGATGGGAGCGACGAGCACGGCATTGCGGAACGCGGTGCCATCCTTCTTGTAATTCAGTATTTCGACAATGACCGGCCGCTTCTGACGAATGCCCGTACGGATCGTTTCGGTCAGTGCCGCTTCCGTGCCGGAGCCCGACATGAACCGGCAGTTGCGGCCCAATATTTCGGCTCGATCGTAACCGGTAAGAGCGATGAAGGCGTCGTTGCATTCCACGATCGGATTGTCCGGCAGGCGCGGATTGCTGATTACCGCTGCTATCGCGCTCCCAGAGATCATTTTGGAGAGGGACATTGTAAAGTCTGCGCCCATATTTTCGGGCCTTTGGCGAGTGCCATGCCCCTTAGACCATGTTGCCCCGATGCGTCGGCTGCCGCAAGCACACTGTATTGAAACGTCGGCGATCCGGTGTCGATGCGGAGATGATCAGCGTGCGAATGGCAATTATTGGTGCAGGCATTTCAGGCCTAGCGTGCGCCGACAGGCTTCGAGATGATGGCATGGACGTTGTGCTGTTCGACAAGGCGAGAGGCGCAGGCGGGCGCATGTCGACGCGCCGCGTGGAAACCGCCGCCGGGACCGTGCATCTGGATCATGGCGCACAATATTTCACCGTCCGCGACCCGTTGTTCGAGAGCAAGGTGGACGACTGGTCTCGGCGCGGGGTTGTGGCGCGATGGCCGGAGGTGGCGGGCGACGCTTGGGTGGGAACCCCCACAATGAATGCGCCGGTACGAGACATGGCGTCGAACCATGTCGTGCATTTCGGCCATCATGTTCACGGGTTGCTGCACAGTGACGACCAGTGGTGGGTCAAGCTCGACAACGGTCTGGAGGGACCATTTGATGGCGCCATCGTCGCCTTGCCAGCGGAGCAGGCCGTCGCAATGCTGGGCCTGCACGACCTCGGCATGGCGAGTGCAGCCATGATGGCACGGTCGCAGCCCTGCTGGACGGCGATGGTCGTCTTCGCCGAGGCGCTGGATATGGACGCAGACTATCTGCGGGATCGGGGCATTATCTCATGGGCGGCACGCAACTCGGCCAAACCCGGACGCATGGGGCCGGACGCATGGGTCGTACAGGGAACCGGGTCCTGGTCCGCCGCTCATCTGGAAGAAACGCCCAACACTGTCGCACAGGCCCTTCTGGAGGCACTGGTCGACGGCCACGATCATTCGGTTCTCCCGAATATCCTCAGCCTGACCGCGCATCGCTGGCGGTACGCGATGACGCGGGGAACGGACAAGGGCGCGTTGTGGAATGGCGCACTGCGGCTGGGTGCGTGCGGTGACTGGCTGTCCGGGCCGCGTGTCGAACTCGCATGGCTTTCGGGTCAGATATTGGGAGGGCTTATCTGCGAGTCGGCCGACGGATAAGCGGTGGAGTCAGAGCATGGACAGTGCGATGATGAGGGCCGCCAATCCGATGGACAGCCCGATACGCAAACGCATCCAATCCGAAGATATGGAAGTGGAATAGACGATTGCCCGGTCGACGAACGGCGAGAACAGGATCAGCGCCCCCAAAATGCGCATGGCGGGTATGGGCCATTTCCATCCAAAAGTCCAAGGCATGAACAGGGCGAGGCAAATCAGGCTGGGCGCCACCGCCGCAATCCATATCCAGGACGGCAAGTGCGGCCGTCCCATGGCCAAGCCCCACCATATTCCACCGAGAAAACTGAAGATGAACGCGGCGTAGCCAAAGCCTGCCGCCAGCATGATCCAACGCAGGCTCGGGTCGACCAACACGGCGGCCACAAAGACCGCAGGTGGCAGCAGGCCCGCATAGCCCATATGTTGTGCACGCTTGTCGAGAATTTCGGACGATAGGTTCATCGGCTTGACCAGCAGGGGTTGCGCGGACTCATCCGATCATTAGTCCGGCAGTCGCCTTCGCGCTGCCGACTACGCCGGGTATGCCCGCGCCGGGATGGGTCCCCGCGCCGACGAAGAACAGATTCCCGAAGTGATCGTCCCGATTATGCGCCCGGAACCACGCGCTTTGCGTCAATATCGGCTCAAGGCTGAAGGCGCTCCCTAGATGGGCGCCAAGATCATCGCGGAAATCGACCGGACTGTAGTGGAACACCGTGTCGAGCCGGTCGCGCAAGTCGGGGATCAGCATTTCCTGCACCTGATCCAGAATGAGGTTGCGGTAGCGCGGCCCCTCCGTCGCCCAGTCGATGTCGGCCTTGCCGAGATGCGGGACGGGGGCAAGGGCATAGAAGGTCGAATGTCCCTCCGGCGCCATGGAGGGATCGGTGGCGCTGGGATGGTGGAGATAGAGCGACGGATCGGGCGCGAGCCGTCTATGGTCATAGATATCGCGCAGCAAGGGCCCGTAGCGATCCGAGAAGAGGATCGAGTGGTGAGCGATGTCGGGATAGTGACCGCGCAAACCAAAATGCACCACGAAAAGGCTGGGCGAAAAGCGTTTCGCGCGTAGCCGCTTTTGCCTCCGCGCCGCCACCGGAGAGGGCATTAGCAAGCCATAGCTGTGGACGATATCTGCATTGCTAGCGATCATGTCCGCCGCCAGCCTTTGGCCGGATCGAGTTATCACACCGGTCACCTGCTTGCCTTCGTGCAATATCCGCACTACGCCGTCATCCAGGATAATCGTCCCGCCGAGGCGTTTGAACAGTGCGGCCATGCCGCTGACTAGCCGGTTCGTTCCACCCCGCGCGAACCAGACGCCGCCCGACTTCTCAAGAGCATGAATCAAGGCATAAATACTGCTGGTCCGCATGGGATTGCCACCGACGAGCAATGTGTGGAACGACAGCGCCTGCCGCAGTTTCTCGTTTCGCACGAAGCGTGAGACAGTCGCGTAGACAGAATGCCAGGCCTTGTGCCGGATCAGCGCTGGCGCAGCCTTGACCATGCTGGTCGCGGTGAGGAAGGGAACGGCGCCCAGTTTGACATAGCCATCCTCATAGACCCCGCGAGAATAGTCGAGAAAGCGGGCATATCCCTCCACATCTGCTGGATCGAGCTTGGCGATTTCGGCATTAAGGGACTCGTCGTCGTTGGAATAGTCAAAGCTCGTGCCATCCCCCCAGAGCAGGCGATAGAAGGGGCTGACGGGAATGAGATCGACGTCGGCGCTCATGTCCGATGCCGTCAGAGCCCACAACTCGCGCAGGCAGGCAGGATCGGTGATAACGGTCGGTCCGGCATCGAAGACATAGCCTTCCTTGCGCCAGACGTAGGCGCGCCCGCCGGGCTCATCCCGGCTCTCCACTACGGTGGTCATAATGCCGGCGCTTTGTAGGCGAATGGCCAGCGCGAGCCCGCCGAAACCGGCTCCGATGACAATGGCGGTGCGAGGGGAGGTCATGACTGTTCCTATCAGTGCCGGACCAATGGCATGGAGCGCGGTCACTGTGTGCGGATCGGGGTTGGGGGCCCCCGACCCGGCCAGTGCAATCTGGACGCAATGTTCGAAGGATCAACCTGTCCGAAGGTGCGCATGTCGGGAAGCTACAGGACCGGCTAAGACGCACGGCTTATGGCACCTAAGGCGGGTGCCGACTTGCATAGGATGAGCCCCCTCGACCGAAAGTGACCGCCCCGAACGTATCGTGTTGCTCGCAAATCCGAGAGGGTTTTGTGCGGGTGTGACTCGCGCGATAGAGGGTGTCGAGCGCGACCTGATGACTTTTGGTCGGCCGGTCTATATCCGTCGCCCGATTGTCCATAACCAGACCGTCACTGATCGGCTGGCTGCAATGGGAGCGATCTTCGTGCGCGAAATAGAGGAGGTGCCTGAAGGCGCGGCCGTGATCCTTTCGGCCCACGGCGTGGCGCCCTCCGTCAGGCGGGCTGCGATCGCCCGCAGCCTCAAGGTGATAGACGCAACCTGTCCGCTGGTCGCCAAGGTCCATTCCCACGTGATTGCCCACTATCGCGCCGGTCGACATATCCTGCTTATCGGCCATGCCGACCATCCCGAAATCATCGGTACTTTGGCACAGGTTCCGCCCGATGGCATCTCCCTCGTCTCCGCGCCGGGAGATGTTGCTGCCCTCGGGGTGCGTCGCGATACAAAGATTGCCTATGCCGTCCAAACCACCTTTTCGGTCCGCGACGCACGCGCGATCGTTGCCGAAATGGAGGGGAGGTTCGCGGACATCGTCGGCCCTCGCGCGGGCAATATCTGCTACGCAACCACCAACCGCCAGGTTGCGGTGGCGTCGATCGCGGGAATCGTGGATTGCCTACTGGTCGTCGGCGACACGCAGTCGTCCAACGCCAATCGGCTTGTCGAGGTAGCATTGGCGGCAGGCTGCAAGGATTCGATGCTGGTTCGGGATCGGTGCGATCTCGATTGGGCGGTGATCGACAAGGCAAGTGCCATCGGCCTGACTGCCGCGGCCTCCACGCCTGATTCTAATGTGCAGGATATTTGCGCCGCTTTGGCCACCCAAGGATTGACCATACGGGAATATGAGGGGCTTCAGGAAACCGCCACTTTCCGGCCGATGTCCATGGTCAAAGAATAGCTGCGATGCGAGCCTGCATTTTTGGAGCGTCGGGTGGGGTCGGAGCGGCGCTGGTGCAACGATTGGTGAACTCGGGTGCGGTCAGCCGCATGACCGCGGCAGCCGCAATCGACGCCGCCAACGTATCTACGGAGAGAGCGGACGTCTTCTACGCAGCACTAGGCGAGCGGCTCGCAGGGATCGGGCCGCGCATCGACGCTGACGCCGTGCATGACCTTCGGATTTTACTCGACCGGTGCATGGAAGTCGGACCTCGCGGCGAGGACGCGGCGCTCTTGCTAGTGTCGAAGAGGCTGAACGTCCTTCTGGATCCCGAAAACGCCGACGTGGTCGCCTATATCGCCAAGCTGCGGAAACGAGCCAAAGCTGCAGCTGAGCCTTTCACCACTGCTCCGGCACGCGCTTGCTCTGGTAAAGGACGCGCCCCTCTGACGGTCCAAAACGGTCGAGCAGTTGCCAAGCACGTGAATGACCGGCTTGGTCGCGAGCCGACGTTTGCCGTGTCGAACCAAACGGCATAATTTGGTCGCCGACCGCCGGCAAGTCGTGGGACAAAGCGACCGTTCGCTGCACCTCTCGCGAACGACGGCTTTTCAGCCGACACCGGACACTTCTCCGGCGCGGGATCTCTGGCTCAGGTATGCCATCACTGGCCGATTGCGGAATGTCCGGTCTGGAGAGGGATGCTGGGATAGCTGCCGCCACCTGCCAAGCGACTCCGTTCGCGTGCACCATACTTAGCTGGCCGAGGATATCTTCGTTGTTATCGTTCGCATGGTCTATGTCGTCGGCAACCGTCATGCGGCTCGTACCCGAGGATGCAGTTCCGCGCGCGCTTGCCCTGCTCAATGGCGGCAACGCGTTGGCAACGACGATTGCGGCGCCCTTGGTAGCTTCCTTGGCCAGTACATCGGTTGGCGCGGTGCGTTTTTTCTGCATTGTGCCGCTCGCCGCAGTCACGCTAGCTTGGCAGTTCTTCACGCTTCCAAAGATGCCGAGCCGCGAACGTACGAGCGGCGGGGCGACCTTCAAGGTCCTGCGTCGGCCGCAGGTGCGGCTCGGCATGGCCGCCGTGGCACTGTTATTCATGGGGCAGTTCGCGTTGTTCACCTACCTGAGGCCATTCCTGGAAACGGTCACCGCTGTCGATGTCTCCACGCTGTCGCTGTCGCTGATGCTGCTAGGCCTTGCCGGCGTCGCGGGATCCTATGTAATCGGGTTCGCGCTCAAGAAATCTCTCTACGCACTGCTAGTCGTAATGCCTTTGACCATGGCTGCTGTAGCCGCAGGATTGATTATTTTCGGCTCTTCTCCTGTCATCGTTGCTGCACTGCTTGTACTCTGGGGCGCGATCGGCACCGCCGCTCCGGTCGCTTGGTGTTCGATCGCCTTGGCTATCAAGCAACCTTCCTCATGAGCGCCGCGCTGCTTATCTCGTCGGCTCTCGCCGCGCTGCTCGCTTCGCGGAAAGCCATGGCCCGCTCCGATGGCAATGAGACCCCAATCGCTGCGGCGGCTAGCTGCCTGTCGTAAACCACGATTGTGGTGCGGTGGCCGATAGGGAAGTGTTGGCTCACCTTCGGAAAATGGCAGATATCTGCCCGTCTGCTGACCGCCGGCACATGCCTTCGATCGGGTGAAAAGATGCCCGTCGCGAAGTGCCCCCTTGCGTAAGCTCAACTTGCGAGTCGGTCTCGCTTCCCAATACCGTCAATCGAGAGTAGCGGTCGCCGATGTTGAGCTCGCTTCGCAATCGCTATCTTGACGTCTTAGGATCGATCTACATCTATAACGAACATCGAGGCTACACCGCGATCGACCGCGTATTAGAGGCCGTCCGCGCCCGTTCGCCCGACGATCAGGAATTCATACACGCGATCGAAAAGCACCGCGCCGACGAGCGGAAACATTATTTAATGTTCCGTCGTTGGTTTGAGATGCAGGGGCGAATGCCCATGTTAGTCGACCGCACCTGCGGCCACATCGACCGCTTCGTCGAGATCATGTTCCGCCAGACTATCGATGAGCTAGATACGGCCTCGATTGTCGCATGCGACGAACTATTCGAGAAGTTGTGCCTGGTTATCTCGCTGACCGAACAGCGCGGTCACAAACAGGTCGAAATCCTGCTCGATCATCCCTTGGTAAAGCACGACCGAACTCTGATGAAGATCTTCCGCATAATCGAAAAGGACGAACCGAGCCATTGGCAGCCGTATGACGCATGGCTCAAAGCACATGGTAAGCGCGAGCCGAAATGGTGGGAGCGGCTTGTCGACACGTTCATTCACTCTGAGCTGCTATTTCTGAAGATTCCTGTCTTGTTCTTGCGTTCCGGCCTCAAGCGCCGGGTGGATTGGCCCGATACCTATGATCCTGCGGAAGAGCTTGCTTCGAAGTGTGATCTGGCGACGGCATAGTCGCTGTTGGCGGGATGACCCAGATATCCGCTTTCCAAGGTGGGTCCAACGGGTGGCGGCAATACTTTCGTCTTTGAAGGAAGATGAAGTGTGAGACATGAGGTACCATCGCCGGATATCTTGTTCGTCTGCGCAGCGGGCGGAAATATGGGACTGTCGGTAAAGGGGCGAGGCCGAGAACTCTATTGGTCGCAGGTTCGATCGGGATTCTTCGTCGATGTTTTAGATGATCTCGCCGAGCGGAGGGATCCGGCCAACTGAACGCAAGGGTGGCAGGCCGGCTTTGGGTCTTGCTGAACTCCAAGACCTCTCTCGAACATGGTAGCGTCAATTTCCTATGGCGAACCAGTCAGCAGCGTTCTCGACAGCACTGGTGACGACGTGCTTGTCGTCGCCCGATATTCAGATGAGACTTGATATTTTGCGGGTGAGGTGCAGAATACGCGCTTCTTCGTGCTCGATCCACTGCATGGTAACAGGTGCTGTAGCGCGACATCGCCGGTGATTGGTCAGCGACACTGATGGTGATGTGTCAGCGGTGACGTTGGGGATAGTGTCCCACGAAGTTAGCCGGGATCAAGATGCGGCGTCGCGCAGCGATGTCGCTGGGCGATGTCGCTGGATCAGGAGCACTGTCGCGGAGCGATGTCGCTGCGGCCAAGGCGGATCGCCTGCGATAGCTCTCGACGTTCATTTCGAAGATAGTGGCGTGGTGAACGACCCTGTCGATGGCAGCGACTGTCATTGCCTTATCCAAAAAAATGGCATCCCAACCGCTGAATGGTTGGTTGGCGGTGATCATGATGGAGCGCAGTTCGTATCTGGCAGAGATGAGTTCGAACAGGACGCTGGTTTCAGCTTGGTCCTTGCGGACGGAAGACAGGTCATCGAGGATGACCAGGTCGAAGCGGTCGAGCCTGGCGATCTCCTGGGTCAAGGTCAGGGACTGGCGTGCGGCCTGCAGACGCTGGACGAGATCGGTGGTCCGGGTGAAGAAGACCCGGCATCCGCGCGCCACAAGCTCGTTGCCGGCGTGCTCTCGAGCAAAGGCACGATCTCTTTATCCCACAGTTCGGCGAGCGGATCGGGCCTGCCGCCGCCATGACGTCGCTCCCGGCGACGCTCCGATGGCGACCGGGAATTTGCTCTGTCCGGTAGCCCGTGCTGGTGGAAAAGCCCGCCGTGGCAGCGGCGGCTTTTTGCGGGTGTTTTTGACGAAGGGACATGTAGTACCTCTGCTGTTTGTCGGTGATAGGACGGCCAGGCATCCGATCCTCTTCTTGGCGTTGAAGATCGGACCATCCTGACCGCTGTCGCCGCCGACGGCACGGGGAAACCCGCGCCCGTGTGGGGGGAAGCTACGTCCGGGCTGCGCCCAGCCTCCGCTTCGCCCCACACGTCATCTACGATGTCGCTGTACAGGGTGCCACGTTCCAACAAGATATGATCCGCGCGAAACGGCCGGGGTCTGCATGCCGCGCGCCCCTCGCATCGATGTTGGCCAACCCGCTGACGCCGCCTTTTACAGGTCAACCGTCTTTCCGGTTCGCTGCGGCAGGACCGCGATGAGCAGCAGGATCGCCGCCGCGAGGGCTGCGGATGCGAGGGGCCGGCTGAATGCCAGTCCGCCCTTTTCCAGCGGCTTGTCTAGCAGGTCGCCCACCGCTGCGCCCAGTGGCCGCGTTAGGATGAAGGCCGACCAGAACAGGGCTACATGACTGACCCGGCTTCGGAAATAGAGCAGGCACACGATCGCCAGCAGGCCGCCGAAGACCAGCGCCGCCCCCGAATAGCCCAGCCCGCCCGTGTCCGCGGTCCAGTCTCCCAGCGCCGTGCCCAATGTCTGCGAAAACGTGATCGTTATCCAGTAATAGACCTCCGCCCGAGGCTCATGGACGCTTTCGACCGCGATTGACCCCAGCGCGCGGTGCCACACGGCCAGCGATGCCAGCACGCAGCCCAGCAACAAAGCCGAGCCGCCGGCATAACCGATACCCATCGAGCGGGTGGCGAAGTCGGCCATCGTGGTGCCGGCGGTCGTCGAGGCGATGATCGTGGCCCAGTAGAGATAGGGGTGGAATGCGCGCGCTGCGATCTGCCGCCATGCCAGCACCAGCAGAATGCCCGCAAAGATCGCGGTGCCCACCAGATAGCCCAGGTTCAGCGTCATGCTGACCGTGTCGCCGGCTGTTTCGCCCAGCGTGGTGGCGAGGATCTTGATGACCCAGAAACCAAGGGTCACTTGCGGCACTTTCGATAGGGCCTGTCGGGCGGCAGATGACAAAGTGCGGTCCTTTTCGACTGTATCGGGGGATTGTTTCATCGCAGGACGTAGTCAGCGATGTAAGGCAGATGGTCGGACAGCGCTCTACCGTTCTCGTCCCGGAAGCCCGATGGCACCCGCAAGTCGCGCAGGCCCAGGTGTTCGCCCGTCCCGGCGCGGAAGTACTGCTTGTCCTTGGCATGCTTGCGGACGGCGGCGACGGCCTGCGCGTTCTGCGGGAATCCGGGGGCAACGCGGTCGAGGTCGGTGGCCTCCAGACTGCCGGCAAGCAGGCCGCCGTCGGCAGCCTGGGCGGCGATGCGGTCCCGGTCATGGCCGAGGTTGAAATCACCGCCGAAGATCACATCGCTATCGGCGGCTACACTGGCGCGGATGAACGTGCGCGTTGAGGCGATCTGGCTCTGGTACGCAAAGTTCGCCCGCCCCAGCTCGACGCCCGAAGCCTTGCGCGAATTGAGATGCACGTCGGCGATGGCGATGGGGCGGTCATGGCCGGGGACCTTCACCCAGGCCACCAGCACGCCTTTGGCGGCAAGGCAGTCATAGCCTGCACACATATCGGCGGGAAACGCCATCCTGCGTGTGCGGACGATCGGATAGTCGGACAGGATCACAAGCCCGCTGTCGACCCATTTGCCAAGGCCCTCGCCCTTTGACCAAGAGGCTTGGCTCGCGAATGCCGCGTCGGTCGCAGCAGGCGACTTGGCCGAGGCTGTCGGGGCATCTGCTGCTGCGGGGCCGATGGCGAAATGTGCGTAGCCGGCGGCGGTAGCAATGGCCTTGGCTTGCGGGATGAAGGCTTCCTGCAACAGTACGACGTGGGGCTGGGTTCCTGCCCGGCGCAGGTCGCCCAGGCGTTCGCCGATCTGCCGGACCTCGTCGGCACGGCCGTAAGCCGCCGGGAAGGGCAATCCCTTGATATTGTAGGTCATGACCGAAAGATCGCCCGCAGCGGGCCGCTGTACCGGCACGGGCAGATCCAGAACGGCTGCTGGCGATGGCCGGGACAGGTTGAGGGCGACGATCGCGGCGAGGGGGATGAAGGTCAACAGGCGCAGGCGCTTCACGCAAGGTACTCCCACAGGTTCGCAGGATAGACACCGCCGCGCCTGCAAAGCCGCACCGGGCAATCCCGAGTGCGGTTTCCTGCAAGGCGTGGAGTCCCAGTGATGTGCCCCGGCTTGCGGGGCGGCAGCAGAGGGAAGCGGCGGGGATGCGCGGAACGAGAACCTTGAGCCTTGTGTGCGCGCTGACGGTGACCGCTCCTGCTGGAGCCGAAGCCCGCTCGAACCTGGCGGCTTCGCACAAGGAGCAGGGTGCCCGCGCGGTCATGCTCCTGCCCGAGCAGTTCCAATGGACCGGCGGCGACCGTGCCGCCATTGATCGTTCGAAGGCCGTGAAACTGGCTGTCGATCGCGGCAGCGGGGGCTGGAGCCTCGATTTTCTGTCGTTACGATCGTCCGGGCCGGAAGACCGCCCGTGTTGCGCATCGGGCGGCCACTTCGCCAACAGCCAGACGAGCATGGAGATGTGGCACGCGGTCGGGGATAGCGATGTCCTGCGTGTCAGCGCCCGCGTCGGCAAGGTCAGCCGCCACGCGCTTTCCGCTGTGGTCTTTCCCGCCAAATCCAGGGCCGCCTATGCCGATGTGCAACTAGCCTGGGACCGGGGCAGCCGCTGGACCGTTTCGACCGGATGGTTCCGGCAGGAGGGCTGGGGCGGGCGGCGCATGGATCTGGATGTCGTGCGGATTGGCAATGGAGAATCGGCAGCGGCCAGCGGTTTGCGCGCAGCCGCTCGGCTGGCGGTCGATGGCGACCGGGACAATGCGCGCACTTGGCTCACTGTGGAAGCCCGCGAGGGCAGTCGCGCCCTGGGACCGGGTGCCGGGATGCACCATGCGAGCGACGTGGGCCTGACGCTGACGGCGATGTTTTAAAGTGGCTATCGTGATACCAGAGGCGCAAAATCGCCGGCACCTTCAAGGCCAGCCAAGGGAGAGAATCTTTGCTCAGGCAGAACGGGCGATGACGTCGCAGGGGCAGGAAGTGCCCGCCGAAGGTGGCCTGCGCCAGCTATGCCTTGCGCTGCGGCCCGAACTGCGTCGGTTTCTGCTCTCACGCCGGGTCGGAGAGGCGGATGCCGACGATCTGCTGCAGGACCTTTTCTTGAAAGTCGAAACGACGGTGACCGGGCCGGTGCGTGCGCCCAAGGCCTATCTGTACCAGATGCTCAACAACATGGCGCATACCCGCCGCCGGACCGAAGCTCGCCAGCAGGCCCGCGATGCCGATTGGCTGGATGCCCCGGCAAAGTCTCCGGGAGTGGAGATGGAGATGGCCGACCTGTCGCCCGATCCCGAGATAACCCTGCTTTCGCGCGATCACCTTGCGCGGGTGGAGGCTTGCCTGGCGGCGCTGCCGGACCGTACCGCCCATGTCTTCCGGCAATACCGGATCGAAGGCGTGTCGCAGAAAATCATCGCACGCGACCTGGGTATCAGCCTGAGCGCGGTCGAAAAACATCTCCAGCGCGCCTACAATGCCGTACTCGAAATTCGCAGCCGGTTGGACCCGGGCGCCGCAGGGAATGCAGGAGGCACCGATGCAATCGCCCGCTGAAGACATCATGCGCGAGGAAGCGATCGCCTGGCACCTGCGTCTCAATGACCACTCCGACGGGGACTGGGACGGTTTTGCCCGCTGGCTCGATGCCGATCCCCGGCACAACGACATCTACGAGGCCGTGTGCGATGCCGACCTTGCGCTGGAACCTGCCGTCCAGCTAGCCCGCGCCGCGCCCGACGAACTCGCACCGGATCCTTTCGCGCTGGATCCCACGGCTCGCTCGCCGCGCCGCTGGATGTGGCCGGCGATGGCGGCGTCGGTCGCCTTCGCGGCGCTTGGCTCCTGGGCGATGACGGGTGGGCTGGTGAGCGAGTATACCGTGCGCACCGCGCCCG